>JBOHGE010000003.1:0-223589 GCA_050700055.1 Pseudonocardiaceae bacterium
AGCCGCGCCGGCGCAGCCGGCGCGGCTACCCCCGGAACATCCTCCCCCCGCAGCAGCGCCAGCACCACGTCGGCGGTCAGCGGCGCCAGCAGGATCCCGTGCCGGTGATGCCCGGTAGCGGCGAGCACCCCGGGCTCCAGCTCCCCGATCACGGGCAGGTTGTCCGGGCTACCCGGGCGCAACCCCGCCGCGGTCTCCTGCAGCGTGTACTCCGCGATGGCGGGCAGCACCCGCTCGGCGTCGGCGAGCAACTCCCGCACCGCGCCGGCGGTGACCTCAGTGTCGAACCCGGCCTCACGCTGGGTGGCTCCGACCACCAGCGACCCGCCGTCGCGAGGTACCAGGTAGCTGTGCCGCCCACCGACGATCGCGCGGACGGTCCGCGACGGCGGCGCCAAGGTGCCCGGCCGGGCCGACAACCGCAGGATCTCGCCCTTCACCGGGCGGATCACCCGAGCCAGCGCGGGATGCAGCGCAGCGCTGTGCGCACCGGCGGCCAGCACCACGACATCGGCCACGGGCAGCGCCGTGCAGCGTTGGCTCCGGAAGCTCACCCCGGCGCGGCGGCAGGCCATGAGCAGCGCGGTGAGCAGCGCCCGGTTGTCCACCGACAGATCCCCCGGCACCGATAACGCGCGGCGCACCTGCGGGCCCAGCGACGGCTCGACCCGACGCACCTGCGAGCCGCGGAGCACCTCCACCTGCCGGCCCGCCCGGGACAACTGCTCGGCGATGCGGTCCAACTCGGCACGGTCACCGGGGTCCAGCGCGACCACGAGCGTGCCGCGGGTCCGTAACCCGGGGTCGGCACCGGCGGCGGTGAGCTCGGCGGCGAAGTCCGGCCAGCGGCGCAGCGCGACCGCCCCCATCGCGAGCAGCTCCGGCTCTCCGGGCACCGCCTCGGTGACCGGGGCGAGCATCCCGCCGGCGACGTACGACGCGCCCGATCCCGGCGCCGGGTCGTGCACAGTCACCGCGAACCCCGCCGACGCCGCCCGCCAAGCGCAGCTCAACCCGATGACACCACCACCGACCACAGCGACAGTACCGAAAAGACCTGGGCCGGACGGGCACACTGCACATCACGCTCCCCGCGCCGGATCAGGCGTCGACAGTCGGGGTCACCCATGACCCGCTCAGCAGCCAGCCTACGGTCTCTTTCCATGGACGGGGCACAGATCCGGACCCGGCTGGCCGACGCACGGCTGTACCTGTGCACCGACGCTCGGACCGGCCGCGGTGACCTCGCCGAGTTCGCCGACGCGGCGCTGGCCGGCGGGGTGGACATCATCCAGCTGAGGGACAAGGCGTTGGAAGCGCGCGCCGAGCTCGCCGCGCTGGAGATACTGGCCCGGGCCTGCCGGCGCCACGGTGCGCTGCTGGCGGTCAACGATCGGGCCGACGTCGCGCTGGCCGCCGGTGCGCAGGTACTGCACCTGGGCCAGGACGACCTGCCGGTCGGCTGGGCCCGCCGGATCCTCGGTGACGGCGTGGTGATCGGCCGGTCCACGCATGATCCCGGTCAGGCCGCCGACGCCGACGCAGCGCGCGGGGTGGACTACTTCTGCACCGGCCCGTGCTGGCCGACCCCGACCAAGCCCGGTCGTCCCCCCACCGGGCTGGAGCTGATCCGCAGCACCGCGACGGCCGGCCCGGAGCGCCCCTGGTTCGCGATCGGCGGCATCGAGACCGTGAAACGGCTCGACGAGGTGCTCGCCGCCGGTGCGGACCGCGTCGTGGTGGTACGCGCGATCACCGAGACAGCGGATCCCCGGGCGGCAGCCGCCGCCTTCGCCCAGCGGCTGCGCCACCGCTAGCTGTCGTCTCCGGAGCCGCCGGCGCCCCCGGATGCCTCGCCGACGAGCAATTTCAGCCCGTAGGTGGACAGCACCTCGTTGATCGGCTGGAAGTAGCTCTGGCCACCGAGCAGGCAGCCCCCGGAGCCGCCGGACAGTGTTCCCTGCGCCTGCGTGCCGCTGACGAAGGGGCCACCGGAGTCACCGGCGTCGGCGCAGATATCCGTCCTGGTGAGCCCGCGGACGATGTCGCCACCGCCGTAGTTCACGGTCTCGTTGACGGCCCGTATCCGGCCGCAGAAGTAGCCACTGGCAGACCCGGAGCGGCAGACCGGGGACCCCACCGGGGCCGGCTCGACACCTGTCACGGTGAGCGGGCCGCTGTCGGTGTCGATCTCGGCGGTCTGCTCCCAGGCATCCGACGTCACCTCGATCAGGCCGAAGTCGTGACCGGGAAACGATGCCTCGGCAGTCGGGCCGATGGTATTGCCGTCGGGCCCGGACCAGATGCCGCCCAGCTTGGTGCAGTGCCCGGCGGTGATGATGTAACGCGACCTGCCGGAGACAGCGTTGAAACCGACCGAGCAACGCCCACCCTCGGTACTGGTGATCTTGAGGCCACCGCGCAGGTCGGCGAGCAGCATCGGGCGGGCGCTGACGTGCTCGATGCGCACCGCGTCCTGGCCTGCCGCAAACTGCTGGGCAGCCGCGTCGTCGGTAGCCGACACCACGACGGAGTTGCTGGCCGGGTCGACGTGCCAGCCGGTCACCTCATCGGGGACGCCGCCGGCCCGGGCGTCCAGCACCGACATCGCCCGATCCAGGGCCAGCAGGCTGCGCGCCACCAGTCGCGGCTGGGCGCCGGCGGCCCGGACCCGTTGCGCAGCGGAGGGGTCGGTGGTGGCGACGATCATGCCGTTCTTGCCGGACTCGAGCCATGCACCGGCGAACGAGCTGCCCAGTGCGGCTCGCAGGCTCGACTCAAGACCGGCGGAGTCTGCTGCTGCCGGCGCAGCGCGAACAGGCAGCAGCACACCCAGACTGAGCAGTAATCCCAAGACCGCGGCAACCAGCGAGCGGGGCCAGCTTCGGGGGGGCACAGATCGGGTCCTTTCATTCCAGGTAGGCGCGCAATCTCACTCCCCCGACAAGCACTCCACGTTACGGATCAGTGACGCAGCGGTGAAGCACCCATTTGGCTGGACGCCGCTCTCCTCCGATGAGTATCCCGCTCACTACTCGTGGTGGTGCGGAAATGAGCGTAGCCCAGGGTGGTCGGCGGGTAACGCCCGAATCAATACCGCACCGCTGACCGCGACGCAGACTGCGACGAGCGGCCAGCTCAGCGCGATCCGGGCGATCCCCAGTGCCACCACCGCGCCGGCCAACCACAGCGGCGTGAACACCGCGACCCGGACCAGGTACTGCCCCACCCACACCCAGGACGCCAGGGAGTACGCCCGGAGCAGGGCAGGATCGCGACGCCAGGCGCTGCGTTGCCCCAGCACCCCACCCACGACCACGCCGAGCAGTGGCCAGCGAGCCAGCACACTGACCGTCCAGACCAGCGCGCTGACGACGTTGGACAGCAACTGGGCGAGAAAGAAGTCCGCGGCCCGGCCGGTGTACAAGGCGATCAGCGCCGCCACCAAGACACCCAGCAGACCCAGCACGGCGGCCAGCGGGCGGTTACCGCGGCGCCAGCGCAGCGCCGCCACCACGGCGCCGGTGACCAGCGCTACCCCCGCGCCCCAGCCCAGCGAGCCGCCCGAGACCAACCAGGCGGCCACGAAGGCGGCGGCGGGCGCGGTAGCGTCCAGCGCGGCCCAGCGACCGCCGAGCAGCGCCGTCAACGGCGGGGGGGCATCCGGACCCGGCACGCTCCCAGAGTGCCTGGTGGCAGCCGGTGATGGGTAACGAGCCAACCGATACGGTTGCGTTATCAGGCTCGTACCGACTCGGGTAAGGACTGCCATGACGACGTCAGACAGCACCCGCCTGCTCCACGACCTCGAGCCGGTGGTCATCGAGAACCTCAACCGGCACCTGGCCGCCGCCAAGGAGTGGATGCCGCACGAGTACGTGCCGTGGAGCCTGGGCCGCGACTACGCCGACCTCGGTGGGCAACCATGGGACCCGGAGCAGTCGCAGCTGTCACCGATCGCCCGGACCGCGCTGGAGGTCAACCTCCTCACCGAGGACAACCTGCCCAGCTACCACCGGGAGATCGAGCGCGCCTTCGGGCGCGACGGCGCCTGGGGCACCTGGGTGCACCGCTGGACCGCCGAGGAGGGCCGGCACGCGTACTGCATCCGGGACTACCTGCTGGTGACCCGCGGCGTCGACCCGGTGGAGCTGGAACGAGCCCGGATGCAGGTCATGCAGACCGGTTACGACACCCAAGAGGCACCCCTGCTGCGGGTGCTGGCCTACGTCTCCTTCCAGGAGCTGGCCACCCGGATCTCGCATCGCAACACCGGCCGCTACACCGCGGACCTCCTCGCCGAACGGCTGCTCGCCCGGATCTCCACCGACGAGAACCTGCACATGGTCTTCTACCGCAACCTCGTCAGAGCCGCCCTGGAAATCTCCCCCGGCCCCACCCTGCGGGCGATCACCGACGAGGTCACCGACTTCGCGATGCCGGGCATCGTCATCCCCGGCTTCGCCCGCAAGGCCGCGTTGATCGCTCGCGCCGGCATCTATGACCTGCGCATCCATCACGACGAGGTGATCTGGCCGCTGCTGCGCAACTGGGGGGTGTTCGACCTGGAAGGGTTGGACGCCGAGGGCGAGAAGGCCCGCACCGAGCTCGCTGACTTCCTCACCCAGCTCGACGCCCAGGCCAGCCGGTTCGAGGAGCGGCGGGCTGCGGCCCGATCTCGGGCCGCAGCCCGGTTGTGAGTGGCATTGGGTGCTATAACACTGTTACGCACTCACGACCGATCCAGCTCGGCGGCCCGTTGCGGCGTCGGCGCCGTGCCCCCGAGGTGCGCCGGCACCCACCAGGGGTCGCTGCCGGGCGCCTCCGGGTAGCGCGCGCGAGTGGCGTCGAGCAGGTCGTTCATCACGTCGACCAGCGCGGCGTCGGCGGCTGCCCCACGCCCGGGCGTGAATGGTGCTCCGATGGTGATGCTGATCGGGATGTGCCGTGCGGCGCCGAGAGTGGGCTTGCGATCCTTGGTCCACACCCGCTGGCTGCCCCACAGCGTCACCGGGATCACCGGAACAGCCGCGGCGCGCGCCATCCGGGTGGCGCCGGACTTGAACTCCTTGAGGCAGAAGCTGCGGCTGATCGTCGCCTCCGGGAAGACTCCCACCAACTCGCCCGCCCGCAACACCTCGACCGCGGCCCGGAACGAGGCCGCCCCAGCGGCACGGTCGACGGGGATGTGGTGCATGGCCCGCATCAACGGCCCGGTCACCCGGCTGGTGAACACCTCCTGCTTGGCCATGAAGCGCACCAGCCGCTTTCGCTCCCGCCAGAACGGGGTACCGGCGAGCGCGAAGTCGAGGTAACCGGTGTGGTTCAGCACCACCACGGCGCCACCGGTGGCCGGCGCGTGCTCCTGCCCCACGACATCCAGACGCAGGTCCAGGGCACGGAACAGACCCTGCGCGATACGGGCCACGCAGCGATAAGTCCCGTCGGGGTAGGTCCCATCGGCCACCGGCTCACGGTAGCGCGTGCTCGATGCCGCCACCGACCCGGAGTTGACCGACGACGAGTCGCTGCGGGTCCGCGAGCGGCTGGCCGCCGCAAGCCTGCCGGCGCCAGTCGGCCCACCCCGACCCAGGCCGGCAGCGGACGACCTGGCCGGCGCGCGGCGTCGAGCCGACCACGGTCACCAGCTGGCGGACCTGGTCCACGAAGGCCACGAGTGATCGTCTCCGCTGACTCCTCAGCCCTGGTGAAGCTCTATGCGACGAGCCGGACCACAAACCGGTCCGCGAGCAAGCCCGTCTCGTCGTGTCTTCATCGGCCAGGGTGGAGGTGCCCGCAGCGATCTGGCGCAAGCACCGGATGGGCGAACTCGACCCCGCAGACGCCGCGGTCCTCGTCGCCGCATTCGCAGCCGACTACCACGGGTCTGCCGAAAACCAGCCACGCTTCGGCGTGGTGGCCGCGACCGCAGACATTCTGGAATCCGCAGCTCGGCTGGTCGGCGTGCACAGCTTGCGCGCTGCCGATGCAGTTCAGCCAGCCAGCGCGAAAGCCGCCGCCGAGGCGGTACCGGACTGCCGCACAGTGGCAGCTTTCGCCAACACCCTACGAACAGCGGCCGCAAGAGAAGGCTTCGCGCTGCTACCACCCTAAACCCCCGTTCGCGCACCGCGACAAGCATCCATATCGCGGTCCAGGATGCCCTCCAGACAGCGATAAGCATCCATGTCGCGATCTGCGACGATGGGATGGGTGAGCGATTCGCGGGACATCTATCACCACGACAGCGTGCTGCGGTCGCACCGCTGGCGGACCGTGGACAACTCCGCCGCCTACCCTGGTCCCGCACCTACGGCCGGGCCGGCGGCTGCTGGACCTCGGCTGTGGCCCGGGCACCCTCACCACCGACCTCGCCCGACGGGTGGCACCCGGCACCGTGGTGGGCATCGACAACGACCCGGCACCGCTCGGCGAGGCCCGCGCCGAGGCGCAGCGCCACGGCGTGCCCAACGTCTCCTTCGCCGACGTGTACCAGCTGGACTTCCCGGACGCCACGTTCGACGTCGTGCACGCCCACCAGGTCCTGCAACACCTGGCGCACCCCGTCGAGGCACTGCGCGAGATGCGCCGGGTGTGCACCCCGGACGGGGTCGTCGCCGCCCGGGACGCCGGCAAGCACCTACCCGCTGGGAGGACCACACCGGTGAGCTACGGCGCGAGAGCCGGCTACTCGATCCCGCGGAGGACGAGCACGTCTACCTGGAGCTGGAGCTGGAGTGCCTGCGGCTCAGCAGCAACAGGTTCAGCTGGATCGTGCCGCTGGACACCGCGCGGCGGCTGCGTGACCAGCCGACCACGCACCTGGACTGCGGGGCCACTAACGCGCCGCGCCGGTGGTGACGAGTCGGCGTGGTGCGGGCAAGCTCGTCGATGCCCCATCCGGTGTCGGTGATCACACAGTGGCATCGATGTCAGGGCGAGCGGTGTCAGGGCGCCCAGAGGGAGCAGATCGGCACCGCGTGTACCCCGTCGCCGAGCGGGTAATGGTGCGGGCCGGCGTGCAGTACCAAGGCGGCCGACACCCGGTCGCCGAGCTGCTCCCGCAGCCAGATCAGGTGCCGGGCGTCGGCCCGGGAGGGCGCGCTGGCCGCCTTGACCTCGATCGCGATGATCCGGCCGTCGGCGAGCTCGATGATGAGGTCCACCTCGTGCCGTCCGTCCTGCTGACGCAGGTGGTACAGACGTGGTGATCGGTCGGACGCCGCGAGCTCCGGTCGCAGCTGGGCGACGACGAAGCTGTCGAGCAGCCGACCGAGCAGGTCCGGGTCGCGGAGCACGGACGCGGCATCGACCCCTACCAGCGGTCCGAGCAGCGCCGGCTCGACGAGGTGACGTTTGGGTGTGCTGGTCAGCCGGGAGAGCCGGTTGGTGCTCCACGCCGGCAACGGATCGATGACGAGCAACGCCGTCAGCAGCCGGTCGTAGCCGACGGCGGTGAGCCGGTTGACCTCGGCAGCGTCGTAGAGCGTCTTGTGCATGACGGTGCCGGCCGTGTTCACCGCGCAGGCCTGCAGGTAGCGGCGGATCCGCACCGGATCTCGGCCGCCGTCCACCAACGCACCGTCGCGCGCCACGATCTGGTCGACGTAGCTGTCCAGCCAGCGCCGTCGAAGGCCGCGGTCGGGCTGCAACGCGACGTCCGGGAAACCGCCTCGTAGCGCGGCCTCGACGTAGCCGGCAAGGTCCGGCGGATCGGGGCTGCGGCCCAGCGCGAGCACCCCGTCGGCGGCGATCCGGTCGATCACTGAGGGGTCGCGCGGGTTGCCGACGAGCTCGCGCTGAGACAGGCCCCACATCGGGACGCGTACCGCGCGTCCAGTAGCCGGCCATCCCGCGGCGGTGAGGTCCGCCTGGGTGGAGCCGGTGATCACAAAGCGCTGAGGCCTTGGTTCGTCGTCCACCGCTCGCTTGATCGCGCCGAGCACCTCGGGCACCAGCTGCCACTCGTCGACCAGCAGCGGAGTACGACGGATCCGCAGGGCAAGATCGGGGTCGGCCCGTGCCGTCGCCGCGTCGGCGGGGCGATCGAGCCGCAGCTCATCGGCGGCATGGCGGCGGGCGGTGGTGGTTTTTCCGCTGGCGCGGGGCCCGACCACCAGTACCGCGGGCAAGCCGGCGAGTAGTCGTTCCAGGAGCGGGTCGACCAAACGCGGGATGTAGGCCATACCGCAGACTATCGTTTTCACACACTCATTGCTATCGTTTTCGCACGTCTATCGCTACGGCTCTCACACGTGCAGGGCTAACGCTCTCACCCAACGATCGCACTCCTCGTACCGTGCACCAGCGCCGTGACGACAGTGGCGTGGCAGCCTGACCCGGTGACCGATCAGCGCGACATCTATACGCATGGCCACCACGACAGCGTGCTGCGGTCACACCGCCGGCGGACCGTGGACAACTCCGCCGCCTACCCTGGTCCCGTACCTACGGCCGGGCCGGCGGCTGCTGGACCTCGGCTGTGGCCGGAGGAACGCGCCTGGTGGGGCAGCCTCTGGGCGGACCGCATCACCAGCTCGGCCCTCGCCACCCAAGCCCTGGACCGCCACCTGGCCACCCGCCAAGACCTCCAGGACATGGCGGACGCCTGGCACCACTGGGCCGCCCACAACGACGCCTGGTTCACCATCCCGCACGGCGAGATCCTATGTCGCGGTTGACTCCGCATTCAGCGGGCTCAGCGGGGTTATCGGCACCGAATAACCCCGCTGAGCCCGCTGAATGCGGAAGCAGGTCACTCGGGGGTGGGCGCGAGTGGGAGGAGGATCTCGAAGCGGCAGCCGGGGCCGTGGTTGCGGGCCTCGATGCGGCCGGCATGGGCCTCGACCAGGCCGCGGGCGATGGCCAGGCCCAGGCCGGCACCGGACTCGTCGGCGGGTGTTGGGGTACGCGCGGGGTTGCCGCGGTAGGCGACGTCGAAGACCCGGTCCAGGTCCTGCTCGGGAATGCCGCCACAGGCGTCGTCGACCCGTAACCAGGCCTGCCCGTCGCGGGCTCCCGCGGCGACCACCACGGTGCCGTCCGGCGGGGTGTGCCGGATCGCGTTGGACAGCAGGTTGCGGACCACCCGGGCCAGCTCCGGGTCGCTGCCCTGCACCACGGGCCACTCACTAGCAGCGTCAGCACACAAGCGCACACCCTTGCGGGCAGCGGTGACGGACTCGACGGCCAACGCCTCGGAGACGACCTCGCCCAGCGGGATCGCCGACAACGTCAGCCGCAACGCCCCGGAGCTGATCCGGGACAGCTGGAACAGGTCATCGACCATGCCGGACAGCCGCTGGGTCTGCTGCCCGATCCGCTGGGCGTACTGGGCGACGTCGTCGGGGTCGGTCACCACACTGTCGGCCAGTGCCTCGGTCATCGCCCGGATCCCGGCCAACGGAGTGCGCAGATCGTGGCTGATCCAGGCGACCAGCTCGCGGCGGGCCGACTCGGCCGCCCGGTCCCGGGCGCGGGCCTCGCGCTGCCAGGTCACCTCGGCCGCGATGCCCCGGCCGAGCAGCAACCCGGCCGGCACGCTCACCGCCGCCACCGCAGCGGCCACCGCAAGCTCGGCGGTCAGCTGCGGAGTGAACATCAACCCGTTGACGCCCAGCACCCCGGCCAGTGTCGCCGCCACCGGGACCAGCACCAGCACCGTGACCGCCGCGGTGATCGAGCGGCGCCGCATGTAGTGCAGCAGCAGCGCGCCGACCAGGGCCACCGGCAGGGTGCACAGCAACGCGACCGGGCCGACGTGGCGCAGCTCGTCGAGCACCGCGATCACTCCTTGCGGTCGTAGCGGTAGCCCACACCCCACACGGTCGCGATCCGCTGCGGGATGGTGGGGTCGGCCTCCACCTTCTCCCGCAACCGTCGCACGTGGACGGTCACCGTGGACTGGTCGCCGAAGGTCCAGCCCCAGACCTGCTCGAGCAGCTCGCTGCGGGTGAAGGCCCGGCCCGGGTGCCGGATCAGGAAGGCCAGCAGGTCAAACTCCCGGGTGGTGAGCCCCAGCTCCTGGCCGTCCAGCACCGCCCGGCGCGCCGCGGCATCGACCATCAGCCCGCCGTCGGTGACCGGCGGCAGCTGGGCCATCGGCTGCGGGGCCCGGGCCCTTCGGAGCACCGAGGCGACCCGGAGCACCAGCTCACGGGGGCTGAACGGTTTGGTGATGTAGTCGTCGGCGCCCAGCTCCAGGCCGGCGATGCGGTCCTCCTCCTCACCCAGGGCGGTGAGCATGACGACCGGCACCGGGCCCACAGCCCGCAACCGCCGGCACACCTCCAGGCCGGGAATGCCGGGCAGCATCAGATCGAGCACCACCAGGTCGGGCGGTTCGGCCTCGGCCGCATGCAGCGCCTGCTCACCGTCCCCGGCGACCGTGACGTGGTACCCGGCGCGGCCCAGATAACGGCGGACCACGTCCCGCACCAGCACGTCGTCGTCGACGACAAGCACGACACCACCTGAGCTCATGCTGCCCTCCGGACTCTGACAACTCGCCCCGCCAGGAAAACCACGGAGATCACGAACAGCACCGCGGTCACGGCCAGCCAGCGCGCCAGGAACGGCTGCGCCGGCAGACCGGACGCCTCGGAGTAGGCCGTGGGCAGCCGCAGGATCAGCGGGGACCACACCAGCAGCAACAACCCGGAGATCATCGCGGGGACCCGCAGGTGGTTCAGCCAAGCAACACCGGCCACCGTGGCCAGCGCGGGGCGCCGGCGCAGCAGCATGACCAGCGCGGCGTCCGCGCCGGCGTAGAGCGGGAAGAGCACCAGGTCGTGCAGCACGGCACTGCCGACGAACCAGACCCCGACCCCGGTCGGGTTGCCGGCCAGCAACCGGACCCCGGCGTAGCCGGCGACGACGAAACCGGCCAGCAGCACCAGCAGCCGGCCGGTCATGGCAGGAACGTCATCCGGGCCACCCACTTGGTGTTGTGCACTCCGGGTAGTGCGGGAACGACCACCCGGGCCGGGAAGCCGTGGTCGGGGCTCAGGTCTGCGCCGTTGACCCGGAGTGCGAGCAGCGCGTCGGATGCGGTGACCTGCCCGGCGGACAGTGTCGCCGAGCCGAACCCGCCGCCGCGTTGCAGCGACTCGACGAACAGCCGGGCCCCGGGTGCGGCGCCCACCAGCCCGGCGAGGTCGGCCAGCCGCACCCCGGTCCAGGTCTGCACGCCGGTGGACCAGCCCTCCACGCAGGCGATCGGCAGCCGGGCGGTGTGCTGCGGCAGGGCCAGCAGCTCGGCGCGGGACAGGGCCATGCTCCCCTGGCCGGCGAGCGCCAGTCGCCAGCTGTCATCGACCGGACCGATCCCCGCCACGGCGGCGGTCTTGTTGACCTGGAAATCGGTAGGACCGACGTCCTGGCCCCGCGGAGCCAGCAGCGCGGTCGATCGGGCCGAGCCACCGATGGTCTGGCCCACGCTGAGCCCGCCCAGCGCCAACGAGCCGGCCGCAACCATGCCCAACGCACCCCGCCGCGAGATGGTCGGCGGGGCGGGATCAGGGGACACCAGGTGGTCGGGCTGTTCGTCGCGCAGGCTGCGGGTGCGCAGTGCGCTGACCATCCGGGGCAGCCGCAGTGCCACGTGCACCACGAACGCAGACATGAACACCCACGCCCCGTAGTAGTGCGCCTGGTAGAAACTGAACGGCCAAGCGTAGTAGTACTGGATGTTCATCACGCCGGTGACCAGCTCGAACACCGCACCGCCGACCAGCAGCAGCAGCGACGCCCGCTCCACCAGGTGAGTGACCGACCGGACCGGTGGCCACTCGAACAGCGTGGGCAGCACCGACCACAGCTTGGCCGCCACGATCGGGATGAGTACCAGCCCGAGCGTGACGTGCACGCCCTGGGTCACCCAGTACAGCCAGGACGGACCGGCCGGCCAGGTCGGCAGCCACGAGCCCAGCAGTCCCTTGTCCGGTGTGGTGTCGTTGCCCGGCGCCAGGTTGGGGTTGTAGGCGGCGTAGGACGCCAGGCCGGTGAGGAACATCAGCGTGATACCGGGCAGCAACGCGGCACCGAGCACCGCGGTGAGCCACCGGCCGCGCAACGGGCTACGCCAGAAACCGGCCCGGAACGGCCCCGGCGGCGGGTGCTCCACTATCCGGCGGGCCCACGTGCGCAACATGATCCCGACGCTAGCGCCCCGGCGGCCTGATGCCGCTTACCGTCTGCTGACGTGCGCAGCTCGATGAAGCAGCGACCCCCGCGGTGCCGGTTGTCGACCCGCAACCCGATCTGCGCGGCGAGCCCGGCGAGCGCCGGCAACCCGGCGACCGCCCAGGGGAACCAGGGTCCGGTAGCGGCACCGGCTACCTGGAGCCGGGCGGCCCCCCGCCACAGCCCGGCTCCGGAGTGCTCGGCTTCGACCAGCATGGTGCCACCGGGGCGCAGCAGCGCAGCGCAACGACGCAGCAGCCGCACCGGGTCCCCGCCGATGCCGATGTTGCCGTCGGCCAGCAGCACGTGGTGCCACCGTCCCTCGCCGGGCAGCGGCGCGAAGACGTCGCGGTGCAACACCGGCGCGCCCCGGGAGTGACACTGCCGGACAGCCTGGTGCGAGCAGTCCACGCCCAGCGCGGGCACGCCGCGACCAGCCAGCTCGGCCACCAACCGGCCAGGGCCGCAACCCAGGTCCACCGTCGGCCCGGTGCAGCGGTCCAGCAGCCACTCGTCTTCGCCGCCGGCGGGTGCCAGCCAGCGCTGCACGGCCACCGCAAGGATCCGTCCGTCATCGCCGACGAGCCGGGTTGGCCGACCGGCCAGGGCGGCGTCGAAAACCGCCGCGCTCACCGGCGGCCGCCGCACTGTGCCGACAGTGCGGCAACCGCGGCGGCGAACCGTCCCGCGGGTACTTCGGTGGCCACCTTGGTGGCGTCCGCCCAGGTGTCCACATCGGATAGTTCGGGCAGTTCCACCACCCGGAATCCGGCGCCTCGTAGCACGGCCAGGGTCCGTGCCCCGGTATCCGGGCGCGACGTCGGAACATGGCCGATCAGCTCGGCCACCTCGGGTCGCCGCAGCCCCAGCGCCCACCAACCACCGTCAGCCGCCGGCCCGTACACGGCGTCCACCCCGTCGCCGTCGAGCAGATCCAGGCAGTGGCTGAGCAGCGCGGCATCGACCTGCGGGGTGTCCATCCCGATCTGCAGCACCGGCAGGTCACCGGCCACCGCAGCCGCGTCAGCGAGGGAGGCGACGATCCGCTGCCCCAGCGTCGTCCCGCGCTGGGGCAACACCGTGGTGGCCCGCAACCGAGCGGTCAGCTCGGCGGCGTCGATCGCTGTGGTGATATCGCCGGTCAGCGCAATCACGGGTGTCACCTGCGGCACCGCCAGCACCGCATCCAGGGTGTCCAGCAGAGCCGCCGCGGCGATGCGGGCGGCCTGAGCCGGGGTGGCCGGTGGGCACAGCCGGGTCTTCACCTCACCCGGCACCGGCGCCTTGGCCAGCACCAGCAGCGCCGCCCGCGTCTCTCGCCACACGACCCCCCCTCACCAAGCGTCACCACAAGTCTCCCGCCTCACCCCACCCCCAACCCTTACCGCCCGGTGACATCCACCTCCCACCCCGTCCGCATTCAGCGGGCTCAGCGGGGTTATTCGGCGCTGGAAACCCCGCTGAGCCCGCTGAATGCGGCGGGAGGTGGGGTTAGAGCATGCCAAGGACGCGGAAGGTGGCTGGGCCGGCGATGCCGTCTACGGCGATGCCGGCTCGGCGCTGGAGCTCTTTGACGGCTGTTTCGGTGGCCGGGCCGAAGATGCCGTCCTCGGCCAAGTGCAGCCATGGGTACCATTTGTTGAGAACCTGTTGCAGCTTGGTGACTCGCGCTCCGGTCGACCCGAGCTTCTGCACCGTGACGGTCTCGGCCGGCGGCAAAGGCGGCGCGTCAGGGATGCCGTTAAAACTGGCCAGCCGCCACCGCTGCGTGTCATCGCAGATCGGTGTGGACAGCACCGACAAGTGGAAGTGGCTCGTGTGCGAATTGGGGCCGTTGTAACGGACCCAGCGCCACGGATTGTTACCAGGGCGGCTGTCCAGGATCAGCCGATTCGCGATGATGTATTTGATCCGGGGATCGCGCGTGGCCGCCAGCTCGTCGGTGAGCCGGTCGATATCCATCCACGCCAGGCCATCAGTCGTTCTCCTTCGGTGGAGCGGCTTCGCCGGGCCAGTCGTCGTGCGTGCGGTCGACTGGATAGCCGCATCCCGGCTGGGTGGTGTCGTCGACGGCGTCGACAGGAGTGGGGATCGTAGCGTCATACTCTGGTTCAGGCGTCATCGCTGCCTCTCGCGCTTGCCATGGATAACCCTCGAGATAAAGGGATCTACGGAGATACGGCTGCTTGGGCTATCAGAACGTTCCGACGATGTGCTGGAACCCGGGTGTGCGAGACATCGCATCCGCCGCCGGACCCGAGCCGTTGTATCTCCGGTAGGCGGTGCGCATGCCGTCGACGCGCATGAATCCGGAGAAGATGTCCAAGCCGACCCGGATACTCACCTCGAGGCGCCAGCAGCCCGTCGCGTCGGTGATCGGCCCGAAGCCACCGTCGATGGAAATCCGGTAGCCGTAGCGGTGCAAACATTCCTGCAGCAAAGTCACGTCACCCCCGCTAGCGCCTTCTTGACAGTAGCCGGCATGATCAAAGCGCCTCCCGTGCGACAACACCGGCCCAGTCCATCCGGGCGGCCCCAGCCAGCAGGAACACGCCAGGTTCTCGAACGCCGCGCCCGTTATGTCGCCAATATCCACTTCAGCGTTACCGGCACTTTCAGCCCCGAGGTACCCCGGCCTCCCCATTCAGCGGGCTCAGCGGGGTTTCCAGCGCCGAATAACCCCGCTGAGCCCGCTGAATGCGGGGGCACGATCCCCCGGGGACTCCTCCCGTTGAGGGAGGTGGGGGTGGTTGGGGGGTGCTTAGGGTGCTGGTATGGCACAGGCAGCTGCAGCACAGACGACACCGACAGTCCGACCCCAACCCGACCGCAATCTGGCACTGGATCTGCTGCGGGTCACCGAGGCCGCCGCGATGGCAGCAGGCCGGTGGGTCGGCCGCCGGGACAAAGACGGTGCCGACGCCGCAGCCGTGGCCGCGATGCGGGCGATGATGGGGACCGTCGCGATGGACGGCGTGGTCGTCATCGGTGAGGGCGAGAAGGACGACGCCCCGATGCTCTACAACGGCGAGCGGGTCGGCTCCGGCACCGGGACACCATGCGATGTCGCCGTCGACCCGGTCGACGGCACCACGCTGACCTCCAAGGGGATGGGCAACGCGGTGTCGGTGCTCGCGGTCGCGCCCCGGGGCGCCATGTACGACCCGTCCGCGGTGTTCTACATGGACAAGCTCGTGGCCGGCTTGGAGGCCGTCGAGGTGGTCGACATCCGGCAATCCCCCGAGGACAACATCGCTGCCCTGGCCCGCGTCAAGGGATGCGCGCCGGAGGACATCACGGTCTGCATGCTCGAACGTCCCCGGCACGACGAACTGGCCAGGCGGGTGATCCACGCCGGAGCCCGGATCAAATTCATCACCGACGGCGACGTCGCCGCGGCGGTGCTGGCCGCGACCCCCGACTCCGGCGTCGACCTGCTGCTCGGGATCGGCGGCACCCCGGAAGGCGTGATCACCGCCTGCGCGATCCAGTGCCTCGGCGGTGTGCTGCAAGGCAGGCTGCATCCCCGCAGCGACGAGGAGCAACGCCGGGCCGACGAGGCCGGGCTCGACCTCGAGGCGGTGCTGACGGCCGACGACCTGGTCGACGGCAACGACTCGTTCTTCGTGATGACCGGGATCACCGACGGCGAGCTGCTGCACGGCGTGCGCTACGGGCGCGACCGCGCCATCACCGAGTCACTGGTGATGCGCTCCCGCAGCGGCACCGTCCGCCAGGTCCGCAGCACCCACCACCTCGGCCGCCTGGACCGCTACAGCGCCGTGGACTACCGCCACGCGTAGCCGAGGTCAGCTGGAGCAGGTGTCCTGATACGGCAATCCTCGGACGTACCCGGCCCATTCGTCCCGATCGAGACCACCCCCAGCGATAGCGCAGGCGCGCTCTACTGCGTGATCCCGAAGGTGGTTGAGGCGGGTGAGATCCCACAGGATCACCGTGCGGTCGGCGCCGGCAGTGGCCAAGCTGCGCCCCTCAGGCGAGAAATCCACCGAGAACACTCCGCTATCGTGGCCGATGAGGGGCTGGCCGAGTCGATGCGGACGGGTCAGGTCGGTGAGGTCCCACAGAATCACCGTGTTGTCGGTGCTGGCGGTGGCCAGGGTGTTCCCGTCGGGAGCGAACGCTACCGACCTGACCCCTTTCGTGTGGCCGAGCAAAGGTAATCCGATGCGACGGGGTCGGCTCGGGTCGGTGAGGTCCCACAGGATCACGGTGCGGTCGAGGCTGCCGGTGGCCAAGGTCCGCCCATCGGGGGAGAACGCCACCGAATTCACCTCCTCACCATGGCCGGTGGGGAGTGGACCGATGCGGCGGGATCGGCTCGGATCGGTGAGATCCCACAAGATCACGGAATGATCGGAGCCACCTGTCGCGAGCATGCGTCCGTCAGGCCCGAACGCCACGGAGATCACACCGTAATGGTGATCAGGGAGGTTACTGGGGGCAGTGAGAGGTGCACCGAGTTGACGGGGCCGAGCTAGGTCAGCGAGGTCCCACAGAATCGTCTTTCCGTCCTGGCTACCGGTGGCCAAGATGTGCCCATCGGGAGTCAAACTCACTTTGTCGCCTCCGTCGAAGGGCGAGCCGATGCGGCTGGGGTGAGCCGGGTTAGTCACGTCCCATAAGAGCACGATGCCGTCACCATCACCGGTGGCCAGGGTATGCCCGTTGGGCGTGAGGGCCATCGAGCGCACCGAGCTGGTGCGACCAGCGAGCGGTGGACCGATGCGGCTGGGTCGGGTCGGCTCCGTGAAGTCCCACAGAAGCACGGTGCCGTCGTCGCTTCCGGTGCCCACAACGTTGCGGTCGGGGAAGAACATCACTGAGTTCACGGGTCCCGAATGACCGGTGCGGAGCTGGCCGAGCGGGCGAGGCTGCGCCGGGTCGGTGAGGTCCCACAGAATCGTTGTCCCGTCCTGGCTGGCGGTGGCCAGGGTGCGCCGGTCAGGAGCGACCGCCATCGAGCGCACCACGTCGGTATGACCGGCCAGCGGTAGCCCGCGCTGCCGGGGTCGGGCCGAGTCGGTGACGTCCCACAGCAGGACGGTGCCGTCGGAGCGGTCGGTGGCTAGCGTGTTCGCGTCACCGACGAACGTGCCCTCACCTCCAATGATGGGTTGCCCGCGCGGTTGGGGTCGAACGGGATCGGTGAGGTCCCACAGGACGGTGCCGCCGGAGCCGGAAGTGACCAGGGTGTTCCCCTCCGGAGCGAACGCCACGGAATCCACCCATTCAGTGTCACTAGGCAGTGGTAATCGGCGCGGCTGAGGTCGGGCCGGGTCGGTGAGGTCCCACAGGATCACCGTGCCGTCGTTGGCAGCAGTGGCCAGGGTGCGCCCATCACGCGAGAAAGCCACCGCCGACACCGAGGCGGCGTGAGCGGTGAGGGGTTGGCCGAGTCGGCGGGGGTGGACCGGATCGCGCACGTCCCACAGGAGCACGGTGCTGTCGAAGCTGCCGGTAGCCAGCATCTGCCCGTCGAGCGAGAACGCCATTGAGGACACCCAGTCGTTATGACCGGCCAGCGGTAGCCCGCGCTGCCGGGGTCGGACCGGGTCGGTGACGTCCCACAAGATCACCGTGCCGTCGTCGCTGCCGGTGGCCAGGGTGTTGCCGGTGGGAGCGAACGCTACCGATGTGGGGCCACTGGCCAGGGCCAGCTCATGCAGCTTCAGTCGGGCCGGGTCGGTCAGGTTCCACAACGTCGCCGCTCCGTCGCCGCCGGTGGCCAGGGTGCGCCCGTCAGGGGCGAAAACCACGGAGTGCGGATAGCCTTGCCGTTCCGGGAGCGTGCCTGCATAACGGGTGGTGACGAGGGTCTGAACCAGGCCGGCCCGCATCTCACCGCCGGGGTGGATGCGCTCGGCTGCGACGCCCAGGCGCAGCGCGGTCTGCGGATCGGTGTCGCGGATGGTGTCGGCTTGGACGACGAGCTGGCGGGCGGTGGCGAGACGCTGCTGCTCCACCGCATCGCGTTGCTTCACGATCGCGACTCCGACGCCGATCAGGGCGAGGATGAGCAGCACTGACAGGACGCTTGTGCCCCGTCGGCGGCGGAAACGGTCGCGGCGGAAGCTGGCGTACAGGAACTCGCGTGCCTGGAAGGTGAGGTCGACGCGATCGGTGACCAGCACCCGGCGCCGGCGCGGCAGCCACCGCGATAGGCCCGGTCGGAAGGGCGGTGCGGTGCCCGCACGAAGATGAGCGCCGGTGTCGGCGACGGCGGCGGCGAGTTGGCCACCTCCCCACAACCGGGCCGTCGGACGATCGTGGTCGTGCCATTCGGTGGCGGCGTGCTCGACCGCGCGGCGGGCGCGCAACGTCGTCACGTTCGCGGTGACCGCCTGAGCCAGCGGTGGCCAGGCGGACAGGAACGCCTCGTGAGCGACCCCGACCACCACCGTGCCGTTGTCGGTGTCGGTGGTCAGCAACCGCCGCGTCACGAAGGCATCCAGCTCGGCAACCACCGAAGCAGGCAGGTCGTCACGGTGCACCCGCCAGCGGGTGGGGCGGCCCTGCTCGTCGACGGTGACCAGCCGCAGCAGCCCAGCGATCACCTCCTCAGCGCTGCGCCCGCCGAGGCTGACGGCGGCAGCCAGCGCGGCGTCGGCTTGGCGAGTCAGCGCCCCCTGCACCCCGCCGAGCTGGTCGTAGCGGGCGGCCGACAGCTGACCACCGCGACCCACCCCGTCGGCGAGCTGGGCCAGGGTGAACGCCAGCAGCGGCAGCGCCTCCCCGGTGTCGGTGTCGTCGATCAGCCGAGCCACCAGGTGGGTCTGCACGTCGATGCCCGCCAGCTGGGCCGGGCCTTCGATCACCAACCGCAGCGCCTCGCGGTGCAACGGCCGTAACAGGTAGGTGTCCGCCGCCAGCCCGGCCAGGTCAGGATCGGCGAGCCACTGGTCGAGAAACTCCGGGCGCAGGGTGCCCACCAGCCGCACCGGGCCGGTCAGCGCCGGACGCAACAGCTCAGCGAACCAGGCCCGCTGACCGGGGGCAGCTTGCGTGAGCAACTCCTCGAACTGGTCCACCACGACCAGCAACCGCCGCTGTGGGCCATCCGGGTCATCCAGCAACAGCTCTTCGGCCAAGCCAGCAAGGTCATCTTCGCCGAGCCGATGGCGGACCTGCCGCACCGTCCAGTCCAGGCTGATCCGCCGGGCCGCAGTGGCCAGTTCCCGGGCCAGCGCCCCCACCGGGTCAGCCCCGGGTAGGAACGGAGGCAGGACCCGCCAACTCGGCTCGACGGCCATCACCGGCACCAACCCGGCCCGGACCAGCGAAGACTTTCCGCATCCCGAGGGACCCACCACCAGCAGCGCCGCACCCTCAGCCGCGGAGCGCACCAGCTCCGCGAGCTGCTTGATCTCCTCAGAGCGGCCGAAGAACACCCGGTGCCGGTCGCTGCCGAACGGGCGCAGCCCGGGGAACGGGCAACGATCATCCGGCCAGCCCGCGCCCCCAGCGGCATCGATCCGGCGCAACGCCGCGATCAGCGCAGCCGGAGCAGCGGTTGGGTGCTGCGTGATATCGCAGTGCTGGACCTCGGTCAGCAGGGGATGAGTGACGCCCGGCTCGGCAAGCAGCGGCAACAGCCGACTACCCCGCGACTGGGCCGTCGCGATCTCAGCAGTGCACCAACCAGACACCACAGCGGCCGAGGTGACCACGCAGACCACCGCATCGGTCCACCGCAGCCGCTCCTGCAACCGTTGGCGCCACTGCTCACCGATCGCGATCCCGTCCCGCGGGTCCTGATCCAGGAACACCTCGTGGCCGGCCTCGACCAGCCAGCGGTGCACCGCACGGGCCAGGATCAGGTCCTTGCCGGCGTAGCTGACGAAGATCCGCGCCACCACACCTCCCCCGCCAGCGCGCCGGTGTGCATCCACTTCGCCACAAGGCGTGACGTGGAGGAACTTACCGTCAGAAGAGCACGTAAACGAGGGCCGGCATGATCCTGAGTTGCCGATCGGGTCGTTCTGTCGGACCTTGCTGCTTGAGTGCTCCCATGCCAATGAAGGTGGGTGAGATGATCAAATTGCTGGAGGTCGACGGTTGGTACGTGGTCCGGGTTCGAGGCAGCCATCGGCACTACCATCATCCGACCAAGCCGGGCACCGCCACGGTGGCCGGCAAGCCGAGTGACACGTTGCCACCAATGACTGAGAAGAGCATTCTGAAGCAAGCCGGTATTGGGAGGACTCACCAGTGAACGGATACGTCGTCGTCGTCGAAGGTGACGAGGCTGGTGGCTTCGGCGCATGGAGCCCCGACCTGCTGGGCTGTGTTGCTGCTGCTGCGACCTACGAGGAATGCGTCGCCCTGATGCGAGAAGCGATCGTCGGCCACTTGGAGGTCATGCGCGAGCACGGCGATCCCATCCCGGTGCCATCGGCGATCAACGCCTTCACCGTCGTCGCGGCCTGAGGCCTCCTGGACGCCGTCCACCGCACGAGGCCGAGGGCCAGCGGTCGCGACAACGCCGAGAGCAGCGGACCCCGGAAGGGCCAGCGGTCCGGTGGTGGTGCCGTTCCTACTGGTCGGAGGCAGCGGTGCAGCTCCGCAACCGCACGCTGAGCGGAACCAACTGGTCAACCCGGACCGGGCGGATCCGGCTGGAACGGGTTCTCGACGACGACGTCGCGGATCACCTGACCGTGCGAGAGATCCTCGGTCAGGATCCGCCGGCAGCCGGCCTGCCGTGCTGACTCGATCACGAGCGCGTCCGGATCCGCGGCGAGCAGCAGCCTCACAGGGCGAGCCACTCCGCCGCAGGTTCGCCGTAGAGCTGGTTGATCCGGTCGAAGTCCCGATCGTGGTGCAGCACAGTCAGGCGACCGACGACGGCGAGCGAGGCGATCAGCACGTCGGGCAGCGGGACGCAGCGGTGTAGCCCTGCACCCAGAAGAGCTTCCATGATCTCCATGGCAACCACCTCGGAGCGGGGCGCCGCCGCAGCGTCGAGGAGCGGTTCGAGGAGGTGATGGCGCAGCGTTGGCCAGTGCTGCGAATCCCGAGCCGACACCGCCACTTCGAGCTTGGTCGGCAAGCCGGCCCATACCTTGCCGCGGTTGATGCGGTCCAGCCATACCTCGTAATCGGGCGACCGAGGCAGTTTCCACAGCGCGGACTTGTCGATCAGCCAGTCGGTCACGTCCAGGCTGCGCGAAGCAAGGTCTCGTCACCGAGGTCAGCGGCCAGCTCGGCCGCCCGAGCGAACGACTCCCGGGTGACCGTCGGCCGGATCCTCCGCACATGCTGGGTCAGCACCTCGGCCACGTAAGCGTTGCGGCTCATACCCTTGGCGACCGCGGCGATGTCGAGTTTCTCGACGACATCCGCGGGCAGACCGCGGACTGGGAACGCCACGATTCCTCCTCCCGGTCGACAGATACCAGTCATGATATCAGCGGCTGCGAGGATGGCACCCATGACCGAGGTGCGGACAATCGGGTACGCGTCCCTGGTCCAGCGCCGGCTGCTGCACGGCGGGCAGGCACTAAACACAGGCTATGTCGAAGGCGTCGGAGTGCACTGGCGCGACGGCGACCTCATGGTAGCCCAGCCTTTCTGATCACCTTCAGCCGCTGCGTTAACATCGCAATTGCAATTATAGGGCGGCCGAGGAGGGGCCTGGGTGCACGACGTTCAGATCGAAGTGGTGCTGCTGTCGGTTTCGGACGACGCTCAGCTGAGATGGCGGGTGGCCCACGGCTACCTGCCCACGGGTTGCCGACCCGACGCTGCGGCCCGGGAGCTCGCGGGCCTCGGCAGCGCGGTGCCTCCCGCGACAGTCGTGCACTCGACATCCTGGCGACCCACCCCACAAGGACTGATCCTCACCTACGCGGTCCTGCCGGATCCGGACCCGGATAGCGGCGCCGGGCACGCCGTACCCGCCGATGCCCGGATCGTCTGCTCAGCGGATGCCGCAGCCCCCACCCCGGCGGTGGTCGCGGTCGAGCATGTTCTCGCCCATGCCCTGCGGCACCTGTCGCTAGTAGCCCGCACTAGCCCAGCCGTGGCCGCAGCAGTCGCCACCCACCCGAGATTGTGGCACGCTGTGGTAGCTCATACCCCGGACGTGGCAGGTCAGCTGGTCCTGTCCGCCAACCCGCGAGCGTAGGTCTCCGGCGACGCGAGGCTGAGATCTCCGCACCATGAGGGGTGATCTCTTTCGTGCCGCCCCGACCGCGACTGCTGGCCATCATGGGGTCCGGAGAGACCGCCCCGACCATGGCGAAGGTGCATCGCCTGCTGGTCACGCGGCTCGGCACGCCACCGGTCGATGCAGTGCTGCTCGACAGCCCGTACGGTTTTCAGGAGAACGCCGACGAGATCTCCCAACGCGCTATCGGGTATTTTCACAACCTCCGGATCCCGTGTGCCATCGCATCATGGCGCACCACCGACGACGTCGGGCTCCGCGAGCGCGCGTTGGCGCGGATCGACGGCGCCGGCTACGTCTTCGCCGGCCCGGGTAGCCCGACCTACGCGCTCGGCGTCTGGGAGCACAGCCGGTTACCCGACATCCTGGTCGACAAGCTCACCGGTGGTGGCTGCGTCTGCTTCGCCAGCGCGGCAGCCCTGACCCTGGGAATCGCCACCGTGCCGGTCTATGAGATCTACAAGGTGGGCACGACCCCGTACTGGGCGGCGGGGATGGATCTGCTGGCGCAGATCGGCCTGCGCGCGGCGGTGATCCCGCATTACGACAACGCTGAGGGTGGCACCCACGACACCCGGTTCTGTTACCTCGGCGAGCGGCGACTGCGCCGGATGGAGTCGCTGCTGGAGATCGGGACGGTGGTGCTCGGGGTGGACGAGCACACCGCGGCCCTGTTCGATCTTGATGAGGACACTGTCACAGTGCTGGGCCGGGCCGCGCTCACCGTCCGCAGGCAGGGGGTGAGCACGGTGTTCCCGGCCGGTGCCACCGTGGCGATCGGCGAGCTTCGGGCGATCGCCGCCGGGGGCAGACCACCGACCGCGCGGCCGGCAGCAGTCGAGGCGCCCGGCGAGACACCGTCGCTGCGTGCCGAGGCCGACCGGTTGGCACAGGTCTTCGACACCGGGCTACGGGCCCGTGACGTCAACGCAGCCGTCACCGCCGTCCTCGAGCTGGAGCAGGCGATCGTCGACTGGTCGGCCGACACCGAGGAGATGGACGGCACCGAAGCGCCACGGGCCATGCTGCGCCGGATGGTGACGCGATTGGCCGAGCTGGCCATGGTGGGTGCGCGGGACCCCCGGGAGGTCGTCGGGCCCCTCGTCGACACCCTCCTCGAGCTGCGCGACCAGGCCCGCGCGCAGGGCTCGTGGGCGCTGGCCGACGCCTTGCGAGATCAGCTGACCGCAGCCGGGATCGAGGTGCGAGACACCCCGGACGGCGCGGTCTGGCTGATCGCCGAGGCGCCCCGGAGGAGATGATCGCCACTCCAGAGACGACGGCTGTTGGTCCTAGTTTTCAAGCGGTCATGCGGGTCTCGCCCGCCACCCAGTTCGCTGACCCCCTCATCGCAACCTGGGGACAGATTGCAGTAAACGAGCCAGCGAAAGAATCGCGCACCACACCATAGGGCGAGTAACGCAGGCATCGCCCCTTACTCAGCCGAATCGAGGTAGCCCCCGGGTTGAAGATAGCGCAGGTAAACGGCGCGCAGGACCTCGCCACGTGGCCGGCCGGTGGCCTCGGCGAGCTCATCGAGCAAAATACCCGACAACGAGGACAGCCCGAACATCATGTGAGCTAACTCCCGCAGCGGATCCTGGGCACCGGCGATATCAGCGATGGCGCGGTCCATGGCCTGATGAAAGATTGCAGGGTCGGCCTCGGTCTCGGCGATGCTCCACGCGGTGAGCACCTCCAGCGCCGGCGGCAAGACCGCGTGCATGAGCTCGTCGGGACCGTTAACGCTCAGGGCAGCACCATCGATCGGGCGGACTCGAACCGTCGGGTGACGTCGGCCCAGTTCGCGACATTCCACCATGCCTCGACGAAATCGGCTTTGACGTTGCGATATTGCAGGTAGAAGGCGTGCTCCCACATGTCGAGCAGCAGCAGCGGGACCGTGCCGGCAGCCAGATTGCCCTGATGGTCGTAGACCTGATCGAGCACCAGCCGCTGCCCCAGCAGGTCCCAGGCCAGCACCGACCAGCCGGATCCCTGCACGCCCAGGGCGTTGGCGGTGAAGTACCGGCGGAACCCGTCGAAGGATCCGAAGTACTCGTCGATCGCCGCGGCGAGCGCACCGTCGGGCTTGTCACCACCGTCGGGGGACATGTTCGGCCAGAACACCGAGTGGTTGACGTGGCCACCGAGGTTGAACGCCAGGTTCTTGGCCAGCATGTTCACCGTGCCCAGCTGGCCACCCGCGCTCGCCTCGGCCATCTGCTCCAGGGCCGTGTTGGCGCCCTTGACATAGGTGGCGTGGTGTTTGGAGTGGTGCAGCTCCATGATCTCACCGGAGATGTGCGGCTGCAGTGCGCCGTAGTCGTAGGGAAGGTCCGGCAGGGTGTAGTCGGCCACACTGTCCTCCAGAGAGCGCTGGGATGCTGAAGCCACTATCTTGCTATTGCTTCTATAGCGCAACTTTTCTGGTCGTCGGCAGTGCCTACCGGCCGCACCGTGATGCCGGCCGCGTCGATCTCACGACGGAGCCGGGCCCAGCCCAGCCCGGTCACCCTGGCCAAGCCGCGCAGGCTGACCCCTGCGGAGTAGGCGTGGCGCAGGTACCCGGCCAGGTCGTTGAAGCCGAGCTCGCGCAGCCGCCGGGCCAGCGCCCGGTCCCGCCGGGCCGCCCTGGTCACCCGGCCCGCCTCCAGAGCGGCGCGGCGGATCCGGGCGCGCTCCGGCGATGGGTCGGCGATGCGCGCGGTATGGGCCAGGGTGGCCAGGCGGCCGGTCCTGGAGAACTCCTGCCCGACCGCGAGCCGAGCCTGCAGATCGGGGCAACGCCGGTAAGCCTCGGCCTGGCGGGTGGCGATGGACCGGGAGAGCCCCTCGGCGACCAGCGGCCGGCTGCGGCACAGACCCAGCACGTCCCGGTAGGAGTCGGCGGTGTGCCCGTGGCTGCGAACGTGACTGCCCAGCGAGACGTACCAGCGCCCGCACAGGTGGCAGCAGATCCGGCCGGTACCGGCTTCGATCACCAACTCTCCGTGCGGAGCGTGCAGGCCGGTGCCGTCGGGCAGGAACCACAGATGGGCGTGGGAGTGCGCTCGCCGGGCTCCGTTCACCACCGTCACCGCCGGGATCGTTTATTGCCATTAAATTGCAACTACTTCATCATGGCCCGGCGTAGACCCGGATGCAATAACCGGCCGGCGCTACGCGGTTCGGCGTTGCGCTGCGGGTGTGTCATCCCGCCGGGCGGTCGGCCGCAGATCCGGGGGCAGGCCCTCGGCGTCGGTCCCGGCTACCGGATCGGTCCGCCTCGATGGAGGTGACCAACGCAGCCCGGCGATGGGCGCAGTGCCGCCGGTGGGCCTGGGCAGCCGGTTAAGCACGATCACCAGGATCAGACCGAGCAGCACCAGCCCGTGCAGCAGGAACCGTTGCGGATCAACGCGTCCGGCGACCACGTCCAGCGCCACCAGCACAGCGAGTACCGCCACGAAGGTCGACAGCGTCGGGACCATCCCCGAGCTCGGTGCCGAGCGCCGGGCGACCCAGAGGAAACCGACCCCCAGGGCCAGGTTCCAGGCGGCGCTCTCGTGCGCCAGATGCGCGATCGAGGCTCCCTCGAGCACGACGGTGCCATGCCCAGCGGACTGCGCCGTGAGGACACCGATCAGGGCGATCTCCAGCTGCGCGAGGCCGACCAGACCCAGCAGCACCCGCACCGCGGTGATCAGCCGGGAACGCCGTGGTACGGGTGCTGCCGCGAGAACCGCCACGACGAAATCCGGCTCCTGGGCCGCCACGGTGGTGCGGGCAAGCCGGGTGACCCGCGCCGCGTCGTCAGCGAAGCGACGGCACGCCGCGCAGGTCGCCAGATGCGCATCGACCGGGTCCGGTCGCGCCACGCCCTGCTCGCCGTCCAGCCGAGCTGAGACAGCTTCCCTACCCTGTGTGCAGTCCACCTGACAATTGTCGCCTTCAATCGCCCTGGGGTTCCCGGGAAGCTTCAGTTACCCTCCCCACATGGGTGACCCCCGATCTGATGATACGCGGACGACCGAGCTGGCGCTCTCGGCCGGCGCCGGTGATCGTGCCGCGCTGGTCGCCTTCATCCGTGCCACCCAGCGTGACGTGTACCGCTTTCTCATCCATCTCGGCGGGCGTGACGAGGCCGAGGATCTCACCCAGGAGACCTACCTGCGGGCACTACGGTCGCTACCCGGCTTCGCCGGCCGCTCCTCCGCGCGCACCTGGCTGCTCTCCATCGCTCGGCGGGTCGCCATCGACCAGGTGCGACGAACCATGACGCGACCGCGCACCACCCCCGTTGAGGACTGGGACACCGTCGTGACCGCGAGCCCGGCACACCGGCGCTCCGGGTTCGACGAGGGCGTCGTGCTCCGCGAGTTGGTGGCCGGGCTGGAACCGGACCGGCGGGACGCCTTCGTGCTCACCCAGATACTGGGTCTGGGCTACGCGGCAGCAGCCGAGGTGTGCGAGTGCCCTACCGGCACCATCCGCTCCCGGGTCGCCCGGGCGCGGGAAGACCTGATCCGCGCGATGAACGCTCCCGGGCAACCCGGTCGAAGCGCCACCGGCCGCTGAGCCTGCCCAGTGAGCACTGCTCCAGCGCCCCTTGGACGCTAGAAGCGTGACACTTGAGCCCGAGTTCTGCAGACGTCTCCCGCGATACCCGCCCATCTCACACCTCCCAGACGCTGAGTGTGACCGTGAGTCGCCATTCGGAGCCGAATAGCGGTTCACAGCCGCCGCCGACCGCCATTCGGAGCCGAATAGCGGTTCACGTCGCTTTACTGATCAAGGTGACCCGCGTCTCGGCGGTCGGAGGCGTAGCCTCACTAGTGGGCACTGCTCTAGTGAGCACCGTTCAGTGGCGCTCCCCAGGACTCAGTGGCGCTTCTCGAGACCGACAGCCGCGCGCAGGCGCTGCGCCGCGTCCCGGAGATCGTGATCAGCGCGCGCCTGCGAGTCCATCAGATCGGCCACCGCCTCGGCGATGACGTTGAGCTTCTCCTGGGCAGCCTCCTCGGTGCGGCGTGCAGCATTCTCCAGCAGCACCACCAGCAGCAACGTGAGGACACTCGCGACGGTATGAATGGCCGTCTGCCATTCTTTGAGGTTCGCCCACAGCGGCAAGCTGAACAGCCAGGCCGCGACGATTCCGGTACACACAAAGAAAAACGGCGCCTGGCTGACCCGGACGTATGCTGCCTGAACGAATCGATCAAACAACGAACGTCGATCCCCCAGCGCACGCGTCTTAGCAGCCTGAGTACGCTCCACACCCCCACCTTAACGCCGCGCGCGTCGTGAACTCGATGCCAGCGACATCCCAAGCGCACGAAACGTCGCTAGGAGGCTAGGGCCGACGAAGTCGGTTTGATCGAGTCGAAGTTTGTGGTTCATGCGGCGGGTCCGGCTTCGTAGGTGAGCTGGTCGAGGGCGTGTTGGTAGTTGCGGGCGGCGGTACGTAGCCGGCTGGGTGGGGGTCGGTGAGCTGTGCCAGTCCGGGTTGGAGCAACCGGGTGTGGGCGTGGGTGAGCAGTGTGGCGTGGTGTAGGCCGGTGCCGGTGGTGTGGTAGTGGGTGCCGGGGATAGGAGTGATCAGGCCGTGCATGCGTGGCCGCCTCAGGTCATAGGTTATTTGGCCGGCGGTGATGTGCGATCTGCCGAGCAGTGTTCTGCGGCGTCTGCCGTTGATCAGGCGCCGGTCGACGATGAGGCTGACCTGGTCGGGGCGGCCGGCGTCGAGGTTGTGTCGCGGATGACGTGCTCGAAGAACACCCGCCCGGTCCAGCACCTGGGTCAGGGAGAGCTCGGCCTGCAGGATCGACAGCTCGTAGCGGTACCCCGCATCACGGTCTGGTGAGGCTGCGCCGCCGACCGCCGAGACGCGGTCACCTTGACCAGTAACGCGCCACCAACCGCGATTCGGCTCCGAATGGCGCTCGACAGCGGCCGTGAGTCGCCATTCGGCTCCGAATAGCGGTTGGTGGCGGCTGTGAACGGGTGGCAGCGACCCGCTCTGGTGTCGCACTCGGCGCATGCAGGGCTGTCGTTGGCGAGGTAGGGGTGATCATGATCGGCAACAATCCGCATGTCATCCCTCAGGGCGGCGCGCGGCGCCCTGAGGGATGACTCCGAATGGCGACTTACGGTCACGCTCAGCGTCTGGGAGGTGTGCGACGGGCGGTTATTGCGGGAGACGTCTGCAAAACTCGGCTCAAATGCCAAGATTTTAGTCAAGGGGCGCTAGATCCCGCCGACCGGAGCCGGCCCACCCAAACCAGCCACGGCATGCCTCGTCGGGCCGGGGCAACGCCCCGTTAGTAGATACCGGCGATACCGCGGGCTGCCAGACCAAGCCCGACGATGAGCACCAGGGCAGCGGTGAGTTCCGGAACACGGGACACCACCCGGCTGGCCCACGGTCGCAGCTTCAGCTGATCGATCCGTCGCTGCAGGCGGTCTCGCCCGTGCACGAGCAACAGGCCGACTGCGGTGAGCGTGGCCGCCATGCCAATGCCATAACCGAAAACGAGCAGCACCCCGAACCACGTCTGGCTGAACCCTATCGCGGCCAGCAGCACGACCAGCGCCGACGGGCTGGGCACCATCCCGGCGGCCACTCCCATCCCCAGCAGCGTGGGCCGATCAAACCGCCCGCCGGCTGCACTGTGACCGTGGCCGTGCCCATGGCCGTGGCCGTGTGCATGACCGTGGCCGTGTGCATGGCCGTGCCCATGCCCATGACCGGGCTCGGGGCCGGGCCCGGGCGCGTCACCATGATCATGGCCGTGGGTGGCACCGACCAGCGCGGGCTGGTCAGCACCGGTCGCTGCGCCACGCCGGGTGCGCAAGGCCGACCGCAGCAGGGTGACCCCGATCGCGGCCACCAGCAGGCCGCTGGCCACCGCCAGCCACCCGACCACGGACTCCCCGAGCAGGGACGCGAAGGTGTACAACAGCAGCCCCACGACCAGCACGGCCGCGGTGTGCGTGACTGTCACACTCGTGCCGACCAGCAGCGCATCGCGCTTGGTGCCGCGCCGCCCAGCGAGATACGCCGCGATGAGCGTCTTGCCGTGGCCGGGTAGGGCCGCGTGCGCAGCCCCCAAGGCCAGCGACAGCAGCACCGCGAGCCCACCGGCCAGGGGTGTCGGATCCGGTCCGATCAGGCCGGTGAACGTCCGGTCGACCCAGGCCACCACCCGGTCCAGCGGGCCGATCCCGGTCTCGATGACCGGTGTTGCCAGGTTCTCGGCCGCACCGGCGCCGGGCGTGCTGCGTAACGTCACCTTCCGCACGTCGAGGGGATCGGAGAGGGGGTCAACCGGGTAGCGGCGCAGCTCATCGGTGACGCTGCGGGTGGGAACCGGTGACTCGACCAGGGTCACCCCGCGGCCGGCGGCGGTGATCTCTCGCCAGCCGATGCGGTCGGCATCGAAGGTGTCGGTGAGGGTGACGGTGGCGGGTGAGTCCAGCTCGGCTGGTGCCCGCAGCTCGCACACCAGCCGGGTGGTGGCCAGGCCACCCTCCCCCGGGGGGTAGCTGACCTGGGCCGAGGGGACCGTCCAGCGCAGCACATCACCCTGCACGGTGGCCGAGATGGCGCCGGCCAGCTGGGCACACTCGGCGGTTGCCCAGGCCCGATCCTCGGCGGCAGAGATGGTGCCGTCGGCGTCGGTGTCGACCTGCGGGCGCTGCTGCAGGGTCGGGATCTCGGCGCTGTCGACCACCGCATGCAGCTCGACACCGTCGGGGTGCAGGGTTACGCCGTTGTAGTGGTTGACGGTGAAGTTGCCCAGCGGATGAGCGGTTGCCGTGCCCGGCCCGGTGACCAGCAGCGCCACCAGCACGCCGACGACCACGGTCACCAGGTGGGCAGCCCGCCTCATTCGGCGCCCGTCAAGCCGGCCAGAGCGGCGCGAGCCCGGGGAGCCTGCAGGACAGAGAAGTACGGGTTGATCGCGAGCGCACCGGCGAGCTGCTGCTGCGCCTGCGTGCGCCGCCCCAGGGAGGCCAGAATCATGCCGCGATGGTAGGCGACGGTGGCATTGCGCCCGCCGAGGGCGCCGGCTCGGTCGGCGAAGGTCAGCGCCTCAGCGTCGCGACCGTTGACGTGCAGCGCCCAGGCCATCGCGTCGGCGACGAGCACACTCTGGCGTCGCTGCCACTCGGCCTCCGCGCGGCGTAGCGCCTCAGCCGGGTCCCCGTGGTCTGCGGCGAACTGAGCGACCGCGAGGTCGTCGACGGAGCCCGCGGACTCGTAGAGTCGCTGCTGCTGGGTGAACAGGGTGTACTGCCGCTTGGCCGCGTCGATGCGCCCGGCGGACTCCAGAAGCTCGCCGTACTCCTGAACGTACTGCGGCAGTGGCACCCGGTTGGTCACCTTTGCGTAGTCCAGCAATGCCTGGTCCAGGTCACCGCGCGCGACCGCGACCTTGGCCCGGCCCTGGCGCAGTGCCACGTCCTTGGGGGCTGCGACCAGTCCACGCTCGTACTGCGCTGCGGCTGCATCGAGATCACCGGCGTTGAACGCCAGCTCACCGAGGTAGTAGCGGCAGAACGCGATGGTCTCAGGCCCGGTCGAGTCGGCTAACGCCTGCTCCAGGGCGTAGCGGGCGTCGTCGACACGGCCGTGCAGCTCGAAGTCGTAGGAGGCGCGGGTGAACGACGCGATACCGGGGCGCAGGTCGAGCATGCGCTGGATCGCCGCGCTTGCCCCCGGGGCATCACCGAGCTGGGTCAGGGCATCAGCCAGCACGCCGTACCCGGCCGCTGTGGCAGGCTGCAGGTCGCGGGCCCGCTGCGCGAGGTCACGGGCGGCGGCGAAATCGTGCCGGGCGTTGGCCAACGAGCCCAGACCGATCAGGGCGCCGGCGTTGCCGCCGGGTTGGACCGCCATCGAGCGGTCCAACGCAGCCTGCGCGCGCTGGTAGTAGGACGGGTCGGCGGTCACCCGGGCCCGCTCCACGTACGCCGAGCCCAGCGCAGCCAGCGTGACCGCGTCGCCGGGGTTATCCAGCAGGCGTTTCTGAGCGGCGGCGATGCTGCGCGACAGCGGGTCGCTCGGGGCATCAATGGGCTGGGCTACCGCGTCGTCGCCGCGAGCGAGGCCGAAGGCGGTGAGAATCAGCAGCACGGCACCGATGCCCAGGGCCACCAACGCGGCCAGCCGCCGGTGAGCCGCAGGGAGCGGGAGAAAGCGGGAGAGGCGCACTCGGGAGGTCCTCACAGGATCAGGGTGCAGTGGGGGTGCGGGCACCTTTCGCCAGTGCCCACACCCCCACACACGAGTCACTCAGTGATCGGTACCGCCACGGCCTGGGGCCGTCGACGCAACATCCAGACCCCGCTGGCGAGCAGCGTCAAGGCTGCGACGCCGGTGACCGCCGGGGTGGAGGGGAAGTCGATCCCACCGGATCCGCCGAAGAACGGGAAGACTCCCTCGCCGAACGGGTTGAGACCTCCCTTGTCCTTATCCTTGTCTTTGTCCTTGTCCGGACCGCTATGTTCCTTGTCGTGGCCACCGTCGCGGGTGACGTTCACACCCACGTTGTTGGCAGTCGCCACGTACGGGAAGTGGTCCCGGAACCGAACGTCGTTCTCGTTGACCGCGTCGCCGGCCTTGAGCGCGCTGGTGTCCGCTTTGCGTAGCTCGCCTTCCACCGCCAGGATCGAGATGTCGACCACGTCGTCGGCGAGCCGGCGGCCGTTCGGGAAGCCCTGCAGGTCACCACCGAGCACGCCGAGCCGGTTGGGCTCCGCCGTGACCGGGGTTTTCATGTTCAATCGCAGCATCTCCGACGGCTGGAACTTCGCCGCGTCGGCGTTGTCCATCTGCGAGTTCAGGTTGCCGACCTGGATCTCGTTACCGGCGGAGTTGGTGATACCGGTCAGGAAGATCTCGAAGATGTCGTTGCGCGGCGCCTTGGGGGCCGGGATGCCGTAGATCTTCTCGATGAGTTGGGGCAGCTCCGGGCTCAGCACCCGATCCACCACCGGCTGGATCGTGGCGTCCACGTTGGGGGTGATGCCGTTGAACGCGTCCTTCAGACCGGCCGGCACGACGACCTCGTTGACCAGCGGCATGCCCAGCCGCGACACCTGGACGTGCCCGCCGGTGAGCGACGACTTGCCCGCTGCGGCGAGTTTCAGGGTCCGCTGCTCGGTGTCGCTCCACACCCCGATGACCGGATTGCGCTCGACGTTTCGGTTGACTGCCAGGTCCGCCTTGGGCACCTGGATGGCGAGGGTGTTGACGTTGTACCCGGCCAGGGTGTCCTGCCCGACCTCGGACAGGTTGGCCCCGTAGAGCAGGTCGAACACCCGCAGATCCAGGAAGAACGAGTCGTCGGCCTGGCCGGCGAAAGCCTTACCGGGTCCGTAGCTGACCGTCGCCTGATCCACCAGGCTCTGGTAGTTGGGCATCGAGGCGGGGCCGAGGTTCGACGGGGCCGCCGGCTGGTTGTCCAGCAGCACCCTGGACTTGCCCTCGCGGATCTCGACCAGGTCGTAGGTCTGGCGGAACAGCAGGTTGTCGTCGTTGAGGGTCTCGACGGGCCCGTTGTTGTACAGGAAGGTGTTCGTCCCGCGCCGGTCGACGTTGCTGAAGATCCAGCGGTAGGTGATGTTCGGGATCGCGTCACCGTCGCTGTCGATGTTGATGTCGTAGTGCGCGCCCTCCGCCCACGGGTAGAAGTTCGGGCCGCCGTTGGGCTCGGAGAACGGCGCCCAGTTGGCGATGAAGGTGACCGTGTCCGGCGCGTCCGGGCTGGTGAACGCGTAGACGTCGGTGTTGTCCACCGCGGGGCTGCCCGCGATGAGCGGCGCCTCCCGGTGGCTCGACGCGTTCGCACCGAGCGGCAGGGTCAGTGCTGTGGTGGCCAGTGCCGCGCCGGTCGCGATGAACGCCAATCCCGCCCGACGCCGGAGCGCGGGCCGTCGTAAAGCCATTCTCGATTCCTCTCCCCGGCCTGGGTATCCCCCAGAACGCAGTTGTCTGACGCTGCATGCAACGAGCCGCGAGGCCGGAAGGAAACGAAATAACTGCCGTGAAATTCGCGTACAAGGGCCGAGTAGAAAATACGATGAAGGACGTTCGAGCGGCATCGCCAGATGGTTCACCAGCAACCACAAGTAAATTATTGCAACTAATCTGCAATAGCCTTATAAGCTCGACAAGATCAGCGGGCGGGTCTGCTGGCACCAGCCGACCCGCCAGGATCGGCGATTGCGCGTCACTCGGGTACGAGCACGAAGTCCAGGGTGGCCAGCCGATCCGCGACGGCAACGACGCTACTGGTGGCAGTCTGAAAATGGGGCGCACTGACAGTGATGTCCCAGGTACCCGGGGTCAAGGGCCAGAAGTACCTGCCATCGGAGTCTGTGACGGCCACCTGCAAGGTCAGGGGGTCGGATGACTCCATCGACGTACGCTGCACGGTGGCGGCTGCGACCGGGTGGCCGTCCGGCGTGGTGACCCGGCCGCCCACCCCGGTCGCCGGGATCACCGGCGCCTCGCCGGTGCCGTCGCTGGTGACATTACTACTCGGTGCCGGGTCCGCGATGGCATACCCATTCCCGCATCCCGCGCAGAGCAGCACCAAAGCCGCTACTCCGGCAGTCCCCAGCTTGCGCTCGATCATGCTGTGCTCCTGAGGTCGGGGGCCGCCCGAGATCCGGTGCGGCGTGACTGAGCATTATCAGTAATGATGAAACCCGTGAGTGAGCCCCGGGCCGGTGGCCCGGGGCTCACTCACGAACGAGCAATGCGGCTGCACGCTACCGTCACCACTCCACGCGATCAGCCCTACATCGTCTTGGTGAAGTTGAACAACGAGAGAACCTCGTTGCCGTAGTAGGGGCCGAACAGGTTATTGGGGGTGTTCGTGTACCGGTAACTGTTGTGGCTGTTGACGTACCCCAGACCGCCGGACAGTCCGATGAGCCATCCCCCGCCACTCGACCCGCCGGTCATGTTGCAGTCGATGCGGATCGTCAACGGTCCGGGCCCGGCCGACGGGTTGTCGTCACCCAGCCGTGCAGAGACGCACAGCTTCTGGTCGAAGCCGTTGAAGGGAGCAGCCTGCGGGTAGCCGTAGGAATTGAACGTCTGGCTCCGTGAGAAGTTGAACGCGGTGCCCTGGCCGCCCAGCAGGTTGACGATGTGCTGGCCGTTCAAGGTGTTCAGGACGACGTAGCCGTAGTCCTGCTTGAAGTTGCCGTTGACGTGCCACTCGGTTCTCGTGGTGAGGGTCCGGGCGGTCCACTTACCGTAGGGGAAGCAACCGGGGACGGTGGGGCATCCGGTGGCTGCCGACGAGTAGGCGGGCACGAACATCACACTGGCAACGGAGTCGAAATGCCCGCGACCGTCGCTCACGCAGTGTCCGGCCGTGTCGACCATATCCTTGTTGTCACCGTTCACGACAGTTCCGGAGCAGACGAAATTGCCGCCGTTCTGAGTGAAGAACAACTTGCCGTTGAGCCTGGCCGGCAGGGTCGTATAAGGCCGCGGCACCATGACGGCGGCCAACGGCTGGGGACCGCTGGGCGGCGGGGTGGCCGCCGGAGGCACAGATCCCGCAGCCGGCGGCACGGACGCCGGCGGACCGGTCGTCTCCGGCGCGGCAGCCGGTCCCGGGGTGCCCCGGGGCGGCGTGACATCCAGGGACTTCGCCGCCGCCATCCGCGCCGGCGTCCAGTACGCCACCGCATCCCCGGACCTAGCGGCACTGAGCGACGGGCTGGACACATTAGCGGCAGGCGCAGCGGCCTGCGCCGACCCGGTCAGCACTCCCACCGCCAACGCACTCACACCCAGCGCAGCGAGCACTCTACGACGATAAAGCTTAGTTTTCTCTTGCATGGATCGCCCTTTCGGATCGCCCTTTCGGCCGCTTCCCGTCGTGCGCCGCAAAGGACGTACCGAAATAGGTACGGCGGTTCCTGACAGTGTGAGCAGTGCGGGGCGGTTACCTTCTTGTAGGTCCCCGACCAACTACAAGGTTCTCCGCCGGCTGGGCCTGCGCGCATCGGTGCCAGCACCAGGATCGGTGCGGGATTTCTTTCGTGCCTGCCCGGATGTCGCGGCCGGGTTCAGCACCACATCCCAGCCGGCGGGCACCGAGCTCGCCCGCGTCGTGGGTGCCGCCGCTGAGATCCCGTCGCAACGCAGGTAGACCAGAACCGCGAGCACCCGACGGTGGTGCTCGGCCTCCGGGGGCAGTTCAAGCCGCTGGAAGATGCCGTGCACATGGGCCTCGACAGTTCGGCCGGTGAGGTGCAGCCGCTGCGCGATCGCGGCGTTGGAGCGGCCCTGCGCCATCAGCGCCAGCACCTCACGCTCACGCTGGGTCAACCCGCTGAGGTCCTCGCGGCGGCGGCGCGGACCGTTGATCATCGTGCTGACCACCTCCGGGTCGAAGGCGCAGCCACCGTCGGCGACCCGGCGGACCGCGTCGAGGAAGTCCGCGCCGCTGGCCCGTTCCTTGAGCAGGTAGCCGACCCCGGTGGCCGCCTCGCCGACCAGCGCCGCCAGGTGCGCCGACTCCAGGTGCTGCGACACCAGCAGGACACCGACCCCCGGATGGCTGCGCCGGATCTCCGCGGCGGCGCGCAGCCCCTCCAGGCGGAACTCCGGTGGCATCCGGATATCGATCACGGCCAGGTCGGGCACGGTGGCCGCGACGGCTCTGCGGAGGGCGTCCGGTTCGCCGACCTGGCCGACGATCTCGCAACCGTCGCGCCGGAGCAGCTCGGCGAGGGCATCGCGGAACAGCACCGAGTCGTCGGCGAGCACCACCCGGAGCGCCACCGGGTCACCTGGCCGGCAGGATCGCATGCACCGAGGTGCCTTGCCCGGGTGCGCTGCGGATGGTCAGGTTCCCCTCCTCGGCACGAACCCGGTCGAGGAGCCCGAGCAGCCCGCTGCCGCCTGTGGTGCCCGCACCGCCGACACCATCGTCATCCACCGTGATGTGCAGCGCGGCCCCGTCGTAGGACACCGAGACCTGCACGCGGGCGGCGTGGGCGTGCTTGAGCGCGTTGGCCAGTGCCTCGGCCGCGACGAAGTACGCCGCCGCCTCGACCGGTGCGGGCAGCCGGGGGACCGGACCTTCGGCCAGCTCGGCCGGACCCGGCGCTCGTTGCACCAACGCGCGCAGCGCCGGCAACAGGCCGGCGTCGGTCAAGATCGCCGGATGGATACCGCGGGCGAGGCTACGCAGCTCGGCGAGTGCGCCCTGCAGCCCCTTCGCCGCTCGGTTCAGCAGCGCGGCAAGCTCCGGATCCGGATACCGGTCGAGTCGCTGCTGCATCAGCCGCAGCGTCAGCGCGACGGTGACGAGCTGCTGCTGAGCCCCGTCGTGCAGGTCCCGCTCGAAGCGGCGGCGCAGCTCGTCAGCAGCCGCGACGATCCGGGCATGGCAAGCGCGTACCTCGGCCGTGAGACGTTTGTTGTCCAGCTCGACGCTGTCTAGGCGTCGACCTCCGTTCTCACACACCGATTTCACCGGAGGAACGCTGCCTCCCAAAGATGGACACCAGAAGTCCAGAAGTTTAAGAGGAGATTGCGGAGAGTCGTACAGGGGACAGCCAGATTCGATACGGGTCCGGCAGGCGTGCGTCGAGTACTGTCGATCGTGGTGCGCCGGGAAGCCTGGTCGGCAGTCCGCAACTGGCCATGCCCAGGAGGAGACCCGGTGACTCAGCCTGCTGCGCGCAGCCACCACCGGATGCTCGACCGTGGATCCTGGCATGAGGTCAGCCGGATCGGTGACGTGCTGCGGGCCGAGACCACCGGTGGCGTCCTGCTGGTGGCAGCCGCGGCGATCGCGCTGCTGTGGGCGAACTCTCCCTGGGCGGAGGCGTACTTCGACCTCAGCGCCATCCGGATCGGACCCGCTCAGCTACATCTTGACCTCACCCTCGCGCGATGGGCCGCCGACGGGTTGCTCGCCATCTTCTTCTTCGTCGCCGGCCTGGAGCTCAAACGCGAGTTCGTGGCCGGTGACCTGCGGGATCCGCACCGCGCGGCGCTACCCATCGCCGCCGCCCTGGGCGGCATGGCCGGGCCCGCCCTGTGCTATCTCGCGATCAACCTCGGCGCCGCCGACGGCGACCTGTCCGGCTGGGCCATCCCCACCGCCACCGACATCGCCTTCGCGCTCGCCGTGCTCGCGGTGATCGGCACCCACCTGCCCGCCGCCCTGCGCACCTTCCTGCTCACCCTCGCCGTGGTCGACGACCTGATCGCGATCACCATCATCGCCGTTTTCTACACCCGGTCGCTGAGCCTCACCCCGCTCGCGCTGGCTCTTATCCCACTGGCACTGTTCGGGCTCCTCGTGCAGCGGCGGGTGCGCTCATGGTGGTTGCTGCTCCCGCTCGCGGTCACCACCTGGGTACTCGTCCACGAATCCGGCGTGCATGCCACCGTGGCCGGCGTCCTGCTCGGGTTCCTGGTGCCCGTCGTGCGCCGCAGCCGCAGCCCCGGTCCGGGCCTGGCCGAGCACCTCGAGCATCGCTGGCGGCCGCTGTCGGCCGGCGTCGCCGTACCGATCTTCGCGTTCTTCGCCGCCGGGGTCTCGGTGGCCGGCTCCGGTGGGGTGGGCGCCATCGCGCGCGACAGCGTCACCGCTGGTGTCGTCGTCGGCCTGGTCACCGGTAAGACTGCCGGTGTCCTCGGCGCGGCCTACCTCGTCGCCCGGTTCACCCGCGCCCAGCTGGCCGACGACCTGAGCTGGTGGGACGTGCTGGGTCTCGCGCTGCTGGCCGGCATCGGCTTCACCGTCTCGCTGCTCATCGGGGAGCTCGCTTTCGGTGCCGGCAGCATCCGCGACGACCACGTCAAGGTCGGTGTCCTGGGCGGCTCGCTGCTCGCCGCGCTGCTGGCCACCGTCGTGTTGCGGATCCGCAACACCGTCTACCGGCGGCTGTGCCGAGCAGAGGAACGCGACTCCGACGCCGACGGTATCCCCGACATCTACCAACGCGGCACCTGACACCAGGCCTGCCTCTACGATGTTGATGGGCGTACCTGGACTTGGGCGGTGTCACGTGGTGAGTGCCGATTCGACCAAAGCGACGACTCCGGACTGGGTGGTCATCGGCGCGGGCCTGCTGGCGTACATCTCGAGTTTTCTGCCCTGGTACCGGGCACAGATCTCGATCCTGGGGGTCGACCGATCGGCCGGCGAGAACGCGTGGGGCGCCGGTTTCGGCGCGTGGTTCTCGGTGCTGCTGCTGGTAGCGGCCGGGGCGGTGGTGCTGCTGGGCGCGATGGGTCTGCGACTGCCCACGCCCAGACCGTTGATCACACTCGGCCTGTCCGCGCTGGCGCTGATCACGATCCTGCTGCGGTGGGCGACCCTCCCGGACCACGACAGCGGGCGGTTCGACCTGGGCGACGTCGAGGTCGATGGCTTGTTCACGGTGTCCACCGGGGCGGGGTTGGGCCTTTACCTGGGACTGATCGCGGCGGCAGTGGCCGTGGTCGCGTCGTTGCTGGCGGCACGCACCACCCGTGGCTGATCTCAGTTCATCGCTACCGGCAACGCGGTCAGGCCGTGGATGAGCGCGCTCGGCTTCCAGGTCAGCTGCTGGACGGGCACAGCGAGGCGCAGCCGGGGGAAGCGGGTCAGCAGGGCGCGCAGCGCAATGCGGCTTTCCAGCCGGGCCAGGGGCGCGCCGAGGCAGTGGTGGATGCCGTGGCCGAAGGTCAGGTGCGGGTTGTTCGTGCGGGTGATGTCCAGCGCGTCGGGTCGGCCGGTGCACGTCGTGTCGCGGTTGGCGGCCAGCAGACCGGCGAAGACGATCTCACCAGCGGGGATGGTGACACCGCCGATCTCCACCGGCTCGGCGCTGAGCCGGAAGGTGGCCACCTGCAACGGACCGTCGAAGCGCAGCAGCTCCTCGATCGCTGTGGACAGCAGGTCCGGCTGGTCGCGCAACAGGGCCAGCTGCTCCGGGTGGGTGAGCAGGGCCAGCGTTCCGTTGCCGATCAGGTTGACGGTGGTCTCGTGGCCGGCGATCAGGAGCAGGAACGCCATCGAGGTGAGCTCGTCCTCGGTGAGCCGGTCATCACCGTCGCGGACCGCCACCAACGCGCAGAGCAGATCGTCGGTGGGAGCGGCACGCTTGACGTCGATCAGCTCCCGCAGGTAGCTCACCATCGAGGCGCATGCGGCGGCGAACACCTCCGGGCCGGCCAGCACACCGGTCACGATGGCCGCCGACCAGTCGCGGAACTCGGCGCGGTGCCCGGCAGGCACACCGAGTAGCTCGCAGATGACGGTGAGTGGCAGCGGGTAGGCGAAGGCATCGAGCAGGTCGACCTGCTCGACGCCTTCCATGGCGGCCAGTAGCTCGTCGGTGATCTGCTGGATGCGCGGAGCGAGCTGCTCGACGCGGCGGCGGGTGAAGGCGGCGTTGACCAGCCGGCGCAGCCGGGTGTGGTCGGGCGGGTTGGTGTTGAGCATGTGATGGTTCATCGCCGCGATCACCTCCGGCGCCAGCAGCGCACGGCTGGCCTGCGTCGCGTCGCTCTTGACCAGTCGGGGGTCGTGCAGGGCCTGGCGCACCTCGTCGTAACCGGTGATCAGCCAGCCCAGCTCACCGGTGGGCAGCACGATTCGGTGGACCGGGGCAGTTGCCGCGAGCTCGGCGTATTCGGCATGGCGCAACGGCCCGTCAGTGACGGCAAAGGGGGCGGTCAGCAAGATCTCAGTCATGGCAGCCTTCCGTTCCTCGGTATCGCAGTCCATCCCACTACCTTCCACACAAGTTGTTGGCGCCGGCTTGGCGGAATGCGCGGTACGACGGCAACGTTACGAACAGACAAAGATCAAGGAGGTGGCTGTGCCTGCAGTCACTGTCGAGGACGTCACCACACTGGCCCGCATCCCTGAGCCCGACCCCCAGGCCACAAACCGCCCGGTCCGGTCGGTGACCACCGCACCGTCAGCATTCGAGGGTGAAGGGTTCCCGGTTCGGCGCGCCTTCGCCGGGGTGGAGCTGCGCGCTCTGGACCCGTTCGTGCACCTGGATCAGATGGGCGAGGTCGACTACGCCCCGGGGGAGCCCAAAGGCACCGCCTGGCACCCGCACCGCGGCTTCGAGACCGTCACCTACCTCATCGACGGCATCTTCGAGCACGCCGACTCCCACGGCGGCGGCGGTGAGATCACCAACGGCGACACCCAATGGATGACCGCGGGCAGCGGCGTGCTGCACATCGAGCGGCCCCCGGAGCACCTGGTGGTCAGCGGCGGGCTGTTCCACGGCCTGCAGCTGTGGGTCAACCTGCCCACGCAGCGCAAGTGGGTCGAGCCCCGCTACCAGGACCTGCGAGCCGGGCAGTCCACGCTGCTCACCACACCGGACGGCGGCGCACTGGTCCGGGTAATCGCCGGCGACGTGGCCGGGCAGCACGGCCCCGGTTCCACGTACACACCGATGACCATGGTGCACGCCACCGTCAGCCCGGGCGCGATACTGCGCCTGCCCTGGCGGGCCGACTTCAACGCGCTGGTCTACGTGCTCGCCGGCGCCGGCACCGTCGGCGCAGCAGGCCAGCCGGTGGGCACCGGCCAGCTCGCGGTGTTCGGCGCCGGTGACACCCTCACCGTGTCCGGCGCGGTACACCAGGAGTCCCGGCATCCCGCTTTGGATGTGGTCGTCCTGGGCGGTGCGCCGATCCGGGAGCCGATCGCCTGGGGCGGACCGTTCGTGATGAACACCCGCGCGGAAGTCCTCCAGGCGTTCGAGGACTACCAGGCCGGGCGGCTGGGCGCGATTCCCGCCGAGCACCTGTGACCGCACCTGGTGACGACGCCGAGCCGGACACCCAGCGCACTACAGTACGCAGCATGCCGACTCGGCAGTTCTCCGTCGTCGTGGAGTGGGATAGTGACGACGAAGTATGGGTGACCCACGTGCCGGCCCTCGACCATCTGTCGACGTACGGCCACAGCCGCGAGGCAGCACTGGAGTCCACCCGGGAAGCTATCGCCGGTTACCTGGAAGCTGCTGCCAAGGACGGAATCCCGCTGCCTCGCAGCGGACCCGAGCCGAGCATCGTCGAGGTCGAGGTGTCAGTCCCCTGACGCGGCTTCCTCGAATCAGTGGACGGCACATGGTGAAAGCCCTCCAGAATGGCGGATTCGAGCTTACCCACATACGCGGGAGTCATCATTACCTCCGACTGCCGGGCAGTACTCTTCTGGTGGTAGTGCCCGGGCAGGGAAATCGTGACCTTCCCACCGGGACGCTCCGCGCAATCTTACGTCAGGCTGAACTCACCGCCGACGGACTAGCGCCCCTTGGACGCGAGAAGCGTGACACTTGAGCCGAGTTTTGCAGATGTCTCCCGCGATGCCCGCCCATCTCACACCTGGCCGTGAGTCGCCATTCGGAGCCGAATAGCGGTTCACGTCGCTTTACTGATCAAGGTGACCCGCGTCTCGGCGGTCGGAGGCGCAGCCTCACTAGCTGAACTCTTATAGACCCGGCTGTTCGCCCTGCTACACAGCATGGGCACGGCGGTCACGGGGTAGACCCGCTGGCGGGGGGCTACCACAAGCCCAGGAGATCTACCTGGTGACAAAGATGGGGCGTTGGGTTACCTGATCGGTACCTGGGTGCCCGGTCAGCGGGTCTACGCTGAGCCGGCCGCCACTGCGCGCTTCAGCGATGGGGAACACGGCGCGTAGCCTGGCGCTGGCACCTTCACCGGAGTGTTCCGCTCCCGGGCGCCGGTGAGGGTCTTTGTACTCCGGTGAGAGAAGTGGTGCTTGGTGGATCTTGACGACTCGCGGACGATCGGCCAGCGGTTGCGGCGGATCCGCAAGGCCCGGGGCAAGTCGCTGGTGGTGGTCGCGGGGCTGGCCGGGATGAGTAAGTCGCAGCTGGACCGGATCGAGCGCGGTGAGGTAGCCCTCGACCGTATCTCGCAGGTCGTGGCGCTGGCCAACGCGTTGCAGATCGCCCCGGGGGATCTGCTGCGGCTGCCGGTGCCCGCCCCGGCCAACGGGCACACCGATTCCGCCACCGACGAGGTGCGGCTGGCACTGATCGCGGTCAGCCGGCATCGGCCCGGTGGGCAGGTGGTCCCGGTGGGGGTGTTGCGGGCCCGGGTCAACGCGGTGCAAACCGCGTTGCATGATTGCCGTCAGGCTGAGCTGGCGTCGATGCTGCCCGGGTTGATCCGGGACATGCACACCAGCCTGGCCGCGGGACGCGAGGTCGCGGAGCTGCTCGACCTGGCGGTGCTGCTGCACGCCCAAGGGGTCAGCCACTGGCTGCGTATCGCGGGTGCGTCGGTGGACCTGCGCCGAGACAACGACGTCACGCTGGCTTACCAGCTCGCCGAGCGGCGCGACACCCCGACCGCCCTGGGTCTGGTCGCGTCGCGGGCCAACAAGGTGTTGCTGGACTCGGGAGCGTTCGACCTGGCCATGGCCGAGCTCGCGGCCGTCGAGGTGCCCACCACCACCCCAGACGCACTACAGCTCGCCGGTGCGCTCGCGCTGTCCCAGGCGCGCACCGCCGCAACCGCGGGCGAGTGGGCCGACGCGGAGGCAGCCTTAGAACACGCCGCGGAGCTGGCCGCGCGCACCGGGGAGGGCACCGCGTACGGGCTGGGATTCGGGCCCACCAACGTGGTCCTGTGGCGGATGGAAGCACTCCTGGAAGCCGGCGACCACGAACTGGTCACAGCACTCGCCCACGAGCTCAACCCGGACGTGCATCCGTACCTGTCGCGGCAGTCCTCCTACTGGCGCGACTACGGCCGGGCGCTGGCCCGGGTGAAAGGACGCCACCACGACGCCGTGATCGCCTTGCGCCGCGCCGAGCGGATCCACCCGCACCGCGTGCAACGCGACCCCTTCGCCCGAGAAGTACTCGCCGAGCTGCTGACCAGGGCACCGCGCGGCACCCTGGGACGTGAACTGCGCGGGATGGCCTACCGGGCAGGATTGCCGATGTAACCCTTCCCGGGAGCATTCCCGACGGCGGGACATCCCCCACTGATGATCGTCCACAGTCATCCACCGTGACGAACACCGCCATTGACATACCCGCGACACACTCTCCCACCGACCCTGCCCTGAGTCCCGGAGAGGCGTTGGCAGCGCTGTTCCTGGCCAACGCCGATAACGGCCGCAACACGGAGAACGACGTCTTCGTGGAAGAGCTGCTGACCCGACGGCGGGCAATCCAGGCGCCTACCGCTCCCAGCGGGCTATGACACCCAGGCAACACAGCAGCGGCCTGCCGGAGACGACGCAGCGGTTTCTGGCTGGCCTGCCTCGGCACGGTGATCCGGCCGGTGCGGTGTGGCGCCGCCTCGGCGAGCTGGAACGCGCGGGCAACGACTCGACGCTGGTCAACGCGTTGCGGGCGGTGCTGCTGGCGCACCAGCCGCCGCGGCATGGGCGGTGCCCCGCGTGCCCTAAACGGTGGTGGCGTCGCCGCCGGTGGCCGTGTGCCGTGTGGTGCCGGGCGCACGTTGCGTTGTTCAGCCCGTGGGTGGAAACCTCAGCACCGTACCCAGCATCACGACCGGCTCTGGCCGGAGATCACTCGGCCGACACGTCGTAGAGCAAGACGTGGCGATCGGCGGGGAGGATCACGATATAGACCTCGATCGGGCGCTCGTTCTGGTCGAAGGTGGTTCGAAGCAAGCGCCCAACCGGCGTCCCCACAGCTATGGTCAGCTTTTCTGTTTCGTCCGGCGTTGGCATGCGCCAGGTGATCTCGTCCTCGTAGCGGGTTGGAGCATGCCCGAGGTCTTCGAGCACCTGGTCCGTCCTGAGATGTGCGGCCACCTCGCCGTCAGCGGGTAGCTCTTCGACGGTGCTGACTTGCCGAGCGGTCTTGCCCTGCGCCCCGAGTCCCACGACGAGCCCCTCGGCGCGTAAGAGGTTGATCGCGTTCCACACGGTTTGGGTGGCCACGTTGTACTGCGCGGCGAGCGCGGTGCCACTCGGGAGCTGGTGTCCAGGCAAGTACTCGCCGCGTCGGATCGCGTCGCGGAGGTCGGCGGCGATGCGGCGGAAGAGCGGCGGGTCTGGCTCTGGCATCGAGATCACTCTACGAGCCTCCACTAGAAGTGCCCGCTGTCAGGCCCATCAGGCCCGGCGAGACTTCCGCCGGATCGCCGGGAACCAGCTGCCGCATCGTCATGAAGATCACGCTACAACGCACCACCGACAAAACGGGACGCCGCAGCGTCGGATGGCATGCCGAGCCGGCGCAACCACCGAAGAGGAAACGGGAAACAGCGTTAATCCCATGAGCCCAGGCGGATCTTTTGCCAGGATCAGCGGAAGACTCCGAGCAACGTCACTCTTACTCACCGTGAACCAGAGACCGTTCACGTACGGCCGCTCGGGTGATTCGATTTTCTCGAACGTGAAATGGAGGTGGAGGTGAGCGAGCAATGGGCGTCGTTCGGACCGGAGCTCCGCCGAGTGCGGCTCAGCGCGAGTCTGTCCGTCACTCGATTGGCTGGGCTGCTGCACTACAGCAAGGGGCACCTCAGCAAGATCGAGACAGGTCACCAGCGGCCGTCGCCGGAGCTGGCCCGACGCTGCGACGCGCTGCTCGGCGCGCAGGGTGGGCTCGCCGCACTGGTTCCCGCTCAACCTGCCGGGAGCGAAGCGCCGGCCAGACAAGCGATCGACGTCAATGAGGTGTGGTCGATGAACGTGGCGCCGGACGGCACGAGCTGGTGTCGGCTGATGGACCGCAGGCAGGTGCTGGCGACGGGCGCCGCCTCGGTGTTGGGTTTCGGGTTCAGCACGCGCGACGTGTCCGCGGCGGCACAGCAGGCGGCGTCGCTGGACGGCTTGCGCGCACTGTTCGATCAGTTCCGCCGGCTCGGCCAGACGACCAGCCCAGCGGTGGTGCTACCAGCGCTGATCGCGCAGACCCAAATGGTGCAGGGCATCGCCGCCCGGTCCGATGCCCGCAGGCAAGGCCCTGTGCTGACGTTGGCCGCGCGGTACGCCGAGTACGCCGGCTGGATGTGCCAGGAGACCGGCAACGACGAGGCGGCGCTGTGGTGGACCGACCGGGCCGTGCAGCTGGCCGCCGCCGGTGGCGACCATGACCTGGCGAGCTACGCCCTGGTACGCCGGGCACTCATGGCGCTGTACCGCAACGACGCCGCCGAGACCATCGAGCTCAGCCGCGGTGCCCAGCGGGGCACGGTCGCGCCACGCATCCGCGGGCTGGCCGCGCTGCACGAGGCTCAGGGGCATGCCCTGGCCGGTGCGCACGACGCCTGCCTGCGCTGCCTGGACTCCGCCCGTGAGCTGCTCGCGCTGGCGCCGGCGGACCCCGCGGCACCGGTGCTCGGGTCGGCCACTCTGACCGACCCCGCCAGCATGATCACCGGCTGGTGCCTGCACGACCTCGGCCGGCCGGGGCAGGCCGCCGAGGTTCTCGACCGCGAGATCGCCCGACTGCCGCCGGACGCGTTGCGCACCCGCACCCGGTACGGCGTCCGCCGGGCACTGGCCCACGCCACCGACGGTGAGGTCGAGCACGCCTGTGAGATCACCGCGTTGCTGCTGAGCGGGGTGGGCATGGTCGGCTCGGCCACGATCCGTACCGACCTGCGCCGCCTGGCCAGGACCCTGTCCCGCTTCCGCAGCACCAAAGCCGTGCGCGAGCTGTCCCCGCAGCTTGCCGCGGCCCTGCCGGGCCCCGCCGCCTGACCCGAGAAGGAGAGTCCCGCGTGCCTGACATCTTCATCAACTACCGCAACGACGACGAGGCCGGCACCGCGATGGCGATCGACCAGGAGCTATCTCGCCGGTTCGGCTCTGACCACGTCTACCATGCCAGTAGGTCGATCCTGCCTGGTGAGAACTACATCTCCGACCTGCTTACCGCCGTCCGTCACAGCAAGGTGTTACTCGCGGTCATCGGGTCACGCTGGCTCACCGCGGTCGATAAACAGGGCCGCAAACGCCTGGACAACGAGGACGACTGGATCCGCAGGGAGATTCTGGAAGCGTTCGAACACGGCGTGGGAGTCATCCCCGTCCTGATCGGCCGCCGTCAAGAGAGACTGGACCCGTCCGACCTTCCTCCGGACCTGGCCAGGCTTGCTGAGATCCAGTCCTGCCGGCTGGACACCCACAGCTCTGAGCGAGATCTCCGCGAGCTGGGAGACATGATCGCCAAACTTCTTCCCTCGCTCGCCGACAGCGACCAGCCCCGGCCAGGTACCGACGACGGACCGGCCTCGGCGACGTTGCGAGCGGGCGACCATGCCCATCAGCGCAGTGGCGGTACCTACACAGTGGTCAACAACGCCCAAGGGTCAGTGAACGCCGGCAGCGGACACCAATTCACCGGCGACGGCGTGAACTACGTGGCGGGTGACAACAAGGGAAGTATCCGCCAGAGGTTCGGCGCCGCACGCAAGCCTTCGGACGACCGGTGATGAGTACCGAGGCGGAGTCGTTCGTCTTCGGCCCCCAGGGGCCGGTGCACACCGGCACCGGACACCAGTTCATCGGTCTCGAGTTCCTGCAGGGACTGGTGCGCGCGGGGCGCGACCCGCGCGCCGTGCCGCGCGAGCACCTGCCGTGGCTGCACCGGCGGTTCGTCGAGCCGCATCGCTTCGGCCGGGCTCGGGAGTCGCTGGCGAAGCACCGGAGCGTCCTGCTGACCGGCGCACCGGGCAGCGGCCGGCGCGCCGCAGCGCAGATGCTCCTGTACCGGTTGCCCGGCGCGGAGATTCAGATTCGGGAGCTGCCGGATGGTGACCCGGATAAGCCGGAGCTGGACGCCAAGGCGGTCGACTCCGGGCAGCGCCTGCTGCTGGATCTGTCCACCGGAGAAGAGACGTTCTACGCCATGGTGTTGGAACTGTTGTCGTCATACCGCCACGAGGTGCGGGATCGTGGCGCGCATTTGATCGTCGTCCTTCCGCATAGCCGTAAGCACTACCTCGGCTCAGAATTCGGATCGTCCGTTGTGGACATCGTCCGCCCGAAGGGCAGGGAGGTGTTCCGGCGGTATTTGCGCTTCGACGACATCACGCGCGATGCGCAACTCGATGCCGATCAGTTGACCTTGCTGCGTTCCGAGCCGATGCAGCGAATCGCTGAGCTGGCCGGGCTGGTGCGGCTCGCCCAGGAGGCAGAACCCAAAAAGGAGCTTCAGCACTGGCTGAGCCAAGCCTTCACGGCGTGGACCACCCGCAGCGACGAGGTCGCCACACAGGTGAAGGCGCTTCATTCAGGTCAACAGCGCGCACTGCTGCTGGCTAGCGCGATGTTCAGCGGAGCGCATGCCGATGCAATATTTGACTCGACCTCCAAATTGTGCAGGGTTATCCAGCATCCCGCGGACGACCGACCCCGGTTGGAGCAGGAGGGCTTCGCGGAACGGCTCGCTGAGATCGGCGGGGAAACAGACGTCGCCGGACGAGTCCACTTTAAGTCGCTCGCCTATGACCGGGCCGTGCGCACCTATTTCTGGGTGAACCGCCCCGATCTGCGGGAAGACTTTCGCAAGTGGGTCGGGACCGCGCTCGGACACCCGACACTCAGCAGCGAAGACCGCGACAAGGTGGTCACCCGGTTTGCCCAGCAGGCACTGCGAACCGACCGGCCGCACGACCTGCGGCTGTTGGCCGAACACTGGGTGAAGCGCAGCAACCCCAGCTGGCCGTCACGGTTACTGCCGCAGACCGCCAGAGCTGTGGAGTGTGGACTGAATGACGAGCGCCATGGTCTCTTCTTCCGGCAACAACTCTACACCTGGTCACGAAATCCCAACCTATCGCCAGACCTCGCCCAGGTGGTCGTCCAAGTATGCTCGGAGGTGCTCGCGCTGACCTATCCCCGGCAGGCCGTGGTCCGCCTGCACCACATCGTCCGGCGACACTCAGGTGCGCCCGGCGAGGCGGCGCGCAACGCACTACTGCGGCTCATCGACGGCGACTACCGCCGGTACTGCTTTCTGCTTGAGCGGGTGACGAACGACCGGCGAGCCGACGAGGGCGAGGCCGCCGATCTGGCGCTGTTCCTCGACTTGGCCGATCCCGCCCTACTCACCGACTCCCAGCGGCGGGATCAGCCGCTCATCGCAGACGAGACAGTGCGGGATCAGCTCGTCACCGGCTGGAATGCCGTGCTGAGCGGGCCATTGGGGCTGCGCTGCGCCAACCGGGTGCAGACCTGGCTGGCCTGCGAGAACGACGGGCACCGCGAGCTTCTGCTCGACGTGCTGGTCAGCGCGGGCGACGGCCGGCACGACCTGCTCAGCCGCCTGTACGGGATCGGCGACGGCTGGGCGCACGCACCCGGCGACCACCGCGAGGCACGGGCCGAGATCGCCGGCCGACTGAACGACAAGATCGATTTCGCGCAGGGGATCGACTTCACCGAACTCGACCTGAGCACCGAGGGGACCTCGCCATGACCACCGAAGAGAAGACCTTGCTGGCCGTGCTGACCCTTGCCGCCGTGCTGGTGCCGGTCGGGTTCAGCGCCGCGCTGGACTGGCCGAAGTGGTCCTGGCTACTGCTCACCGTCCCACTGCTCGGCGCAGTGGGACTGGTGGTGAAGAACATCATGTTCCGCGTGCAGCAGGAAAAGCTCTGGCAACCGTATGCCGCTCCCGCCGGCGTCGAGCAGCAGGAGCAGGCCCGGCAGACGCAGATACCCGACGTAACGCTGCCGACCGCGGTCGACGGCTACGACTTTCACTTCTCAGCGACGGCGTACTGGCGTCCCACCCGGGGGTCGAGGACGCAGCACACGAACCTCAGCGACGTCGCGAGTGGCGCGATCGTCGATCGGGCGAAGACGATCATCGCGATGGAGCAACCGAACAGGGTCGACGTCGTCCAGTATCAACTAGCGAGTGCGCTCGGTGCTGTGCATCGGGACGCATCCACCGGCGTGGAGACATGGGCCGATCACGTTCAGCTCACATTGTCCGAAGCCGACCAGGAACGGCTACGCAGATATTCCGACGCGAGCAAGAATAAGGACTTATGGGAACACGAGCACGACCACGAGCGCCGCAAACGCGACTACCTTCGTGACGACGTGCTGCAGAGTACCGGCAGCGCGATCACTTGGTGGCTGGCACGCAAGGACAACGATGTCGAGGACACCGTGCGCCTCATCGGGGCGCTGGCCCAGCTCTCGGCGGCCGTTCATGACCGGGAGGTGCCCGAGCGGTTCCGGCACCTCGTTCCGATTCCGGCTACGGCAGGCCGGCTGCACGTCGAGTCACTGGACGGCGAGCAACGGTTTCCGAACGGCTCCTTGCACCCTTGGTCCGGTCTTCCGGCCGGACAGTTCTCGGACGTCACTCCGGTCGCTAGCCAGTGGCACGCATTCATGGACACTCTGCCGAACTTCGGCGACGAGCATGAGCGTGCCCTGCTTACTCGACACTTCTCGCGGCTGCTCGAGAAAGTCAAGAAGCCCGATGCGGCTCAGGAGATCCGGCGACACTGTGATGCACCCACGACCGACCAGGAGCCGGCGCACCTCCCCGAACCGGACGCAGACCCGCTGGACAGACCTGTACCCGAGGTGCAGAACGAGCCCTGGCGAAACTCCCCAGCGCCGGGGGAATCAGAGCAGAACAGACAGCCGCACGACTAACCGACTTCCCGTAGTCGGGCTCGCGTCGACTACGGCTGCACCGACTGGAGCGAGACCGTCCCACACGCGCCGGCCGACCTCATCCGCCGCATCCGAGCGGCTTGCCACCCACCAGCACCTTGACGAGATCGCGCACCTGCGGCACCGGATCGCCACCTCGGCGCCGTCGTCAGGTCTTGACCGTGCACGCATGGTCGAGAAGGCTCGGATGCGTTCTTGCTCGGGGGCGTCTGCTGACATGGGAGTAAGCCTCGGGTTAGCGTGTGCGTTGTTTTCTCCGCAGAGTTCTGATGCTTGGTGAGCGTGGATGGGGGTGATCATGGTGGAACGTGATCCGTTCATGCCGGCTCGGCACCGCTTCCCGATGGATGTGGCCATGCCCTCCGTCAGCGATGAGCAGCCCGGTGCCCGGCGACCGTTCGTGCTGCGTGGTGTGGTACCTCGACCGGCCGCCGGTCGAGGTGAGGTTGTCCAGGCTAAGCACCGAACCCCGGCCACCCAGCGGAAGATGCCGTCGAAGACGGGGCTGGACAACAAAATGGTTGACGACTCCTACACCGTCCCGGATGACTGATCATGACCGCGGCTGAGCCTGTGGTACTGGTGCTCGGCGATGCCGGTGACTGGTCGGCTACGGAGGTCGGTAAGCATCTGGACGCGCGTGGTGTCCGCTGGGTGTTGTTGGACACCGCCGATTTCCCGCAACGGATGAGCTTGGACGCCCGTCTGGACACCGGGTACGGCGGCTGGCAGGACGAGATCGCTATCGACGGACAGACCTTGCGGCTTGCTGAGGTCACGGCCGTGTACTACCGCAAGCCCCGCGATTTCGACTTGCCCGAGGGGTTGTCCGGGCCGGAGCAGCGGTTCAGCCGAGCCCAGGCTCGCGTCGGGCTCGGTGGGGTGCTGGCCAGCCTGCCCGGCCGGTGGTTCTCACATCCCTCAGCACTCGCCGATGCTGAGTACAAACCACGGCAACTGGCGCTGCTGCGGCAGGCGGGGTTGGCCACACCGCCGAGTCTGGTCACCAACGACCCCGCAGCGGTGCGAGCCTTCGCCGCCGCGCATGGGGATCTCGTGGTCAAGCCGTTGGCCGAGCCGATCGTGTGGGAAGGCGGCGGTGAGTCGGTGGTATTCACCCGCCGTCTGGCGGCCCGCGACCTTGACACCCTTGATGGCGTGGACACTACAGCGCATCTGTTCCAGGTCTTTCAAGAGAAGCGCTGTGAGTGCCGGGTCACGGCGGTGGGCGTGGACCGGCTGTTCGCCGTGGCGATCCACGCCGGCAGCAGCCAAGCGTATGTGGACTGGCGCAGCGACTACGAGTCGTTGCAGTACGAGGTGATCGAGACACCAGAGCACATCCGCGTCGGTATCGCTCGCTACCTGCGAGCCGCGTCCTTGGCCTATTCGGCGTTCGACTTCGTGGTCAGGCCCGACGGTGAATGGGTGGCTCTCGAGGCCAACGGGTCGGGAATGTGGGGGTGGTTGGCCGAGGAGTGTGGGTTGCCCATCGCCGAGGCCATCGCTGAGGAACTGATCGCGGAACAAGCCCGTGGACACTGTCATTGACGATATCGGCTGGAAAGCACGCGCCAGCGCCTTGGCCGCCGAGCTGGTCGCTCAAGGAGTGCTGGACGACCCGGTGTGGGCGAACGCGTTCGCTACCACCCCGAGGCACCTGTTCACCCCTCGTGTGGTGGACGACGAGGGTGTCGTCCTGCTCGCTGGTCAACGCACGTGGTTGGAGACGGTGTACTCCGACACCGCGCTGCTCACCCAGACCACCCCGGCCGGTGACGGGGAGCAGAAGCTGCCTACCTCCTCATCGAGCAAGCCCGCCGTCATGGCGGTCATGCTCGACCGGCTCGACCTCCACCGGGGCCACCGCGTGCTGGAGATCGGCACCGGCACCGGTTACAACACCGCCCTGCTGTGCCGGCGCCTGGACGGCGGGAGCAATGTTTATTCGATCGATATCCACCGCAGGTTGGTCGAGGCGGCCCGCGAGCACCTGGCCCGGATCGGCTATCGCCCATGCCTGGCCACCCGAGACGGCGTAGCGGGCTGGCGTGAGCACGCCCCGTTTGACCGGATCCTTGCCACCTGCGCTATCACGGGGATCCCGGCCCAATGGATTCGACAGCTCGCCGACGGCGGGCGGATCGTCGCGCCGTTGGATGCCGGCGATGCCGGACCGCTTCTGGTGCTGGACAAGACCGCGCCCGACGAGGTCGCCGGCCGTATCGACCCCTACCCAGCGTGGTTCATGCCGCTGCGTGAACATGTTGACAGCCCTCTGGGGCCGGGACAGTCCACCGGTTTCACCACCACCGGGATGGCGCACTACGGCACTACCACGACCGACCCCGCCACACTGCTGACCGACGACGCGGACCTCGTGCTGTTCCTCTGGCTGCACCTACCCGGCCTGCGGCTGGCCGGTGGCCGGCCCTGCGGCAGCGTCGTCGCCCACACCGCCGACGCCCTGGCCGAAGCCCGACTCACCCCCGACCGCAACGGCACCTGGGAGGTCGTGCAACGCGGCCGGCGACGGCTATGGGACACCATCGAACACGCCGTCACAGCCTTCGAAACCCTGGGCCGCCCCGACCGCAGCCGCTACGGTGTCACCGCTCTGGAGGATCTCGACAGCCAGTACGTCTGGCTGGACGATCCCCACGGGGCATACAGTTTTCCCCTGCTCGCCCGCGGCCAGGAGTGATCCAGACTCGTCGACATCGCCGCCACGATCCGCTCCCACCGCGCGGCTGAGGAACTGCGTGACCTGTTCCGCTACGCCGCCGCCCACCAGCACCTTGACGAGGTCGCGCACCTGCGGCACCGGATCGCCACCCCGGACGGGGTTGCATAGATCACTGTATGCCGCGCCCGCCGGCGTCGAGCAGCAGGAGCAGGCCCGGCAGACGCAGATACCCGACGTCGCGCTGCCGACCGGAACACGAGCACGACCACGAGCGCCGCAAACGCGACTACCTTCGTGACGACGTGCTGCAAAATACCGGCAGCGCGATCACTTGGTGGCTGGCCCGCAAGGACAACGATGTCGAGGACACCGTGCGCCTCATCGGGGCGCTGGCCCAGCTCTCGGCGGCTCACTTGCCGGGTCGCGCGCATCCTCGAAAATATTGGACACTCCCAGGAAGCTCAGGAGATCCGGCGACACTGTGATGCACCCACGATCGACGAGGAACCGGCGGACCGACCTGTGCCGATACCGGTGGAATCAGAGCACAACGGGCAGCCGTACGACTAACCGGAGCCGCTGCCGTAGGGACGGGTGATGAGTTCCAGGATGTGACCGTTGGGGTCGTCGAAGTACACGCCGCGGCCGCCGTCGTGCGTGTTGATCTCGCCTGCTTGGTAATGCGCGGGGTCGGCCCAGTACGGCAAGCTCAGCGCCCGGATCCGACTGAAAATCACGTCGAAATCGGGCTCGCTGACCAGGAACGCGTAGTGCTGCGGAGTGATGTCGTCCGAGGTGTCGATGAAATCCAAGCTCACCCCGTTACCCAGGGTCACTACCAGGAAAGGCCCGAATGGAGTCGGTGCGGGCAGCCCCAACAGATCTGTCAGGAAGGTCGCGGCGGTCGCCTTGTCGCGGGCGGCGACGATGGTGTGGTTGAGCTCGATGGTCATGTCAACGATCCTCTCGGATCGTCAGGGTACCCGCGCGATGGTGATCTCGATCGGGTGCGGCACCAACCCGGGCCTGCCGGGCAGTGCCACCTCGGCCAGGTATGCCATCACCTGCTCGCGGACCTCCGCGGTCATCGCGAACGTGCGCGCTCCGACGAGAAAGTCGAGCACCGCCTCGCCCGCGCCGTACGGATCGAGGAGCAGGTCACACACATCCAGTTCGGCCGTTATCATCTCCGAGCGCACCGCAAGCCGCCGGGTCGCCAGCGCCGCGGTGACGTCCTCAGCACACCACAGCCGGTGTCCGTTGGACGGGCTGAGCAGCTCGGTGAGCACACACAGCGGTCGCCGGGGCGCCGTCACGGCCACCAGCAGCCCACCCGGGTGCAGCATCGCCAGCGCGTGGTCCAGCGTCGCCTCAAGGTCGGCCATGTAGTACAGCGAGTGCACAAAGTGCACCAGATCGGCGGGTCCCGTGGCCTCGTATTGGGCGAACTCGCCGGCCACTGCGGTGACGGTGAGGAAGTCGACGCCCAGCTCGGCGAGCCGGGCCGCGAACCTGGCCGCCGACGTCACGTGCGGCTCGATCCCGGTGTAGTCCACCCGGCGCCCGTCCGCGGCCAACGCGGCAGCCAGCGGGGCATCGACGCTGCCGTCCCCGACTCCGACGCCGAGCACCCGCAACGGCCCGGTGCCGAGCAGCGGCGGTAACACCCGCGGCAACCACGCCTGAAGTAGCACCCGCTGATCGCTGGCCGCCTCATAGGCGGCATGGGTACGGGCATAGTGCACGCCGCACAGCTCGGGCAACAGCGACGATGCTGCCACCGCCTGCCGCAACCGGTGCAAGGACGTGGACGGACTCAGCGTAGGCACTGGGCCGAAGCTATACACCGCGACGCGTTTATTACAGCGAAGTTAAGGAATTGTGGTTGGGTACAGGGATGGCCCTCCCGCACACCGCCACCGATACCGCGCAACGCAGCCTCGCGCACTGGAGCGAAGCGGGACGGGCCGAGATGCAGACTTTCTACACGCTCGCCACCGAGGACTACCGGTGCCTCGCCGCCGCCCGCGACTGGGCTGCCGACCTGCGGGCTCATGCCGTCGACGGTCATCTTCGACTGCTGGACGTGGCGTGCGGCAGCGGCAAGTTCCCCGCCGCGCTGCTGGCAGCCGGGCTGGCGACAACGGCCCGGGATCTCACCGTAACGGTCGACCTGCTCGACCCCTCCGCGTTCAGCATCGCCGAGGCCCGCGCTGTGCTCACCGCGCCGTTCGAGGCTGCCGCAGAGCATGAGGTAGCGCTGCAGGACTTCGGCGTGCGGGCTCGTTACGACGTCGGGTGGGCCATCCATGCGCTGTACGCGCTGCCGCCGGCCGAGCTCGCCGGCGGGGTGGCCCGGATGGTCGCCGCAGTGCGTCCCGGCGGGTTCGGTGCCATCGCCCAGGCCAGCACCGACAGCCACTACCTCGCGTTCTACGACGCCTACCGGGCCGGCTACGCCCCCGGCGCCACCCCCTACACCGACGCCGAGGCCGTCGCGGCGGCGTTGACCGCGGCCGGCGTGGACGTCACGGTCCAGCGACTGCTCTACCGCACCGGCTCGACGGACCGCACCGTGGTCGAGGGCTTCCTGCAGCGCTGCGCCTTCGACGACACCGTGTCGCTGGCCCGGATGGAGTCCGACGGACCAGTGGGCGACTATCTGGCACGCTGCCGAACACCCGACGGCAGCTATCACTTCGAGCACGAGGCGCACCTGATGACCTGGGAAAACGCGTGAGGAACCGGCACCTGTCGGACACCACTGCGGCTGGCGCGGCATCCGACGTCGACGTGGCCTGGGACCGCGGCAACGACCAGTGGTGGGATTGGTACATGTCGCTGGCCGACGGGCCGGCGCCCAGCGGTCCGCTGGTGGCGCTGCCCACCGACGACCCGGGTCCGCTGCCCACCGACGACGCGGTGGCCGCCGAGCTCGCCGAGCCTTACCCGCTGACACCGGAGCAGCGGCGGCACTTCGCCGACGAGTCGTTCGTCAAGCTGCCCGCCGTGCTCACCCCGGGCACAGCGGCCCGGCTGCGCACACGGCTGCGGGAGATGCTCGACGCCGAGGTCGACCCTTCGGTGGGTTTTCAGAGCCTGGAGATGATGTGGCTGACCGATCCGCTACTGCGCTGCGCGGTGCTGTCGCCGCGCATCGGCGGCATCGCCGCCGCCCTGCTGGTCGCCGCGCGGGTGCGGCTTTACCACGACAACGCGCTGTCGAAGGAGCCCGGTGCCGGGCGGACGCCGTGGCACTACGACGCGCACCACTTCCCGCTGGACTCCCCCGACGTGCTCAGCGCGTGGATCCCGCTGCAGCCCACGCCCCGGGAGATGGGGCCGCTGGCCTTCGCCCGGGGCGCCGGCACCTGGCGGCTGGTCGCCGACGTCGAGTTCGACAAGCACGGCACGTCCTACGACCGGCGGGTGTCGGAGATCTTCCGGGACCGCGGCGTCGCCGTCGAGGACGGCCCGTTCGCCGCCGGCGAGATCAGCTTCCACTCGGCGCACTGCTTCCATACCGCAGGCGCCAACCGCACCACCACCGCGCGGATGGTACTGGCAACGACATACTTCCGCGACGGGGTGCGGGTGGTATCGGCCCCCACCATGATCAGTGGTGACTGGCAGAAGTTCATCCCAGGCGCCCAGCCGGGCGAGATCGTGGCCAGCGAGCACAACCCGGTGATCGGCTGACAGCCCAGCACAGGGATACCAGCGCCGGCGAGAAACGATCACGCTGTCGCGGTGGTCGTCGGCGCGCCGAGTCATGGCCAGCTCTCGTCGAAGATGATTTAGTCAACGTCGAGGAACACGGCGCTGGCAGGGGCTCACCAGAAGGTGTTCGAGCGACGGACGTCGCGAACTCGCACCCGGTACCGACGGCGCGAAACCGGTACTCGACCGGAAGCAGTTGGTATTCTGACGGTATACTCGGAGGGTGGCGGATACCATGATCAAGGTCGACACTGCGGTGCGAGACCGGCTTGCCGTGCTCGCGGCCCAGCGGGGCTCGACCATTCGCGACCTGGTCGCGGAGCTGGCGACGTCGACGCCGACCCGGGAGGAACTCGACGCCCGGCACACCGCCGCGATCGCGTACCTGCGCGAGAACCTCTGTCCCGCTCTCAACGACCATGATGCGGCGGCCGGCGAGCAGTTCTGGCGCGAGTTGGAGACCAGCCGGATGCCCCTGGGCGTAGCGCAGCAGCCCACCGCCAACGAGTGAGCGTCCCGCTGGTAGCGGTGGTGTTCGACCACACCGCCCTGCTGTCGCTGGGGGCCGGCAGCCGGATGCTGTCGGGCCTGGTTGCCCAAGCCCACCAGCGCCCCGGGCGCTACCTCTACGCCCCGGCGCTATGCCTCACCGCGGCGGTCGCCGAGCGGCCGGGGCTAGCCGACCACATCGGTGTGTTGCCTGCGATGCAGGTTATCGATCTCGACTATCCCGCCGAGTCCTACGCGACTGGGGCGTCGACGTCATCACCGTGAGCTCGTGAGGAATGGCGCCCGCGACCAGCTCACTCAGGAAGCCGGACTCGCCGCATGAACCACAAGCTTTGACTCGATCAAACCGACTGTGTCGGCCCTAGCCTCTTGGCCTCCTAGCTGCCGAGGCGGTGGCGCGCGAGCGCATTGTAGAACGGTTGGTGGTGCTCGGCGACGCGGCGCAGGTGCTCGTTGGTGTCTGGCGTCTCGCGCTGCTTGGGCGGCTTGGCCACCAGCCCGCTGCTCTCGGCCACCTCCGCGTGCCACCGGGCCGTGCGCTGCCAGTTTGCCCGTTTACCGGGATCCCAGCGCATAGCCTCGGGTATGAACTCGAGCCCGACCTGCTCGCAGTATGCCCGGACCGTCGCCTCCGGATTGGCCACGAGATCGTCGCCATCGATCACCAACGGGACCTCGCCGGTGGTCGACCGCACGGCCTCGAAGATGGCGTGCAGGTATTCAAATCCGTACTCATCCAGAGTGGCCTTTGGGTTCATAGCGTAATGCGAGGATACCGCGCCCCGCGGCTCCCGGATCATGAAAGTGTTGATGATGTCGCTGAACAGGCGCTCGTCTTCGAGCAGCAGCGTGTATTTGTAGTCGGAGGTGTCCTTGGCAAACACCCGGCGCTTGTTGGCGTTGACCGCGAGCATCACGTCGAGCAGCTCGGTCGTCGACGTGACGCGCCTGCCCGCGAGCTCGAAGTGGCCGTCCAGCTGCAGGTACGAGAACGGCTCGTGGACCACCTCGAGATCGCCGCGTTCGAGCATGACGCGCAGGAACGCCGTGGACCGCGATCGAGGCACGGCCCACAGCGCGATGGGCTTCGGCGCGGCACTCATTGCGACCACGCAGTGGGTTGGCGGTCCCAGCGGTGTTCGCGTAACTGCGCCATCAGTTCTTCGCTCAGTGGTTCGGTGTCGCTGGTGGAGATATTGGCACGTACGTGTGTGAGGTGGCGCATACCGGGGATGACGGTGGCGACGTTGGGGTTTTGGAGGATGAAGCGCAGTGCGAGTTCGGGCATGGTCATGACCTGGGGCACGATCTGCGCCAACCGTTCGGCGCGCTCCACACTCGGGATGAGGTTTTCGGGTACGAAGTAAGTGTTGCGCCAGTCGCCTTCGAGCCAGCGGGTGTGGCGGGTGAGGGTGCCGGTGAGTGTGCCTTCGTCGAAGGGTACCCGTGCGATCACCGCGACGTCCAACTCACGGCATGCCGGGAACAGTTCGTCTTCGGGTGCTTGGTCGAAGATGTTGTAGATGACTTGTACCGCGTCGATCAGGCCGGTGTTCAGGGTTTGCAGTACGTTCCAGGGTTCCCATCGGTTGACGCTGATGCCGACGCCTTTGATCAGCCCGCGTTCTTTCATCTGGGTAATGGTGTCCTGCCAGGATGTGTCGTGTGCCCAGGCGTCTTCCCAGACATGGAAAAGGAACAGGTCGATGGACGGCACGTCGAGCCCCTCGAGGCTGTGGTATAAGTATTTCCAAAGATGATCCGGTGGGTATACATCGGACAGTTTGGAGTCGCGGGTGGATGGCCAGTTGCGGTCTTTGGGCGGGGGCTTGGTCGCGATGTAGAGCCGGCGATCCGGGTGCCGCTTGACCAACTGCCCGAGCATCTCTTCGCTGTGTCCGCGGCCGTAGATCCAGGCGGTGTCGAAGAAGTTGCATCCGAGCCGCACGGCCTCGTCGAGCGCGGTGTTGCCGGACTCGTCGTCGGCGCCGGTCCATCCGCCCTCGCCGCCGGCTATGCCCCACATGCCGTAGCCGACCTCGCTGACCATCCAACCTAGCCGGCCGAATCGACGCTTACGCATCGCTTCCTCCACCTGACTCCAGCGGTTGCCGCCCGAGCCGAACCGAGTCTGCTGCACCACGCGGCTGGCGGCCATCTTCATCCGCTCGACCTGGACGATGCCCTGGTGGACGGACAGGGTTACGCTTCCGCTGACCTCGCCGACGAGCCGGTCGATCGCGTCTCGCGCTGCATGCGAGGCCAGCTCAAGCCACCGCGCCTCATACATGGCGGCGCCCAAAGTAGCGGTCAGCTGATCGTAGAGTTCGCGCCCTGCCGCGTCGAGGCTGGCCTGCAGGATGCGGGTCCACGCGCGGTCGAGCAGCTCCAGGCCTGGCGCCTCGTAGATGCCCCGGCAGACCGTGCCGATGATGCGCCGCTCGACCACGTCGCGCAGCCAGGTGCCGTGCCGCGCACCGATTTCGTTGGCCCGCCTCATCCACTCGACCGGGTCGGGTCCGCTGCCGTTAACGTCGGCGACCCGTCCGTCGCGGAAGATGACCGTGACGGTCTCGGGCTCGGCCGGGGTCTGCCCGGGCCACCTGCTCCACCGCGGATCGAGCCGGGTGACCGGCGTTTCGAGGTCTTCCAGCTCGGCCGACTCGTGCGAGATGCCGGCGAGGTTGGCGTCGGTGGACCGCTCGGCGCTGCTGCCCGGATCGAGATGCAGCCCGTGCTCGACGACGGCCTCGAGCATGGTCTTGCGATCGGGGAATCGCTCAAGCGCCTGCGGATTTGTCCACGGCTCGATGATGGACAGCTCCGGTGCGACTTGGGCGCCGTAGCGCGCGAAGCGGCGCTGATCGTTGCCCCCGCCGACACAGCCGTGAGTGAACATCTGGCATCCGTCCGCCCGCATCAGCGGTGTGACCTCGCTGACGAGCACGAAGCGCGCGGCACCGGTCGTATTCCAGTAACCACCCTCGTGGCGGGCACGATACCGTAGCAAATCCGACGCCGCGGTAGCAATCGGTGATCTTAAATCTACAAGTACGACTTCATCACCGAATCTTCGCAAAGAAGAAACAAGTGCGTCCATCTCCGTGCGATCCGATTGGCCAATATCGGCGATATAGTGCCTCGTCGGGGTGGATAGTTCATGAAGCCAGACTCCGACGGCCAAGGAGGAAAGTCCACCCGATTGGAATACTCCGATACGTTCGTTCATTGGCTTGCCCCACGAGCTTCCCTTTACGCTGGCGATGGGCGGGATTCGGCGCTCGATACGCCGGCCCGCACCGACTCTAACCCTCGGACGACGAGCCGGCACGCCCAGCAGGTCGTGCGGTGCCACGCCGGCCGGTCTCCCGGTCACGGCCCAACGCAGCAGCGGGATCGCGGTCTGCGGGGCGTGGCCCACCAGCTGCTGACCGGCGCCGGCCAGTCACTGGACTATCCACTCGTCCGCGGCGCCGGTGCCGTCCTATCCGCAGCGCCGGTAGCAGCTGCCGAGCCACCCGCTCGGCCGGTGCGCCGCTCTCGGCGGGCGCGACCGGCGTCGCGATGCCAGGCGGCGCGGACTGCGGCATCATCAGGAAATGGCTGCTCTCGGCCTTCATCCCTACGACAATAGGCATTTCTTGCTGGAGACTCACGCCGCATGGGTAGAACGGCAGTGTCCCGTGGATGCTGATGGTATCCATCGATCTTTAAGACTGGGCAACGGGCTGGTCGGTACTTTTCTCCTTCGGGGTTACTGCGCGTTCGAGGCACAGTTCGCCGAGCAGTTACTCGCTGTGCCCGCGACCATAGATCCAGGCCGTGTCGAAGAACGTGCAGCCCAGATCGACTGCGAGCTGCAACCGAACCGGCGGTACCGCATGTCCGTATCCTTCGCCGGTGTTCTCTAGCTGGCTAGTACGTTGTGCCCATGATTGACGTGAACTCGTACCTAATCTTCCTCGCCACGGTGCTGCTGATTTGCGTCGTCCCGGGGACCGACATGGTCTACATCGTCACGCACGGCATCAGCCAGGGCGTCAAAGCGGGCCTGCTCGCTTCGGTCGGCATGTCGATCGGGATGCTGGTCCACACCGCGGCCGTCGTGCTCGGCTTGGCCGCGCTCGTCACCGCCTCCTCCACGGCCTACGAGATCCTGCGTTACGCGGGGGCAGCATACTTGGCGTATCTCGGCGTGAAAGCGTTGATCGACTCGCGGCACGGGGTCGACGCGAGCGTCGATGCCGGAGATCGGCTGCCGCTGCCGACGGTCTTCCGCCGGGCCGTCATCACCAACGTGCTCAATCCCAAGATTGTGGTGTTCTATCTGGCGTTCCTTCCCCAGTTCGTCCGCTCCGACCAAGGCAACAGCACCGTACAGCTCCTCGTCCTCGGTCTGACGTTCGTGGTGATGGGTCTCCTGGTCGATTCCGTGGTCGCGCTGGCCAGTGGCAGGATCGGGGACTGGTTGCGAATGGACCGCCGATCCGTGACATGGCTGAACCGGCTTGCCGGGATCGTGTTCCTCGGCCTCGCGGTCAGTGTGGCCCTCAACTGACAGGGCGTCCATCATTCGGTTTCGTCTTGCCACTCCGGCGTCGCCCGCTTCTGTTCCGCGCGAGCGGACGGTACCGTCGCCCGTGTGACGACGCCGAAGTCCGTGGTGGCGCTCTGGAGCCCGCCCGCTCGCGTTTCCACCGCATTTCTCCGGATGATGATGGAGCGCGACGGCGTGCTGACGCTGCACGATCCATTCTCGCAGCCGGGCGTACACCGAACGGGCCGGGCTGGCGCACAGGCCCGATTCTCTCAACTGGTCGACCGGAGAACGGACCGAATGGGCCAGGACCGCTCGCTGGCACACCGAAGCCAGCAACAGCAACGGTTTCGTCAGATCCGAGCGGGAGTACACGGCAACCGTGGACAACAACCCGGTTTTCGCCGGATTCTACAAGCGGGAGGTGCCGTTCTACGAATACCTGCTGGAGGGCAGGATGACGTCCTGAACGACGACGCCAGTGCCCGGCCGACGCCGTCGTGTGCGCGGGTACTCTATGTGGGTGATTAATGAGACGGTTCCCGCGGGACCACGTGACCCGATCGACATGGCCCTTCTCCCCCGGACGGCCGAGGTGGACGGGAGGGGACGGCTGCGCATCGGGGGAGTGGACGTCCTCCACGCCGCCGCCGAGTTTGGCACCCCGCTGTTCCTGTACGACGCCGCGGAAGTGCGGCGCAGTTTCCGCGAGGCCGTCGACATCTTCGGCGACGGGGTCGCGTACGCCACGAAGGCGTTCCTCACCCCGTACCTGGCCCGGCTCGCCGCTGACGAGGGCATGTCGTTCGACGTGTCCAGCGCCGGCGAGTACGAGTGCTGCCGGCGGGCCGGTGTCCCGGCGTCCAAGCTGGTGCTGCACGGGAACAACAAGCAGCCGCACGAGCTGGTCCGGGCTGTCGAGGAAGGCGCCCAGGCGATCGTCGTCGACAACTTCGACGAGATCGACCGCCTGATCGCGATCATCCGGGACCTGCGGACACCGGTCAAGGTCATGGTCCGGATCAACCCCGGCATCGAGGTGCACACCCACCGGTACGTGGCCACCGGCAACCGGCGGTCCAAGTTCGGCTTCCCAGCCTGGACCAGCGACGCCGACAAGGCGATGCACCAAGTGCGGGCGGAGCCCTACATGACGTTCTCTGGCCTGCACATGCACATCGGCAGCTTCGTGCTCGATCTCGACAACTTCCTGCAGGCGCTGGACGTGGCCGCTCCGCTGCTGGAGGAACACGAGCCCGAGGTGCTGGTGGTCGGGGGCGGTCTGGGCCTGCGATACCTGAGCGACGACGTGTGCCCGACGTTCCGCGAGTGGGGCGAGGCAATCGTGTCCTGGGGACGGACCCGGTTCCCCGGCAGCCGCATCCTCGCCGAACCCGGACGCGCGATGGTCGCCCGCGCCGGGATCACCCTGTACACGGCGGGTGTCGTCCAGCAGAAGGGCGACCTGACGTTCGTGGCCGTGGACGGCGGGATGAGCGACAACCCCCGCCCGATCCTCTACGGGTCCGGGTACGAGGTGTTCAACGCCATCGCTCCGCTGGCCCGCCGGGAACAGGAGGTGCGGGTGGTGGGCCGACACTGCGAGGCGGGCGACACCCTGCTCGAGCACGGTTACCTGCCCGCGTCGACGAAGGTCGGTGACATCGTCTGCACGCCGGTCACCGGCGCCTACGGGTACTCGATGGCGTCGAACTACAACATGGTCCCGCGCGCGGCCGTCGTCTTCGTTGAGAACGGCGAGGCCCGGTTGACGACGCGGCGGGAGACCCTCGACGACCTGTTCGCCCGCGAGGTCGTTCCGGGCTGAGACCGCGGGGTCAGGTCTGAACGCGCCAGGCATGGCCACCGTTGGTGAACCGCGTCTGGCGCTCGGTGCCCGGGAGGCCGGCGATCTCGCGGACGCCGCTCACGATCACGTTGCCCTTGTAGAGGTCGACCTCCACCGTCCCGCAGATCAACGGCCGCCTCGTCGGGGGTACTCGATGCGCCCGTGAGCGGGCGGGGGTTCTTCGAGCACGTCGTTCGTGACAACCTCGATGCCGGGCACCGCCGCCCGCAACTATCAACGCGCCCTCAACCAACTCACCCAAAAAGCCGGATTCGCCGCATAACCCAAGACTTGATTCGATCAAACCGACTTCGTCGGCCCTGGCCGTCTAGCAGCAGGGCTGCTCCAAAGACCAAGATTTTGATCTGGATATCAAGAAGGTGGTTACAGGGGACAGTGGTGCCTCGGAAAGCTCGCAAGCGGGGGCATCGCACGGAGCATAACGGTCTGATGTGCGAAGATGCTCCTGAGGCTTAGACCAAATGGGTGGTCTTTACGTACACATGTATCAGGCACAGCGTCGGTGCTCTCTGCCTTCAATGATCTGCCTGACACGATGGATCTTTGCCGGTCGAGACTACGGAGGCCCGATGCAACGCCATCAGCAGACGGACCTGAGCGAACATGCCCTGACCGCCATTCACTTGCCCCCGGGGCAGCAGCATGCGTTCCCCCGGCAAAGCACAGTCCTTGACCTGTTTTGCGAACAAAACAAGAATGCACCGGACCGTCCCGCCATCCGCTATCGGGACACCACGATGAGCTATGCCGACCTCGATGCCGCGGCCAATGTGACGGCCAATCGACTGATCGGCAACGGTGTATTGACGCGACAATTGATACCCGTGTTGGTAGCGGACGGGCCCGAATTTCCGACATCACTCTTTGGGGTGATGAAGACAGGCTCGGCGTTCGTGCCGCTGGATCCGGCTTGGCCGATCGACCGTCTCAGGGGGATCGTGGCCGAATTGGCGCCGCCCGCCGTCGTGGCGTCGCCGGCGACTGTGGACACCATCGCCGAGCTGGAGTTGACCCTCCCGACAGTAATCGTCGACTGCGCGGAGCCGCCGCACGATCCGGCTGACCCGATACCCTCGCCGGCCAGCCGTAAACCTGGACCCCAAGACTTAATTTACGGGTTTTATACGTCCGGCTCGACGGGCACGCCCCAGTGCGCGCTCAACCACCACCGCGGCCTGGTCAACAGGTTGACCACGATGTCGCGACGGTTCGGTGATGGGGCCGATCATGTGACGCTGCAGAACAGCCGGTCCACGTTCGACTCCTCGATGTGGCAGGTGTTGTGGCCGCTGGTGTCCGGTGGGCAGGTCGTGCTGCCGCACCGCGACGGGATCCTCGACCTTGCGGAGACCGCGATGACTATCGGCCGCTATGGGGTCACGATCACCGACTTCGTGCCGTCCGTGCTCGCAGTGTTTGTCGCGCTGCTGGAGCTGCGTGAGGACCTGCGCGACGCGATGTCGAGCCTGCGTCGCATGCTGATCGGGGGGGAAGCGGCCAGCCCCGGCGTAGTGCACCGGCTGCGCGCGCTGCTGCCCGAACTCAAGGTCACCAACACGTTCGGGCCGACGGAGTGTTCGATCGGGTCGGTGTTCCACGAGATCATAGATGCGGACGTCGCCCGGATCCCGCTCGGGCGCGCCATCGACAACACCGCCGCGATCGTGCTCGATGACGACCTCAAGCCCGTCCCGGTGAACACGCCCGGCGAGGTGTACCTCGGTGGTGAGTGTATCGGCGCGGGCTACCTCAACGATCCCGAGCGCACCGCGCGGGTGTTCGTGGCCAACCCATTCCCTGAGATCCCGGGCGGAAAGCTATACCGGACCGGCGATCTGGCGCGGATCGGCGAGGACGGGCTGCTGTACTTCATCGGCCGGCGCGACGAGCAGGTCAAGCTTGGTGGGGTGCGGGTGGAGCTCGGCGATGTCGCGTCGGCCCTGGCCGACCATCCGCTCGTGGGCAGCGCGATGGCGGTCGTGCTCGGTGAGGCACCGAAGTCCACTTTGGTCGGTTGCGTCACGCCGCGGTCGGCGGACAATTTGCCGTCCTTGGAGCAGCTTCGCGGGTACGCGGCGGAGAAACTGCCAGCGGAGCATGTCCCGCAACAGATTATGGTGCTCGACGCGCTCCCGCTCAACCTCAACGGCAAAGCGGACCGCAAGGCATTGGCTGCGCTCATCGCGGCCGAGACGGCGCGGCAGACGGGCACCGGGGAGCATATCGAGCCGCCGGCCAACCCGATGGAGGAGCTGATCTGTTCGGTGTGGCGCGAAGTGCTTGAGCGGGAACAGGTTTCGGTGGTCGCGCCGTTCTCCGAATATGGGGGCAACTCGCTGATGGCAAACCGGCTCACAGTCGCGGTCAGCGCGCGGCTGAAAAGGCCGGTGCGGCCCAGGGATTTGCTTGTCGCGCCGACCGTGCGCGCCCAGGCAGCGCGGCTGACCAAGGGCGTCGACGACGACAGCGCCGAACTGGCCTACATCAAGCACGACCTGGAGTGGCGCCCGCCGCAGACACTGCTGCTCACCGGCGCGACCGGGTTCGTCGGCGCGCACATCTTCGCCGAGTTGCTGATGCACTCCAACGCCGGTCTGATCTGCCTGGTGCGGTGCACCGACCCCCCTGACGGAGCCCGGCGGCTGACCGAAGTCCTTGAGCAGTACCAGCTGACGTCCGTCCGGCAGCTGCTGCCCAGGGCGCTCAAGACCGGACGGATCGAGGTGGTACCCGGCGACCTGGGGAGCGAGCTGCTTGGCCTGTCGCAGTGGCGGTTCGACACGATCGCGTCGACCGTGTCCGGCGTCGTCAACGCCGCGGGCGCGGTGAACTTCCTGTCCGGCTATCTGGACCACCGCCCGACCAATGTGCTTGGCGTGCAAGAACTCATCAAGCTTGCCGCAGGCGGCGCCCGCGTGCACACCCTGTCCACATTGAGCATCTTCCCACCCGATGAGCCGGCCGCCCCACGCATCACCGAGGATCAGATCCCAGCGCCGGATCAGATCGCCACGGACGGCTACAACAGATCGAAATACGTCGCCGAATGCTTACTCGCCAACGCGCGCCGGCAGGGCATCCGCTCGGTGGCGTACCGGCTCGGCGAGGTCTGGCCCCACCAGTCGACGGGCATGGCCAACCCAGATTCGCTGGCGCACAATCTGTTGTACGCGTGCGCGCGCACCGGATGCGTGTTCCAGACCGAAGCCGAGACCGACGTGACGCCGGTGGACGTGGTCAGCCAGTTCGTGGCGCGTGCCGCGACCGGCGACATCGAGGTGCCCGACGGCGCGATGCACGTGCTGTGGCCGGGAACGCTGCGCTTCGCCGAGGCGTTCAAGATGCTCGCCGATCGGTGCCGGCTCGACCGGGTCGGTTACGCGCAATTTCGCGACCGCCTGGAGGCCATTGCCGAGCCCGACGAGAGGCTCGCCCGGCTGCGCCTGCTGCTGCCGCCCCCGGCCACCAACCGTGACGCGGCGCCAGCCGAGTTCGACCAGATGTTCACCGACAGCTTCCGACAGTTCGACACCGAGCGGTTCAGCCACCACGCGGTCTCGTTGGCGCAGCCCGCGGCGGACGGGCTCAAGACGCTCGACCGCTACCTCACCGAGCTGGCCGGCATTCCCGCCTTGGTAGCACAGGAAAGGTAAGCGCCATGGAAGAGAAATTCATCGTGGTGATCAACCACGAGGAACAGTATTCGATCTGGCCAACCGGCCGGGAGATTCCAGCCGGCTGGCGCGAGTTTGGCGTTTCGGGCAGCAAGAGCGATTGCCTGGCACACATCGCGCGGGTGTGGACCGATCTGCGCCCGTTGAGCGTGCGCCGGTGAAGGAGAGATCAAGATCATGGCCACCACACCAAAGGACGGCAACATCGCCGATATCAGGCGCGCCTTACTAGAGATGAAGGTCCGCCAGCGTGTGGCGGAAAAGGCCGAGCGGGAGCGGATCGTCGCCGTCCCACGCACGGACAAGATGGCCATCGCCGACCAGCAGCGGTTCCTGTGGTTCCTGCACCAGATGGTCGGCGGCGCCCCGGTCTACAACGTGCCGTTCGCGATGCGCCTGCGTGGGCCGCTCGACATAGCCGCCCTCTCCGAGGCGTTACGCAGGATCGTCACGCAGCATGAGAGTCTGCGCACCCGGTTTGGCGACGAGCACGGTGTGCCGTTCCAGACGGTCGATCCGCCGCCCGAGACGTGCGACCTGCCGGTGACCGACGGCACCGAGGAGTCCATACAGGACTGGATCGACGGGCACGTCCGCGAAGAATTCGATCTGCGCAACGGCCCGCCATACCGGTTCGGATTGCTGCGCCTGGGCCGCGAGGACCATGTGCTGTCCATCGTCTGGCATCACATCGTCATCGACGGGTGGTCGTCGCGCCAGTTCGCCGATGAGCTGACGGCTCGCTACCGCGATCCCAGCGGCGCGGAGTTCGAGCCGATCACCCTGCAGCCCGCCGACTACGCGACGTGGCAACGGCTTTGGCTGCTCAGCGACGAACCGGCCAAGCAGGTCGACTACTGGCGCTCCTCGCTGGACGGGATGGAACCGCTGGAGATCCGCGGCGACCGGGCGCGCCCCTCCGCGCCCACCGGCGCCGGGTGTATCCACGAGACCCGGCTGCCCGACGACCTCGCACGGGGGATCCGCGAGCTGGCCAAGGCCGAGGGTGTCTCCCTGCTCGCGTTGACGATGGCTGGCTACCAGGTCGTGCTGAACCGCTACACCGGCCAGAACGACATCGCCCTCGGGTCCGTCCTTTCCGGACGGACGCGCTCGGAGACCGAACCCATGATGGGGTTCTTCGCCAACACGGTGGTGGTTCGCGGCAGCCTCGAGGGCAATCCCGTGTTCCGCGACTTGGCGCAAGCCACCAACAACAACATCCTCGAGGCGATGGCCCACCAGGACGTTCCGTTCGGCCGCCTGGTCGAGGCGCTCAAACCGGAGCGGTTGCCAGGGCGCAATCCGGTGGTCGCGCACCTGTTCACGCTGCTGCCGGAGCCGATGATCGCACGCTGGCGCCTGCCCGGCGTGAAGGTCGAAATGCTGACACCGCAACCGGGCACGACCCGGTTCGACATCACCTTCCAAATCAACGACCTGCCGGACGGCGGCTTGGGCGTGTGGATCGAATACTCCTCCGAGCTGTTCGATTACGGCACGATCAAGCAACTGGTCGAGCACTTCACCACGGTCATGACCGACGCACTGTCCAGGCCGGACGCTCGGGTGGACGCGCTGGACATCATGCCCGACAGCGAATACGTGCGCATGCTGACCGAGTGGAATCCCGAGCCCGGTGCGCCCGACGGGCGCCTGCTGCACGAGCTGTTCGCGGCACGCGTGGCTGAGGCACCCGACGCGGTCGCGATGCGGTTCGCGGGGAAGGACCTGACCTACGCGCGACTGGACGAGCGGTCCAGCCGACTGGCGCACGCGCTTGTCGATAAATTCAAGGTGGTGCCCGGGCGCGTGGTCGGGGTGTTGCTGGAGCGCGGATTCGACCTGCCTGCCGCCGAGCTCGGTGTGCTCAAGGCGGGTGGGGCGTGGCTGCCGCTCGACCCGCAGTATCCATCGGAGCGGCTGGCGTATCAGCTGAGCGACGCCGATGTGGCGGTGGTGGTGACGACGTCGGATCTGGCCGACCGGGTGCCCGCCGAGGTGGGGCGGATCCTGATGGACACGGATTCGCGTGACGGACGGGAGGTTTCGACGCCTTCGGTGTCCGTGGGGCAGGAGGACGCGGCATACGTCATCTACACGTCGGGCTCGACCGGAACTCCCAAGGGGGTCATTGTTCCTCACCGGGCCGTGGTGAACTTCTGCACCACCTTCCAGCAGATGTTCTCGGTCACGCCGGACGACCGGATCCTGCAGTTCTCCAACCCCGCCTTCGATGTGAGCGTGTCGGACGTGTTCTCGACATTGACAGCAGGCGGGACCATAGTGGGCGCACCGCGCTCGGAGCTGCTCGATCCCGAGAAGCTGCAGGCGTTGCTGGCCGAGGAGCGGGTGACGATGGTGGACATCCCGCCAGCCGTGCTCGGCATGCTCGATCCGTCTACTTTGGACGATCTACGGGTGTGCTTCATCGGCATGGAGCCATTCGGCCCTGATCTGGTCAACAAGTGGTCCAAGCCCGGGCGCGAGTTCCACAACGGATACGGGCCCACCGAGGTCACGGTGACGTGCGTGGACTACCTGTGCCCGGCGGAGCCGCTGGACGGGCCGCCGCCGATCGGCCGGGCAATGGCCAATCAGCGTGCCTACGTTCTGGACAGGGGGTTACGGCCGGTGCCGGTCGGCGTACCCGGAGAGCTTTTCATAGCGGGCGCCGGCCTGGCCGTCGGCTACCTCGGCCGGCCAGACCAGACCGCCGAAAAGTTCCTGCCCGACCCCTTCGCCACCACCCCGGGCGAGCGCATGTACGCCACCGGCGACATGGTGCGCTGGAACGCCGACGGCAATCTGGAGTTTCTTGGCCGGGTCGACCGCCAGGTGAAGCTGCGTGGCCTGCGCGTGGAGCTCGGCGAGATCGAGCACGCCATCGAGAGCTTCCACGGCGTGCAACAGTGCGTGGTGACCGTGCGGGACCAGGGGACGACGTCGGCGTGGCTGGCCGCCTACGTGGTCGGTGAGTTCGAGCCGGATCCGCTGCGTGAGCACCTGACCGAGCGGCTGCCCCTGCACATGGTGCCCACCGACTACGTGGCGCTGGAGCAGCTCCCGCTGACCTCGACCGGAAAGATCGACCACGTGAAGCTGCCCGATCCACGCCCGGACGGCGGCGTGCAGCAGGTCGAGCTGACCACCGAGACGCAGCGCCGGGTGGCCGAGATCTGGCAGGGGTTGCTGAGCCTCGATCCCGGCAGCATCGGCGCGCAGGACAACTTCTTCCTCCTTGGCGGCAACTCGCTGCAGGTGACCCAGCTGGTTTCGCGGGTGCGCGACGCCTTTCAGGTGACGCTCGATCCGCGGCGGCTGTTCAGCTACCCGACGCTCAGCCAGTACGCCGCCCAGATCGACGATGCGCAGCGCGCACTGCTGGGCGATGACGAGGTGTCCCGGCTGGAGGCTGAGATCGCTGATCTCTCCCAAGAGGAACTCGATCGGATGCTGAACGAGTCGAGCTGATGTCCGGTTCTCATCCCTCCACTGTGGAGGAGAAACGACGCGCACTGCTGCAACTCCGGTTACGGCGCAAGCGGGAGGAAAGCCTTGCACAGCGGACTCGGAGCCCGCATACCTCGAACGATGGCGTGCCTATTCCGACGCCATCCATGTGGTACCGGGCAACCACTACACCATTCTCCAACCTCCACACATCGAGGCGCTGGCGGAAGCGCTGCGCAACATTCTAAGCGAGGTGAGCGTGCGATGATGCCGATTCCCACGCCCGAACAGGAACGCTTTCGGGCCGACGTGTGCAAGCTGATGCGCGACGATGCGGTGCAGGCGGAGGTGGCGCAGTCCCGGCGGATGCCGTACGGGCAGGAAACCGGACTGCTCGACGTACATCGGCGGCTGGGCAAGCTCGGCTGGCTCGCGGTCAACTGGCCCGAGCGCTACGGCGGTGCGGGCGGCACGATCGTGGAGAAGGCAATCCTCACTGAGGAGATGATCCGCCACGGCCTGCCCGACAACGTGCACACGCTGGGCATCGACATCGTCGGGACGGCCATCCATCTGTTCGGCACGCAGGAGCAGAAGGAGCGGTTCCTGCCGGGCCTCGCGCGCGGCGAGACCACGGCCAACGTGCTGTTCAGCGAGCCGGATGTCGGATCCGACCTGGCGTCGCTGGCCACGCGCGCCGAGCCGGACGGCGACGGCTGGCGCCTGTACGGCAAGAAGATCTACAACATGAAGGCGCAGCACAGTGATTTCGCGCTGTGCGCCGCCCGCACGTCGACCGGCCCGGTGAGCTACGGCGGGATCACGCTGTTCCTGGTACCGCTGCAGAGCATGGGCGTGGTGATCGAGCCGTTGTGGAACATGACAGAGGAGCGGTTCGACATCGTGACGCTCGACGGGATCCGGCTCGGGCGCGAGGACGTGCTGGGCGAAGTCGACGATGGGTGGCAGGTACTGGGCAAGGTGCTTCCGTTGGAGCGCACCGGATTGGACCACTCCGCCAAGGCGGAGCGCACGCTGGCCGCGCTGCGTGAGCACGCTCCGGCCGGGTGCGAGGAGCGCTTGGTCGAGTTGGAAACGCGGGTGCGGGCGGCACGGCTGCTGGCGTGGCGGTGCGTGGCCAATCTGCACGAGGGCCGGCCCGACGAGGTGCACTCGGCGACCGCCAAGTGGTACACGTCGGAGACGGCCAAGGCGGTGTCGGTGGCGGCGGTCGAGCTGCTCGGGCCGCCGGCGCTGCTGGACGCACGCGACCCCGAGGCGATCGCTGAGGGCGTGTTTGACGCCGCGTTGCGGGAGTCTCCGGGGCTCACACTCGCCCAGGGTTCTTCGGAGATAATGCTGTTCTTCATCGCCACATCGAAACTGGGGTTGCCATCATGACTGGAGTGGGGACCGCGGCGATCGCGGGCTTCTTCGATGAGGATCTGGCGCCGCTGGTGCGGCGAATGGCCGATCGGCCGCGCGCGGGTGACGGGGGCAGCGACGATGAAAGTCGCGAGATCCGCGCGATGGTGTGGCAGGGGCTGGTCGGGCTCGGCGCCCTCGACGCCTCCGACACCGTGCGGCTGGCCGACCTACTCGGGTCGATGCTGTATCAGGGGCCGCTGCTCGACACGCTCACCGCGCGAGAACTGTTTCGGGACAACGATATCGGCCAAGCGCCGGTGGCGCTGGCTGTCGCGGCCGAGCCATGGTCCACTCAGGACGGTCTGATCACCGCGCGGCGAACGTTCGTCGGGTTCGCGGCGGAGGTGGACTACTTCGTCGTGGGCGGCGTCGACACGGCCGGACTTCGCCTGGCGCTCGTGCGCGCCGGCCATCCATCCATCACGATGCGGCGATACGAAGAAACGGGCCGAAGCGAAGCGCACGAGGTGGAGTTCGCGGGCACGTCCGTGACCGCGTGGGCTGACTCCTCCACTGAGTGGAAGGCAGCGCTGGCCAACGCCCGTGTGCGCCAGGCGGCGTATCTGGTCGGTCTTGCCCAGGCCGCGCTCGATCACGCCGTCGCCTACGCCAAGACGCGCCGCCAGTTCGGCCAACCCATCGGCAAGTTCCAGGGGCTGGCGTTCCGGCTCAGCGAACTCTCGATGCACATTGATGCGACGCGCATGCTGGTGCACGATCGCGGCGCGGCAGCGCACGCGGCGGCCAACCTCGCGGCGGCATCGGATCTGGTCCGCACCGCCACGACGCAGACCATGCAGATCCACGGCGCCGCGGGCCTGCAGTCCGACAACGACGCCCAGTTGTACTACAGAAAGGCGGCGGTCGAATCGGTGCGGCTCGGCACGCCGTCCCAACTGCGACGCGAAAGTTGGAAGACGCGATGACGGCAATCCAACGTGGTCGGATGGTCGCAAAGAACTACTCAAGGGATTAACCGATGAACCTGGTGATACAGAAGTACGGCGGAACCTCGTTAGGTGACTTGAGCAAGATCAGTCATGCGGCTCAGCGCATAGCCGCTGAGCACAGGTCCGTAGTGGCCGTGGTCTCCGCGATGGGCGGCGCCACCGACACCATGCTTGATCTGGCACGCAACCTCGTCAACACGCCTGACGCCCGGGAACTGGACCTCCTGATCAGTATCGGTGAACCAGCCTCTGCGGTCGCGCTCGCGTTGGACACTGAACGAACCGGGGTGCCGGCCCGCTCGTTCAACGGTCGCGACGGCGGTATCATCACTGACGGAGTGCACGGTTGCGCTCGTATCGCCAACGTCGACCCGGCGCGGGTCCGCGGATGCGGTTACTTGTCGGTTCGCTGGGTATGCCAGTGACAAGTGACGAGAGAAGCCTGCCTCGAGGTCGCCGACCTGATGATCGACAGGAGCCAGGGGAATGAAGGAAGCATCGGTTCAAGCGACGGGACGGGCTGAGAGCAAGTTTCAGTCCCGACAGTTCTGGCAGCTCGCCATCATCTGCGGTACCCAGTTTTTAGTCGCGCTCGACTATTCGATTATCAACGTTGCCATTCCGAGCATCCGCGAGGGAATGGGGCTCACCTCTGGTGATAGCGTCGCATGGGTCCTCTCGGCTTATCCACTCGCTTTCTGCGGCTTCCTCCTTCTCGGCGGACGAGTTGCCGATCTGTTCGGACGAAAGCGGGCGTTCATCTGGAGCATCGTCGGCTTCGGTCTTGCTTCGCTGCTCGCGGGCCTTGCCTGGTCGCCGGAAGTTCTCATCGCGGGCCGTGCCCTGCAGGGTATTGCCGCCGCATTCATCGCTCCGGCGGGGCTGGGACTTCTCCAGGCGACCATCCCGGAAGGACCGCCACGCGAACGTGCTCTCGGCATCTACGGGTCGGCACTGTCGGCCGGGTTCGTCTCCGGCATGGTTCTCGGGGGTGTTCTCACCGAGTATGTCGGTTGGCGGTCCGTCTTCCTGATCAATATTCCCATTGTCTTGATCGCCGCTCTTCTCGCAAAAGGGTATCTCGATGAGAGCCGGGATACGCGCACGTCCCGCCACCTTGATATCATCAGCGTGATCTTGGCGACCACGGGCATGGTCGCGCTTGTGTTCGCCCTCACCGAAGGGGAGAAGTACGGCTGGTTGTCAACTCCGATCCTGCTCGCCGCCGTGATCGCGGTAATGGCCGTTGCCCTCTTCATCTGGGGGGAGTCCCGAAAAGACAACCCCCTCGTGCCGCTCTCCATCTTCCGTACAGCCGCCATTGGCCCAGCCAACCTGGTCAACGTCCTGCTGATCTGCTCTTACGGTGGAATGCTGTTCATTCTCACCCTCTACCTGCAGTCGCATCTCGGTTTGAGCGCGCTGCTGACCGGCTTGACGTTTGCGGTGTCCGGCGCGATCGCGATCGTCACCGGAATCTATGCGAACAGGCTTACCGAGCGCTTCGGACTTTACCGTGTTCTCCTCGCCGGTATCGTCATCGAGACGATCGGCATTCTGGTCATGGTAAACCTACCGGAAGGTTATGGAGTCGTTCTCGTGTTGATCGGCACCTCCGTGAACGCTTTTGGTCACATCCTCGCGCTGATCACGACGAGCATCGCCGGCACGAACGGCGCCGAAGAGGGGCGACGCGCCACGGCCGGCGCCTTAATCAACGTGTCTCAGCAGCTGGGGTTGGCCGTGGGTGTGGGTGTTCTGACATCGGTGGCGGCCCACTTCACCGCGGCCTCCGGTGCCATCGTCGAGGGCTGGCGCTGGGCTCTTTGGTGCTCGGTCGTGTTCGCGGTCGCGGCGATCATCACGACCGTCCTCTTCCGAAAACGGTTCACGGGGGGAGAGGTCAAGTAGATCGGGACGGACTCCGGCGGGCCACGCCGGAGTCCGTGCTCGGAACCGACCGTGGTCAACGGCCGAGAAACCATACATTATTGTTTCAATGGTTACGCTCACTACTTCCCAGGCTCAGTCGCCGTGGCAAAAGATTATTTCATCGGCGGGCACTCCGGTCCTGGACCTCACGGACACTGTCTTTGTTCGAGATGTGCAGGACCAAACCGATTCTCACGTTTTCAGACACTGAGCTTCCGCCGCATGATTGGTCGATCTTTACGCGGGCGGGCCACCTCATCAAATCCCACCCGAAGGAAGGCGCTGGCTATGCCGGTCATTGCGGTGTCCGCGCCCGCGCGTTTCCCTTCGCGAGGTTCGACCGGATAGCCCTCAGCGGTCGTATAACCCGCGGAGACCGCGTAGCCGCAGACAGCTTCGAGAATGTTCGGCAGCAGCCCGGAACCACGGTGCTTTTTCGCCACGAAGATGCACGCGATCGCGCAGACCGGCTCGTCATCGATATCTTTGAGTAGTGGCGAGCGCTCCAGTCTCGGGAACTCGCCGCGTGGCCCGAGTGAGCACCAGGCCACCGGTTCATCTTTTTCGTAGACGATGACGCCGGGCGGCTGTTTGCGCTGGGCGAGACGCTTCATCGACTTCTTGTTCCCCTCGCCCTTTCCTTCCATCCACTCCGCGATGGACAGGCGCCAATGCATGCACCAGCACCCGCGGGCGCCTCCGTTCTGTCCGAGAACCTCCTCGAAGTCGCTCCAGTTCTCCTTAGACAGCTCCCTGACTGTCAGCGAGTCGGACTTTGCTTTAGTCATCACGGCACCGTCCATAGTTATCTCTGGCAAATATATGGTCTATAGTCCCCCGTAGCTTACCCGATCGCGAGCAACCGTAAACATGCACTTTATGAGGCTTATGCAAAAACGTTTTCAAGAAGTTGACGTTTCCAGCGCATCCGTACCGATAAGGAATGGCCCCTCGTAAAGAACAAGAAGGCTATGCCGCATAGTCTTCACACCCTGAAGGGGCCATTGCCAGGCCAGGCTACTACCGGACTCACGCCCGAGCAATTCGATGAGGTGTCGGGCAGCGTGTCTCCTAGAATAACGGATGCGGCAGCCCCTTCGGACTCGGCCTGATGGATCCTAGACAAGTCACATCATCCCAGCTCGGAGGGCATCTACACCTATCAGACACCCTCGCACCGCAATTTCACCGGTGGATCGAGGATAAGACGAGACGTCCGCGCCGATCGCAGAACGCTTCGGCCGGGGAGGCATCTCCAGTTCCCGCACACGACCGCTGGACGATCACCTTTCAATCACTGGACGCACCGGCTGGAGTACTAGCCGGCATGCGCCAATGCGCCAAGCCGCCCTCCTCCCAAGTAACCAGTATGACCTGGGTATATGGTTACTACAGGTCATGGTTGATACTACCTCGAAGGGAGTCTTGTGAGACGTCTAGCTAAGACGAGGCACCTGTACCGGGAGCTGGACGGAGCCAAAGTGCATTATCGTGAGGCTGGAGTGCCCTCTTCGACCGCATTGGTGCTGCTCCACGGCTTCCCCAGCTCGTCGCACTCGTTCCGCGACGTGCTCCCCACACTCGGAGACAGCGTCTACACGATTGCCCCGGACTTACCGGGGTTCGGGTTCTCGGATGCTCCGCCGCTGGACGAGTACGAGTACACCTTTGAGCGGCTGTCGTACGTGATCGAGGCTCTGGTCGCGGACCTCGGCGTGGAGCGTTACGTGCTATACGTGACGGACTTCGGCACGCCGGTCGGGTACTTCATGGCGATGCGCCACCCCGAGCGGGTGCTGGGTGTCGTGGTGCAGAACGGCAACACGCACGAGGCTGGATTGAACGACGGGTGGGATGCACCGCGCCGGTTCTGGGCGGACCCGAGCGAGGAGAACAGGGCCGCACTGCCGGAGTGGCTGAACTTCTCCGGGACGCGCGATCAGTACCTCAGCGGTCTGCCGCAGGAGCTGCAAGACCTACACCCGCGTGAGTCGTGGCACCTCGATTGGGAGCGGCTGTCGCGCCCCGGCGACATCGACATTCAGTTCCAGCTCTTCTACGACTATCGCAACCACGTCGCCCGGTTCGCTGACATCGCGGCCTACCACAAGGAGCACCAGCCACCCTGCCTGGTGTTCTGGGGCAGGCACGACACGTTTTTCGATATCGCGGAGGTGATGGCCTACCACCAGGACATGGCCGCACTCGATCTCCACCTCTATGACGGCGGGCACTTCCTGTTGGAGACGCACGCCGCGGAAGTCGCCGCGCTGCTCGTCACATTCGTTAGCGACGTGCTCGATCGCGCCGGGGTGCGCTCGTGAGCGCCCCCACACTCACAGCCAAGCCACTGACGTCGAGCACCTGGGCGGACTTCGAAGCCATCATGGGCTCACCGACATTCCCACTCCAGCCGGCCCCACCCCGCGCGAGATCGGCGTCCCGCCGTCCGCGCGTCCCTCCAGCAGGCCGAAGGCGCGGTCCTGGGTATCGACCAGGTCACCGAGCAGGGTGGGCAGTGGTTGCTGGAGGTAGGCGATGACCAAGCGACGGAGGTCGTCGAAGAACTGGTCGAGAGTCTCAGGTCCGAGGTTGGTGGCCTCGATCCGGGTGAGGAAGTCCCGAGCCCGGTCCGCGCTCATCGCGACCACCTGCCCTTCCCAGTCGGCCCGGGCGGTGCTCCGCGCCGTGACCACCCCGTTGTGCCGCCGGGACGGCCGCAATGCTCCGGCGCCGTAGGGCGGGCCGAACAACCGGGTCACCGGTTCCCCGAACATCTGCTCCAGGATCGCCTGGGCCTGCGGGTACGGCAGGCTGCGCAACTCTCCGGCCACCCACCGGTACGCCTGCCGCTGGCTGAGCTCGGTCCCCCCGGCAGATCGCTGGTATCGCCTGCGGAACTCCTCCAGGGTGAGATGCCGCTGACGCAACACCTGCTCCAGCCGCGTCCGTGGCAACTCCTGCGCACTCATCGCCATCACCCCTCCGTTCCGATCGGTCCACAGTAGATCCCTAGGCACCACAACGGAGACAACCGAACAGAGAAGACAACAGCCGACAGCCAGATGGCCCCGGCGCGGCACCACGCCCACACCGAAAATGATCATATGCCGGCAGTCGGCCCAGCTACTCATCATTGGCCAAACCGAGCACGGCGTGAACATCGGTCTGTCCGAAACCACCCAGGCCACCCACTGGGCTTGTCCTGCTGGCTGGCGTCCCGGAGGGACATGAAGAACCCGCCGCCTTGCGCTCCGTTGCCGGTCTCTTCCCGCAGCGCGCACTAATGTATGCTCACAGTATGCAGCGAGTGACGGTGACCGTGGACGACAGCCTCGTGGCCCTCGCGCGAGCGGACATCGAGGCCGGCCGAGCTCAATCGATGAGTGCCTGGGTGGCGGACGCGATGCAGCGCAAGGCGCTCGCCCGTGCCGAACTGATCGCCGAACTCGAGGACATGACGGCCGAGCAGCCCTACGATCACGAGACCGTCCGCTGGGTGGCCGGGGTGCTCGGGCGCCCAGCGGGGTGGGTGACCGATCGGCTGTCGATGGACCCGGAGCCGGCGCGGCAGGCGGGATGAGCGATCAACCGATCACCCTGATCGTGCTCGATGCCGGGGCCTTCGTCGCCTGGGAGCGCAACGACACACGGGTCAGAGCACTCGTGCAACTCGCGGAGGCAGGCGACATCACGCTCCGGACCAGTTCCGGAGTCGTCGCCCAGGTCTGGCGTGGCGGGTCGCGGCAGGCACGGCTCGCGCGCCTACTCGGTAGCGACATCGTCGACGAGCGACCACTCGATCCCACTGCGGCTCGCCAGGTCGGCCTGCTGGCCGGCCAGGTCGGTGCCACCGACGTGGTGGACGGGCACGTGACCAGCCTCGCCGTGAAGCCGGGAGCGCGCGTGCTGACCTCTGACGTCGATGATCTGCAGGCATGGGGCGTGCCTGCCCATGCGGTCATCCGCTGCTGAGCCCTCCGGGTACCTAGCGCCTGGTCAGCATGACTTAGGTGTTCGTGCGGGCAGTGTCCGATGCGGGCTGGCAGCGTGAGCACTTGACGAGTGGTCCCGGATGACGACCACAGCACACTGACCACTGCCGTCGATACGGCGCCCTTCCACCGCGCACCGTTCCTGCTCGCCGTAAGGCAGGCGATGCGGCCCGTCCGGTTCCGGCGGTGGTTGCTTCGACATACCTCGCTACCCCCTGATGCTTCCGATCGCCGCGCGACACGCGGCTCCGCTCTGGCCTACCGGGTTGGGCCTGGACCACCGAGCTACGTTCAAAAAATTTCAGAAATAATCTGAAAAGTCACCTACCATCCGCCTTGACACCTGAGAGTGGATGGTCGAAACTGAAAATATCTGAATTTGATCAAGGAGTGCGGCTACCTGGTAAAGATCACTGAGATAGTTCGGGACTCCCGCAACGGTGACTGCCCGGCGATCCACGCGGTCAACGGCGACCTCCGGCTTGCCCAGGGCGAGACCACCTCAGCCGGCATGGCAGTCGTGCAGGGCTATCTACTGGACGACCCCGGTGCAGTCGCTCAGATCAACTTCGGTCTCGGCGAGGGCGTCCTCGCGGTCCCGGAGTCGCTGATCCTCAAGGCGGCCGACGAGATCCGCGCGCGGGGATGAACTTCGAGGAGTTCGACGCCGTCTTCGATCGCTTCCGAGCGACCGCGTTCCGCCTGGAGACTCTGCCCCGCTACGCCGGCGACGAGGGCGAAGAGTTCGCCATCTTCCTCGCCAAGGAGCCGCTCCCCGAACGCTCCACGCGGACCGTCCCGTGGCTGAAAAGGGTGGCTGACACCACCGCGGCGGGCGCGCAGTGGCGACGCGTGCATGTGCTCAGCCGCCCACTGACGGACTACTTACGTTTCGAGATGGTCGGCTACGAGGCCAACGTCGACGCTGGCGAGGACGTCCGCATCGCAGACCGTAGCGTGCATCCGGAGCTGGCAGCAGTGCGCCAGGATTTCTGGCTGTTCGACGCCGAGACGCCGGCCGCGTTTGCCATGCCGATGCACCATGACACCGTGGGGCATCTCGTCGACTTCGACATCACCGACGATTCCCTGGTCATCGAACAGTGTCGACGCGAGCGTGACCTGGCCGTTGCATTGTCGGTGCCTCTTCACGAGTACGCCGCCACGCTGGACGCATGAGCTGGATACTCGGGCTGAAGGCTGGATGATTCCGTGATGGCGAGCCGAACTCCCGGCAGGGCTGCTGTCACCCGGCGCCAGCGTCTCGGGTCCAGACTCAGAGCATTGCGCGAGCTCGCCGGGCTACGCAACGAAGACCTCGCCGCCGCGCTCACGCTGAGCCCGGCGACCGTGTCGAGGATGGAATCCGGCGATCGCCTCATCCGGCTCAGTGAGATCGATGTCTAGGTGCGCGTCACCGGAGCATCCGCCACCGTCGGTGATGAGCTGGCGTCCCTCGCCGAAGCGGCCGCCAACCAGATCACCCCCTGGCGGTCACGGCTGCATGCCGGCGTCGACCAGACCCAGCGGGAGACCGCCGAGCTGGAGGCCGGCGCAGCCACCATCCGCAAATACGATCACGCTGTCGTTCCGGGCCTGCTTCAAGTCCGGGAGTACGCCCGACTGGTGTTCGAGATGGCCGATGTCGGCGACACGCAGGACATCACCGGGAAGGTCGAGGGCCGGATGCACCGCCAGGCCGTGCTGCTCGACCAGTCCAAGAATCTCACCATCCTCATCACCGAGGCCGCGCTGCGATGGCGGCCAGGGTCGGTCACGCTGCAAACCGAGCAGCTTCGGCACATCAGTGCGGTGATGACATTGCCCAACATCCAGATCGGCATCCTGCCGTTACGCGGCCAGGCGAAGACCGTCTACCCAGAAGGCTTCCAGATCTACGCCGACCGCGCCGACGACACCGACACCCTGGTCGCCGTCGAGCTCATCACCGACGAAGTCACCATCAGCGAGCCCGCCGGCGTGGCTCTGTATCTACGCGAGTTCGATCACCTACGTGCCGGTGCGGTCTATGACGAAACCGCACGCGCACTGATCGACCACATCATCGCCGACCTGCAGGCAGAACAGACGTGACGAGTGCGCCGCCTTGCGCTCCGTTGCCGGTGATCACGGTCGGGGTGTAGCCGACGTGGTCGAGGCGGGTGCGGGCATCTGTGGTGACCTGGTTCGAGCCGAGGCGTTCGCAGAGCAGGGCGGTGGTGTAGCCGGTGTTGATCCTGATGGTGGTGAGCATCGTGGCGAGCAGTCCGGGCATGGTGCCCGAGGAGGTCACGTCGGTTGAAGTGAGCTGGGTGGTCAGGGTCTTTTCGGGTAGACCGCTTCCAACCAGAGTGCCGCGTTATTGGTGCGGTAGAAGCTGCCAGATAAGACTCATCTGGCTTTGATACGAGTGGCGCCCGCCCCACCATGATCAGCGGTGACTGGCAGCAGTTCATCCGGTGATCGGCTGACCCAGCGTCTGGTCACCATGACTCAGGTGCTCGTGCGGGCGGGGTCCGATGCGGGCCAGCAGCGTGAGCACTTGGCGAGTGGGCACCCGTGGCGCGGTGACGGACCGCCGATGTGGTCGGCGAGGGTGCGGGCGGCGTCATCGGCGATCAGCACCCCGAGATCGGCCATACCGTGGGGGTAGAGAACCCAGCCACGCTGCATCCGGTCCCGGATGACGACCACGGCGCACTGACCGCTGCCGTCGATGCGGCGCCCTTCCACCGCACACCGTTCCTGCTCGCCGTAAGGCAGGCGGTGCGGCCCGTCCGGTTCCGGCGGTGGTTGCTTCAACATACCTCGCTACCTCGGTCTCCTGTGGGCGCAGCGGGACAACCCGCGTGTTCTGAGGTGGTCGCCCTCAGTACGAAGTGGGATGAGGCCCCGGGCGGCAAGGTGGTGCCGATCCCGAAGCTCAGCCAAATCTAGCAGCAACCTACCCTGTCGCGACAACAAGCTATGCATGAATAATTCTCTTGACAGTGTCCACTGCGAGCCGAGACGATGACCTACCCGGGCAGCACCGACATGGGGAGACAGCATGCGGCTACGCAGGCTTGCGAAGGACAAGGACAGCGATATCGGCGGCTGCCAGACCGTGTATGACGTGCTCGAGGCCACCGCCGACCCTGAGTGTGTCGTGCAGGGCCTAGTCGTCAACAACAGCCACCTGGAGAACGTGCTCCCAGGTGAGGGCGCGGTCCGCATAAAACACGAGGTACTCATCGAGGCGGTGCGCCGGCTCCAGGACGAAGGAGCGGGTAGCCCATGACTGCTGAGCTGATCTCACCGGGCTCCGAGGAGTTCGAGGCACTGTTTCACGGCTTCGCCTATTCGATGTTCCGGCTGGAGACCCTCCAGGAATACCGAGGTCAGCGCGATCTGGATCTGCTCAGCGAGTTCCTCGCGGGCAAGCCCAGGCCGCCGGATCCGGCCAAGACCGAGTGGACGTCGATGATCATGTCGAACGTGCGAGCCGGCAAGGCCGTGCAACGAGTGCACATCGTGCGCGAGCCACTGACCGACTACCTTCGATTCGAGCTCACTTGGGGCTACGAACCGAACGCGGCTGCCGGCGAAGACGTCCGGCTCCTGCCCATCGCCGAGCACGATCCCTGGCCAGCGGACCTAGCACAGCACGACTATTGGCTCTTCGACTCGGCCGAGTTGTACGACCTGCACTACGACAGTGACCAGGTGTGGCAAGGCGCCGAGCACGTCACGGATCCTCAGAAGATCGTGGACGCCTGCCGCTGGCGGGATGCAGCGCTACACTACGGCACCCCGTGGTCAGGCTACGTGCGCAGCAAGCCGCAGCTGGTCCCGCACCTGTCCCTCGCACCCGCATCGTAGGAGCTTGAGGTTGCCCGGCAACCCTGAACGGGCCCGCCTTGCCACCCGCTTGCGAGAGCTACGTGCCGGGACGGGGTTGTCCGGTAACCGTTTCGCCACCGAGCGGATCCGCTGGCCGCAGTCACGGGTATCCCGGCTGGAGACGGGAACCCAGCTGCCCACTGAGGACGACATCCACGCCTGGGTACAAGCAGCTGGTACCGGCAGCGAGACAGCGACCGAGTTGCTGGAGCTGCTGCAACGGGCGCGGATCGAGTACGCCACCTGGCGCGACACCTACCGCCGCTCGGGCGGACCGGGTGGCAAGCAGACCAGCATCGCCCAACTCGAGGCGCAGGCGCACCGCATCAGGGGGTTTCAGCCCGCGATGGTCATCGGACTGCTCCAGACTCCCGGGTACGCACGCGAGATGCTCGCTCTGCCCGGCAGCCCGTTGATCCACACCGGTCACGGCGCGGACATCGACGCTGTGGTGGCCGAGCGCATCAGCCGGCAGCACACGCTGTACCAGACCGGCAAGCAGGTACAGCTGGTGATGGGCCAAGCAGCGCTGCACAACAGCGTCGGCACCATCGGGACTCTGATCGGGCAACTCGATCGCTTGATGACGCTGACCGCGTTGCCGAGCGTGGATGTGGCGATCGTCCCACACGCAGTACCGATGCTCCCGGTGCCAGGATTCGTGATCTACGACGAGAACGTGGTCACCGCGGAGACACTCACCGCCGAGCAACGCCTCATCGAGCCCGACGAGGTCGCACAGTACGTTCACTTCTTCGACGAACTGCGAGCCGTAGCCGTATCGGGTTCGGACGCTGCGGCTCTGATCCAGCAGGTCACCGCCGAGCTTCGATCAGAACTACTCGAATGAAAAGTCTGCGGACCGACGAGATCCGAGCGCTGCGATGAGCATCGACGAGTGTGACGCCGTCTTCGATCGCTTCCGGCGACCGAGTTCCGCCTGGAGACCCTGTCCCACTACGCCGAGGAGGAGTTCGTCGCCTTCCTCGCCGGGGACGGACGGCCCGGTGATCGCTGACCGCGCGGAGGCGGATCGCAGAATAGGCGTCAACGACCTGTGGATCGCCGCCTCCGCAGCGGCGCATCACCTGCTCGTGATCACCCACGACAACGACTTCGACCTTGTGGAGGGCGTGGCCGGACTGACCGTCGTCCGGGTGTGACTGGACCGCCGACGATTACCACTCACTCTGACCTCCTTAAGTCGCAGCCATGCGGTAGATGGCTGACGGGGGATTGTAACCCTATCTCCGGAGGCCGCCTGGGATTTGGGGGAAGCGAGCGCCCCGTTCATTCGCGCCAGGTGCAAGAGAGGTTATTGCCCGCCTACTCGCCTCTCTCCAGTGAGTAAGCCTGGCAGGAATTAAGCCGCCGATCAGCGTCAGCCACCTTCTGCCAGTAGCTCCAGCGTTCGAGGACGTATGCCTTGCGCTCATCGCTCCAGAGTTCCGTCTTGTCGATGGCAGGTCTCGGATTCCGAACAGCAGATGCGACATCCCGAGTTTCGGGGCCAGTTGTGAACGATGGCGGAATTCTGTGAAGTACCGGACCGCTCGCTGTCATCTTGAGGGTAACACTGTCCCGGTAATCCTCGCGAGGGCGCAGAGAATCAAAAGTCAGGAAGTGCTCGTCTCTTCGTGCCATGAACTCACGCTTCTTCGTGAGCCGTCTGGGAGCATCATGGATTCCGGATCGGTCGTCAAACTCTTCCCTTCGACCGAAAATGAGGACGTACTGAGGCAATAGCTGCCGGTCACGATCCTCCCCGCGAAGATAAGTCTTCCAGAAGATCGCCTGATTCTCGGGTTCAGAGAACCAGACCTTCCACTGAACCAACTGGTCCAATGCCTGCGTCAACTCTTTGGTCGGCGTGCCACTCTGGTTGAACCACCTTTTTCGGGGTCGCTCTATCTCGATACAAATCGGGGTAATAAGTGACGTCGATCGGGTGACCCACATGAAGTCTGGGCGCCGGTCACGAGGAAGCCCGTGCAGCGGCGGCTCAGCATAGACAGCCTCATACTCAGATCCATGATGACCACCCGGACCGATGTCACCGTTGCCGCCGGGAAGAAGGGCGGGATGCGCTTCAAGGAAGGTCTGGACTTGGGGCTCTAGAGGGTCAGATGCAAGTAATTCGGCCCACAAGTCGAGCAGCCAGCTCTCGTACTCGCTCCATGGAATCGGTGGTGGCCGGTCCGGTCTCAGGTCTGGCTGGAGCGACGCGCGCATGTGCTCGATCGTACGGCGGCGCCAAGTGTGATGTGCGGGCACGAACCGCTGCGCAGCCGGTCCGGCCCGCCGGTAGCGGAGCGGGAGGCGGGGCCGCGCGCCGCCCAGCTGCGACAGCCACCTGACGTCTCCTGATGTATGGTGATGTCATGTATCGGACGCAGATCTATCTCGACGACGATGAGGTGGCTCTGCTAGCCCGGGAGTCGGCGCGCACGGGCGCGTCCCGCTCGGAGCTGATTCGACGGGCAGTACGCAGCCAGTACGGGGTTGACACCCCGGAGGGTCGGCTTGCCGCGCTGCGCGCCTCGGCCGGCGCCTGGAGCGACCGGTCGGCCACCGGCGCCGATTACGTCGAGGAACTGCGCAGCGACCTCAGCCAGCGATTGGAACAGGTCGGCCTACAGTGAAACTGCTCGACACGTCGGTGGCTGTGGATCACCTGCGCGGCTACGGGCCAGCGACGGCCCTACTCGAAGATCTCGTCTCCCGCGAATCGGTCGTCGCCAGCGAGCTCACCCGCTTCGAGCTGCTGGCGGGCGCCCGTCTCCACGAGCACGATCAACTCGAGAGCTTCTTCTCCGTGGTCGACTGGATCCCGGTGACCGAAGACGTCACGCGCCGCGCCGGCGAGTATGCCTGCAAGTACCGGCGAAGTCATTCGGGGATCGGGGTCGTCGACTACCTGCTTGCAGGCACGGTATCCGCAGTGGGCGCAGACCTGGTGACGACCAACGTCCGGCACTTCCCCATGTTCGACGATCTCCGCCCGCCTTATCCGTACGGGCCGCCGGAGCAGCGTCGTTTCACCGAGTGAGCTCGCGCTTGAGTAGGTACGCCCCGACTTCGGCGAGCGGGACGCGGGTCTGCTCCCCCGATTCCATGTCTCGCACGGTGACCTCGCGGGCCTGCTGCTCGTCCGGTCCGTAGATCAGGACTGTGCAGGCGTGCTGGTCGTGCGCCCACTTCAGCTGCTTGGCCAGCTTGCCCGAGGAGCCGAGGTAGACGCCGGTCCGCAGGCCCTGTGCCCGGATCTCGCCAGCCAGCCGCATGATGTCGTCCTGCGCCCCGAGCACGGTCAGAGCCACGTCCAGACCGCGCTGGTCGGTCTTGTCGACGGCTTGGATGGCGAGGATGCGTTCGATTCCGATCGAACCGCCGCAGGCCGGCAGGTCCGGGCCGCCGAGCTTGGCGACCAGGCCGTCGTAACGTCCGCCGGAGGCGATCGAGCCGGGGTAGCCGGTTGCGATGACCTCGAAGATCGGGCCGGTGTAATAGTCCAGCCCGCGGACCATCCGGGGCGTGAACACCACCGGGCCGGCGGTCAGCTCCAGCAGCCGGTCCACTTCAGCGAGCCCGAGCCGGCCGCGCTCGGTGGTGTCGAGCCGTTTGCGGACGCGGTCGGTGTCGGGCGCGGTCACATCGGCGACCAGACTCTCGGCGATGGTGGTGGGCAGGCCCCGCTCGACCAGCTCGGCGCACACCGCGTCCGGCGCCGCCTTGTCCAGCTTGTCGAGGCTGCCGAGCACCTTGCCGCCCAGCTCGGGGTCGATGTGGTACGCCGCTAAGAGCCCGTGGAGGGCCTGCCGGGAGTTGACGAGGAACTGGAAGTCACCGACGCCGAGGGCTTGCAGCCCGTCGTGCACGGCACTCACGATCTCGGCGTCGGCCAGCGGGGACGCCGAGCCCACCGTGTCGATGTCGCATTGGGCGAACTCGCGGAAGCGGCCCTTGGCGGCGCGGTCGGCCCGCCAGACCGGGCCGATGACATACCGTTTGTACGGCGAGGGCAACTTACTGCCGTAGGTCGCCACGACCCGCGCCAGCGGCACCGTGTGGTCGTAGCGCAGCGCGAGGTCGGCTTCGCCGCTGGCCTCGTGGACGCCCCGCTTGAGAATCTTGAAGATCAGCGCGGAGGCGTCCTCACCGAGCTTGCCGGCGAAGACCTCCAGCCGCTCGAAGGCCGGGGTCTCTAGGGGGTCGAAGCCGTAGCGCTCGAAGACCGCGCCGACGGCGTCGAACGCCGCCTTGCGGCGCCGCACGTCGTCAGCCAGGAAATCCCTGGTCCCCGATGGTGGCTCGGCGGCCTGCGCCATGAACTCATCCTCCTGCGGCCTGCGGTCGAGCACCATTGTGGCCCGCGGCGCGCGCTACTATCCTCCGGCCCGCTGGTCCCCGGCTCGCTCATGAGCAGGAGCGGACCCGGCTACTGGCCGCGGCTGGCGGGATCAACCCTGGCCCACCGGAGCAGGTCGGTCATCCTGAACGTGTTGGGGGTCTGGCTCGGCAGGGAAGGCCGGAACCCGGAGTTGAGGTAGGAGAACCTGTCGAGCTGGAGCAGTCCGATGATCGTCTCGGCGACGATCCGGCCACCGACCGGCCCAAGCCGCACACCACCGTTGAGGACACTGGCCTCGCGCATGGTGTAGTACCACAGCGGCGTGCTGGCCTCAAGGCCAAGACCGTACCGGCGCAACTCAGGAAAGTGGGTTGACCCGAGGACCGGCGATCCGGTGTCCGCAGCGATTCGTTGGCCGGAGGGCAGCGACCAGGTCAAGTGGCGCAGCAGGTTCCGCTGCGGCAACGAGATCGGCGCGTCCCGGCTGGGGATAGCCGCGAGTGGTAACCGGAACAACGGTGTGGAGATACTGGTGTCGATCAGCTTGTTCGGCCGTACGTGCTGGGTCTGGTCGCCGCCGAAGTCGAAGAACGTCTGCCAGCCGATGAACCGTCGCGGCGCCCGCGCCCCACCGCGCAGGTCGACCGGGTCGGCTTGGCCCTCACCGGCCGGGTCGAAGATGAATCCGAAGAACGCCGGCGCGCCCGTCGCGGGATTGCCGCCGAGGTCACCTTGCAGATTCGCCCGGTACGACGGACGGATCAGGCTGTGCCCGAACCGGTAGGTGCCGGTCTGGAACTCGACCGGCATGGCCGGTTTGCTGAAGCGGTACCAGCGCCGGCCGTTGCGCAAGATGTCGTCCACCAGCGGTCGCCCGACGATCTGCGGCAGGAACTCATTCACCACGATCCACTGCCAGTGATGCATCATCGTGCGCCGGGACTCGTGCCAGGCGTCGCCCGGTAGCCCGTTGTTCCGCCGGAAGTCCACGGTCCGGTTGTGTGCCAACAGAAACGCCGCGTGCAGACCCGCAATCATGAGATTCTCGTCGTTACGCGGTTCCGCAATGATCGCTTTCAGGTCCCGGTCGCGTGGCAGGTCCTCGAACAACCCGCCACTCTCGATCCGGAATTTGGCACGGTCGGCGGATCGGTAGAGCTGCGGGTTGGCCGACGGTCCACCGCCGTACACCGAGTCGAGGTCGAGCCTCGGGTCACGGGCGTTCGGCGTCCGGGTGGGCTCGGTGACCACACCGAGCCGTGAGGTGTTGTCGAAGGTGACGTCATGGTCGAGGAACTGCCCGAGAAACGTCGTGCCCGCGGTCATGTCACGGACGTCCTGGTCGACATTTCTCGGGCTGAGCGCCGGATTGGTGATCAGCCGGACCGGGCCCTCGTTCAGCGGGTCCGCAGCGTCCAGCAGCCCGCCAGACTTGCCGATGTCGCTCATCGCGTCACGGACGGCCGCGGAACGCGGGTCGGCAAACGCCGGAAGCTGAAACATCCGGCTGAACCGAGGATCGGGGGCGGAAGTAGGGACCGGCCCCTCGACCACTTCAGCAAGCGCTTCGACGTTATTCAGCGTCAGCACACCGGCCGCGCCGACGCCGAGCCCGGCGAGGAATCGACGCCTCCCGATTCCAGTTCGCTGACCCATGGGTTCGTTATCCGAACTGGTCATGCATTCTCCTCGAAATCGCTCTTCGCTGTGCCGGGTCGGCCGCCGTTGTTAAAGCGCCGAATGCTCACGTGTGTCGCGGTATGATCATGTGAGGGTGCCTCAGCTCGATGCCGGCGTAGCTGGTCTCGGTGTGCCACCTGCAATCGATCTGCGACCAGCGGCATGGGGGACGGCACGGCAGCCGGGCGAGAACCCGAGACCGGCGGTCATCGCAGCGGGTGTCCACGAGCCGGCGTTCGGCCCCACGTCCACGAGGTTCACGGGGGAACACTGTGCTCCAAAAGTGAACAAAACTAGCCTAAAAGTTGAACAGGGGATTACGATAAAAACCATGAAAGGTGGACGAAACGCGCAGAACGGCAGCTCGCCCGCAGTGTTCTCGCGGGCGACTACCCGGGCGAGATCCGCGTGGGCAACGCGGAGATGTCCTCGCCGATCTTGCCAGCGAAGACCGCCAGCAGCTCGAACGCGTTACAGCGCCGCGCGTCGTCAGCCAGGCGATCCCTGGTACCGGCGACCTGCGCCATGAATCTCATCCTCTTACGGCATGCCGCCTCGTACACGGCAGGCTCCGTGACCTCGGTCATAGCCTCGCGTAGTTCACTTTCAGCGAAGCGGGTAAGCGATTCCTCGAGATCGCGCTGCAGGGCGATCAGATCCGACTTGGCAAGCAAGTGCACGAGAATCCTTCCCGGATCGAGCCAGTCAGGTCGTGGCCCCGGTCGGCCAAAGAAGGCTAGGATCCACTGGCTCGTCGTAGTCGACGCCGGGGACGGCGAAGCCATACAGTCGGCTCACTTCATTGCGAAACCAGTCGACGTCGGCAATATCGGCGATATTCTCCGGCGCGGCGGCCCTCCAACGGGCAGCGACAGCGGCCTGCACGTCGTCGGCAAGCTCCCAGCGGTCACAACGAATTCGACCATAATCATCGACTTCCATAGGTGTGGTACCGATGAGTTGGTCCCACAGCTCCGTGAGTTGACCAATGGGCGAGCGCATGGTTTCACCCATGACGCCGCGCAACAGCCCAACGTAGAGGGCGATACCGGGGATTACCGTGGAGGATTGCGTGACGGCGGCACCGTTGACTGACGTCACCGCGCGTCCACCGTGCCTACCGGCTAGTTTGGCGTTTAGGGTTCTCGCAGTTTCTTCCAAATGGGCTTTGGCAACACCAATAGTGCCTTCTCGATAGATCGCCGAGGTCAACTCGGAGCCGATGTAGGAGAGCGCAACGGTCTGGAAACCCGGCCGGATCAGACCACATCGCTCCACGGCGTCGATCCAGCGTTCCCAGTCCTCCCCACCCATGACTTTCACAGTTGCCTCGATGTCGTCGCTGGTAGCGGCTGAGACCTCGACCTCCCGTAGCAGGGGAGCGCCGTCATCATCGAATACCAGCGTCTTCGTGTGATGTACCTGTCCAACCGGCTTGATGACAGACCTATAGGTATTGCCGGTAACCGGGTCAGCCCGACGGGCGGACGCAACGCTGTAAATCAGATAGTCGACACGCCCGAACCGCCGCGCAATCAAATCTATGACCTCGGTCTTGGTGGCGTCAGCGAAACAGTCCGCGCTGACGAACTCCATCTGCGTACGAGCCTTGGCAGCAAGCTGAGCGGTCGCGATGGTGCGATACCAACCGGCAGTGGCCGTGCGCCGAGCGGACCACGACTTCTCGTAGCACAGACCCACGCCGGAAATCCCGTACCGAGCAAGCCCGACGATCGTGGCAGCCAGCCCGTACCCGGCGCTGGCACCGATGACCAGGGCGACCGGGCGGCGGCGATCACCCGTGTCGACTGCGGGCACCTGAGACCACATGTCCCCAACGATCCGAGCGCATCCGGTGGGGTGGGAGTCGAGCAAAAGGAAACCACGTCCGGTGGGGCGGACGGTGCGTGTGGTCATGAGTCGCCTCTCGATGTCAGGGATGTTCATCTTCAGCCGTGCCGGTACTCGCACGTACCGATGTCCCCGTCTGGGACCGTGACGCCGAGTCGCGCTTCCAACGTCACGACAAGATCAAGCCGCGAAAGGCTGTCCAGGCCAAACTCCACCTCGAGACGTAGACCCGGGTCACCGCGGAACGTTCGAACTCCTTGATCAGCAATGCGCAATACGCACAATAGCTTCCGCACATCAGCGACTCGGTGACGGACCGGGGGACGACGCCGTGCATCGTCTTCAGTCCACCACCATCACGGATCTTGATCACGTAGGCTGAGCAGCTCACTCGGCCGAGAACCTCCCGAGCAGGACCACGTGACCCTCCAAGCGGTCATTCTCTGGGCGTGACACTTGAGCCGAGTTTTGCAGACGTCTCCCGCGATGGTCGCCCGTCTCACGTCTCCCAGACGCCGAGTGCGACCGGCCGCTTCGGGGTCGCACGGTCGGTCTCTTCGGGTAAGCACCATTCGGAGCCAACTCCCTAGGCGCGGCGCGCCACCCTGAGGAGTGAAATATGGGTGACCGGCGGTCCCGGTCACCCATATTTCGAAGCAATGGCGGTTCACCGGTCGGTTGGCGTGGTCTTGTCGTTGCCGGTTGTTGCCGGAAGTAGTCGAGATCAGCGAGTGGGGCTCGGGGTGGTGGTCTGTGCTGGTGCTGCCCGGAGGGCCGGGGTAATGTCGCGAAGCTAAGAATATCTCCTGCCGGCAGAGCTGTGCGAGCACACCAGACAGCACAGCTGCCAGACTGATCAAGAGCGGCTATCCTTGGCGTCCCCCGCTGCCACGACCCCCATGATCGCTGTTTGGGTGCCGAGAACGACAAGTTTTGTCGTTCTCGGCACCCAAACAGCGATCACCACCCCGAGAAACACCATCCACCAAGATCACCTCGAAACGTCCCTTGACATCGCGCAGCACCGGCCGGCTGTCAGCACCGGAACCGGCGGCGGCGACGGGGTGCGGAGATCATCGAGCTGTGACGTAGCGTGCGCCACATGCGGATTCTGATCACCGGCGGTGCGGGCTTCATCGGCTCGCACGTCGCCGACCTGCTCGCCACCCAGGGACACTCGGTGGTGCTGCTGGACTCGTTCCTGCCCCAGGCCCACGGCTGCGACACGCCGCCGGAGTGGCTACAGGGCCACGAGCTGGTGCACGGTGATGTCCGGGACGGCGAGCTGCTGGGCCGCCTGCTGCCCGGGGTGGACGCGGTCTGTCACCAGGCGGCGATGGTCGGGCATGGGCTGGATCCCTGCGACGCCCCGGACTACACGGCCAACAACGACCTCGGCACCGCCGTGTTGCTGGCCGCGATGCACAAGACGGGGGTGCGCCAGCTGGTGCTGGCCAGCTCGATGGTGGTCTACGGGGAGGGCCGCTACGCCTGCCCGGCACACGGCATCGTCCCGGCGCCCGTGCGGCAGGCCGACGACATCGCCGCCGGCCGATACGAGGTGCCCTGCCCGCATTGCGGCGCTGATCTCGATCCGCTACTGGTTCGCGAGGACGTCCCGCTGGACCCGCGCAGCACCTACGCCGTCACCAAGCTGGCCCAGGAGTATCTCGCCGCGGCATGGGCCAGGCAGACCGGTTCGGGGGTGTGGGCGCTGCGCTACCACAACGTCTACGGCTCCCGGATGCCGCGCGACACCCCCTATGCGGGGGTGGCGTCGATCTTCCGGTCAGCGCTGGCCCGCGGCGAGCCGCCGCAGGTGCTGGAGGACGGGCGGCAGCGCCGGGATTTCGTGCACGTGTCCGACGTCGCCTGGGCCAATGCGCTCGCGCTGGAAGCCGAACCGTGGTGGGGCCGGTGCGAGCCGGTCAACGTCTGCTCCGGGGAGCCGCACACCGTCGGCGAGCTGGCCGCCGAGCTGGCCCGGGCGATGAACGGGCCGGCTCCGCAGATCGTCGGGGGGGCCCGGCCCGGCGATGTGCGGCACGTGACGGCTGACCCGGACCGGGCCGGCGAGTTGCTCGGTTACCGGGCACAGGTGGGCTTCACCGAGGGCGTCACCAGCTTCGCCACCGATCCGCTGCGCGAGCCGGCCACCACTGGTCGACAGGTGCATCAAGCAGATTCAGCACCTCCGCGATGAAGGACACCGTTCCCACGGCCAGCACGATGGGTCCCAGGTCTTCGTGGCGCACGGTGTCCAGATACGGCGATCCCGCTCCCCATTTCGCGTAGGAGAGGTGCGCAGCCCGAGCTCTCACCTTGGTGACCGGTAAACCGCGCAACACGCTGTCGACGCCTACCGTCGACTTGCCGTCCGGAAATGAGATCAAGACGTTGTCCGGGCGCCCATACCGGGCAGACGTCCATTGGATTGCCGCCGCTACTCCCACCTGATTTATCGCACAATCGAGCACCCAGGTGGACCCCCGCCGGCGATGAGCCGACAGCCGACCGGGCAGCCGGATACCGCGAAACAACTCGGCAGTCGTCGCGTAGCTCGGTTCGGCGATACCCAAGCCGCTCAACAACTCCAGTCCAGCGACGTAACCCAGCTGGCCATTGGACGCCCCCAGTCCGGACGGCCACGGCAGCGCCGGTAGCTGCTGGGCGTCGATGACCCGGGCGCGTTTTCTCGCGACCGCCGCGATGACCTCCATGACCGCCGGAGCTTGTCCAGGCTGGGTCACCACCCGCTTGGTGCGCTGCGTCACGACCCCGAGCTTGTCCACCGCGATCTCTCGAACATCGCATCCCAGAATGCCGAGATGCTCGTCGAAGATACGCGTCACCGCTACCACATCAGGCGACAGCAACGAGACCTCGTCACTGCTGCCACCCAGCCCGGCCTCGAAAACCCATGCGTCGCAGGCAATATCACTGAAGTGCAGAACACCGGCCATGGTGAACAGACCGGTAGGGGACAGGTACCCGTCATCGGGAAGATCGTCGCCACACCGTTGGAGTGTCTGGTCGACAGCGTCGGCCAATCGGGAGAACTCGGCCGACGTGATGGACCGTCCATCGACCCGGATGCGTTCTCGATGGCTTCGAAACCCCGGGCTCGTCACGGTACCGACCCGCAATCCGGCGGCGGCCAGGGTAGCCGATGCATACGCCGCAGCGGTTCCCTTTCCCTTGGATCCGACGACCACGACAAGCGGCACCGGACTGCGTCGCACATCCGCATAACGCAGGCCGATGAGCGCCTGGAGAAAAGCCCGGGCCCGCGCCTTACTGGGCTTGGCACCGCGAGCCCGACCACGTAGCCGTTCACGGAAGAACGGCTCGTCGACAGGATCGGTCACCATGTCGTGAGCAGCAGGTGGTTGACCGCCAATGCGGTCGCCGCCTGAGCGCCCAGCCACCAGCGGACCTGCCGCCGCGGTAGGAGCGCGGCCCCGGCGATCAACCAGACCGCGAACGGCAACCAGATCCGCTCCACCTCGGCCTTGCTCAGCCCAGACAGATCGGCGACCAGCACCGCCAGCGCGGCGGCCCCGCAGAGCAACACCAGGGCACGGCTGCCGACCCCGGGCGCAGCGCCGGGCCCGAACACCCGGCGCAACCCAGCCACCCCGGCCGGGCCGAGCACCACCGCCAGGCACGCCAGGTCAGCCCACACCCAGTAACCGTAGGGGCGCTCCAGGCCGTACTCACCCGGCTGGTAGTACCGGATCTTGACCTGCTGGTACCCGTCGAGCCACCAGAAACCGGCGACGGCGAAGGCGGCCACCACCGCGGCGACGCCGGCGCCGGCCACCAGCAGCCCGGTGACCCGGCGAGCGGCGATCGCGACGGCCAGCGCGAGCGGCCCCGCCAGCACCAGCCCGTAGGACAGGTACAGGCCGGCACCGAGCACCAGCCCACCGGCCGCGGACGCGGCCACCGCAGCGACGTCGAGCCGGACCCGGGCGGCACCGGTAGCGAGCAGGGCCACTCCCCAGGCCAGCACCCCGGCGAACAGCCCGTCGGCGGACACCCCCACCCACACCGCACCCGGAAACAGCACCCCGAACGGCAGCGCGGCCCTGGCGGTGGCCTCGGCACCCAAGGCCCGCAGGGTGACCGCGACCGCGACCCCTGCGGTCGAGCCGACCAGCACGCACAGCAACGCCGCCGGCGCCCCGCCAGGCAGGCAGATGCGGTCCAGCCCAATAAAGATCAGTAACGCACCGGGGGGATGGCCGGCAACGTGGGTAGTCCAGGACTCGGGTTGCAAACCCGGTATCCGCTCGGCGAAGACTTCCAGCATCGCGCCGACGTCACCGACCCTCGGGACGTCGTGCAGGTACTCGGTGTCAGTGGTCAGCCGGTCGGCGATCCCGCGTTGCCACCCGTCGACCAGGGCCAGGCTCATCGTCCAGGCCAACGCGGCAGCCGCGGACAGTCCGAGCAACGGTCGCCAGGGCAGCCGGGCGGCCAGCTCGGGTCCGTGCAGCACGGTGAGCACCGCGACCAGCACCGCGACAACCGTTCCAGGACCGGCGTGCGGCAGCCACTGGGCACCCAGCGGCGGGGCATCGACATGCAGCGGCACCCCACGTTCGAGCAGCCGGCGACCCACCACCGCCGCCACCGCGACCAGCAGCCCGGCACACCCCACAGCCGCCACATCCGCCCGACCCACAACCCCCACCCCCACCCGGTCGCCGGTCGTGAACTCGACGTCAGCGACATCTCCGCACCGGCAAATGTCGCTGACGTCGAGTTCAGGACGTGCCCGCCTGGCGGCGAGATGCGTATCCTGGCGGTGGGTACGCGCTCCCCCGCGTCGAGGATCGATCTTTTCCGACCTGGTGCGGGAGTTACTAATGGGGCTTGGGCCGATGCAGTCCGACCTACCACACCGAGGACCATCAGCACCCACGACGCCGGTCTGGGTGCATCTGGAACAGCTGTTCCCGCGTGCCAAGCATGATCAGCGGCGCACCGTCGGTGACGGGTTGGACTGCACTGGGCGGGTCCGCGGCGAGCTGCACCGGTGGTGGCGCACCGCTGAGGGCGTCTGGTTGGGCCAGGTCAGCTACGAGCTCGGCTACGCCGACGGGCGCGACTCCTGGCTGCGTATCGAGGACCAACTCATCCCGGCGACGGCGTTGCGCAAACGGTCCGACGGCAAGCACCTCCGCACCGCGGCGCGTCACCTGACCACCAGGTAGCCCGCCCCGCGCCGGCGGTCAGGCCGGGGTGACGTTCTCGGCCTGGGGACCTTTGGGACCCTGCGTGATGTCGAAGTTGACCGCTTGGTTCTCTTCCAGGGACCTGAATCCTGCGGCGTTGATAGCCGAGTAGTGGACGAAGACATCCGGGCCTCCGCCGTCCTGAGCGATGAAGCCGAATCCCTTCTCCGAGTTGAACCACTTCACTGTCCCTGTCGCCATGATGTTTCCCTTCCAGCAGGTACCGGCTGCGCTCGACCCGTTGCGAGCCAGCCATCTTCCGTGGCGCACCTTACTGCCAACCGGCGCGCTCGTCCTCGACTCGCTGAGACACGGCCGCGGCCGGCTACCATGCTCAGCGTCACGGGATGAGCGGCACGAGCGTCTGGCCGAGCAGGTCGGGCTCGGCGCCGTCGCGCAGGAGGTGCGGGTACCGCTCGCCGCCGTGGTAGCTGATCGGGTAGTCGACGAACGCGCCCTCGTTGTTGACGAGCAGGTGAATCGGTTCCTGGGACGCCTTCGCGGCACTCACCGCCGCTCGCAGGACATCGGGCGAGAACTCTGTGCCGTCAACGGAGACCACGGTCATTCCGGGGCCGAGTTTGGCTTCCGCCGCCGGCATCCCCGGAATCACGTCGACGATGAGGCCCTTGTCGTTCAACTGTAGACCGAGAGAGTAGCCCAGCTCGACGCGCTTGCGTTCCCCTTCCCGGTCTTTTATTCGCTGGCCCCGCTCGGCGTCGTAGGTGAGCCGCCAACCGCCGCGCTCGATACCCCCGAGCGGGGCGGGCAAGCCGGTCGTATAGAGGCGCTCGTTGAGAAATGTCCGCCAATCGTAGGGCGCGACCTCGTCGAGCGTGGCCACCACATCGTCGAAGGTATAGGGCTTGACCACCGGCGGTCCCGCTTGCCCGCCGTAGAAGCGGCGGCTGAAGTCGTCCAACGATCGCCGTCCCGACGTGAGCTCGCGGATGAGCGTGTCGGCATCGAGCCAGATGAGCCAGCCCTCATTGTAGAAATCGGTGCCGCGCCGTTCGGCGCTCCACTCCGACGGTGCATTGTAGAGCAGTTGCGCCGCGACAGTCGTGTCGATCAGCGGACGCCAGCGGCGACCGGGCGTATTGTCGAGGCCGGCGGCGACTTGGGCCAGCGTGTCGGCATACTGCTCCGGCGTCCACAGCCCGCTGCGCACCGCCAGCACGTTACCGTAATACTGCGTCAGCCCCTCGTAGACCCAGAGCATCTCGCCTTGCATCGGAGTCTGGAAATCGGGCGTGGCCAGCCCGGCGGGACGACGGTACTTGCCATTCCAGGAATGGACGTACTCGTGCGGAAGGACGCCGAGCGCGAGCCGCCCCGTCGCCTCGTCGATCAGCGCCCGCTCGGCGACTCGACTGTCATTGGACTGGTGGTGCTCGAGCCCGAAATGCGCCACCCGGTCGCTCAGCGTGAAAAGGAATCTGTAGTGCTCATAATGCTCGGCACCGAACAGCGCCCTCGCCTCCTCGACGAGCTTGCGCATGGCATCGGTGAACCGTGGGCCGGCTTCGAGCGCGGCCGGACTGTCGGCGGCGATATCCATCTCGACCGGCGGCGTCGCGGTCGACAACGGGATGGTACGGAAGTACTCACCCGCCAGCACCGGCGAATCCACCAACGTCGTCAGGCTGACGGGCCGGAATCGCACCTCGTGTTCGCCGCCCGCCGACTCCCGCTGCGCCGTCAGCCCGGTGCCGAGCTTCCAGCCCGGCGGCAGGCGCAGGGAGGCGTCGACCATGAGCTCATCGGTGTGTGCGACCTGCGGGTAGAGAAGCGCCCAGTTCCACCAGAAGACGAACAGGTGCGAGGTCGTCGAGGAATCCCCACCGAGGTCGCCCTCGTGGGTCGGCGCCAGGAACTCGAGACCGGCCTCGACGGCCGTCGCGCCCTGCGGCACGTCGAGGTGGAACGCGTACATGTCGACGGGGTCGCGCCGCCACGGGATGGTCTTTCCGCCTGCGGTGAACGTCAGCCCGGCCAGGTTGATGATCGGCCCGGTCGGCCCGTGCGTGCCCGGAATCCACTTCGGGTAATACAGCGTGAGCGGGCCGGGGCTGGCCGGTATCACCTCCCGGGCGCGGAAGAGCTTACGCGGGGCCTCGGTCGCGTCGACCGTGAGCGTGACGGTCCGTGCGGCGTACGCCGCACGGACGGAAGCGGGTTCGTCGGCGTGGACCAAGGCTGGGACGAGGATCGAGACGGCGGACAGCAGCACTGCGAGCCTTCTGTTCACGAACCCCTCCGGTACGACCGTTGCGTGCGCTCAGGATGCCGACGATGCGCGATGACCTGCGAAGACCATAAACCCGGCGGCGAACCCGAAGGGGTACACTAGGGGTATGCCCAAGGTGAGCATCTACCTCCCCGACGCCCTGTATCGTGAGGCTCAGGCCCGCAAGCTGCACCTCTCCGCCTTGGCCCAGCAGGCTATCGAGAGCGCGGTGCGGGAGTCCGCCCGGCAGGACTGGATCACCAAGGTCCGGTCCAGGCCGCCGCGATGCCACACCGTGATCGACACTGCTGCCGTGCTCACCGAGGTACGCGAGGAACTCGGTCAGTGATCGTTCTTGACGCCTCCGCGCTCGTCGACGCGGTGCTCGACCAGCCGGTTGCGGCCTGGGTCCTCGACGAGATCTCCGACGAGCAGATCTGCGCCCCCGCACATCAGCCCGCCGAGGTCCTCTCCGCCCTCGCTCGTCTGGTGCGCTCGTGCCAGATCGAATCGGAGCTGGCGCGGGAGGCTCTCGACGAGGCACTGGCACTTCCGCAACAGTTCGTGACGCCAACGGCTCGCCAGGTGCGACTCGCGTTCGCGTTACGAGATCGGATCCGCGTGGTCGACGGCCTGTACGTCGCTCTGGCCGACGAGCTCGACTGCCCCCTCGTCACGACCGACCACCGGCTTGCCGCCGCTGATGCACCCTGCGAGATACGGACGCCTCCGGACCAACCTCGCCGATGAGTCCACCAGCGTATGACGTCATTGATCCGGCGTTGCCAGGATCTTGACGAGCATGTTGTTCACATCGGTGAGAGCCTGGACGTCGATGCGCCGTCGGCGTTCACCCAGCCGTGCCTTCCGCAGACTGGTGACCAAGCCCGGCGCGGGGAGTTGCTCAACGCCCTGCCAACTCGTCGAGGTTACGATCGGCCCAGGCTTGCGCAAACGCAACGGCCTCGGGGTGCGCGGCCATCCACCGTCCGTGGGCCGCGCAGCGCCGCCGCATGTCCTCGACGTCGAGAAGACCCTCGATCCAGGAGTTCATGGACTGCTGATCGGCGTCGGCATAGCGCTTGACCGCCTGGTACGCAGTGTCGGACAGCCGCAACGTGATCATCCGTGCCATGGTCTCACGCTAGTAGATATTGCTGTCTGCTCTCGCTGTCGCGATCCTGACGGCAACGGCTTGGGCGGGGAGATCACGGCTTGACGAGCAGTCGACCGTGCCGTCCTTGCTACCCACACCCCGGTGCGATGGTGACGTGGTGCCGGCGGGCGGCTTTCGCTAAGGCGTCATCGAAGGTGGCCAGAGTGGAAGCGGTGGTCAGGGCGGTGTCCAGCGCACAGCAGTCAGGCAGTTTCAGTCCGGAGCCAGCCCGCAGGTTCGCCAATCGGAGCGGCTCGCCGTCCTGCCGATCCGCGACATGGATACCGATCGCTTCGAGATCGGTGAGCATCTCCTGGCCGCGACCGGCCTTCACCCCGCCGACAAGCACTTCGGCCAGGTTCAACGAGTGGATGATGAATCCTTGTTCTGCCGATCCGCGGAGATACTCGGTTGCCGCTTGGTGGTGTGGGTCGTGCGGATACAGGTGTGCGATCACCAAACTGGCATCCAGTGTGATCACTCGGGCCAGTCCTGACGCAGCCCGGCGAGGTAGTCACCACTGAACGCATCGGCGTACTTGCCGCTGCTCGCATCGATCGCATCTCGCCGGTTGCGAACCGTCTCATCCTGCTCCAGGGCGATACTGCCGGCGTGGACCAGCCGCAGTAGTAGCTTGGAGCGTGGTTCACTCGGCCACCGGCGTGCGGCAAGATCTAATGCGTGCGCGACATCGGAGGTCTCGGTGATCTGGTGGCGTGGCCGGGTAGTCGGCATGACATAAGTGTACCACTTGGTACCCAAGTGGTACACTTACCGATTCAGGCGCCTCGGGCAGAGTGATAAGCATGCCGATGACACCGACGCCCAGCGCGGCACCGGTCTGCCGGGAGGCGATGAACGCACCCTGACGGGTCGTGAGTGCGTAACAGTGTTACAGCACGCAATCCCACTCACGAGTGGGGTGTGGACCAGATGACGCCGGCGAAGCGGCCGAAGTCGCTGTCGTAGGTGATGATCTCGCCGCGGTGCTCGATAGCCAGCGCAGCGAGATGGGTGTCGTTGGTCAGGTTGCCACCTGTGCCGAGCGTCCTGAGCAGGCCGCCGAGCACCTCGGCATGCTGCGTCGTGGGCTCCACCATGATGCTCGCCGGTTGGGCCAGCCAGGCGTGCACGCGATCCAGCGCCTGATCCGCGGATAGTGGCGACGGGAACAGACCGATCTTGGTGGACAACCGGAGAAACGCCAGCAGGCTGATCCAGCTGAACCCGACCGTGGACCGCCCGTTGAGCGCCGCATCAAGCCAACCGACGGCTTCGTCGTGATGCTCGGCGGATTCGTTGACCGCGTAGAGCAGGACGTTGGCGTCGACCACCTTCACTTGCCGATTCGAGTCCGGCGCACCAGTTCCTCGTCTTCGAGCTCCGCGGCAAGTTGCAGGGCACGCGGCTGCTCGATCTCCTTAATGGTTCCGCTGGGGAAACGTCGCTGGTGTCGAGCTCACGACGCGCACCATCGGCTGGTTCAGCTCTCGTCGCGCTCTGACTCTGCGACGTTCGTGAGCAGCGCGGTGATCTGCGCCATGCCGGTGGCCAGCATGGCAAAACCCTCGCGCATCTCTCGTCCCTGCTCGGTCAGGTCCTGTCGGAGACTGGTGATCTCCCGTCCCTGTTCCAGCTGGGTCTCCCGCAAGGCGTTGAGACCCTGAGTATGAGCGCGCAGCTCAGCCCGGACCTCCGACACGTCGCGGTCGGCGCCGGCCGCCAACACGCGGGCCGCGGCAGCGTCGGAGCTGGTGAGGGCGACCTGCTCGCGGAGCCGGGCCACGTCACGTTCGACGATGGCCAGGCGGGTCTCGATGTCGTCGGAATCCGGCACGGTCGTGATCCTAACGGCTAACCGCTTGCGGGTTCAGGCGTTGAGGCCCATGCGGTAGGCGATCCCGTGCAGCTCACAGCCCACCGCGGTGTCGCGGCGCACTCGTGGTAGAAGACTGGTGATCGCCTCGCGTGCGTAGATGTTGGAGCGAAGACGTAGCGCGGCAAGTGTCTCGCTGCGCTGGAACGCGGCGACGGCGTCGGCTTCCCGGCCGCGCAAGGCGGTCAGCGCACGGCCGGTGTCGAGCCAGTGTTTGGCGCGGCGTTCCGGGCTGGCGATGTGCGCGGGCTGCACCGAGCCGGCCAGCTCGACGGCGAGATCGATATCGCCGCGCTCCAGGGCAGAGGTCATCCGGTACATGGCAACGTTCGTGGGCCCGAAATAGGCCACGTCCGGACCGGTCTCACCGGTGCGCACCGCGACCGCTGCCGCCTCGGCCAGCCGGGTGTCCGACTCGCCGGTGCGGCCCGTGACGGCGGCCGCCAGCGCGCTGACCATGCACAATGCTCCGTAGCCGGCCAGCGCGGGGCTTGCGCTCACCTCGCCGGTGACGGATCGGGCAGCATCGGTGGCCCGGGCGGCCAGGGCGTACGCTTGGTCGTGGCCGCCCAGCGGCAACAGCGCATGCACCCGGGAGAACGCGGCGATCGCCGACCATGCGGGGTCACCGAGATCGTCAGCCGCCTGCGCACTGCGTTCGGTGACCAGGTAGGCGAGGTCGGCGTAGCCGAAGGCGTGCGCCAAGGTCATGGCGCTGTTCAGGGCACGGATGAGCTGCCCGAGCACCACGGTGCGTTCCTCGTCGCGAGCGACGGTGACCGTGGCGTACAGATCAGCGAGCAGACCGGGCAGCATCGCCCCCATGGCGGCGAAGTCACACGTGGTCCGCAGCGCCACGCAACGATCCACCTCGGCGACCACATCACCCACCGGGCGTGCCGAACCGGTCCCCGACTGCCCCAGCTCGGTGCCCACCAGTGCCAGCCGCAAGGCCGGGATCGTGGCCTGCGCCTCGGCCATCGCGGGGTCTTCCCAGCGGACCGGCTGACCGATCAGCTCGCTGGGCGAGACCTCCAGTGCGGCGGCCAACGCGGCGATCGTGGAACGCTTGTCCAAACGGCGCTCCCCGCGCTCCAGCCGCGAGAGGTGGCTCTCGCTGATACCGGCCAGCTCAGCGATCACCTTCAACGATGTGCGACGCCACGCGCGCAGCTCGCGCAGCCGCCGGGCGACGTCTCGCCACTCATCCGCCATGTCGCCACCTCCCCTCGCAGTACAGCGAGCATCAACAGTAGCGCTGAGATCGAAAGACCGCGGCCGCTAGTCGCGGTCTTTCGTCACACCGATCAGGTGGCCAGACACCCCAAAGGGTTACTTGCCACGAGGACAAGGGGCGATCGGTACGTCACCGTACGGTTCAAGCACACGGAATCGAGAAAGCCGGGGAGGATGGTGGTGTGCACCGTGAGTGGGATCTATGTTGATTCTTGGGTGAAGGTCGAGGGTCACTGCAGTATCACCTGTGACGTCGTCGACGACGAGGCTGAATTCCGATTCGACGGAGCGCATTCCACCGGATTACACATGATCCTCACGGAAGAGGGCTTAGAAAAACTCGTCCACACGGGCATGGCGGCGCTTCGCAGAATTCGTGCGGAGTCGGACGACGACGAGCGCACCAAGAGCAAGACGCCATGAGGGTATTCCTCTGTGGCCGAGACCAGTGGATTGTCCGAGTTGTTGGGGCTGATCGCAGCACATCACGGGCAGGGTGGATGATAGGGCAAGTCCGGCGACACGTACTGCTCCCACTTCGCCGGTGTGAGGGTGTTCCTGGTGGTGGCACAGATCCGCTGGATCGCTCGGTCGACGTCCATCTCCCACAGCCGAACGGTCCAGTCAGCGCTGCCGCTGGCCAGGGTGCGCCCGTCAGGACTGAACGCCAACGACACGACCCAGTTAGTGTGGCCGGTCAGGGGTGTGCCCGACGTGGCGTGAGCTGGGTCAGTCACGTCCCACAACCGCACGGTCCAGTCGGCGCTACCGCTGGCCAGGGTGCGCCCATCCGGACTGAACGCCACCGAGAAGACCGAGTTGGTGTGCCCCGTCAGGGGTGGGCCCAGCGACGTGGCATGGGCCGGGTCGGTCACATTCCATAACCGCACGGTCTGGTCGGTGCTGCTGCTGGCCAGGGTATGCCCGTCAGGACTGAACGCTACCGCGCGGATCTGGTCGGTGTGGCCGGTCAGGGGTGTGCCCAGCGGTGTGGGGTGAGCCGGGTCAGCCACGTCCCACAACCGCACGGTTTGGTCGTCGCTGCCGCTGGCCAGGGTGCGCCCATCAGGACTGAACGCCACCGAGATGACCCAGTTGGTGTGGCCGGTCAGGGGTGGGCCCAGGGGTGTGGGGTGGGTCGGGTCGGTCACGTCCCACAACCGCACGGTTTGGTCGCCGCTACCACTGGCCAGGATGTGCCCATCAGGACTCAACGCCACCGCAGTGACAGAGTCGGCGTGGCCGGTGATGGGGGCGGAGGGGATGTTCCACAGCCGGGCGGTGCTGTCGCCGCTGGCGGTGGCGAGGGTGCGCCCATCCGGGCTGAAGACCACCGAGAAGACGACATTCGTGTGGCCGGTCAGAGGTGTGCCCAGCAGGGTGGGGTGGGCCGGGTCGGTGACGTTCCACAACCGCACGGTCCGGTCGTCACTGCTGCTGGCCAGAGTATGCCTATCAGGACTAAAAGCCACCGAGAGGACGGAGCTGGTGTGACCGGTCAGAGATAGGGCTAAGGGCGTGACGTGGATCAGATCGGTCACGTTCCACAACCGCACGGTTTGGTCGTTGCTGCCGCTGGCCAAAGTGTGTCCATCAGGACTGAACGCCACCGAGATGACCCAGTTGGTGTGGCCGGTCAGGGGTGGGCCCAGAGCCACGGGGTGGGTCGGATCGGTGACATTCCACAATCGCACGGTCCGGTCGCCGCTGCCGCTGGCCAGAGTGTGCCCGTCAGGACTGAACACCACCGCAGTGACAGAGTCGGTGTGGCCGACCAAAGGTGGGCCCAGGGGGGTGGGGTGGGCTGGATCGGTGATGTTCCACAGCCGTACCGTGTGGTCGCCGCTGCTACTGGCCAGGGTATGCCCATCCGGGCTGAACGCTACGGCGCTGACGGTTCCGGTGTGGCCTATGAGGGGTGGGCCCAGCGGGGTGGGATGCGCTGGGTCGCCCACGTTCCACAGCCGTAGGGTGCCGTCGTCGCTGCCACTGGCCAAGGTGCGGCCATCAGGGCTGAACATCACCGAGTTGACCGGTTTGGTGTGACTGACCAAAGGCTGGCCTAGGACCGTGGGGTGGGCCGGGTTGGTCACATTCCACAACCGCACCGTGTGGTCGTCACTGACACTGGCCAGGGTGCGTCCGTCAGGGCTGAACGTCACCGCCCGGACGGCGTTGGTGTGGTCGGTCAGCGGGGTGGACAGGGTGGCATTCGCATCGGTGACGAGGGCGGTGTGGAGGTTTCGCGTTGTCGGGCGCATGCGGTAGGCGGTGAGATCGAGTTGGGCCGCGAGAGACACATCGGTGCTGCGTAGCCGGTCAGCTTGTGCGGTGACCTGGTTGAAGATGGCGTCGTCACGTTCCCGGTTCGCGGTGCTGCTCTGGTGGAAGGCGACGGCCGCTGCCCCTGAGGCAACGAGAGCCAGCACGGACAACATGATGAACACAGTGCGGCGCAGCCTGGCGGCCCGGTATTCCTGCTGGGTGGAGGCGGCGAGAAAGTCGGACGCAGCGGGGCTCAGGTCGCCCTTGTTAGACGTCGAGGTGGCCCAGGTGCAGGCTGCTTCCAGGCGGCTTCCCCGGTACAGCGCGGCGGTGTCGCGGCGGTCCCGGTCCCAGACGGTGGTGGCTTCATCGAGTTCTTGGCGGATCAGGTTACCGGCCCGGTCGGTGTCGATCCACTGGCGCAACCGCGGCCAGGCGCGCAGCAATGCCTCGTGGGTAATCTCGACGGTGTTCTGCTCCTGGGTGAGCAGCCGACCTTGGGTGAACGCGTCCACCACCGGCGACACGGTGCCGGGGTCCAGATCCCGCAGCAGGTCCGTGCGGGCCACCCGGCGTCGGGTGTCCTCAGCGCCGTCGCCGACCTTGATCAGCCGCAGGAACAGGGTCCGGGCCATGCGCTGGCCGGTGGCGTCCAGGCCGGTGAAGACGCCCTCGGCCGTGGTCGCCACCGCACGGTGGATACCACCGGTGGTCCGGTAGCCGTCCACCGTCAGGATGTGGCCGTGGCGTTGCTGCCAGGTGGCCCGCAGCGCATGTGCCAGCAAGGGAAGCCGCCCGGCCGCATAGCTTGTCGTCCCGCCCGTGGTGTCCCCGAGGTCGCGCAGCAGCAGCTCGATCAGACCCGGCTCGACGTCTAGCCCCACGTCCCGGGCCGGGTTGTGGATGGCCGCCCGTAGCTCGGTGTCCGACATCGGCCCGACCACCAGTGGGTTGTCCTGTAATGCGGTGCGCAGGTGGGGGTAGTTGGCGCAGGTGGCGTAGAAGTCCGCCCGGACACCCACCACGACCAACCCGGCAGGATTGGCTGGACTGGCCAGTTGGGATAGCAATTCGATGAACGTGTGCCGCTGCTGGTCGTCAAGGCACAGGGTGAACAGTTCCTCGAACTGGTCCACGACCACCACAACCCGGGCCTCGCTGCCGAGGTGACTCCGCAGTACCTCCACGTAGTGCTGCGGGGTTGCCGGGTCAACGCCGGTGAGCGAGGCGATCTGAGTGGCCAACGCGGCCAGTGGATCAGCGGTGGGAGAGAACACCATCTTCGACCACGGGCTTGATCCTGGCAGCGCACCGCTGTCCAGCTGGGCCAGCAGACCGGCCTGTAGCAGCGAGGACTTCCCAGCGCCCGACGGTGCCACCACTATCTGCATCCCGCCCGCCCGCAACCGCGCATCAAGGCGCGCGGTCAGCTCCGCGGTCAGCTGATCCCGGCCGAAGAACCACTTCGCCTGCTCCCGACCGAACGAGGCCAATCCCGGATACGGACACTCCGGCGGGTGTGCGCCCGGCGCAATCCGGCGCACACCGTCTGGATAATGCACGTGCAGGTCCCGGGCGGCCTGGTTGATGCTCGCGTCGCCAGAAGCGTGCGCTTCCAGACGAACAGAGTCCCCCGCGGGCTGCTCATCGGACGCCATTGATCATTCTCCGGTGGTGATATGCAGGTCGCGGCCCGCTTGGTGCACTCGGCTATTACCAAACGCGGTGGCCTGCATGGTGATCGTGGTGTGCTGCGGGGTCAGATCCGGATCCACGTGCCCTCCCCCGTTGCTGTGAGATGAGCGTTCAGCCGAACAGGATGGTCCAGACGGTGGCCATGGCCAGCGCGCCGGCGAGCAGCGGGATGAGCCGCTTGCCGGCCGGGGCTCGTTGCTCGGCGACGATGGCGGCGGTGAGCGCTGCCATGACGATCAGGTTGCTGTGCCCGATCACGGCCATCAGCAGCATCAGCGGCCCACACGAGACGACGCAGCGCCCCGCCTGCCGGAAACCGAAACGGACGCAGCCGTAATCCGCCCGCCATCCGGTCGGTGGCAGTGGCACGGTGCGCCGGCAGGCGAGGACCGCGCGGCGTTTCCACTTCGTCAGCTGCCACCCGGTCGCGACCACCAACGCACCCACCACGAGCTGGTGGTCGCTGACACCAGCTGATCGCAGGATCCCGACGAGGGCCAGCGCGAGCACTCCGAACATCACCCAGACGGCGAGGTACGACGCGACGTAGACGGCCATCGCCCACTGCCGCCGTCGCCGGATGCTGTTGAGGCCGACGTGGCGCACGGCCGGCAACGCCACCGGTCCCATCATCGCCACCGACATCAGCGCCCACCCGCCGATGGCGACGCCGGTCAGCACCGGGATCGCCAGCACACCGGGTGCTCCGTGGTGATGGTGCGCCGACGCGGCATGCCCGACGGCGAGCAGCACCCACCCCAGCGCCACGACCACTGCGACCGGCCATTCGGGTCGCCAGGCCAGCGCGATGCCGGCCCGGCGGATGACGGCGGATCGATCGGCCACCGGTGCGCCCTCAACCCACGAAGAGGCTGACCCGGCCGATGCGCATGGGTGCCACGTCCGCCTCCTCGATGAGCGGGCCCGCAAGGCCCTCCTCGCCGGGTGGCGGTATCGGCGTGATCGGCTCGAAGGTCACCGTGATGGCGTGCGGCTCCCAGTTATCGGCTGCACGCAGCTCGTTGACGATGCGGGTGATGTCGAACGTGTGCCGGAAGCCGGGCACACCGCCGTGCTCCGAGTCGGGGTCGTTCATCGCCTCGATACCGAACAGTGCGATGTTGCCGACGTGATACCGGGCCCGGTCGGCCGCAGGGTCGTCGGGCGGCATGTTGAGGAACACCCCGTAGACGATGCCGGGATTGCGCTCGGCCTCAATGTCCTCGACGTTGAGATACATGGCCCGTGCCTGCACGCTGACGCCGGCGAGTAGGGACCTGGTGCTCGCCGGCACGGTGAGCTCGACGGAGCGCGCCGCACCGGTCAGCTCGAGGGGCTGCTCCGTCGCAGCCGCCAGCTCCGGCGGTTCGGAAGGCTCGGGTGCCGCAGCGTCGCTCATGCTGACCGCCAATGCCGGGACGGACGGGTCGGTGTCGTAGCGGTACCGCAGCTGCGCGGCGCTGTCCACCACCTGGGCACCGGTCAGGGTGACGGCCGCTGCGGTCTCGTCGTAGAGCGTGAAGGGCTGGTCGAGCCAGGCGGCGTCGCGGGGGTTGGCCCGGCCACCGCCGAGCGTCAGCCACTGGTTCCACAGGCGGTCGATGTTGGCGTGGTGCAGCCAGAAGATCGGGTCAAGCGCCGCACAGCTCGCGTCGCCCATCAAACCGCCTTGACATGGATCGCTCAAGGGGCCGCTGACCTGGACGTGAATGTTGTTGTGCGGCGTCTGCTCCAGAGCGCCCACGCTGTCGCCGAACTGGGCCGGGGGCCGTTTGCCACCCCCGAAGCCTGGGCCGGGTGGGCCGGTGAAGCTCCGCATCGCCATGGCGGCGCTGCTCGACGTCACGAGCGGCGAGAGCTGGAAACCGTTGGCGATAGCGTTGCTGCGCCGGGGGAACGGCAGGAACAACGGGTTCGGCGAGCCGTCTGGCAGGGTCGGCTCACGGAACGGCCGCGGGAGCGTGTTCGCCGGGAACGGTTGGTCGTAGTTCCAGTACGGGAGCGCGAAATCGGCCGGGCCACCGGCACTCAGCACGGCTGCTCGGACGATCCGCTCGAAATAGTAGAGGTACATGCGGTGCCAGGACAGGAAATACCAGCTCTGGTGCTGGCATTCGTTCCAGCGGGCGCCCGGCGGCGGTGACGCGTACGATCCGTGGATCGCGGCCTGGTACGTCCAGCTCGTCGGGTCGGTGGCCGGACGAGCCTGCATGACCGCGACGGCTTGGGCGTACGCCACAGTGATGGGGTCCCACGGGGCCACCACGTCAGGGGCCTGCAGTGCCCACACGTCACGGCGCACGAACGTGCTGTCCGGTTGCATATCTGCGATCCCCCTTGGTGACGGAAAGCTCACCACCCGACCCATGTCAGCACGCTGGGGGCAACGAAGTCAATCGCATTAGGCAGCTCAGCTCGCGGGGATGAGCTGCACGTCCACACCGAGCCGCCGGGCTTCCTGCATCTTGGTGTCGGATGTGATCAATGGCGCCTCGGTCACCAGGGCAAGCACCACATACGCGGCGTCGTACGCAGTGAAGTTGTCTCGCAGGTCGAGTATGTGTGCCAGCGCGTGGGTCATCTGGTGCCGCTCGATCCGCAGGGCGGTGAAGTCCTCCAGAGCTTCGTCGACCCTGGCCTGGTCGAGCAGGCCCCCGAACAGATGACCGCGCAGCGCGCTGGCGACCTCGAAGTCCAGCAGCGCCGGCGCGTGCAGCTCCTCGTCGGCCAGCACAGCAAGCAACTCAGGGGTCGCGGGATCGCCGACCAGCGCGCTCACCATCGCGGACGCCTCAATGACGATCACGAAGCGTCACGGGTTCGGCGAATCTCCGCCAGGGTGTCGGAGACCGATGGACCGCCCCGCCGGTTGCGCCGGGCCAGCCGCTCGGCGATATCGGCGTTGGACGGGCGAGCGGCCAGCCGGTCGAGTTCCCCGCGCAGATAGCCGGCCAGCGTCAGGCCCCGCTCGGCGGCGCGAGCTTTCAGCGCGTTGACGGTCTCCTCGGGGACATCGCGTACCTGGATCAGTCGCATGACCACATTGTATGCGAATGCATGCTGCGAATGCAGGCTGCATGCTTGATCAGGCCGGCGGGCCTTCGCGGCGCCGGCGGAACACCTTGGGCAACCGGCCGGCCATCCGGTTGAGGTCGGAGACACTGTCCAGCAGCTGGTTGAGGTCGGGGCCGCTCTGGTCGAGGCGATCCAGCAGCGGCATCACATCGTCGTCCATCGCGTTGACCAGGCGTGGTAGCCGGTCGATGAGCCGCACCAGAGCGTCGACCTCGCGCTCGTCGGTGGTGTCGGCTAACCGGCGCACCGTGGGCTCGAGGCGGCGCAGCGGCTCGGAGTAACTCGCCAGCAACGGCGCGGCGGTCGCCGTGATGGAGCTGGCCTGCTCGATGGCCGCGGACGCGGCACCGACCGTCTCGTAGGCGGCCAGCACGGCGCCCTCGGCCCGGCCGGCGATGCCGTCGATGCGGTCGATCAGCGCGTCGGCCCGTTTCGTCGCCGCGTTCACCGCGGCAAGGGTCTGCTCGACCTCGATCACCATCTCGACCACCCGGCGCGGCAGTGCGGCCAGCGCCACGGTGGCGTCGACAACGGTGCTGACCGGTCGGGTGACCAGGACCGAAAGCCGAAACAGGGAGCTCATGTCCACGTTGTACCGCCTCCGCGGGACCACATGCGTCGGCGGGTCATCAGCGAGCCCGGGATCGTTGCTGGCCCAGCAGGACACCCAGGTTGTAGGCGGCGCTGGTGTTGCCGGCGTCCGCAGCCGTGCGGTACCAGCGTTGCGCCTCGTCCAGGCTGTCCCGCTGCTCGAGCAGGACGCCGAGGTTGTTGGCGGCGCTGAGATTGCCGGCCTCGGCGGCGATGCGGTACCAGGTCGCCGCCCCGTCGAGATCGCCGCGTTCCTTGAGCAGCAGGCCGAGGTTGTAGGCGGCGGTGGTGTTGCCGGCCTGGGCGGCGATGCGGTACCAGCCGGCGGCGTCATCGAGATCGCCGCGCTCTTCCAGCAGCAGGCCGAGATTGTTGGCGGCGTCGGTGTTGCCGGCTTCGGCGGCCACCCGGCACCACTGCACTGCCCCGTCGAGATCGCCGCGCCGCTTCAACAACACGCCGAGATTGAAAGTCACACTGGCGTCGCCGGCTTCGGCGGCCACGCGGTACCACTTGACGGCCTCGTCGAGATCGCCGCGCTGTTCCAGCAGCACGCCCAGACCGGCAGCGGCGGCGATGTGGCCGGCCCCCGCGGCGGTGCGGTACCACTTCATGGCCTCGTCGAGCTCGCCGCGCTGTTCCAGCAGCACACCCAGCCCGGCAGCGGTCGTGGTGTCACCAGCCTCGGCGGCGACCCGCCACCAGATGACAGCGTCATCCAGGTCGCCGCGCTGCACGAGCAACTGACCGAGATTGTTGGCGGCGTGGGTGTTGCCGGCTTCAGCGGCGGTGCGCCACCAGATCTGCGCCTGATCCAGCTCACCGCGCTGCTGGAGCAGTACACCCAGCCCACCGGCGGCCATGGCGTCACCCGCCTCGGCGGCGACCCGCCACCAGGTCTCCGCCTCGTCCAACGCGCCGCGCCGCGCCAGCAGCACGCCCAGCCCGGTGGCCGCAGCCGTGTCGCCGGCCTCGGCGGCGGTGCGCCACCAGGTCTCCGCCTCGGCGTGCTCACCACGCTTCTCCAGCAGCACACCCAGCCCGGTGGCGGCCTCGGTGTCGCCGGCCTCGGCGGCGACCCGCCACCAGGTCTCCGCCTCAGCCAGGTCGCCCCGCTGCACCAGCAGCCGGCCCAGCCCGGTGGCGGCGTCGGCGTTGCCGGCCTCGGCAGCCTCGCGCCACAGCGCCTCGGACTCGTCCAGCTCGCCGCGTTGCACCAGCAGCATGCCCAGCCCTGCGGCGGCATCGGGGTCACCGGCCGCGGCCGCGGTGCGCCACCAGTTGGCCGCCTCGTCGAGCTGACCGCGCTGCACCAGCAGCACTCCCAGGTTGAACGCCGCGGTGGCGTCACCGGCCTCCGCCGCGGCACCCCACACCGTCTGCGCCTCGTCAACGGCGCCGATCTCCATCAGCTGCATGCCCGACTCGTTGGCCTCGGGCTCGGCGGTCGGGACCGTCGCGGTCCGCTGCACCCACTGCCACAGCACGTTGGGCGGCACACCCAACTCATCCGCCACCCGCTTGATCGCTTCCGGCTGCCCGCCGGCTTCCCGCTGCACGTCAAGCACCATCCGCACAGCGCGCTCACGAAGCTCGTCAGGGTACTCCCGCGACGCAGACATCCCAACATTCTGACACGGATCACTCGCATTCAGCAGGCTCAGCGGGGTGCGCGGCTCTGTATAACCCCGCTCAGCCCGCGCAACGGGGTAATGGGCCGGCGTGGATCAGCCCGGGCAGCTTCCGGTGATCTTCTCGATCTCGGCGTCCATATTGACGGCCGCGCTCTCCGCACCCAGCGGGACGACCTCGATAGTGGCCTCGACGAACTGCCGCAGCAGATCGCGGTCCACCTCCAGCACAGCGTGCCCGTCGAGCGAACAGATCTCGACCAGCGTGACGTCCCATTTACCGGACTGGGCGGGGCGCACCCGCACGTCACCGATCCCGGCCGGAGCATAGAGACCGGACACCAACAGCTCCCGGGCCAGCACCCAGTCCACGAAGCGGTTGCCGCGAGTCTGGATCTCGAGGGTGACCGCGAACGGATCATCGGTGCGGTAGGTCCAACGAGTCACCACAGGTGCCGCGGCCTCGCGCAGCAGCGCGAACATGTCGTGCGCGATGGTGTCACCGCCGTGACCGGTCATGCTGGTCCTCCCTAACTGCTGCCTCAGTGGCCGTGCTCAGTCGTGACATCGCTCGAGGGGCACCCGCACGTACCGCTTCACGGCGACTTTCACTCCAAGTGATGCATCCCGAAAGGGTGACGTGCCGGATAACGCCATGACGACCGCGGTCTTCGCAGGATGATTTGCCTTCGTGAACGACTCTCGAGTCGCGGGCCTCACTGTCCGCAGCCGACCGATCGAGCTGAGTAATTGCATTACCAGCGGAAACCGCGCAGCCGGATGATCATAAACCCAATGACCTACCGATGACCTCTTTCATGATCTCGGTGGTACCGCCGTATATGCGGGTGATACGAGCATCCGCATAGGCCCGCGCGATAGGGTATTCAAGCATGTAGCCGTAGCCTCCGTGCAACTGCAAGCAGGTATCAACTACCCGGCCCTGCAGTTCCGTGCACCACCATTTGGCCTCGGCGGCGTCGGTGCCGGTCAACTCGCCGTCGTTGAGCGCCTCGATGCAACGATCGACGAAAGTCTGCGCGAGGTCGATCTCGGTGACGATCTCGGCCAGCCGGAACCTGGTGTTCTGAAACGATCCGATGGGTTGACCGAACGCCGTGCGATCCTTGACGTAGGCCAGGGTCAGCTCCAGCGCGGCCCGTGCCCCGGCCACCGCGGAGATGGCGATCGACAACCGCTCCTGCGGTAGCCGATCCACCAGATGGACGAACCCCCGACCCGGCTCGCCGAGCAGGTTGACCACCGGTACCCGGACGTCCCGAAAGAACAGCTCAGCGGTGTCCTGCGAATGCTGACCCAACTTGGCGAGGTTGCGACCGCGCTCAAAACCAGCCATTCCGCGTTCCAGCACGATCAGACTCATCCCCTGGTGGCGCCGGCGCGGGTCGGTCTTCACCGCGGTGATCACCAGATCGGCGTTGATGCCGTTGGTGATGAATGTCTTCGACCCGTTCACCAGGTAATACTCACCATGGCGGATCGCCGTGGTGGCGATGCCCGCCAGATCCGAGCCCATCCCCGGCTCGGTCATGGCCACCGCCGTGATGAGATTTCCGGCGGCGATCCCGGGCAACCACCGCTGCCGCTGCTCCTCGGTGCTCAGATCCAGAAAGTAGGGCAGGCAGATATCGTTGTGCAGGGTCAGCCCCAGCCCGGCGGCCGCCGCCCCGATACGCATGACCTCCTCACCCAACACCGCGTTGAATCGGAAATCGGCTACTCCGCCACCGCCGAAACTTTCCGGAACAGCCATGCCGAGAAAACCACTGGAACCGGCCCGGAGAAACAATTCCCGGGGCACGATGCCCTCCGCTTCCCAAGCCGCAGCGTGGGGCATGACCTCTTTGTCCAGAAAAGCCCGGACACTGTCCCGAAAAACGTCGTGCTCGGGTTCGAACAACCGACGACGCATGTGCCGACGCTCCTTCCGGCGCACAAACCCGCGACCCGCAGATCAATCGTAGCCACCAGGCGCAGCACCGGGTCGGACGTGACAGGCAGCCGGTGGGTCACCAACACGCAGCGGACCCAGTTAACCCTGTTGAGTTAACCCAGATGCGCTGTCTGGTCCCGCAAGGTTACGCTCTCCGCCCACCGGGACACCGGAGGTCCAGCTATGCGGGTGGCGAGTCAACCCATGAGCGCCGCGCAGTCCGAGCACACCGGGCTAGTACACGAGGCTCTGCTCTACCGCGACGTGCAGGACTTCGCCACTGGTGTCGCGAGCTTCCTGCGGGACGGGCTCACGTTGGCCGAACGGGCACTGGTAGCGGTGCCGGGTCCGCACCTCGACGTGCTGCGGTCGGCCTTGGGTGCCGATGCCGAGCAGGTCCAGTTCGTGGACATGGCCGAGGCGGGTCGCAACCCCGGCCGGATCATCCCCACCGTGCTGGATGCGTTCACCCGCAAGTATCCGACCGGTCAGGTCCGGATCGTCGGCGAGCCGATCTGGCCTGGCCGCTCCGCCACCGAGTACCGCGCGGCGCTACAACACGAAGCCTTGATCAATATCGCCCTGGCCGACCGGCAGGCGACCATCCTGTGCCCCTACGACCGGCAGGGGCTGGATGCCACTGCCCTGGCCGACGCCCGGCGGACCCACCCAATCCTGGTCGAGAACCGGGTACGGGAGGTCAGCACCGGATACACCGACCCGCGAGCCGTGGCCGACGCGAGCCTGGCTTCGTTGGCTGACCCGAGCAGCGAGTGCCGACTACGCCAGTATCGCCGATCTTGAGGACACCCTGAGGGCCATCTGGCACACGAGGTCGAATGCGTGACCGCACGGCGCAGGCATCCCCTCAGCGGCGGACGGGTTTCGGGTGTCTACGCAATTCCGCTAATAACCTTCGGTGCAATCCATCGAGCAGACCGAGTCGGCGGCGGATGCGTGTGAGGATTCCGTTCGCCACCGAGCCGGACACCGAAAGGATTGTCCGGCAGCGCATCGATAGGAGATCTCGCCACGGGACGGCCGAGATCCGAGTCGGCAGACGAGGCAGGGCGGATCAGCACGCCGATGAGTGGCCGCGCCGCAGGACCAAGATCCACACCTTTCAGTCGAGCACGGACAGCCTCGGTAGGACCTGCTCGGCGACCTGCTCGGCGAACTCGACCGGATGCCGGTCGGGCATGGTGTGCACCTCGGTCGCGCCTAGCGCCGCGTACTGAGCCACGTCGGCCACGAACGCGTCGACGTCGGCCAGGGCGGGTCGCGTAACCAGCACGGTCTTGTCGATGCTGTCGTAGTCCCGGTCTTCGGCGGCGCAGTGCTCACGCAGCACGGCGAACTTGTGCGCGACCTCGGCGGGGGTGGTGCCGAACACGTTGCACGCGTCGGCGTAACGGGCCACCAGCCGCAACGTCTTCTTCTCACCCCCGCCGCCGATCATGACCGGTGGGTGGGGCCGGCTGACCGGCGCGGGTACACACAACGTCTCGGCCAGCTGATAGTGCCGGCCGTGAAACGGGCCGTTGTCCTCGCTCCACATCTGCAGGCAGATCCGCAGGGTCTCCTCCAAGCGCTCGAAACGCTCGCCGACTCCGACCACGGGCACCCCCAACCCCCGCTGCTCACGTTCGTACCACGACGCGCCGATGCCCAGCCTCGCCCGGCTGTTCGACAGCACGTCGAGGGTAGTCACGATCTTGGCCAGCAACCCTGGGTAGCGGTACATCACCCCGGTCACCAGCAGCCCGAGCGTCATCCGGTCGGTCTTAGCGGCCAGGTAGCCCAGCGTCGTGTAGCCCTCCAGCATCGGCTCGTCGACCGAGGCCATCGCCTCCATCTGAAAGTAGTGATCCATCACGGTGAGCGAGGACATGCCTGCCTGCTCGGCGATGCGGGCAGTGGCGGCCAGCGTGGGCGCGATCCTCGCCGACTCAGCCGGGGTCGAGTAATTCCAGTAGTGCAGACCCAGCTTCATCAAGGTCCCTCCAGACGTCGTGACCGTCGGGGCCCCGTCATCCTGCCATCCGGCGTCGTGCACGAGCGCCCGGTGACTCGCGCGGTTCGACGCGACACAGGGCGATCTCCTGGCCGTTGGCGGTGCTGGCAGCACAATGGAAAGGGTGCTGCGCGCCGGGCTGGTCCTCCTGGTCGCTCTGCTCACGGCGGTGTGGCTGCTCCAGCGTCGCCTGATCTACTTCGGAGAGAGCCTCGGTGCGGCGGTAGCGACCCGGCTCGCCACCGAGCAGCCACCCGCCGGGCTCGTGCTGCGCTCGCCGTTCACCTGCCTCGCCGCCGTGGGCTCCCGGCACTACCCGCTGCTGCCGGTCCGGCTGCTGCTTCGAGATCGCTTCCCGGTGACCGAGCTGATCGGCCGGATCCGGGTGCCGACCGCGGTCGTCTACGGCTTCGCCGACACGATCGTGCCACCGGCGCAGAGCGCGGCAGTGGCGACCGCTGCGCAGGCAGTGGAACTGCCCGCGGACTGCCAAGTGGAACCTTTTAGTGGTGCGTCGCGCGAGCGGTGTCGAGGGTTTGGTGGATGCGTTTGGTGGATATCGGGTAGGGGGTGCGCAGCTCTTGGGCGTAGTAGCTGACCCGTAGTTCTTCGATCATCCAGCGGATCTGCTGCAGCTGCGGCCCGTCGCCGAGGTCGTCGCGCAGCCGGTGGTATTCCTGGGTGACGGCCTCGACCTGCTGCATCCAGTCCCGGTCGCGGTCGGGGTCGCGGGGCAGCTTGGCCAGTCTGCGCTCGATGGCTTGCAGGTAGCGGGTGAGGTCGGGCAGCCGCTGCGCGCCGGTCGCGGTGACGAAACCGGGTCCGACCAGGGCGGCCAGCTGCCCGCGGACGTCGGCCACCGCGGGGGCCAGGGCCGGTGCGGTGAGCTCGGACAACCGGACCTCGACGGTGTGCGCCACCGCCAGGATGCGCTGGATGTGGGTGACCACGGCACGCGTCGCCCCGGTCAGCTCGGCCCGGACGTGCTCGACGAGCCGGGTGAAACCGGTCTCGTCGCGGGGTGGCCCGCCGCAGGCGGTGATCAGCGCGTCCGCGGCGCAGTCGACGCAATCGGCCAGCAACGCCTCGACGCTGCCGTGCGGGTTGCGGGTCAGCACCAGCCTCGCAGCGACATCCAGGCCACGCTGGACCGGCTTGACCGGCGACGGCACCGCGAGCAGCAGCAACCGCCGGGTGCCCGCCCACATGGCGCGCTGCTGCTCGGCCTCGGTGGGCAGCAGCGCAACGGCGACGGTGTCGCCCTCGTCGACCAACGCCGGGTAGGCGGTGACCAGATGGCCGTCCTGCTGCTGCTGATGGGTGGTCGGCAGGGTCCCGATGTCCCAGCTGCGCAGGCCCCGGCGTGGCAGACCACCCCCCGCGGCGGACAGGGTGGCCCGCAACTGCGGTTGCACCTGGCGGGCCAGCGCCGCGAGATCCTTGCCCTCGGCCAACGTCCGGTCCCCGGAGTGCACCCGGAAGGTGACCGTCAGATGCTCCGGCACCCGGTCGAGCCGCCAGTCCGCGCGGTGCACCGTCAGGCCCGCGTGGTGCAGCTCGCGTTCCAGGGCGTCCAGCAGCGGCTCACGGTAAGGCGTCATCCGGGCCAGCAGGGCTCTCACCTGGTCGGGCACCGGCACCAGCCGGCGGCGCAGTTCCTTGGGCAGCGACTTGAGCAGCGTGCCGACCAGTTCCTCGCGTAACCCGGGAACCTGCCAGGTGAAGGGCGCGGGGCCGACCTGGTTGAGCACCGGCAGGGGCACGTGCACGGTCACGCCGTCAGCGTCGGCGCCGGGCTCGAACTGGTAGGACAGGTCCAGCCGCAGCGTGCCCAGCGGCCACGAATCGGGATAGTCCGGCCCGCTGACGCCGTCGCCGGTGATCAGCAGGGCGGGATCGAAGTCGAGCAGATCAGGCCGTGTTGGGCGGGTTCTGCGCCACCAGCTGTCGAAATGCCGGCCGGAGACGATCTCGGGTGGGATGCGCTGGTCGTAGAAGTCGAACAGGGTCTCGTCGTCGACCCTGAGGTCGCATCGCCGGGCCCGCTGCTGCAGCTCCTCGACGTCGTCGAGCAGTGCCCGGTTGGCGTGGAAGAACGCGTGCCGGGTCTCCCAGTCACCGTCGACCAGGGCGTGCCGGAGGAACAGCTCGCGGGACAGCTCGGGATCGATGCTGCCGTAGGTGACCTTGCGTGCGGCGACGATCGGGATGCCGTAGAGCGTGACCTTCTCGTAGGCCACCACCGCAGCGCGGTTGCGTTCCCAGTGCGGCTCGCTGTAACTGCGCTTGACCAGGTGCCCAGCCAGCGATTCCACCCACTGCGGCTCGATCCGCGCGGCGATCCGGCCCCACAGCCGGGAGGTCTCCACCAACTCGGCGGCCATCACCCAACGCGGCGGCTTGCGGAACAGCGCCGAGCCGGGGTGCACGGCGAACCGGGCACCCCGGGCGCCGAGGTAGTCGCGGGTCTCGGGGTCGAACAGCCCGATCTGCGAGAGCAATCCGGCTAGCAGGGCGATGTGCACCTGCGGTGCATCGGCGGGTTCGGCGTTCGCCGTCATGCCGAGGTCGCGGGTGATCCGGCGCAGCTGCCCGTGCAGGTCCTGCCACTCCCGCACCCGCAGGTAGTGCAGGAACTCCGCCTTGCACAGCTTGCGGAACTGGTTGGACGACAGCGCCTGCTGCTGCTCGTCGAGGTAACGCCAGAGGTTGAGATAAGCCAGGAAGTCGGAGCTCTTGTCGGCGAACCGGGCATGCTGGGCGTCAGCCGCCGCCTCGGCATCGGCTGGGCGCTCCCGCGGGTCCTGGATGGCCAGCGCCGCGACGATCACCAGCACGTCTGGCAGGCAACCGTGGTCGTTCGCCGCCAGCACCATCCGGGCCAGCCGGGGGTCCAGCGGCAGCTGCGCCAGGGTGCGCCCGATTCGGGTGAGCCGCAACGTTGGGGGCTCTTCAAGACCGGCCAACCGGGAGGTTGGCCGGTCTTGAAGAGCCCCCAACTCGTGCAGCAGCGCCACGCCGTCGGAGATCTGCCGGCGATCCGGTGGGTCGATGAACCCGAACGCAGCCACATCACCCAGGTCCAGCGCCGCCATCTGCAGGATCACCGACGCGAGATGGGTGCGCAGGATCTCCGGATCGGTGAACTCCGGCCGGGACTGGAAGTCCTCCGCCGAGTACAGCCGGAGGCAGATGCCGTCGCTGGTACGCCCACACCGCCCGGCGCGCTGGATGGCCGAGGCCTGCGACACGGGCTCGATCGGCAGCCGCTGCACCTTGAACCGGCGGCTGTAACGGGAGATCCGGGCCGTGCCGGGGTCGATCACGTACCGGATCCCCGGCACGGTCAGCGAGGTCTCCGCGACATTGGTGGCCAGCACGATCCGGCGTCCCCGGTGCGGCTGCAAGACCCGGTGCTGCTCGGCCGCCGGCAGCCGCGCGTACAGCGGCAGGACCTCGGTGTCAGCCAACTTCAGCGCATCCAACGCGTCGCGGGTGTCCCGGATCTCCCGTTCACCGGACAGGAAGACCAGCACATCGCCAGGACCCTCGGCGCGCAGCTCCAGCACGGCGTCGCAGATCGCCTGGGTCTGGTCGCGGTCATCCGCCGGGTCCGTGCCCACCGGGCGGTTGCGGATCTCCACCGGGTAGCTGCGGCCGGAGACCTCGATCACCGGTGCACCGTCGAAGTGCCGGGAGAACCGGTCGGGGTCGATGGTCGCCGAGGTGATGATCACCTTGAGATCGGGGCGCCGGGGCAGCAGCTGCCGGAGATAGCCCAGTACGAAATCGATGTTCAGAGAACGCTCGTGTGCCTCGTCGATGATCAGCGTGTCGTACTGCCGCAGCAACCGGTCGGACCGGATCTCGGCCAGCAGGATGCCGTCGGTCATCAGCTTGATCAGGGTGTCGTCGGATACCCGATCGGTGAACCGCACCTTCCAGCCCACCACCCCGCCCACCGGGACGTCCATCTCATGGGCGATACGCTCGGCCACTGTGCGCGCCGCCAGCCGGCGCGGCTGGGTGTGGCCGATCACGCCCTGGCTCCCCCGGCCCAGCTCCAGGCAGATCTTCGGGAGCTGAGTGGTCTTGCCCGACCCGGTCTCCCCGGCGACGATCACCACCTGGTGATCCCGGATCGCCCCAGCGATCTCGTCCTTTCGCCGGCTCACCGGCAAAGCCGGCGGATACCGGATCACCGCCCCACCCGCCAACACCTGACAATCCTCCCATAGCCGCGATGGTGCTGTGCCGTGAACTCGACACAGCACATCGTTGCGCAAGGAGTGCATACTGGTTGGCCACGAGTCGATACAGTGTTTGGTGTGCGACTGGCCTACGACAGGTGTGGCGCGGGGCCGCCCTTGGTTCTGTTGCACGGGGCCGGGCACCGGCGGCAGGGTTGGCTTCCGGTCATCGACCTGCTGGCCAAGCACCGCGACGTGATCTCCGTCGACTTCCCGGGGTTCGGCGAGTCCCCTCCACTGCCGGACCACCTGCCCTACGAGCTGGACACCGCGGTGCTCGTGCTGTCGGAATTCTTCGCGGATCTGGGGTTGGACCGGCCACACGTGGCCGGGAACTCGATGGGTGGCCTGGTATCCCTCGTGCTGGCCCAACGAAACATGGTCCGCAGCGTGACGGCGCTGTCCCCGGCAGGGCTGTGGACCCCGATGGGGCGGCGGGTGTCCTTGGCCATGGTGCGGCAGGTGTACCGCACCGCACGTCACATGCCGCCGAGGCTCGCGACCCGGTTGGCCCAGACGACGGCTGGACGCGCGCTGATGACCGGCGTCCTTTTCGCTCGTCCAGACCTGCTCCAGCCGCAGGTGTTGCTGGCGGATATGCAGGCGATGATCAGCGCGGTCGGTTTCAGGCCCAGTCTGGCAGCCGGAAACAAGATCATATTCACTGGCCGGATACCTGACGTGCCGGTGACCATCGCCTGGGGTAGGTGGGACCTGCTGTTCCGGCGGCCCCGGGCCGAGTCGGTCATCCGGCTGATCCCGCACGTCCGGCTGCTGCGGCTGCCCGGCTGCGGGCACGTGCCGATGAACGACAATCCCGACCTGGTGGCCCACGTCCTCCTCACCGGCAGCGCAAACGGGGCGTAGCCTCACTCACCCTGCGGAGAAGGTATCGGGTCAGTCATACGCGACCTCCTACCCGCAGCCGGTGAGCCGTGATCGGTCTACCCGCGCGGAGGTAGACCGGATCGGCTCGTGCTGCAGCTCCACCGTCCGATCAGGATTGTCGGTAGCCGGGTGCATGCTGGTCGGCGTCGGGACCTGACCAGGTCGTCACCGGCGGCCAGGAGGGTGGTGTGCCGGCCGGTCCGGCTAACGTGTCCCGGCGGTCGGCGACGCGGTCAGGCTCTCGCCAAGCTGGCGCAGCTCGTCGCGGACGGCTTCGCTCATGAGGGTCATGTTGTAGAGATGATCGATAACTGCGAGCTTGCTTACCCGCAACCGAGTTGCCACTGCGGAGATCCCGGCCAAGTCGCTGATGGGATCCGGCCGGTCTACAATCGCCTTCTGAACGAGGTCGGCAGGCATCAAGAACATCGCCGCAAACGCGTTGGCTCGCTGTTCGATCCACTTCGGCGCCCACGGACCACTGGCGATGGCCAGCTTTTGCCCTCGCGATTGATCATACATTAGATGACATAGTTCGTGCGCAAGGCTAAATCGCTTCGCAGGCAGACTGACGAAATACGGCGACGCTTCATTGTGAATAATGGTGGGCAGGAAGTGAGTGCCCACCATGCAGCAAGCCCGAATACCGGAGTCCTCAAGCCTGCGAGAGAGGATGGCGACACCGAGTTCCTTGAGTAGCGCTTCTATGTCGACCCAGCCACAGGATAGATCAAGGCTGAACTCGTCGTGGGCTGTCTCGGCAAGATCGTAACCTTGTTCCCATGCCGGGATGGCGGCGTCGGGGATGGTTTGGTTGGTCCTACCGGCTAGTTCAGATGAGACTCTGTCAGTAGAGTACTGGTCGACAAGCACTGCTGTGAGCGTTCGAACGTCGTCCGGTGTGATGTCGGGAGACGTCGAGCTGAACAGGCACGAGACTTGGCTGGAGTCAACGATCACGAACTGTGATTCCTGGACTTCAAGTGCCGCTTCGACGGCTCCGTCATCGCCATTTTCGCGAAGTGCCGTTACGATCTCACGCCAGCGGTTTTGCATCTCGTCTGCTGGAATCGCACCCCGAGGTCGGCTCGCGAGAGGTGTCGACTCTCTCAGCCCGGCTATCCAGTGCGCTCGGCGATCCTGCTGTTCGGCACCAGCGAGGTCGTCGACCTGCTTGCGAAGAGCCGGCAGGCGTTCTCCTCCGATGCCGACCTTCGTAAGATAGTCGACGGCGGCCTTGACTATCTCGTGAAGGGTTGTCGCCACAAGATCTGGTTCGACCAGACAGACGCCGCGTACGGCGCTGTAACGAAGATCTGTCTGGGTGCCCGCAACTGGTTCATCACTCCAGCTGATCTCTATCCAGTCGCGAAGTCGCCGAAATATCACGTTGGGCAGCAGGCCGCCAGCGCGTGCCGCACGAAGGGCATGACGAGTCCACCAGTCGTGCCACTCGCCTTCCCATACAACCGTTTCAGACTCCCCGGCGAGCACGGGAGCCGTGCGCGTTGCGTCCAGGGCAGCGACAGCGATCGTATCGGAATTTCGGTTAGGGAGCTTCTCCTCGTGGAGGAACGCATTCCAGTTCTCGCTCAGCCACTCCAGTAGTGGTAGGAGATACCAATGGGCACTCTGCAGGACTTCTCCTTGGTCCACATGGGCGCAGAGGTTATGGCCGTCCACCCACAACTGGAACGCGCCCCACGACGCGGCGTCCTCAGGGTCAGCGCCAAAGCCCGCATCGGGATCCGGCATAAATGCAATGCGAACCGCAAACGTGTCAGTGCTTCCAACGAATCGTTCCCACTTGATGGTCATCTCTTGCGTCGCCTCTTCGCTCGACGAATTTCCTGGCGCTGGACCTTTTCGGCCGCTACCCACTGAGCGACGAGTCGCGGTGGTACTTCCTCCCAGCCGACCGGATAACCGTGCCACTTGCCAGGAGCATGTTGCTGGGCACAGTAGGCATTTTTGCCGTCTGTTGCGTATCGCTTCTTACCCACCAGATCGCTCTGGGAGAGAAGGCGTGCGCCGTTGGCACCGGACGGGCAGATCGATCCGTGTCGACCCGGAATCGGGATCGGCTTGTGCTTGGGGTTCGGCTCGTAGGTGAGCGACCGACCTTCAACCTGCTCACCAATGCGCTCTGAACCGGCCACATGCGTCACTCCTTACCCGTCTCGCCTTGAGTACAGGATGACAGACGGTCAAGGCGGACGGGAAGTCGTCGGGAGACAACCTCCGGGAACCTGATAGCCATACCAGCGTCAGCGGGTGTCCAGCACGAGGTACCCCTCCGCCAACCGGCCCTCCGCCAGCCCAGCAGCCTGGGCCTGCAGGGAACCCCAGGCGCGCATCCGCTGCTCCAGATCCGTCAGGTGCGCGGTCTGGCTGGCGTGCGCGCGCAGCGCGGCGATCTTGCGATTGAAGGTGTCGGTGATGTCGACATAGTGGTCGGCCCGGTCGTTGGCGCTCACCACCCAGACCTCGGACACGGTGTGTGCTTCCAGGCCCTCCTCGGCGAGCAGCTCGGGGTGCGCGAACGGGTTGCGGGCATCGGGATAGACCGCGCACAGCGCGGCTTCCCCGGCGGCCTGGTGATCGGGGTGGCTGCCGTAGAGGCTGCGCAGGTCGCGTTGCGGGAGCTGGACCACCACTCGATCCGGGCGGGTCCGCCGGATGGCGCGGGTGATGTCGCGGCGCAGCTCGAGGCTCACCACCAGCCGGCCGTCGGGGTAGCCGAGGAACTCCACGTCGGTGACGCCCAACGCGGCGGCCGCCTTGCGCTGCTCGTCCTGCCGGATTCCGCCGATCGCCGAGCGGGGCACGTCGCGGTCGACACCACCGGCGTCCCCGTCGGTCACGATGCAGTAGGACACGTCAAGACCAGCGTCTGTCCAGGTGGCGACCGTGCCGCCGGACCCGAAATCCGCATCGTCGGGATGTGCCGCCACCAGCAGAATCCGCTGCACCTGCTCTTGTGTCACGGCACTCTCCTCGCTTCGACGTCATTCCCGGCAACGCGAACGACCCCGCCGGGCTTCCCGTGCGGGCTCAGCTCGACCCGTAGCTGGACAAGGCCCCGCAGATCGTCCGGCCAATAGGAGGACCTGGCCTTGATCTCGACCGCGAAGCAACGGCCGTCGTGGTGCTCGATAACGAGATCAACAGCGATAGTCCTTCCCCAGGCGTCACCGGCAGTGATATCGGGTCCGTGGTGTCGCGGGGCGTCGGGTGATCGTGACGACGAGTGTCGCTCCCCGATCTTGACTCAACTTCCGAGTCCGAGACCGAGCACCCAGCCACGATACCCTTCGTTCCGTGATCCGAGGGTCTTCTCAGTCGCGATCCGAGCGGGATCCGCCCCGAGACCATGGGTGCAGCCTCTCACCACTCTGCGTGAACTTCATCGGTCGCTGAGATCAGGAATTGAACGTGACGTGACGGGGACGCCGACACCGACCCGGCGACGCCGGAGGTGCAGGCGCTGGCGCGGCTCTGGATGGAGCTGCTGGACTTCTTTCACGGCGGTGACCCGGGCTGTGAGACTCGATAAACCACATGCAGGCCGACAACAGCGAATTAGTCCAGCAGCAGTGCGGCGGGCCGTCACCAGAGCAGATCGACTACATCCGCCGGGCGAATGCTGCGACGTCGTTCTGACGTGGTCTGTGCTTACTGCATGCCTGGCAGCGGCTCGTCTTTCCACAGGATGCGTAGCTGGGAGGCATACTCGTCGAGGTCATAGGACGAGCAGCCGGCACCGCCGTAGCCGAGGTAGTTGCCGCCGGCGTCGCGCCGACCGCCGTTCATCACGGCGCTGAGACCGTGGTGAGCGATCATGCTGCGGATCCCGGCGGTGATGTTGGCCACCGGGTCGGTGATCGGTCGACCGGCCAAGCTGGGCAGGACGCAGGCTTTGAAGGTGGCGGGGATGGTTTGCATGAGGCCCCGCGAGGGAGTGCCCCGTACGGCGTTGATGTCCCAGTTGTTGATCGCATTGGGATTGCCACCGGACTCATGCATGATGATCGTCTTAACCCCCTTCGCGAGGGCCTGCGGCAGGCCCATCAGGCCCAGCGCTTGGGAGATCCAGCCGTCCAGGCTGTGGCTGTTACCGGCTTTGTAGGGCACGCCCAGCCGGTTCTGCGCGGCCTTGAGGTGGGCTGCTGCCCGGTCGGCCTTCTCGACGGCGCGGCGCAACGCCTGCACTCCGACGGTCTGATCGCCGACCGGGACGAGCTGCAAGAGCTCCGGCTCCGGTGCCGGGGAGGTCAGCGCGGCCGGGGCGACCTCGACGGTCTTCTCGGCGCCGACTGCGGCGTCGGCGTGCACCGCATGGCCGGCCACGGCCAACGCGCCGGCGGCGACGGCAGCCGTCACAGCCCGACCGCGCAGCACCGGACCTGGCCGAGGTATGCGGTGCGCACCGCGGGAGGCAGGAGTGGGAGCGACCTCGGGATTCCGCTGACTACCGCGGGGGGAGCGGTGACGCGCCAACTGTGGGTCCCTTTCACGACGGGGACCTGGTGCATAGCCCGGGATGGCACCGTCTAGCAGCCAGATCGTAATCTGCGACCGACGGAAAGTAACGGTAAGGCCACGACTGCGGCAAACCCGCAAACGGGCAAACGTGTCGCGTGCGCCAGGTGCACCAGCCGACGCGACGAGCGGCAACCCCCGACCCGCCGAGCCCCGCCCACCGTGCGACAAGCGGCACCCCGCCCGCATTCAGCGGGCTCAGCGGGGCTATCGGTGCGCCGGTAGCCCCGCTGAGCCCGCTGAATGCGGGCGGGGGTGGCGGTAGACGAGCAGTGCCCAGAGGATCAGGGGGAGCTGTAGGGGGAGGCGGGCGTAGGCCAGGGTGCGCATCCAGGTGGGGCGGTCGGACCAGTCGATCGCCATCTTCACGTTGGCCGGGAACACCGCAACGAACAGCAACGCGGCGAGCAGCCCACCGAGCCGCCGAGTACGCGGCACCGCGACCAGTGCCGCGATCACCAGCTCGGCCACGCCGGACAGGTGGGTCCACGTACGGGCGGTACCGGGTAGCTGCTCGGGAACGATCGCATCGAACTGCGCGGGAACCGCAAAATGCAGTATCCCCGTGCTGGTGAGCAGAACGACCAGACCAGTGGCTGCGGTGGGCCGGCGGATTCGCATGGCGGAGATCATCCTTGCTGTGGATGTGCGGGCTGCGGATGACGAACACGTGCGCGCGTCCGAGTTATTGCGCGATGTCGCATTGCGTCGGTGACTCGACGGTGGGCCGGCCTGGTTGGACGCACTCAACGATCAGTGCACCAACCACGGCCGTCACCACGTTTCCGGTCAGGAAATCGACCGCATCCCACAGCGGCGTCAGATTCTCAGCCGACCCTCAGCCAGAGAAGGCCGGAATTTTGCCGGTGTTCGCCGCGCTCTGATGCTTGGCCTCCCAGGCGTGCACGACGTTGAGCGGAAGCCGACCACGGTCACTGACATTGTGTCCATTCTGCTTGGCCCACTCCCGGATGGCCTTGAGCGTGTCGCGGTTGTAGCCGCTCCCGGAGACCTTTCCGTTGGCGGTCGCGCGGCCGGTCGAGCGATCAGCGCCGCGCGTGCCCGGGCGACGTCCGCTGGTCTTACGGGCAGCCGCGACGTAACGGGACAGGTTGTCACGAAGCTTGGCGGCGTTGTCGTCCGCCAAGTCGATCTCGTATGTCACACCCTCGAGCGCGAACTCGACTGTCGTAATGTCTTCTGCTTCCTCGCCGGTGAGGTCGTCGATGAGGGTGACGATGGTCTTCTGAGCCACGGCTACCGTTTCTCCTTGTTGAGAGGAACGCGGCGTGGACGAAACCGCCGCGTGGTGAACGCTGATCGCGATAAGATACACACAATGTTGCCGATGTGAGCACGCGGCATGCCGTAACGCTCGTTTTGACATGCCGGATCAGCCGGCGCGACGAAGGCGCGCCACCTCCGAAAGCACCACACCGGCCGCAACCGACGCGTTGAGCGATTCGACCGGGCCGGCCATGGGTATCGCCACTGTGGCATCACAAGTCTCGCCGACCAGCCGGGACAGCCCCCGCCCTTCCGCGCCGAGTACCAGTACCAGCGGCCCAGTGGCCAGCGGAAACGAGTCCAGCGACATCGATCCGCCGGCATCCAGCCCGGCAACCATCAAGCCGGATGCCGCGCAATCCTTGAGCGTGCGCACCAGATTGGTGACGCGGGCCACCGGCAACCGCGCGGCAGTGCCGGCCGAGGTCCGCCACGCCACCGCCGTCATTCCTGCCGAACGTCGCTGTGGCACCAACACCCCGTGTGCGCCGAAGGCGGCGGCCGAGCGAACCACCGCGCCCAGATTGCGTGGGTCGGTGATCCCATCGAGCGCGATCAGCAGTGGCGGTGTCCCGCAGCCGTGCGCAGCGGCCAACACATCCTCGGCCACGGCGTACTCATACGGGGGTACCTGCAATGCCATCCCCTGGTGCAGCGCACCCCCGGCCAACCGGTCGAGGTCAGCTCTGGCCACCTCGAGAATGGACAGACCGGCGTCGGCGGCCAACCGAACGGACTCGCTGACCCGGTCGTCGGCGTCCACTCCGATAGCGACGTGCAGCGCAGTGGCCGGTACCCCGGCACGCAGGCACTCCAGGACTGGGTTGCGACCGAGCACGGTCTCGCCCGGCTCGGTACCGGTTCGCCGGCGAGCCCGAGCGCTCGAGCCGGCTCCCCGCTGGGTTGATTGACGCTGGGTTGATTGACGCTGGGCTGGATGGCCGGTTCGCTGCTCAGCCGGCGGCGTGGCGCCACGCCCGCGCAGCCCCTTGGACTTCTGCCCACCGGAACCCGCGACGGCCCCCTTCTTCGTGCCCGGTTTGCGTAGCGCGCCCCGGCGCTGCGAGTTACCCGCCATCAGATCAGTTCCCCTTGACCGTCCACACCGGACCATCGGGGGTGTCCTCGACGGCGATCCCAGCAGCGAGCAGCTGATCACGTAATGCGTCAGCGGTCGCGTAGTCACGGCGGATCCGAGCCTCGGCACGATCTACCAGCAACCGGTCGACCAGCACGGTCAGCGCCGCCGACGCGGCATCCGAGCCTGACGTCGAGCGCCACTGGTCGGCCAGCGGGTCCAGACCCAGCACACCGGTCATGGCGCGCACCGAACCGGCCGCCGCCACCGCCACCGAATGGTCCTTGACGTCCAACGCGGCGTTACCCTCGTGCACGGCCCCGTGGATCGCGGCCAGCGCGGCCGGCGTGGCGAGGTCGTCGTCCATCGCCACGCCGAAGTCGGCGCACCACGTGCCCGGTTCTGGGACCTCGCAACGCTCCCGGACCCGGTGCACGAACGACTCGATCCGTTGGTAGGCAGCCACCGCCTCGGCCAGCGCGCCATCGGAGTACTCGATGGCGGATCGGTAATGTGCGCTGATCAGGTAGTAGCGCAGCTCCACCGCCCGGACCCGGCGCAGGGTGGCCGGGATGGACAGCGTGTTGCCCAGCGACTTGGACATCTTCTCGCCGGACAGCGTCACCCAGCCGTTGTGCAACCAGTACCGGGCGAACCCGTCACCGGCGGCCCGGGACTGGATCAGCTCGTTCTCGTGGTGCGGAAAGACCAGGTCCAGGCCACCGCCGTGGATGTCGAACTCCGGGCCGAGGTAGGTGGTGGCCATCGCCGAGCACTCCAGGTGCCATCCGGGACGGCCCGGCCCCCATGGCGTCGGCCAGCACGGCTCGCCGGGCTTGGCGCCCTTCCACAGAGTGAAGTCCCGTGGGTCGCGCTTGCCCGGCGCGGCCGACTCGCCCTGGCTGACCTCGTCGGGACGCTGCCGCGACAGCGAGCCGTAGCCGTCCGCGGTGGCCACCGCGAAGTACACGTCCCCGCCCGCGGGGTAGGCGTGTCCGCGATCGATCAGCCGCGCCATCAGCTCGACCATCTGGGGCACATGGCCGGTGGCCCGCGGCAGCACCGACGGCGGCAGGCAGCCCAGCGCGGTATAAGCGTCCTCGAAGGCCCGTTCGTGCGTGTAGGCCCATTCCCACCACGGCCGACCGGCCTCGGCGGACTTGATCAGGATCTTGTCGTCGATATCGGTGACGTTGCGCACCAAGACCACGTCATGGCCGGTGGCCACCAACCAGCGACGCAGCACGTCGTAGTTCAACGCCGATCGCACATGCCCGATATGCGGGACGCCCTGCACGGTGGCACCGCACACGTAGATCGACGCCGTGCGGGGTCGCAGCGGGACGAATTCCCGCCTGCTACGCGTCGCGGTGTCGTAGAGGTGCAGGGGCATGTGCCGATGGTACGGGGGTGCTGTGCACCCCCGTACCATCGGCACATGCCCCTGCTCGTGAGTGCGTAACAGTGTTATAACACTGTTACGCACTCACGAGCAGCACCGCTGCACAGGCGGCGATGCCCTCGCCGCGGCCGGTGAGCCCAAGGCCGTCGGTGGTGGTGCCAGAGACCGAGACGGGGCCACCCAACGCCGCGGAGAGCACCCGCTGCGCCTCGGCTCGGCGGCTACCCACTCGAGGCGTGTTCCCGATCACCTGCACCGCGCCGTTTCCCACCGTCCAGCCCTCGGCGGCCAGCCTGCGGCGTACCTCGGTGAGCAGCTCAGTGCCGTGCGCACCGGCCCACCGCGGCTCGACGGTGCCGAACACTGCACCCAGGTCTCCCAGGCCGGCCGCAGACAGCGCAGCGTCGCACAACGCGTGCGCGGCGACGTCACCGTCGGAGTGCCCGGCGCATCCCGGCACCCCCGGCCAGTGCAGCCCGGCCAGCCAGCACTCCCGACCGGCCACGACCCGGTGCACGTCGGTCCCGATCCCGACCCTCATGCCCGACCGGCCGCGACCGTGCCAGCCACCACCTCGGCGACGGCGAGATCGAACGGTGTGGTGATCTTGAAAGCGTGCGGGTGACCCGGCAGCGTGCGCACGGTCTCGCCCAGCCGCTCGACCAGGCCGGCATCGTCGGTCACCGGACCGGACGGTGCCTGATGCGCCCGGCGCAGCAGGTCCGCGGCGAATCCCTGCGGAGTCTGCACCACCCGCAAGGCGGCGCGGTCCACGGTTGACACGACCCGCCCGTCGAGGTCCACCTGCTTGATGGTGTCCACCACTGCCAGCACCGGCACCACAGCCCGCTGCCCGGCCAGCACCGCCTCGACCACCGCACGGATCACGCTGACCGGGGTCAGGCAGCGGGCTGCGTCATGCACCAGTACCACTTCGGCATCCGGCACGCTGCGCAGAGCGCACCGGACCGAGTCGGCCCGGTGCGCTCCGCCGGTCACGATCCGCACCCGCTGCCCGGCATCGACCAGCGCGGCTCGGGCCTGTGCCCGGTGATCCGCACCGACCGCAACGACGACCAGCTCGACACAACCCGCCGCCAGCAGCCCCTGCACGCAATGCCAGAGCAACGGACGGCCACGCAGTGACACAAAAGCCTTGGGCATTCCGGCTGCCAACCGCACACCCTGCCCGGCCGCTGGAACCAGCGCCGCGATCCGCACCGGGGCACGGGCGATCACCCGAGCCGCCGGCGGCGTCAGGAAGCTGCGGCGAGAACCTCGTCGAGGAGCACCTCGGCGTTGTCCTCGTTGGTGCCCTCAGCGAGCGCGAGCTCACTCACCAGAATCTGGCGGGCCTTGGCGAGCATGCGCTTCTCGCCAGCCGATAGACCTCGATCACGCTCACGGCGCCACAGGTCCCGGACCACTTCAGCCACTTTGTTGACGTCGCCAGAGGCGAGCTTCTCCAAGTTGGCCTTGTATCGCCGCGACCAGTTCGTCGGCTCCTCGGTGTGCGGAGCACGCAGCACCTCGAAAACCCGGTCGAGACCCTCCTGGCCGACCACATCCCGGACACCGACGACTTCAGCGTTGGCGGCGGGAACGCGGACAGTAAGATCACCCTGAGCAACCTTGAGGACGAGATACTTCTTCTCCTCGCCCTTGATCACGCGGGTTTCGATGGCCTCGATGAGAGCGGCACCGTGGTGCGGGTAGACAACAGTCTCTCCGACCTTGAAAACCATGGGTTCTCTGCCCCTTTCGCTACACCCAGATTACCATGCCCGGGAACCGTCGCGCACTGGGGACCGCCGCGTCGTCGCAGGTCAGGGGATTGAAGACCGACTCCGACCGGGTGACGTCAGGCTCCCCCAGCTCAAGGTAGCTCCACTGTAGACCAATACCGGACCGAGGTGGCAACGGCACCCGACCGGTGCCGGGCGAGCCGGCTGAGCCGCAGCGCTGCCCCTGCGGATAAGATTCCAGCTGGTCAGATGAGGCTGGCCAGCCATTCGGCGAGCACGATCCGAGGAGGCCCCTGCCCGTGAGCCGCCGACCCAGGTCCCACCGGCGTCCCCTGGCTTTCCCCGCGCTGATTGCAGCCTGCTGCGCCACCGCCGTGACACTGGGCTGTGGTGCCGGCCAGATCACCCAGACCGACAGCCAGGTGGCCGCGGTGGACGGGGCCTCCGGTGACATCGGGACCGGTATCGCGCTGCGTGACGTGCTGATCCCACTGCCGGCCAACTCCAGCGGCACCTACCTGGCCGGGTCGGACGTACCGGTCCTGCTCACCATCGTCAACCAGGGCACGAGTGCCGACGAGCTGATCTCCGTGCGCAGTCCAGCGGCCAGCCGGGTGCTGGTGCTGGGCACCAGCACCATCCCCGCCGGGACCAACGTCACCAGCACCGTCCCGGCGGGTTCGCGACCGCTGAGCCCGCTGGTCGTCGGGGAACTGCGCATCGTGCTCACCACCACCCAGCCGTTGCGTGCCGGGCGGAACACGCCGATCACCTTCGTGTTCCGCAACGCAGGTGAGGTGACCGTGCCGGTGCCCATGGCGGCTCCCCCGAGCTCGGTGAGCGAGATCGCCGGCAGCCACCACGAGGCCCCCGACAGCCACGAAGAGAGCCCCGGCGGGCACGGCTGAGCGGGAGGCCGCTGTCGGGTCAACCGGATAGCCTCGGCGACCATGACGAAGTCCCCGGTGAACGTCCGCACCGCCCACCGTTGCACCGAATGCGCCCACGAGGTCACCAAGTGGGTGGGGCGCTGCCCGGAGTGCCAGACCTGGGGCAGCGTGCTGACCACCGCTGCGCGACCGGTGCCGCGGGTCGCTGCCGGTGCCCCCGCGTCCCCGGCGCGCCCCATCTCCCACGTCGATCTGCAGGCCGCGCAAGCCACCGCCACCGGAGTGCCCGAGCTCGACCGGGTACTCGGCGGTGGCCTGGTGCCCGGCTCGGTGGTGCTGCTGGCCGGCGAGCCCGGGGTCGGCAAGTCCACCCTGCTGCTGGAGGTCGCCTACCGCTGCGCGGTGGCCGGCCGGCGCGCGCTGTACGTGACCGGCGAGGAGTCCGCGGGCCAGGTCCGGCTGCGGGCACAGCGCACCGGTGCGCTGCACGACGAGTTGTTCTTGGCGGCCGAGTCCGACCTCGCCGCCGTGCTCGGGCACCTCGACGCGGTCCGTCCGGACCTGCTGATCGTCGACTCGGTGCAGACCATGTCCTGCCCCGGCGCCGAGGGCGGCCCGGGCGGGGTCTCCCAGATCCGAGCCGTGGCCGGTGCACTGATCACCACAGCCAAGCAGCGCGGACTGCCGGTGGTGCTGGTCGGCCACGTCACCAAGGACGGCACGGTGGCCGGGCCCCGGGTGCTGGAGCACCTGGTCGACGTGGTGTTGCAGTTCGACGGGGACCGGCACTCCACGTTGCGGATGGTCCGCGGGATCAAGAACCGGTTCGGCGCCGCCGACGAGGTCGGCTGCTTCGAGCTCACCGACGACGGCATCATCGGTCTGGCCGACCCGTCCGGGCTGTTCCTCTCCCGCCGCGACGATGCCGTGCCCGGGACCGCGGTGACGGTCGTGGTGGAGGGCAAGCGGCCGATGCTCGGCGAGGTTCAGGCGCTGGTCGCCGACTCCGCGCTGGCCAACCCGCGCCGGGCGGTCAGCGGCCTGGACTCCTCGCGGGTGGCGATGATCCTGGCGGTCACCGAGCGCCGCGGTGGCGTACGGCTGACGGGATCCGACGTCTACACCGCGACCGTCGGCGGGATGCGGGTGATCGAGCCGGCCGCCGACCTCGCCGTCGCGCTGGCCGTCGCATCGGCGGCCGGCGACCTGCCGCTGCCGCCACACACGGTGGCAATCGGCGAGGTCGGGCTGGCCGGTGAGGTCCGGCCGGTGGCCGGGCTACGCCGGCGCCTGGCTGAGGCCGCCCGGCTGGGCTTCCGGCATGCGCTGGTGCCCCCGGAGATCGGCCCGGCGAGCACTCGACGAGACGGCCCACACCGTGATACCGCCCCACCGCCCGGAATGCGCCTGCACGAGGTGGCTGACCTCAGCGCCGCGTTGCGCTGGTTGCGCTGAGCTGGCCGAGCCCCAGGAGATCCGGCCGGGATCAGTCGGTGCTCGAGGCGCTGTCCAGGTCGACCGGTAGGGCATCGGGCACCTGTAACGGCTTCGCCGCGCCGCGGAACACGAACCTGGAGTTCTCGCTCAGGCTGTCCCCGTCGAAGTTCTCGGCGTCGACGATGATGATCTGCCCGGCCTCGATCTCGCCGAACAGGATCTTCTCCGACAGCTGGTCCTCGATCTCACGCTGGATGGTCCGGCGTAGTGGCCGGGCCCCGAGCACCGGATCGAACCCGCGCTTGGCCAGCAGTTTCTTGGCCAACGTGGTGAGCTCGAGTTCCATGTCCTTGTTGCGCAGCTGCACCTCCACCCGGGCGATCATCAGGTCCACCATTCTGATGATCTCGTCCTCGGTGAGCTGGTGGAAGACGATGGTGTCGTCGATCCGGTTGAGGAACTCCGGCCGGAAGTGCTTCTTGACCTCGTCGTTGACCTTGCTCTTCATCCGCTCGTAGTTCGAGCTCTCGTCGTTGCCCACCGAGAAGCCCAAGCCCACCGCCTTGGAGATGTCCGAGGTGCCGAGGTTGGTGGTGAAGATGATCACAGTGTTCTTGAAGTCGACTGTGCGGCCCTGGCCGTCGGTCAGCCGGCCGTCCTCGAGCACCTGCAACAAGGTGTTGTACACCTCCTGGTGGGCCTTCTCGATCTCGTCGAAGAGCACCACCGAGAACGGCTTGCGGCGGACCTTCTCGGTGAGCTGACCGCCCTCCTCGTAGCCCACGTAGCCGGGAGGGGCACCGAAGAGCCGCGATGCGGTGTAGCGGTCGTGGAACTCCCCCATGTCGATCTGGATGAGTGAGTTGTCGTCGCCGAACAGGAACTCCGCCAACGCCTTGGACAGCTCGGTCTTCCCCACCCCGGACGGGCCGGCGAAGATGAACGAGCCCGACGGCCGTTTGGGGTCTTTCAGACCCGCCCGGGTCCGGCGCATCGCCTTGGAGACGGCCTTGACCGCCTCATGCTGGCCGATGATCCGCTTGTGCAGCTCATCCTCCATGCGCAGCAGCCGGGTGGTCTCCGCCTCGGTGAGCTTGAACACGGGGATGCCGGTCCAGTTCGCCAGCACCTCGGCGATCTGCTCGTCATCGACCTCGGCGACGACGTCGAGGTCACCGGCCTTCCACTGCTTCTCCCGCTCGGACTTCTTCACCAGCAGCTGCTTCTCGGAGTCCCGCAGTTTCGCGGCCTTCTCGAAGTCCTGGGCATCGATGGCCGACTCCTTGTCCCGGCGCACCGCGGCGATCTTCTCGTCGAACTCGCGCAGGTCCGGTGGAGCGGTCATCCGGCGGATCCGCATCCGGGCGCCGGCCTCGTCGATCAGGTCGATCGCCTTGTCCGGCAGGAACCGGTCGTTGATGTAGCGATCCGCCAGTGAGGCAGCCGCCACCAATGCGCTGTCGGTGATAGACACCCGGTGGTGTGCCTCATACCGGTCCCGCAGGCCCTTGAGGATCTCGATGGTGTGGTCGATTCCCGGCTCACCGACCTGAATCGGCTGGAACCGGCGTTCCAGTGCGGGGTCCTTCTCGACGTGCTTGCGATACTCGTCGAGCGTGGTCGCACCGATGGTCTGCAACTCGCCCCGGGCCAGCATCGGCTTGAGGATCGACGCGGCGTCGATCGCGCCCTCGGCAGCCCCGGCCCCGACCAGGGTGTGGATCTCGTCGATGAACAGGATGATGTCCCCGCGAGTGCGGATCTCCTTGAGCACCTTCTTGAGGCGCTCCTCGAAATCACCGCGGTACCGTGAGCCGGCCACCAGCGAGCCCAGGTCCAGGGTGTAGAGCTGCTTGTCCTTGAGCGTCTCGGGCACCTCACCCTTGACGATGTTCTGCGCGAGCCCCTCGACGACGGCGGTCTTGCCCACGCCGGGCTCGCCGATCAGCACCGGGTTGTTCTTGGTGCGCCGGGACAGCACCTGCATGACCCGCTCGATCTCCTTGCCGCGCCCGATCACCGGGTCCAGCTTGCCCTCGCGGGCGCTGGAGGTGAGGTTACGGCCGAACTGGTCGAGTACCAGAGAGGAGGATGGAGTGCCCTCGCCACGGCCTGAGCCGGACTCGGTGGGCTCCTTGCCCTGGTAGCCCGACAGCAGCTGCAACACCTGCTGGCGCACCCGGTTCAGGTCGGCACCGAGCTTGACCAGCACCTGCGCGGCCACGCCCTCGCCTTCCCGGATCAACCCGAGCAGGATGTGCTCGGTGCCGATGTAGTTGTGCCCGAGCTGCAGCGCCTCACGCAGCGACAGTTCCAGCACCTTTTTGGCTCGCGGGGTGAACGGGATATGACCCGACGGCGCCTGCTGGCCCTGGCCGATGATCTCCTCGACCTGCTGGCGCACGCCCTCCAGGGCGATCCCCAGCGATTCGAGGGCCTTGGCCGCAACACCCTCACCCTCGTGGATCAGACCCAGCAGGATGTGCTCGGTGCCGATGTAATTGTGGTTGAGCATCCTGGCCTCTTCCTGGGCCAGCACAACCACCCGCCTCGCGCGGTCGGTGAACCTCTCAAACATGTGCACTCCTGACTGCTGCGCCGTCACACGGCCACCCGGTCATCGACCCTCGGCACGAGACCGGCCGTGTCACCACTGTAGCTGCCGGGTGACGAGCGGCGTGCCCGAACGTCTGGTTGCAAACCTGTGCCTGACACCGGTGCAACGTGGCAGTGCTGGTCAGGATTCCGCAACGGCCCGCCCGTCCGCTCAGGGTGAACGGGACAACTCACCACGCCCGGGTGGTCCCGCCCCGGTGACCGTGCTTCCAGACCACCCCTGCGGTAGGTTCTCGTTACATTAGGTTAGGCAACCCTGGGCTGATGCCGGAGTCAGGTTCAGAGTCAGGATTGCGCGAACCGGGGCGCAGCAAACACGTGAAGGAGAGCGCGTGGCGCAAGCCGTAGTGCCCGCCAACCCGCCGGCGGCGGTGGTCGGATCTTGCGCTGCACACCCGCTGGCCACGTCCATGGCCACGGTCGACCGCGCGGTGGACTGGCTGTCGGTGCGGTTACTGGACCGTTTCGGCGCCGAGCTCACCTCGTGCGAGCAGGCATTAGCCGATCCCGCCTACTTCACCCAGTGGCGCGCCGCGCTCGCCCGACGGCTGTCCCAGCAACATGCCCACGTGCCCGAGCAGACCACCGCCGCCCACGTGCTGCAGTTCTACCTGGGTATCCCGACATACCTCGGTGCGATGCTGTTCCACTCCGCCCGGCGGGTGCCATCGCTACAGCCGTCGCAGCTCGCTTTCCGGCTCGACCTGGCGTGGGTGCAGGAGGTGGTGCTGCGCCCCGGCCCTTTCTGGTGCCTACCGGGTGATCCCGACGCGGAGCATCCCGACGCGATACCGGTGGCTGACGAGACAGCACTGGCCGCCTTGCTGCGTCGCGAGATCGTGACGCATGCCGCACCCTTCCTGAAGGTCTATGGTCCGCTGGTGCGCTTCGGGCGCCGCACACTGTGGGCCGCGGTCACGGACATGCTGGACGTCACCCTGCTGGTTGCGGGCCGCACGTTCGGGTCAGCACAGGCCGGTGCGGCCGACGCCCGGCTGGTGCTCGCCCAGCGCGAGGAGCCACTCACCTCGGCGTCGACCACTTGCGAGGTCACCGACGAGCGCGGCCGGACGCACTGGATCCGCCGGCGCGGCTGGTGCTGTTTCACCTACGCGCTGCCCGAGGTCGAGCACCCGTGCGCCAGCTGCCCGCGGGTGAGTGACGCCGAACGAGTCCGGATCCTGAGCACTCTCCACCCGAGCTGAGCCGAAACGAGACTCGACGCTCAATCCGGCCCCACCGCCCAATCAGGCCCCGACGCTCGATCAGGCACAGTTGCCCGAACGCATGAACCGCGGATGGGGTTCGGGGCGTTTATTGGGTGCGAGCACCTCTGCCCGCAAGTTCCGTATGCTCAAGGGAGGGAGCTGTCCGATGGTGTCACTCATGAAGGGTTTCGCGGGTAAGCCGCCGCACGCACCGCTGACCGACATCGGTATCGGGGCCTACACGGCCGGCGTTGCGATGCTCGTAGCCGGCGCGGCCGGGTTCGAGCAAGCCGCGATGGCGTCGGCTTCCGTACTGGCGATCGCGGTCGGGCTCATCGCCGCTGTGCCCACCGTCATCACCGGTCTGGTGGATCTGTTCGGCATTCCGGCCACCTCACCCGCGCGAACCGTCGGTTGGTGGCATCTGGCGGTGATGGCCAGCGCCACCGGGATGTTTGCCGGGACCTTCCGGGTCCAGTTAGCCGGATACTCCAGCGGTGAGATCATCCCGCTGGCTTTGACCCTCGGTATCATCTCCTGGCTGCTGCTCGTCGTCGGTGGTTACCTGGGCGGTGCGCTCACCTTTGTGTACGGAGTACGTGTGGTCAAACGGCCCCAGGCAACGATAGCCGACGCGCTCATTCCTGGTCGCGCCAAGGAAGACGGGTCCGACTGAGTCTGATCGCTGAACTGGGTCTGATCGCCGAACTGGGTTGGATCGCCGAACTGGGTGGCACCGGTGAACCGAGGTTGGACCAACCCACCAGATCGACCAGACTGGACCGACCAGACCTGTTTACCCAGGCCACACACCGGTGCCGTCCTATCCGGACGGCACCGGTGGATACATCAGTTTCCCTTGTGGTAAGCGTCCAGCACCTCAGCCGGGATGCGGCCACGATCTGAGACGTTGTAACCGTTCTTACGAGCCCACTCCCGGATCGCGGCGTTCTGCTCACGGTCCACCGAGGCCCGGCCACCGGTACTGACCCGGCGGGCTGGGGCGGCGACCTTACGGCGGCCACCGGCTTTGCGGGCGTTGGTGACGTAGTCAGCCAGTGAGTCACGCAGCTTGCCCGCGTTACCGACCGACAGATCAATCTCGTAAGACACACCGTCGATACCAAACTCAACGGTCTCTTCGGCCGTACCTCCGTCGAGGTCATCGACCAAGGTCACGGTGACCTTCTGCGCCATGCGCGTCGTCCTCCTTGGACACGTGGTGGACGGAGCCATCGCACGACGACTCCAACGACAACGAGCAGGTTAGCGCATTTACCGCTGGATTGCGAAATGCCTCGCCGTCCAGTCCGCTCATTGTGGTCGTACCAGCGGAAACGCCGATGGTCTGGATACCCGAACCGTGAGCGCCATGCGTAACCGTCGATCCCCATTCCCATGCCGCCGCTTTGCGGCATTCCGAACTCCATGACGCCGGGGAAGTCCTCGACGAGCGGCATCGCCGGCGTCATCCCCGGCCCCCACGAGCCGGACCCGGGCCCGGAAACGCTCCCGTTGTACTACCGGGTCGACCGGCCCCCGAGTCGCCTGATCTGCACACATTCCCGACCGATGTCGTAGCAGCTGCCATCGGCGAGTCGAAAAGGTTGCGGCTGATCACCCGCCGAATGCCGTGGTGGACCTGCTGGCCAGTCGCGCTTGCGGGGGGTCAACGGATGTTGCGCTGGTAGACCATGCGCAGGCCATGCAGGGTGAGATCGGGTGCGTGGTGGGTGATGGTCCGGGCCTCGGCGATCAGCAGCGGGGCCAACCCCCCGGTGGCGACCACCGTCACCTCGCTTTCGGCTCCTGGGGCGAGCTCCGTGGCGATCCGGGAGACCAAGCCGTCGACCTGCCCGGCGAAACCGTACAGCAACCCCGACTGCAGGGCCTCCACCGTGCTCTTGCCGATCACCGACCGGGGCCGGACGAGCTGCACCTTCACCAGTTGAGCGGCCCGGCTGGCGAGCGCGTCGACGGAGATCTCGATGCCCGGAGCCAACGCCCCGCCGAGAAACTCTCCCCGCGCGCTGACCACGTCGAAGTTGGTGGAGGTACCGAAGTCCACCACGATCGTCGGACCGCCGTATCGGGTGAAGGCGGCCAGCGTGTTGACGATCCGATCGGCGCCCACCTCGCGCGGGTTGTCGTAGAGCAACGGCACCCCGGTACGCACCCCGGGCTCCACGATCACCCGGGGCAGCTGCGACCAGTACCGGTCCAGCATCACCCGCAGCTCGCGCAGCAGAGCGGGCACGGTGGACAATGCCGCGATACCGGTGACCTTCCCGCAGAACTCACCGAGCAACCCGCGAACGGTCAGCGCCAGCTCATCGGCCGTCATCCTGGCATCGGTACGCATCCGCCAGTGGTGCAGCACAGTGGCGTCCGCTGGGGTCGCTGCCCGGTCGCCGGCGAACAGGCCGAGCACGATGTTGGTGTTACCGATGTCTAGGGCGAGCAGCACGCGCACCGCCGCATCAGATCGCCGCCGGCCGGGGCGTGCGCCGGGTCACTACCCGTCTCCACAATCCGGTTGCCGGCGTCGACGAACACCACCAGAGGCCGGTGACAGCGGGCCTGGGCCTCGTCCATCATCCCGTAGGCGATGAGGATCACCAGGTCACCCGGTGCCACCAAATGCGCGGCGGCACCGTTGATCCCGACCACGCCGCTGCCCCGGGCACCGGGAATGACATAGGTCTCCAGCCGAGCACCGTTGGTGACGTCCACGATCGCCACCCGCTCCCCGGCGAGCAGGTCGGCGGCATCCATCAGGTCCTCGTCGAGGGTCACCGACCCCACATAGTGCAGATCCGACTGGGTGACGGTGGCCCGGTGGATCTTGGACTTCAGCATGGTCCGGAACATCACGGGCCTTCCCGTCTGATCGAGTCGAGGGCAGCAACGTCCCCACCGGCGGAGCCGGTAATCGGACCACCACCGGCGGAGCCGGTAATCGGACCACCACCGGCGGAGCCGGTAATCGGACCACCACCGGCGGAGCCGGTAATCGAACCTAGGTGCAGGCCGACGTTGTCGACCAACCGCGTGGTCCCGACCCGGGCGGCCAACAGCAGCCGGGCCGCCCCCTGGGCCGGGGCGGGACCGAGCTGTGGGTCGCGCAGGGCCAGGTAGTCCACCGCGACGGCGGGTTGCCCAGCGAGCACCGCGCCGGCCGCGGCGAGCACCGCTGCGTCACCGGATGCGGCGACCTGGGACCCAGCCGCCAGTGCCGCCGAGAGGGTGGCCGCGGCGGCCCGGGCCTCGGCGTCGAGGTAGGTGTTGCGGGTGGACAGCGCCAGACCGTCGGGCTCGCGCACGGTGGGCACCCCGATCACCTGCACGCCCAGTCGCAGGTCGCGCGCCATCCGCTGGACGAGCACCAGCTGCTGGTAGTCCTTCTCACCGAAGAACGCCCGGTCCGGGCCGACGATCCCGAACAGCGTGGCCACCACCGTGAGCACCCCGGTGAACAACCGCGGCCGGCTGGCCCCCTCCAGCTCGCTGCCCAGCGGGCCGGGCACCACGGTGGTGCCGGACCCGGCCGGATACATGGTGTCGACCGCCGGCGCGAACACCAGGTCCACGCCCTCCTCCCGGCATAGCACCAGGTCGGCGGCGAAGCTGCGGGGGTAGCGGTCCAAGTCCTCTCGGGGGCCGAATTGCAGCGGATTAACGAAGATCGACACCACGGTGCAGGCATCCGGGGTGGCTCGGGCGACTCGAATCAGCGCCCGGTGGCCGGCGTGCAACCCCCCCATGGTGGGAACCAACACCACCGAGCGCCCCGCCCGACGTGTCGCGCGAGTCATGGCGGTCACCGCGGCGGGATCGTCGTGCACCACCGGCGCCACTGCGGTCACCGGTGTTCCCGCAGGGCCGCGCGGACCCGGCTGGCGTCCGACGGTGCCAGCAACCCGGCCGCCTCGGCCCGGTCGGCGGTCCTGGCGGCCTGCGCACGGTAGGAGTCGACCAGCGCCGGGGTGGACTCGGCGAGCACCCGCAGGTGCAACCGGACGGTGTCGACGTCGCCGCGGGCCACCGGCCCGGTCAGGGCACGGTCACCATGGCGCAGCGTGTTGTCCAGGGCGGCCTCCAGCAACGGGCCCAGCAACCGCTCGGCGGGCACCACCCCGGCCTGTTCCAGGGCGTCCACCGCGTCGCGCACCAGGGTGGCCAGATGGTTGGCGCCATGCGCCAGGGCTGCGTGGTAGAGCGGTCGGGCCGCCGACGGGACGCGCACCGGCTCGGCGCCCATCTCCAGCACCAGCGCCTCGCCGACGCTCCAGCCGGTCTCGTCGGCGACGGTGACGCCGACGCAGGCGGCAGCCAGCCTCGCGACGTCCTCAGCGCGCCCGGTGAAGGTCATCGCGGGATGCAGGGCCAGCGGGAGCACCCCGGCAGCCGACGCCGGGGCGAGGACCTCCACCCCGGCGGCACCACAGGTGTGCACCACGATCTGACCGGCCCGAAACGCTCCGGTCGTGGCGAGCCCGGCCACCAGGCCCGCAAGCACATCGTCGGGCACGGCCAGCAAGACCAGATCCGAACGCCGCACCACGTCGTCAGGGGGCAGCACCGGTGCGTCGGGGAGCAGGTCCGCGACCCGGCGCAGCGAGCCCCGGGACACCGCACTGGCCCCGACCACCACATGCCCGGCCCCGGCCAACGCGGCGCCGAGCACGGCTCCCACCCGCCCGGCGGAGACCACACCCACGGCCAACCGGGCGGGGCGGTCCGTCACGCCGCTGGACGTGAACGTCCGCGATCGAGGCATCGTCGCCATCGCCGTCCTCCAGATGTTCCAGTCCCGCTGCGGTCACGGGTACCGGACTTCCGTGGCCGCAGGCTAACCCCGCGGGAGCCGTTCGCGCCGGTCCGGGTGAGCAGCTTCACCCGCCGGGACCTGGCCGGCGGGTCTGCTGCGGGGCGTGCCGGGCCCGGTCCCGGGCGGCCAGCACAGCCGCCAGGGTGTCCCGGTGCCACCGCCCGGTCTCCGCGCCGACCGAACCGCGCTGCACCCGGTGGGAGAGAAAGGCGAGCTCGGTGACCGCATGCTGGTAGTCCCGCACCGCGCCGGCGGCCCGCTGCCCGCCACGGCGGCGTACCGCCGCCCGCCAACCCCGCCGACCAGCCAGGCTGGCCAGCAGCGGGACCTCGCTGGGTGCGATCCATCCCGCGCCGGCGAAACCGGGCAGCTGCGCGGCGACCACCCGCTGTTCCCGGCGACGCTGCCAGACCACCAGCGCGAGCAGCCCACCGAACAGCGGCACCATGATCACCACGTAGAAGGCGGGGAGGAAGCCGAGGCCGGCTGAGGCGTTCCACAACCCGTGCAGCGCAACCGCAGCGGCATACCCGACCAACGGCAGCGCAGCCCGGCCGACCAGGCTGCGCCGGCGGACCGCCAACCCCACCGCGATCCCGGTCAGCACGGTGAACACCGGGTGCGCGAACGGCGAGAGCACCCCGCGGAGCATGAACACGGTGATCACGCTGCCGGCCTCACCGACCAGCCCGTCGGTGGCGAAGGCGCGTCCGAAGTAGAGGATGTTCTCGGTGAACGCGAAACCCGCGGCGACCAGTCCCGCATAGACGATCCCGTCCACCACACCGTCGAACTCCCGGCGCCGCAGCCGCGCCAAGCCGACCAGAAACGCACCCTTGAACGCCTCCTCGACGATCGGGGCCGAGATCACCGCTCCGACCAGGTCACCACCGCCATGGCCGAGCACCTGCTCACCGAGCACCGCCGCGGTGTCGTTGACGACGGCCGCGCCGAGCGCGCAGACCCCCGCGCCCCACAGGAACGCGGCCAACAACAGTCGCGACGGCTCGGGCTCCCAGCGGTCCACCCACAAGAATGCTGCGACCACCGCAACCACCGGTACCACCGCCGCCATCGCACCCACCAGCACCGCAGCGGCGCCGATGCCGGTACTGATCACGCCGAGCATGATCAGGGCTGGGATGACCAGCGCAACCAGGCCCAGCACCGGCCGCAATACCCATCGATTGTGCTGCTGACCCCACGGCTGGTAATTCTCCGGTAAGCGGGTGGCGGGCGGGCGAAACCCACTCATGACAGTGCAGCTTAGGCTGGACCGTCCTGGCGGTTACGCCTGCGCTGGGGCGGCGAACCCCTGCCGTGCGCAGCGAGCAGGTCATTCACCGATCGCTGGGCTGCCACCGCCGGAGGTGCATGCCGGGCGTTGCCGTGATGCCGCGCCGATTCCCGGCTCGGTGCCCCGTGCCGGGCATCGGCGTCCCGGACGGGCTGGTGCGGACCGAAACGCAACGCGGAGCCCTCGCGGCTGGACTTGTCCGGCTGAGCCGGCACGGCGACCAGGCGAGCCGGCTGCGCCACCAACGAATGCGACCCCACCAGCTTCTCGAGGTTCGTCCGCAACGCCGCCAGCTCGGTCCGCAACGCCGAGATCTCGTCCTGCTGTGCCTGCGCACGCTCAACGGTGCGCGCGAGCTCCTGCCGGGCAGCTACCTCGTGCTGCAGCTCGAGCCGGCACACCGCCGTGCGGGCGGCCTGGGAGCTGATCTCGCGCCGTGTCCGGGCCACCGCGAAGGCGCCCAGCAACGCCGCCCACAGCGCCGCGACCAGACCCAGCCGCAGCAGCCGGGAGTCCTGCGCCCCGATAGCGAGCACCGCCGCGGCACCCGCCGCCAACACCACGGTGATCAGCATCAGGCCCCGACCACTCCCACACGACAACGGCGGCTCGTCGGGTACGGACATGGCGGACACCGTACCGGCTCGCGACCGCGACAGCGCAGCTGCGGCGGTGACAAGCAGCTATCGGGCGAGCACACCGGCGCCGATCAACGGTCCGGCTCGGGATCCTGCGGACCGCTTGGGGTTCGGCAGCAGTACTCCAGCCACAGCCCGGCCGCGACCATCGTCGCCGCGCAGAACGCCCCGATCGACGCGGTGACGGTGTCCGACGCGGCGGACGGCAGCTGGGTGCGCAGTGGCAGCACATAGCTGAGCACTCCCAACCAGGCGCCCCCGGTGATGGCGCCGGCCAGCGAGGACGCCTTGGCCAGCAGCACCGCCTTGGCCGCGGTGAGCGCCTGCACCGGTCGGGTTCGCGGTCGCTGCCGGATCCGGGCCCGTAGCGTCGTGCCCAGCATCACCTCGGCGACCGCGAAGGCGAGCAGCGTGGTGCCGGCCAGCGTCGGCAACGCCGGCAGGTCCCCGTAGGACAGTCGCAGCAGCAGGTTCAGCAGTACCGCCGCGACGGCGCCGGCACCGACCAGGTCACGCACCCGAGTAGGGGTCACGGCGATCTCAGCTGCAGATCGTCACGGCGGCACACACCCCGTCGCTCGGCGATCGGCAAGGCGGCGACCAACCCGGCCACCGGGCCATGACCGGCGAGCACTGCATCCGGTTGCACGTCCAGCCAGGGCACCAGCACGAAGGCCCGCTGGTGAGCCCGCGGGTGCGGCAGGGTCAGCTGCGGGTCGTCCCAGCGGGTCTGCTGCACGTCGATCACATCCACGTCCAGGGTCCGCGGCCCCCACCGCACCTCGCGGGTGCGCTGCGCGGCGGCCTCGCAGCACTGCCCGCGGCGTAGCCACTCCAACGCATCCGCGTCCGGATCGTCCACCAGCACGATGGCGTTGAGGAACTCACCCTGCACGACACCCCCCCACGGCGCGGTCGCATACACCGGCGACACCCCCCGCACCGCACCCCCCAACACCCCGATACACCCCCGCAAGTACCCCACCCGATCCCCCACATTCGACCCCACCGACAACACCGCCGCGCTCACCCCAGCGCTCCGATTACTGCGTTCTGTCCCCAGAATGCGGTCATCAGCGGGACCGGCGGGTGGTGACGGAGATGTCGGTGAAGGGGAGATCGAGGGGGGCCTGGGGTTTGTGCACGGTGACCTCGACGGTGTGTACGCGGTGGTCGGTGAGTACCTCGGTGGCGATCCGGGCGGCCACCGTCTCGATCAGATTGGCCGGGTCCCCGCCGACGATCCGGGCGACGCGGTGGGCCAGCACGGCGTAGTCCAGCGTCGCGGACAGCTCATCGGTGGCCGCGGCGGGGCACAGGTCGAGCCAGACCGTCACGTCGACGACGAACTCCTGCCCGTGCACCCGTTCGTGCTCGTGCACGCCGTGGTGGCCGGGCACCCGCAACCCGGTGAGGGTGATCCGGTCCCTGCTCATGACCGGCTGTGCTGCATCGCGCCGCGCTGCCAGGCCGCGGCGACCGCGATCGCGTCCCGCGAGGCTGTGACATTGTGCACCCGCACCCCCCAGACCCCGGCCGCTGCGGCCAGCGCGGACACTGCCGCGGTCGCGATGTCCCGGTCGTCGGTGCGACGTGGCGTGCCGTCCGCACCGGCCAGCAGGCTGCCCAGGAACCGCTTGCGAGACGGCCCGACGAGCACCGGGAAGCCCAGCTCGACCAGCACCGCCAGGTTGCCCAGCAGCGCCCAGTTGTGCGCCGCCGTCTTGGCGAAGCCGAGTCCCGGATCCAGCACCACCGCCCCCGGGTCCACCCCGGCCAGCACCGCGGCGTCCACCCGGGCCACCAGCTCGGCACGCACCTGCCCGACCACGTCGGAATAGCTCGCCAGCTCGTCCATCCGGTCGCTGTGCCCCCGCCAGTGGGACAGCACCCACGGCACCCGGCAGCGGGCGATCGTCGGCGCCATCGCGGGATCGGCCAGGCCGCCCGAGACGTCGTTGACCAGCACCGCGCCGGCCTCCAGCGCCGCCTCGGCGACCGCCGCGCGGGTGGTGTCCACGCTGCAGGGCACACCCTGGGCGACCAGCTCCCGCAGCACCGGCACCACCCGGGCGATCTCGGTGGGCGCGTCGACGCGCTGCGCCCCCGGGCGGGTCGACTCGCCTCCGATGTCGACCAGCTCGGCCCCTTCGGCGTGCAGCGCGACACCGTGCGCCACGGCAGCGTCGCGGTCCAGGTATCGCCCGCTGTCACTGAAGGAGTCGGGTGTGACGTTGAGCACACCCAGCACCACGCAGCGGCCGGGATCGGGAAGCACCGGGTGCACGGTCACCTCCGCATCATCAGGTGCAGCACCTCACCGCGGGAGGTTGAGCTGGTCTTGAACAAGCCCCGGACAGCCGACGTGGTGGTGACCGAGCCGGGCATCCGGGCGCCGCGCATCGCCATACACAGATGGGTGGCCTCGATCACCACGATCACGCCCCGCGGTTGCAGCCTGCGCACCAGCGCGTCGGCGATCTGGCAGGTGAGCCGCTCCTGCACCTGCGGGCGCTTGGCGTAGAGGTCGACCAGCCGAGCCAGCTTCGACAGCCCGGTCACCCGGCCTTGCACATTCGGGATGTACCCGACGTGCGCCATGCCATGAAAAGGCACCAAATGGTGCTCGCACTGGCTGTACATCGGGATGTCACGGACCAGCACGAGCTCGTCGTGCCCCTCGTCGAAGGTCTGATCCAGCACCACATCGGGATCGAGGAACAGGCCGGCGAACATCTCCCGGTAGGCCCGCGCCACCCGGGCCGGAGTCTCGCGCAAACCCTCCCGATCGGGGTCCTCCCCGCAGGCGATCAGCAATTCCCGGACCGCTGCCTCGGCACGGACGTGGTCGAAGGTCCGGTGTATGTCCACCCCAGCTGGGGAACCGGCGGTGCTCGGCATATCGGAGCTTGCCCTCTCAGACATCCCCAACTTCCCGATGTGTCAGCGATCGTCATCCCGGGGGTTTCGGCCAACGTCATCGCCGAACCAGAAGGTCGACCGCTCCTCGCTGCGCCCCTCAGCCGGCCCGGTCGGCTCACGCGGGGTCGCTTCACCCCGCGTCGACTCACCCCGCGTCGGCTGCTCCGGTGCTGGCCGGGCCCGGGACGAACGGTCGCTGGGCGGTGCCGGCTGCCAAGCCGGGGTGGGCGGCGCTGTGGCCGGACGCCACCCCGGTGGGGCGCCATAGTTGGGTGGACCAGAACTCGGTGGACCAGAGCTGGACGGCCCTGAACTGGACGGTGCAGCACCGCTACCCGGTCCCTGAGCAGGGTTACCCGGTGGGTACGACCGGGGATACGGGAATCCGACCTGCGGCGAACCGGGCGCAGGTGCCGCACCGTTGGTGTCACTCGCCGGCTGACCGGCGCAATGCGGTCCGGCACCGTTGGGCCCGGGGTGGCCGGGGTGAGCACTGTGTGGTGGGCCACCAGGCAGGTCGCCGGCACCCGGCAGCACGCCCACCGGGGTGGGTCGTGGCTCGGACTGCCCCGGCTCCCCTCGCTCTTTGGCCAGCTCACCAGCCGTCTTGATCGGTGGCTTGTCAGACGGGGTGCGCCCGCCGAAATCGTTGAACGCCGTGATCCGCGGCCGCTTCTCCACCCGGTCGAAGACCCGCTCGAGGTCCTTGCGGTGCAGCGTCTCGCGCTCCAGCAGCTCGACGACCAGCTCGTCGAGGACATCCCGGTAGGTGTTGAGGATCTCCCATGCCTCGGTGTGCGCGGCCTCGATCAGCGCCCGCACCTCCTCGTCGATCTCGTGGGCGACCTCCAGGGAGTAATCGGACTGGCGACCCGCGGAGCGGCCGAGGAACGGGTCACCCTGTTCCTGACCGTATTTCACCGCACCGAGCCGCGCGCTCATGCCGTACTCGGTGACCATCGACCGGGCGATCTTGGTGGCCTGCTCGATGTCCGAGGACGCGCCGGTGGTCGGCTCGTGGAAGACCAGCTCCTCCGCCGAGCGCCCACCCAGGGCGAACACCAGCCGGGCGATCATCTCCGACCGGGTCATCATTTGCTTGTCGTCCTCGGGCACCACGAGCGCGTGCCCGCCGGTGCGCCCGCGGGGCAGGATCGTCAGCTTGTACACCGGGTCGATGTCCGGCATCGCCCACGCCGCCAACGCGTGCCCACCCTCGTGGTAGGCGGTGATCTTCTTCTCCCGCTCGGAGATGATCCGGTTCTTGCGGCGCGGACCACCGATCACCCGGTCGACCGCCTCCTCCAGCTCGACGGCGGTGATGATGGTGCCGTTCTCCCGGGCGGTGAGCAGCGCCGACTCGTTGATGACGTTGGCCAGATCGGCTCCGGAGAAGCCGACGGTGCGCTTGGCCAGCCCGTGCAGGTCGACGTCGGGACCCAACGGCTTGCCCTTGGAGTGCACCTCGAGGATCGCCCGACGGCCGCGGATGTCCGGCGCGGCGACCGGGATCTGCCGGTCGAAGCGGCCCGGCCGCAGCAACGCGGGGTCCAGGATGTCCGGGCGGTTGGTCGCCGCGATCAGGATGATGCCGCCGCGGGCGTCGAAGCCGTCCATCTCGACCAGCAGCTGGTTGAGGGTCTGCTCACGCTCGTCGTGCCCGCCGCCGAGTCCGGCGCCGCGCTGCCGGCCCACCGCGTCGATCTCGTCGACGAAGACGATGCACGGCGAGTTCTGCTTGGCCTGCTCGAACAGGTCCCGCACCCGGGACGCGCCGACGCCGACGAACATCTCCACGAAGTCCGAGCCGGAGATCGAGTAGAACGGCACGCCAGCCTCCCCGGCCACCGCCCGGGCCAGCAGGGTCTTGCCGGTACCGGGCGGGCCGTAGAGCAGCACCCCCTTGGGGATCTTGGCGCCGAGCGCCTGGTACCGGCTGGGGTTGGCGAGGAAATCCTTGATCTCCTCGAGTTCCTCGACGGCCTCCTCGGCCCCGGCGACGTCGGAGAAGGTGGTCTTGGGCATGTCCTTGGTCAGCTGTTTGGCCTTGGACTTGCCGAAGTTGAGCACCCGGTTGCCGCCGCCCTGGGCGTTGTTCATCATCCACAGCAGCAGGAGCAGCAGCAGGCCCAGCGGGATGAGATAGATCAACACCTGGAACAGCAGCGACTGCTGGGTGACCTTGGTGTCCCAGCCGTCGGCAATCCTCGACTTGAGCAGCGCCGCGGCGATCTCATCAGTGCTCTGCGCCGGATACTGGGTGAGCACCTTGGTGCCCTCAATGCCCGGGACCGGGTTGTTCAGAGTCAATCGGAGCCGCTGCTCCTTGTCCTCCAACGTCGCGACCTTGACGTTGTCGTTGGTGAGCTGCTCCAACGCTTGCGACGTGGTGACCTGGCTGTACCCGCGGGTGTCGTCGAACAGGAAGCCGATGGCGTAGTAAAGAAGCAGCCCGGCCACCACCCACAGCAACGGGTTGCGGAGTAATTTCTTGCGATCCATTCGGCTACGGCCCTCGGCGGCCTCGACCCTCCTGAGCTGATGTCGGGCAGTGATGATCCACCGCCCGAGGATCTTGCAGACAGCGGAGCAGTTCCGTTCGATCCACGCTAGTTCGATCCACGCTAGTCCGACCCAACTCTAGCGGCGGGCGGGTCCGCCCACCGCTCCCGGACAACCGGAGCCGACGCCGCGTCAACGGCGCAACCCCCTGCGGGGTTCCCACACCGGCCACAGTTACCCCCCAGACGTACCGGCGTACCCGACCGAGGGACGCCTGAACACCGCTAATCGGTGTACACCCGGGGATCGAGGGTGCCGATGTAGGGCAGATCGCGGTAGCGCTCGGCGTAATCCAGGCCGTACCCGACGACGAAGTCGTTGGGGATGTCGAAGCCGACATAACGCACCGGGACGTTGACCGCGACCGCATCCGGCTTGCGAAGCAGCGTGCATACCTGCAAGGAGGCCGGTTGGCGGGCCGTCAGGTTTCGCAGCATCCAGGACAGCGTCAAGCCCGAGTCGACGATGTCCTCCACGATCAGGACGTCGCGCCCGGCGATATCGCGGTCGAGGTCCTTGAGGATCCGCACGACACCCGAGGACGAGGTCGCCGAGCCGTAGGAAGCCACCGCCATGAACTCCAGCTGCACCGGGATCGGCAACGCCCGGGCGAAGTCGGTCATGAACATCACCGCGCCCTTGAGCACACCGATCAGCAGCAGGTCATCCGGGCCGCACTCGGCCTGGAAGTCGGCGGCGACCTGCTCAGCCAGCTCCGCATTGCGGCGCTTGATCTGCTCCGCGGTGACGAGCACGGATGCGATATCACCCGAATACACGGCGAGGATCACCTCCTTGGGTAGCTGAGAGATCAGGAGATGCGCAGCTTGCCATGTGCCCGAGACACCTCGACACCACCCGGCAACCGCACCGCGCCCTGCCCGGCCCACCGGCCGATGAGGTCATCAGCGGCGCGCAGGTGGGTATCGGTCAGCTCGACCACCCCGGCATCGAGCAGCCAGCGACGCAACACCCGGCGGCGCAGCGCGGCCGGCACCGGCACCAGCACAGGGACAGCCAACGCACAGGCATCCGACGCGGGGGTTTCCGGTGCCGGGGTGTCCGGTGCCAGAACGTCCGGTGCCGGGACGCGGTGTGCCTGCGCCAGCAGCGCACCGGCCTGCGCGTCGAGCAGGTCGAGGTCCTCTTGCAGCTGCCCGGCGGTGCGGGCCAATGCCTCGGCCACCCCGCCGGCGAGTACGTCCTCCAGCAGCGGTAACGCCTCAGTGCGCAGCCGTACCCGGCGGAACCGGGGATCGGCGTTGTGCGGGTCGAGCCACGGCGTCAGGCCCAGCGCGGCGCAGGCCGCGACGGTGACCGTCCGGCGCACCCCCAGCAGCGGGCGACCCCAGGGCGGGTCGAGCGACCGCATCCCGGCAACCGACCGGGGCCCGGAGCCCCGACCCAGCCCCAACAGAACCGTCTCGGCCTGGTCATCCAGGGTGTGCCCGAGCAGCACCAGCGCGCCAGCCGGCGATGCGGCGCGCAGTGCCGCGTACCGGGCCCGCCGGGCAGCCGCCTCCGGGCCACCTGGACCCGTCACGGTGATCGGCAGCACCCGTACCTCGGCGCAGCCGAGCTGATCCAGCGTCTCGGCGGTGGTCCGCGCCACGGTCTGCGATCCTGCCTGCAGCTGATGGTCGACGACCAGGCCGTGCACCGCCAGACCGAGCCGGCCGGCGCAGTGCACGGTCGCGGCGGCCAGTGCCAGGGAGTCGGCGCCGCCGGAACAGGCCACCGCGACGGCGCGCCCGCTCCGGTGCCCACGATGCCCGATCAGACCACTGTGCCCAGTGTGCTCAGTCAGGAAACGACGGACCGCGGTCCGCACCTCGCTGACCGCCGGGTGCGGCGAGCCACGGGTCACGTCATCCGGTACAGCCAGGCCGCCGGATCGATGATCTCGGCGCGGGTCGGCAGCGTCTCGGGCGAGGTCCACACCGTATTGAACCCGGCCATGCCGACCGCGTTCACCACGTGCTGGGTGAACGCCGCACCCTCGGCGTACTGGCGCAGCTTGGCGTCGATGCCCAGCACCGCCCGCAGCACCCGCTCGGCGAGGCTACCGCCCTGCCGGCGGGCGGTGAACCGCTGCCGGATCAGCCGCACCGAGGGCACCACCGCGGGCCCGACAGCGTCCATCACGTGGTCGGCGTGCCCCTCCAGCAGGGTGGCCAGGGCAAGCAGCCGGTCCAGCACCGCCCGCTGCTCCGGGCTCTGCAGCAGGCTGAGGATGCCCAACGCATCCGACGCCTCCCCGCGCCGCGCGCCGCGCAGCGCGGCAGGCAGCCGACCGACCATCTTGGCCACGGTCTCGGCATCCTCCGCGGCGGCGACGAACAGCTGCACCTGGCCGGCGAAATAATCCCGCAGCCACGGCACGGCGTTGAACTGCAGCCGGTGGGTGGCCTCGTGCAGGCACACCCACATCTGGAACTCCGCAGCCGGGACGTCCAACGTCGATCCGATGGTGATCACATTGGGGGCGACCAGCAGCAGCCGACCCGGGTCTTGGGACGGCCCGCCGAACGGGTCGTACTGACCGAGCACCCGGGAGCCGAGAAAGGCCAGCGCGACTCCGGTCTGCACACCTGCGGTGGTGGCCAGCAGGCGCCGGGCCCGGCCGTCCGGGATCCGGTAGTCGGTCAGTAGCCGCGACAGACCCTCGACGGCGGCCAGCACCCAACCGGGGCGGTCCACCACATCAGCGGGGCGGGGCGGGCGGCCGTCGTCGAGCCCGGTCAGCTCCCGCACATGCTGCTCCGCGGTGATCGACAGCGCACGCATCTGGCGCACCGCCGTTACCGCCTCCTCGGCGGGTACCGTGGGCCCGGCCGGCAGCAGGCGTTGCGCGGTGACCGCCGCGACAGCCCAGTCGATCGGCGAGCCGGCGGCAACGGGCGGCCCGTCCCCCGATGCCGGTGGTGTGTCCAGCGCGGTGTGTCCCATACTCACGAAGGTAACCTGCACTAGTGGCAACCGCAGGCCCGCAGTTGGGTAGCCAGCGCGTCCAGCCGCGGGCGAGTCACCGATGGGTTGGGTCCGTTGGACAGCAACGCGAACACCAGCACCCGCCCGTCGGCGTCCAGCACGGTGCCGGCGAGGCTGTTGACGCCGGTCAAGGTACCGGTCTTGGCTCGGACCCAGCCCCGCCCGCCGGCCGCCGGGCCGTCGTAGCGCCGCGCCAGAGTGCCGCTGCTACCAGCCACCGGCAGTCCCACCAGCAGCGGGCGCAGGGTGGCGGTCAGCCACTGGGACTCGTCGGGCGCGGCGGCGGCCGACAGCAGGCCGGTGAGCAGCCTCGCCGGGACCACATCCTGCGGCGAGAGCCCACTGCCATCGACCAGGCTGACCCGGCTGACGTCGAAACCGTGCCCCCGCAGCACCGCCAGCACGGCCTGAGTCGCCCCGGCAAACGACGCCGGCGCGCCGGTCGCCCGAGCGACCTCACGGGCCAGCGCCTCGGCGAGCACATTGTCCGACCTGGTCAGCAGGGCGGTGACCAGATCCTGGACCGGTGCGGACGGCACGACACCGAGCACCGCGGCCCCGGGCGGGGCGCTGCCGACCGCAACAGCCCCGGGGGTCGCCGGGTCGGCCCCCAGCCGGCGGGCCAGTTCCGCGGCAGCGGCGATCGCGGGCGTGGCGGATCGTGGCGAGGTGTCCTCGGTCGGATCGGCCCGGCCCCCGTCGAGCATCACCGACTCGATCGGCGCGATGTAGCCCCCGGCCACATCGGCCGGTGGCCAACCCGGTGCCAAGGTGTCGCCGGTGTATCGGCCGGTGTCGACCAGGACCCGGCGCACCGGGCCGGGCACGGCCGCCCGCACCGCAGCGACCAGGTCGTCCAGCCGGGCGGCTCCGGGGTAGCCGGTCACCGCGCCGGCGCCCGCCGCGGACAGCGTCGGATCACCGCCGCCCAGCAACACGACGGTGCCCGGCTCGGCACCGGCCAGCACCGTGGTGTGCCAGCGGGCCTGGTGGTCCAGCGCGAGCAGCGCGGCTGCGCTGGTGAGCAGCTTGACGGTCGACCCGGGCACCCGGGGGACTTCCGGTTCGCGCTGCCAGAGCACCGTGCCGGTCGCCGGGTCGACCACCTGCCCGGACAGCGCACCCAGCTCGCCCGCCGCGACCAGGGGGTCGAGCGCGGCGCTGACCCCTGCGCTGGTCGGGACCGGGCCGTCGACGGTAGCCGGGCGCAACGCCGGATGCGGGATCACCGGCTCGGGCGGCGGCCGGATCGCCGCGGCCGGGCCAGGCCCGGTCAGGTAGCCGGCCAGCACCGGGGCGCCGAGGCCGAGGCCGGTCCCGACGCCCACCGCGACCACCAGCACGCCGACCACCACCGCGATCCGCCGCCCGCGCCGAGCCGGCAGCCGCAGCGTCCGCCCAATCCGCCCACCGAATCCCACCAGCTCCCACCACCCGAGACATCCTGCGCCGTGAGCTCGACAGTAGCGACCTCCCGGTAGGGCTCAGTCGTCCGTCACTGTCGACGCTCACAGAGTTCACGGCAGCCGTTGACCGGCGCGGAGGGGGAGGGCGGCGACTGCTCGGCCGATCCGGGCGCCGTGGGCGATGCCGTGCTCGATGGCGGGGCGGAAGTGGATCCCGCCGTAGAGCCGGGAGATCCCGGCCTCTCGGGCCGCTGCGTGGAAGTCGGTGAACTGCCGGGGTGGCAGGCCGCGGGACTCCGGCATCCGGTCGGTGAACGCGGTCGCGCCGAACTGCGCGGTCAGCACCTCCGCGGCGGCCGCGGACTGCACGGAGTGCCCGGATGGGTACTCCGGAAACGGCGGGGTCTTGATCGGGCTGAGCCAGCCGGGTCGGCCCAGTACCCGGCGGAGGTAGGTGATCGGTCGCAGCAGGTTGTAGTGGTACTTGGCCCACCAGCAGGAGACGAACGCGTCGTGCTGGGACACCGCGAGCCGCAGATAGGTCTCGGCAGCCTCGTCGAACGCGGCACGGCGCTCGCGCAGGACTGCGGTGGCGATGCCCAGCCAGTGGCCGGGTGGTGTGATCGACCACTCCCCGTCGGCCCAGTGCCGCGCGATGGCGAGCTGCTCGGGCGACAGCGCGGCCACCGCGTCGACCACCTCCTGCGCAGCGGTGTGGCACGGGCTGCCGGGGCGCTCGGAGTACGGCGCGGGCGGCCCGGGGTCGACGTCGCAACCGCGGGCCAGCACCAGCGTCCGCACCTGACCCCACTGCGGCAGGACCTCGAGCTCGAGCTCCGGGGGGGTGGGTTGCCAGCTACCGGGGCCGGGCGGCGCCGCGGCGGGCACTGCGGTGTTCTGGGCCTGGTCGGCCTGCATCACCCGCAGTTCCCAGTCCAGCAGCGCTTGACCGAGGGTGCGGCCGGCGTCGGCGGACCGGGTCCGCAGGGCGGGCTGCGCGTCGCTGGTGAACCGCTGGGCTGCGGTCAGCCGCTCATGCATGATCGGCCCGGACAGGTCGGGGTAGAGCCGGGGCACCAGGTGCAGCAATGCCGCGTTGGCGACCAGCGGCCAGTGCAGGTCGCCGGGCAGCCGTGGCGGGTCCCAGCTGCCCAACGCCCCGGTGACGCGACCAGCCGGCGGTCGGGCGTCCGGGGTGCCGGCGGTCGACGCGGCGTGCAGCACCATCCCGAGCTGGCTGAACAGCCGCGCCGCGCTGGGTGCGGGTGCCCCGTTCGCCGCCACCAGCGCCAGGTAGGCACTCGCCCAGTAGTGGGCGACCTCGCCGTCGAACTCACTCGCGGGAGTGCCGGTGGCTACCCGGCGCGACGGGATGCCCGACCCGGCGACGCCGATCAAGGACAGCCCGGCCGCGCCGATCCCGATCAGCACGGTTCGCCTGCCCGGCCGCGTGCTCATGGCAGCACCGTCGCGCTCGCGGCGTCCCAGCGGCCGATGCCGGGATCGATATCGATATCCGCCCGGGCGCGCAGGTCCGCCAGCCAGGTGGTGAAGGTCTGGTCCTGGAGCTGCTCGGCGAGGGTGTCCTTGATGCCGGCTTGGACGTCGGCGAGCTCGGCGGGGGGCCGCCGCTCGATGATGTGGTAACCGAACGGGGTCTGCACCGGCCCGACGGTCTGGCCGTTGTGGGCGTTCTCGATCGCCTCCTCGAACGGCGCGACGAACTCGTCCTCGACGTGGGGCCCCAGGTTGCCGCCTTTGCGGGCGGTCTCGGTGTCCAGCGAGAGCTCAGCGGCCAGCGTGGCGAAGCCCTCCCCCGCAGCCAGCCGCTGCAGCACCCGCCGCGCCTGCGACTCCTCGGCGACCAGGATGTGGCGGATGATCGGGCGGCCCGCGTACTGGTTGCGGTAGACCTCGGCGATCCGCTCGGCGGGTACCACGGGGTGGGGCAGCAGGCGGTCCTCCACGGCCTCCCGGCGCAGGTCCTCGCGCAGCTGGGCACGGATCTCGGGCTCGGGGTAGCCGCGCTGGTCGAGGAACCGCTGCCAGGCGTCGCGGCCACCACCCAGCTCGGTGCGGACCAGGCCGTCGATGTGGGCTTGCAGCTCGGCGTCGGTGATCTGCACACCGAGCGGTGCGGCAGCTTCGGTGACGAGGGCGGCATCGACGAGATGACCGAGCACACCGGCCGCCAGGCGGCGGCGCGTGCCGTCGTCGGTGTCGATGGCGGCCCGGACGTCGGCGTTGCCGGTCACCGTGGCGAGCCGGGCGGCGAGGTCGGTGTGGCTGATCACCACGGCATCCACGGTGGCGGCAGCATCGGCTGGGCGGACCGCGCAACCGGCCAGCAGGACGGCGCCGATCAGGGCGGCAATCAGGCGCATCGGGTCACCTCCAGTGGGCCGGAGCAGCGACGATGCTGCTCCGGCCGGGCTGTGCGGTCAGCCGCTGACGCGGTCGGTCACCAGGCCGCAGGAGCGGATCTGGAAGACCTGCGGACGGATATCGCCGGCGATGAGCAGCTGGGTGAGGCCCAGCACGTTCGCCCGGCGGATGGAGATGGTGTTGATGTTGTCCAGCCCGTTGAGCAGCTGGGCGCCGGCCAGGGTCCGGTTGCTGCCGATGATCGGCAGCCAGGCGCCGACGAACATCCGCAGGGTCGACTCGGCCGGCGCGCCCAGCGTGCCGTCATCGGCGCACGGTGGGGTCCCGCCGGTCTGCACCGGCACCGAGTTGCGGCCGTAGGCGAGCGAGACGTACTCGGTGAGAAGGTTGAAACCGGTGCCGTCGCCGTTGACGGTGAAACCGCTGCCGGCGGCCCGCAACTGCACGCTGGCCGTCTCGGTGGCGCCTGCGACGACCGGGACGATGTTCGCGGTGGCGGACTTGGTGGCGGACTTGGTGGTGCCCAGGGCCGATGCCGTGCCGGCCATCGTGGCCATCAGGATGAGCAGGGACAGGGCGATGATGATGGTTCTACGCATGATTGCTCCTCGTCACGGACCGGTCCGGCCGGCCGGTAAGCACGGAAAAGTCGCGGTGGGGACTTTCCCGTTCAGTCGCTGCTAATGCGAGCGCACTGGATTTCGCCGAAATACTGGAAGGGTCACGATTTCCGATGATGCGGGAAATCCGAGATCTGGTCGTCAGCTCTACAGACCATTTTTTGGGTACCCCAGACCATGCAGACCCGCTGCCTCAGCTGAGATAGCCCGCAATGGGAGCTACATCTTCTGGCCGAGCCACGCCGGCTGGTGTCAGCTCGGCCGGTCGGCGAAGGTGACCAGGGAGATCGCCGGACGGTGGGCGCGCAGTACCGGCAGGCCGGACAGGAACGGCGCGGGCCATCCCCAGAAGCCGCGGCCCCGCGGTAACTGGATATCGGTCACAGTGGCGATGGCCGGCAGCCGTTGGGGAAACCGGGCGAGCTGGCGCACGGTGATACCGAACGGCATCGGCGGTGCGGTGTACCGGGGGGATAGCGCCCACCCGCTGAGGGTGCGCCTGCTGAACCAGGGCGGGATCGTATCGAAGATCATCCGACCACCCGGGAAACGGCGTGCGCATTGGTTGATCAGCGTGAACACCTCGCGGGGCTGAAAATACATCAGCAGGCCCTGCGCGCTGATGAGCACGTCGGCGTCCGGCGCGACGGCGTCCATCCAGGACCGGTCCAGAGCCGAGCAGGCGACGTTGCACACCTGAGGCTCAGCGGGCAAGAGCTGCTCCCGGAGCGCGATGATCTCGGGAAGGTCTACCGACACCCACCGGACCTGGGGGTCGGCGATGCGCCAGAAGCCGGTCTCCAGGCCCTCACCCAGCGAGACGACGGTTGCGCCGGGGTGCTCGGCGAGAAACTCGCGCATCGCCTGGTCGAAGCACCGGGCGCGCAAAGCGTGGCTTTGCGACGGCTCGCCGAAGGCGCGCTGGTAGGGATGGTCGATGCAGCTACGTAGGTACATCGCCCACGGGTCGTGGATCAGTGCATCCGGGCGGGCCGCCTCGCTGGCACGATTGTGCAACGTCCACAGCGTCGTCTCCGGAACCCCACTCAGCCGCGTGCCGTCCACCCGGTCGTCCACAATTCCCCCCCTTCCGCACCCCCACCCAACCACGATCCCCGCATTCAGCGGGCTCAGCGGGGTTATCGGGTGCGCAGTAACCCCGCTGAGCCCGCTGAATGCGGGGATCAGCCGAGGGTCGCGTTGAAGAGGATGCCCAGGAGGTAGGTGGCGGTGGCGGCGGCGGCACCGATTGCGAGCTGGCGTAGGGCGCGGCGGGTCGGCGGGGCGCCGGAGAGCACGCCTACGGTGGCGCCGGTGAGCATGAGCGCGAGACCGACGAGCACCACAGCGGCGATGAGCGCGGCAGCGCCGGTGAGCCCGAGCACGAACGGAAGCACCGGTACCGCGGCCCCCGACGCGAAGAAGGCGAAGCTCGACAGCGCCGCGCCGAGCCCGGTGCCGACGATCTCATGCTGGTCCCGGTCCGGCGCACCAGTGCTGTCCAGACGGTAATCGCGCAGCACGGCCTCGGCGCGGCGTTGGGCCTCCTCGGCGGGAATACCCCGGGCCCGGTAGACCAGCGCGAGCTCGTTGCTGTCGACGTCGAGATAGGGCAGGACCTGGCGGGTTTGCGGGTCGGGAGTCGAGGCTGCCAGCAACTCCCGCTGGGAACGCACCGAGATGTACTCCCCGGCCCCCATCGACAGTGCCCCGGACAGCAGTCCGGCCAGGCCGGTGAGCAGCACGGTGCTCGCGGTTACCCCACCTCCGGTGACGCCGACTATCAGGGCGAGGTTGCTGACCAGGCCGTCGTTGGCACCGAACACCGCGGCGCGGAAGGTACCCGACACCCGCGACCGGCCCCGGGCCGCGAGCCCGCGCACCACCTCGGCGTGGATGAGCTCATCAGCCGCCATCGCCCGGGTCGCGTCGAGGTCGGTGGCATACGGCGACCGGCTCTCCGCCCGCTGGGCGAGCGCGAGCACGAAGACCGAGCCGAACCGCCGGGCGAGCAACACGAGCAGCCGCAGGTGGGTGCCCCCGCGACGAACCGGCCCCACATCGTCGCCGAGCAACCGTTGCCAGTGCGCGGCGTGGCGTTCCTCGGCCTCAGCCAACCCGAGCAGGATCTCCCGCTCCTCGCCGCAGCGCCGCGCGGCAAGCTCGCGGTAGACCTTGGCTTCCTCCCGCTCGTCGGCCAACCGCCGCCGCCACCGGCGCACCACCGAGGGCCGGGCGCCCACCGGCCGCGAACCCCCACCAGGTATCTCGCTCACCCGTCACGGATGCCAAGGGCCAGACCGGTTATCTCGCACTGGCCCGGGCGCGCTCGGCGCATCACCGATGATCAGTCAGCGACATCGTCCGCCTGACGGGTCACAGCAGCCACCACGCCAGCCCCAGCATGATGACTGCGACGACCAGCAGCAGCAGCACCGCAGCCAACATCCGACCAGGGTCCGACTCGCCTGCTCGCACACCCAGACCACCCGGGTCGGCATCGAAAGCGCCGAGAAGAGCGCTGTTACCACCGTTGCGGAGCAGCGGGAAGTTCTCGTCCTGGGGGTCAGACGGGGACCTGCGCTGGTGTTCCATGACATCGACTCTATGGAGAACGTGGTTATGACCCGGCGCACGATCGGTTAGCCGAAGGTAAAATCCTAGCAGGAACGGTAGCTGTTTCCTCGCTCCGTTCAGCGGCGCAGCTGCCCTGCCCCGTAGCGACACGCCCGGACTACTACCCTGCGTCACTAGACGGGCTCGAGCGGCTACGCTCTGGCACTATGGCTATCCTTCGCCACATCGACGGCGAGGAGTGGCGTCCAGGCGTTGATCGGCTCTTTGCGGCACAGGTCGACAAGACCGGCGAGGAGGAACGGTGAGCGAGTCCGAACGCATCAAGGCGGTCCTGCCCGAGTTGGACTACACCGACGACCCGCGAGGCGGGGCCGTTGCCTGGGCACTGCTGGTCGTCGGGATGGCCCTGATCGTCGGCATACTCGTGGCGGTGAGCTAGGCAGCTCCACGTGCGTCCACCAGGCCGGCGATCCAGGGTAGGAAACCATCCAGGAACCGTTGCGTGGCGGGCATGAAGTAGCCGCCGTAGTGGCTGATCGGGTCCAGGGTGGACACGATCATCGTGCCCGCGGTGGACACCTGGTCGACGTAAAGCAACGCTTCACCGGTGGTCAGCTCCACCAGAACCTGCGCGCCGTCCGGTGGTCGGAGCACCCCGTGGTAGTGCCAGGTGCAGTCTCGCAGCGTGAGCCGCTGCCACAGCGGGTGCCCAGGTACCGCCAGCCGCACGCCGAGGTCAGCACCGGGTTGCAGCCACCACCAGTAGTTGGTCGGCCGATGCTGCCAGCACACACTTGGCAGGAACTCCGGGATCGGCTCGCCGCCGCTGAAGGTGACCACCGTCCCGCCGGCGTCGAGCAGCTCGGAGATCCGGCCGGCGGCCCGGGTGAGCAGGCCGCGATGCATCCGCTCGGGGATGAGCAGGCCGCGGTAGGCAGTCAGGTCGGTGTCGGCCAGCTCGGGGAGGTAGATCAGGCCACCGGGCAGGTACTGGGCGTATCTCGGCTGGGTGAGGGTGCGGTGCTGCTGGGCCGAGCCACCGTAGACGGCGGCCAGCCCGCGCCGCCGGCCAGCAGCCGGCGCACAGCGTTGGTCTGATCCCGACTGGGTTGATCGGAGCTGCTGGTCTGATCGGAGCTGGGCTGACCGGCCCTGCTGGGCTGACCGGAGCTGGGCCGACTCGGCGACGACCCAGTCGAGCAGCGCCCGGCCACAGTAGCCCAGCAGGTCGCTGGTCGCCTGGACGACGATGGTGCCCGCGGTGGACACCCGATCCAGATAGGTCGCCGGCTGTCCACCCGACAACCGGGTGAGCACCTCGGCACCGGCCGGGATCGGGTGGTGCCCGCGGGCGAAGAACCCGGCGACTCCGCGACGGAAGGTCAACTCGTCGGGTCGCTTTCCGCGGAAGATCGGATGGTCCGCGATGTGCGCGACCCGGTACCCGGCCGGCGACCGGTCCACCAGCGGGACGAACGCTGATGCGCCGGGCAGCCAGTCGCGGTGCAGGTGGCCGCCGAAGACCACCACCGCACCGGTGTCGAGATAGCCGCGAATCACGTGCCGGTGCCGGACCAGGTGTTCCTGGTCGACGCTCGGCGTGATGATCAGCGCCGGGTACCGGGTCAGCTCGGTGGACCCGAGTGCGTAGCAGTCCAGCCGATCGACCCGGTCGGCCCACTCGAGGACCTGCGGATTGCGAATATCCATGTCCAGCACGGCGACGTTGGGCCCGGCCTGAGACGTCATGTCGGGGCCGCACCGGCTACAGCGGCCGCAAGATGCGGCGACATCTCGGGCACGATGACCGGACCGGCCGTGAGAGCACCGGCAGCGATGAGCAGCGAGTCACGAAACGCGTCGCTGTTGACCACGTGGTAGGCGAGCTCGCCTTCGAAGCGGTGCAGCAGCCGGTCGAGCTGGGGACCGCTGGCATGGAGCCGGACTTCGAGTGCCCGGCGCACGGCATCCGGGTCAGCGTCATCCAGCAGCACGCTGAGCCGGGACACCGGATCATCCGGGGAGCCGGCAGCGGTAGCGGCCCGCAACCCGACCACATTCGGCAAGGGGGCGGACAGCAACGCCTCGGCGTCGACCACTCCCGCGCCCCATCCGGCCGGCCAATCCGGCGGCACGCGGCGCCCGACCGTCCGGAGCAGGTGCAGGAACACCGGCTGAACGCCGAACGGGCTGTATCGCTCGATGAGTTTGTCGCGGCCATGGAAGGCCAGCCACAACGCGGCCACCCCGGCGAGGTGGGCGACCGCGAAAGACGTTCCCGAGCTCGGTCCCACGAAGCGGGTCGGCGGCGCGGCATCCCAGCCGAACCCGGCCACATGTACCGCCCAACCGGGTGCCGAGACGTCGACCGCCGAGCCGCTCGCTGATCCGGGCCAGCGGAGGTCGCCGACACCGACCGCCGCGACCGCGAGACAGTTGTCGTAGGACGCGGGCTCGACGACGAAGGGGTACACGTTGCCCGCCGCAGCCATGACGATCATCCCACTGTCCACGGCACGCTGGATGGCCTCGCGCAGGGCGAAGAACCCCTGCCCACCCAGGCTCATCGACACCACGTGACAGTTCACCTGACGAGCATGGTCAACCGCGCGGGCCACGTCGGAGTCGAAGAACTGCACGACACTCTCGACCGCCCGGATCGGCACCAGCGTGGCCCGCGGTGCCACACCGACCACGCCCACCTGCGCACTGCCGTGACCGGCGATCACCGAGCCGGTGGCGGTACCGTGACCGGGGCTGGGCAGCGGCCACGGGGATCGGTCCGGGGGAACCAGGGGGTCGAGTGCGTCATCGTCGTTGTCGATGACGTCGCGATCCGAGCCGAGGTCGAGCGCAGCGGGACCCAATGCGAAATGGTCGCTGTAACCGCTGTCGGGATGGCCGACACGGATACCCTCGCCCTGAGTGCGCCCGCCGGGCGGGGGCGGCAGCGCCCATGCCTGCGCACAGTGGATCGACTCCCGGGCCCAGTTCAGGTCGCTTCCGGGTGGATCCGGCGGGTCGCCGGCGATGCCGACGACGTCGGGACGGTCCCATGGGCGCACTGGCACGTCGGCCTCGACGCGGCTGAACCTTCCCGTGTCGATCAGCCGCTGGGCGAGCGTGTGCGCTTGCTTGGCGTACTCCGCCGTCCCTAACGGCTCGTCGCTGGCCGTCGCCACCAGATACAGTGCGGCCCGGTCGGGTAGCTGCTCGGCGAACAACGGCTCGACCCGCCAGGCAGCACTCGTCAGCGCCGGCAGGATGGCCCCGACAGCCCGCTCGACCTCGGGCAGCGAGGCATCGGTCTGGACGACTACGCGCAGCTCGTGCACCACCATGGCGGTAACCCTTCAGCTGCCGACCGCACCGGCCGGAGGCTCCCAGCACAGCAGCTCCTGCTGGGTGAGCCAGAACTGCCGGCACGCGTCGTGGAGATCGTTCTGTGCTGTCTCGAGCGCCTCGACCGGCGCAGGTGTGGCAACCCACCGGCCACGAACCGGCGCGACCACCGTCAACGCCTCAAGAGCGTGCGAGGCATTGCGCACACGCTGATGGGCTTGGTGAAGCCGCTGGCGTTGGTCCGCCGAGAGCTCCTCCGGCTTACGTCTGACGTCCACGTCGGCCCCTCCGCTGATCCTGATGTCTGGTGGTGCCCACCGTAACCCCGCCCTCTGACAGTTATGGATCGTGCGGCGCGTCGGGGCCTTGATCCGTGCGTAGCGGGCCGAGTATCTCGTCGAGAGTCTCGAGCTGCGTTCTCACCACGCGCTGCAGCCGGAGCATCACGACCAGGAGCACGCAGCCGAGGATGATGATCGCGGACGCACCGGCGACCAGCACCACGACGATCTGGGTAGCACTCACGGCCGCATCCTCTCAGTCCTGCCATCCTGTGCGGCTCACCACAACCGTACGTGGCTGCCTGCCGGCAGAACACGGTCCGGCACACTGGCCCCGGTGAGTCCCGTGCCTGCTGAGGTGATGTGGTTTCGCCGCGACCTGCGCACCGACGACAACCCGGCGCTGCTCGCCGCGGCTGCCGGTGGCGGGCCGGTGCTGGCGTTGTTCGTGCTCGACCCCCGGCTGTTCGACACCGCGGGCCCGCCTCGCGCGGCTTACCTGCTGCGCTCGCTGCGCGCACTCGACGGCAGCCTCGGCGGCGCGTTGCACCTGCGCCACGGCGACCCGGTGCAGCAGGTGCTGGTCGCCGCCCGCGAGGTCGGCGCCCGCCGGGTGCACATCGCCGCCGATCACGGGCCCTACGGCACCCGCCGCGACACCGCGGTGGAGGCGGCGCTGCGCGAGCACGGCATCACGCTGGTCCGCACCGGCTCGCCGTATGCGGTGGCCCCCGGCCGGGTCCGCAAGCCGGACGGCTCGCCGTACCGGGTGTTCACCCCGTTCAGCCGGTCCTGGCTGGCGCATGGCTGGCGGGGTCCGGCCGGGGCCGCGAAGGACATCGACTACGTGCACCGCCCAGGACCGGCCGGCTGGCCCGACGAACCCGAGCCGGCCGGGATCACCCTGCCCGAGGTCGGCGAGGCCGCCGCGGGCCGGCGGTGGCAGTGGTTCCTGGACCACGCGCTGGCCGACTACCACGAACAACGCGACCGCCCCGACCTCGACGGCACCGCCCGGATCTCCGCCGCACTGAAATACGGCGAAATGCACCCGCGTACCCTGCTGGCCGACCTCGCCGACCGGCCCGGCCTCGGCGTGGAGTCGTTCCGTACCGAGCTGTGCTGGCGGGAGTTCTACGCCGACGTGCTGCACCACCACCCGGCCTCGGCGTGGACCTCGCTGGACCCGATCGCCGGCGCCGTCCCCACCGACACCGGCCCGGACGCCGACGCCACCTTCCACGCCTGGGCGCAGGCCCGCACCGGCTACCCGATCGTCGACGCCGGGATGCGGCAGCTGCACGCGCGAGGCTGGATGCATAACCGGCTCCGCATGATCACGGCATCGTTCCTGGTCAAAGATCTGCACCTGCCGTGGCAACGCGGCGCGCAGCACTTCCTGGACTACCTGATCGACGGTGACCTGGCCAGCAACAACCACGGCTGGCAGTGGGTCGCCGGCACCGGCACCGACGCGGCGCCCTACATCCGGATCTTCAACCCGACCCTGCAGGCCGCCAAGGTAGACCCGGCCGGCGATTACGTCCGCCGCTGGGTACCGGAACTGCGCAGCATCGCCGGCCCGGCGGTGCACCAGCCCTGGAAACAGCCCGGTGGCCCACCCGACGGCTACCCACAACCGATGGTCGACCACCCCAGCGAACGCGCCGAGGCGCTGCGTCGCTACCAAACAACCAAGTCCGGCGGGCAATGACCTGCGCAGGTGTGGTGACTGAACCAAGCGCCGCAGAGTTTCACGATCGGAGAGAACCGCCAACGTCTTAGCCGTGGGTGCTTCGTGGGTTCATCCGCAGCAGCGTGACGACGAACGCCACCGTCGCGGTCACGCACAGCAGGACCAGCCCGACGGTGTAGTCGTGGCCGACCTGGTCGTAGGTCGCGCCCATCACGAGCTGCGGGAAGAAGCCGCCCAGTCCCCCAGCGGCGCCGACGATGCCGGTCACCGCACCGACCTGCGCTGCAGGCACCCGTTGCGCAACCCAGGCGAACACCCCACCGGTACCGATCCCGAGGACGAACGCCATCGTCAGGAAGGTGAGCCCGGCGGGGATCTCCGGGGCAGGCTGGGCGGCGACCACCACCGCCAGCACCGCAGCACCGGCCAGCGAAACCAGCACCACCGGTTTGGCCCGCAGCCGGTCGGACAAGATCCCGCCGAGCGGGCGGGCGACCACGGCGGCGAGCACGAAACCCGCGGCCCTGGTACCCGCTTCGGTGAGGGTGAACCCGTACACAACCTTGAGGTAGGTCGGCAGGTAGGTACTGAACGCCACGAAACCTCCGAAGGTGATGGCGTACAAGACCGACATCTCCCAGGTCGCCCGCAGCCGGACCGCCGCGGTGAGCTGGGGAATCAACGGAAAGGTGTTGGGCGCCCAGCTGGGCGCATCCCGCGCCAGCACAACAACGAGCACCGCTGTCACAGCCAGCGCAACAGCGACGATCAGGTGGGTGACGACATAGCCGAACCAGGTGTCGAGCCGGGGCGTCAAAAACGCCGACAGGGCCGTACCCCCCATACCGGCGCCGAACACCCCGGTCGCGAACCCACGCCGGCTCGGTTCGTACCATGCGTTCACAAACGGGATCCCCACCGCGAACGTCGTCCCCGCGATGCCCAGAAAGAACCCCAATCCGAGCAGCAGCGGGTAGGAGCCGACCGACCCGGCAAAGGCCACCGCGAGCACCGGCGCCGTCGACGCCAATGACACCAACGCGAGCATCACCCGCCCGCCGTATCGGTCGGTCAACGCGCCGACCGGGATCCGGCCCAGCGAGCCGACCAGCACCGGGATCGCGACCAGCAGCGACGTCTGCATGCTCGACAACGACAGCCGCTCGGCATACCTCGAAGCCAGCGGCGCGATGAGGTTCCACGCCCAGAAATTGATGACGAACGTCCCCGTCGCCAGCACCAGATTGCGCCTGGCCGCCACACAAGGTCCCACCACGGTGCGCTGAGTCGACATCCCACCCCCGCGTGGCCCACGACCATCGGTCCTACCGGTGAGTGTCCAGGATTTCGAACAGCCGTTCCACCTGGACCGCTCGCCGCGGGCGACTGACGCGAGTCGGATTGAGACGTCGCACCTGAGGACAATAGTGAGTCAAGCACAGAAAACGGATTTCGCTTCGCATGCCCAGCCGTCGAATCGGAGTCGGACGTGCTCGATCAAGTGCTGGGGTCAATTCCCGACAATATTCTTTCGACCTGCGCAGGTGTCCTGGTAGGGGAGGCCGGGTGCATAGAAGTCCCACGTCGCCTTGTCCAGCGGCCCACCGGCGCGGATACACGCCTCCGACACCGCATTGCGCTGCAGTTCCGCAAGCCAGGCCATATCCCACAGCGTGACGGTGTCGTCACCGCTGACGGTGACCATGGTGCGCCCGTCGTGGGAGAACACCACCGAGCGCGCACCGGAGGTGTGGCCGGTGAGGGGCCGTCCGAGCCGGCGGGGTTGAGTGAGGTCGGTGAGATCCCACAGGATGATGGTCTGGTCATCGCTGGCGGTGGCCAGCGTGTGGCTGTCCGGGGAGAACGCCACCGAGGCCAGCGAGTCGACGTGGCCGGGTAGGGGTTCGCCAAGCCGGCGAGGTCGGCTGCGATCGGTGACATCCCACAGGATGACGGTCCGGTCGAAGCTGGCGGTGGCCAGGGTGCGTCCGTCCGGGGAGAACACCACGGTGACCACCGCATCGGCATGGCCGGTGAGGGGCTGACCAAGCTGGCGAGGCTGACTACGATCGGTGACATCCCACAGCGTGACAGCCCGATCCTCGCTGGGGATGGCCACAGTGCGCCCGTCCGGGGAGAACGCCACCGAGCCGGCGAAAGCGGCGAGAGACTGCCCGAAACGGCGGGGTTGGCTGAGGTCGCTCAGATCCCACAGGTCGATGGTCCGGTCACCGCTGGCGGTGGCCAGCGTGCGCCCGTCAGGCGAGAAGACCACCGAGACAACCCAGCCCGGACCGGCAAGAGCCTGGCCGAGACGGCGAGGTCGGCTGGGATCGGTGACATCCCACAAGATCGCGGAGCGGTCGGCGCTGCCGGTCGCCACCGTGTGCCCGTCCGGGGAGAACGCCAGCGAGATCACCGGCTCGGTGTGACCGGTGAGGGGCTGGCCGAGGCGGCGGGGTTGGCTGCGGTCGCTCACGTCCCAGAGGATGGCGGGGCCGCCGGTGTCGGCGGTCACCAAGGTACGCCCGTCCGGGGACAACGCCGCCTCGGTCTGGCTGGTGAGGGGCTGGCCGAGGCGGTGAGGTTGGTCGCGGTCGCTCAGATCCCACACCAGGGCAGTCTGGTCCCGGCTAGCGGTGGCCAGGGTCTGCCCGTCGGGAGCGAACGCCACCGAGGTGACCGCGCCGGTGTGGCCGGTGAGGGGCTCACCGAGACGGCGGGGTTGGGCGGGATCGGCGAGGTCCCACAGAATGACGGTCTTGTCTCGGCCGCCGGTGGCCAGGATGCTCCCGTCGGGGGAGAACGCCACCGAACTGACCACGCCCGTGTGGCCGGTGCTGGTCTGGCCGAGGCGACGAGGGTGGTTGCGGTCGGCGAGATCCCAGAGGATGACGGTCTGGTCGTCGCCAGCCGTGGCGGCCAGGATGTGCCCATCGGGGGAGAACGCCACATCGTGCGCCGAGGCGCTGTGGCCGGTGAGGGGCTCACCGAGACGGCGGGGTTGGTTGCGATCGGTCAGATCCCACAGCATGACGGTCTGGCTGTTGGGGATGGCCAGAGTGCGCCCGTCGGGAGAGAACACCACCGACCACGTCGAGCCGTTCCCAGTACGGGTAAAGGGCTCACCGAGGCGGCGGGGTTGGTTGGGGTCGGTAAGATCCCACAGCTTGGCGGTGCCGTCCATACTTGCGGTGGCCAGGGTGCGCCCGTCCGGAGAGAACGCCACCGACACCGCGCTCGTATCGTCGGGGAGTGGCTGACCGAGACGGCGCGGTTGGCTGCGGTCGCTCAGATCCCACAGCATGACCTCGTTGCTGGCAGTGGCCAGGGTGCGCCCGTCCGGGGAGAACGCCACCGACCACACCACAGACGTGTGGCCGGTGAGCGGCTGGCCGAGCCGGCGAGGTTGGCCGGGATTGGTGACATCCCACAGAATGACGGTCCGGTCGAAACCGGCAGTGGCCAAGGTCTTCCGGTCCGGGGAGAAGACCACCGAGTTGACCTCGTTCGTGTGGCCGGTGAGCGTACCGCGGTACCGGCTGGACAGGAGAGTCTGCGTCAGGCTCTCCCGGGTCAGTGGGCTGGGGTCAAGGTGGTTGGCGGCGACGCCGAGTTGGAGCGCACCACGGGGGTTGGTGTCCCGGCTCCGGTCGGCCTCGGCCACCATGCGGCGCGCGATGGCGGTGTGCTGAGCCGCGGCAGCCTGATTGCGTTCACCCACTGCGACCACCGCCGCCACCAGCGCCGCGATCACCAGCACCACCAGTGCGCTGACGCCACCACGCGCCAGCCACATGGTCCGGCGATGCTGGCGGATGTGCTCACCCAGCAGTTCATCCTTGGGGACCTCACGTACGGCCGCGGCGAGGTCGGCCACGCAGTCCTGCCACCGCGGGTCGGACTGGGCCAGCTGGTCCACGTCACGGGCCCAGCGCAGGTCCACCCAGCGAGGTTCCGCAACGACAGCGCCGCGCAATGCGGGTGGCAAGGCCGCTGCCGCCCCGTCCCCGCGTCCGGCGTCACCGTCCCAGGCGAACTCGCCCTCGGTGAGCACCACGAGCAGGCGTTGTGGCGGCTTGTTCGCCAACCACCACGCGACCTCACGATTTACCCACTCCGACCGTGCCGCGGCCGGCGAGGCCATCAGGACCAGCCAGGCCGATGAGGCCAATGCCTTCTCGATGGAAGACCACAGGTCTGGGTTGGCGGCCAGGTTTGTGGTGTCCCGGAAGACCCGTAGCGCCCGCTGCCGATACCAGGGTTTCGCGAACCGTTCCAACCCGGTCTGCAGCGCCTGCGCCAGAGCACCGTCGGACGTGTGACCGTAGGAAATGAACGCGTGATATCCCGAGGTCCCGGTGGACACCGCGCCCGGGCCGTCGAGGTGGCTGTGGCGTGTTCTGAGCTTGTCGATCATCACGCATCCCCCATCGGTGAGAGTCGACAATCCGGGGCGAGCCCGAGGCGACGCTCTACACCAGGTATCGGTGGACCTCCTGCAATTGTTGCTTCTCACGATGAACTCCGCTGCCAGGTCGGCGCTGGACCATTGCCGGCCCGCCGGTTGGCCGCGGCGGGGTGGAATACGACCCGCGCAGGCTCCAGTCCGATGCGGCAAGGGCCGCCGGGTCATATCCCCCGAGTGAGATCCCGCAGCGTGACGGTCTCATCGTCGCTGACGGTGACCAGGGTGCGCCCGTCGGAAGAGAACGCCACTGAGCGCGCGCCGGCGGTGTGGTCGGTGCGGGGCCGGCCAAGCCGGCGAGGTTGACTGCGGTCGGTGAGATCCCACCGGATGACGGTCTGGTCGTCGCCGGCGGTGGCCAGGGTGCGGCCGTCCGGGGAGAACGCCATCAAGGCCACTGGCTCGGTGTGACCGGTGAGGGGCCGGCCGAGGCGGTGCGGTCGGCTGGGATTGGTGACATCCCACAGAATGACGGTCCGGTCGGCGCCGGCGGTGGCCAAGGTGCGCCTGTCCGGGGAGAACACCAGGGTGACTACCGCGCCGGCATGGCCGGTGAGGGGCTGACCAAGCCGGCGAGGTCGGCTGCGATTTGTGACATTCCACAGCGTGACAGTCCGGTCCTCGCTGGGAATGGCCAGAGTACGGCCGTCCGGGGAGAACGCCACCGCGCCGGCGAAAGCGGGCAGCGACCGGCCGAGGCGGCGCGGTTCGCTGAGATCGCTCAGATCCCACAGATCAATGGTCCGGTCGCCGCTGGCGGTGGCCAGCGTGCGCCCGTCGGGCGAGAACACCACCGAGACCACCCAGCCCGGACCGGCGAGAGCCCGGCCGAGGCGGCGCGGCCGGCGGGGATCGGTGACATCCCACAGGATGAAGGAGCTGTCGGCGCTGCCGGTCGCCACCGTGTGCCCATCCGGGGAGAACGCCACCGAGATCACCGGCTCGGGGTGACCGGTGAGAGGCTCGCCGAGGCGGCGCGGTTGGCGGCGGTCGCGCAGGTCCCACAGCACGACGTCGCGGCCTGCGACGGCCAGAACGCGGCTGTCCGGGGACAACGCCACCGAGTTGATCTCGTTCGAGCGGTCGCCGTGGTACCGGCTGGGCACGAAGCCCGTCTGGGTCAGCGAGCTGGGGTCGATGGCGGTGCGTTGAGCCGCGGCAGCCTGGTTGAGTTCGCCTCCTGCGATCACCAGCGCCGCGATCAACAACCCGGCCAGGGCGCCGACCCTGACGCGAGCCGACCACGTGGTCCTGAACGCGTGATATCCCGAGGTTCCGGTGGGCACCACACCCGGGACGTCGAGGTGACCGTGGCGTGTTCTGAGTTTGTCGATCATCACGCATCCCCCGTCGCTGCGAGTCGGCGATCCGGGGCAGACCCCGCCGCGACTCCCTCCGCAGAGTATCGGCGAACCTCGCCCGATTGTTGCGTGTCGAGATGAACTTCACTGTTGCACCGGCGCTGGACCGGTTGGGACGCGCTGCGCACCGGGCTGGGGCAGCGACGCTGGACTACGGGACCTACCTCCGCGCCGCCGACGCCCGGCGGTGGGCCTGCGACATGAAAGGATCATGGGCACTGTCGGCGGTTTAGGATTCTCCGGTGAAAGACTTGAGTCGGCAAGGGTCGCATAGCTGCAAGTCAACCCGTAGACGCTGAGACTCGGGTAATTCTTGCAACCGCGACTCTCCCTGCCTGTTGCGGCCAGAAGTCATGGGGTTCGAGCACCGTGACAGCTTCAAGCATAAAAGCACCTTCCAGCGATGCCAGTTCGCCAATCGATGGGACCGTGACAATCGCTACCCGGAAATTCAGGCTTGGTAGCATCCCGACAAGGGTCGGCGTCAATCTGGATGGCAGGTTGCTCAGTAACACATCGCAGCGCACCGTTGGCAGGATACTTAATGCGTCACCTTGGACAACCTGGGCATGTGGGACCCGCTTGCTCAGATGGGAGATGAGGTTGACGTCGCACTCGATGACCGTCAGACTCTGACACGCTGGTACGCATTCGGCTACCGTCCCAATGCCGGCTCCCACCTCAAGCACGTGGTCAGCCGGCTGGATTCCTGCCGCTTCGATGAGCAAGGCCAGCTTGGCAGGATCACTGAGAAAGTGTTGGTCGAGCTCGGAGTTGGTCTGAATGCTCAGCTCGTCATCGACGGCCATGACGCTCCTTAGAGGGGTTTAAGCAGCCTGATTCAAGAGTGTCCTCAACTGTTCGCCGATCTCGCGTGTACTTCGTGGCGCCGGCTTGCGCTGAAGCTCGGTCAGTATCGCGGCGAGCAGCACGACTGCGCGCGTCGACGACACATCACCGGCCATGGTCGCGATCTGGCACATGGTCGTCTCGGCATCGCTCCAGGCACCCACCTGCACCTGCGCACTCAGCAGATACCCCAGATGCAGGTAACGATCGCGCAGGTGATGTGCTGCCATCTTCCACACCAGCTGCTCGAACTTCTCAACCGCCTCCCCGGGACGTCCGAGGTCCATCAACGCCATACCCTCGTGCCAGGCCAACCCGTGCTCGTTCACCCACCACGCCCACTGTGGATCGTCATCTCGCATGCCGTCTTGATAATGAGAGCGCACTTGGTCGAACAGCCCGAGCGCCTGCTCGTCACCGCCTTGCACCAGAGCGCGAACCTTGCGCATCAGGAAGAGTGTCTTCACGCGCGGCGAGAGCCGGTCGCGGCTCTCCAAGACCGAGCGCGCGAGATGCAGCGCTTCACGGGGTCGCCCGAGATGACCGGCGTGCATACTGGCATTCTGCAGGGTGAGTAGCTCCATACTCCGGTCGCCGGCCAGGCGGGAGAAGTAGAGTGCCTCCTGGTTCATGCGCCGCACATCGTCTTGCCGATCGGCATCATAGAGCAGCCATCCGGCGACCTCGGCGACCTCGCCCGCCGCGGCCTGCAGGTCACGTTCAATAGCCGGATCGTAGGCACCCGTGCCGAGTTGCTGGTGCAGTGAGCGGAAGAATCGCACGGCCAAGCGAGCCAGATCACTGCCACCAAAACGATTATCCAACTCGACAATGCGCCAGATGTGCTGATGGACTGCTTCGAGGTAGGCCGTGTCGGCATAGGAAGTCACTGGAAGGACAAAGGGTGCTGTTGAGACTGCATCCTCTGCGGCACCCACCGGTGCAGCAACCGTCGGCTGCCCTGTGCGCCGCAAGCGCTGAGCGTCCGCCTGATGGTGCGCCCTACTGGATTGCCGTTGCCGTTCGACATGATCGCGCTTGCTCGCAACCAGCTCATCGTACTGCTTCACCAGCGCACCCCCGGCCTCCAGCAACCGGTCCACGGCCTGCCAGAACGGCCGATCCGGCAACTGGTGGCCGCGCTCGATCTTGTTGATCGAGGTGCGGTCGTAGTTGGTCTCCGTGCCAACCTGGGCCTGGCTCAGCTCAACTGCCTGCCGGAACGTAGCTAATGCCGAGCCGAGCTGACGGCGCTGCACCATGATGACTTCCGGTTCCCGGCTCATCTGACCCCCTTCCCGATCTGCTCAGGGTAGTAGGGCTGGTGAACAGGTACGTGATCGTGGTTCGCGTCGTGGCCCACGTCAGCGGCCACGCCTTTGGCTCTCCTCCCATGGCCCCAGGGCCGGGTTGAACGCTGAGCTGGTGTATCTCACGCGGGACTGTCCCCGACCCCGTCTGCACCTGTCCGGTGTCCCGGTCCTGGGTGCCGCCAACGGAAGACGCCGCACAGACAGGTAACGGGACGTGCATCACCAAGGCAACCAGGCAGGCCACGTCACCGACGACGTGCGTCACGGTGACAACCAGACTCACGGGCAATGCGGCATCGGCCGCAGTATCCGGCCGGGTACCGCTGTGCCGGATGACGCCATGCCTCTGCGGCGTAAGCCGGCAGCAGCCTTCGGCACCACACAGCCCGCACGAGGCAGCAACCCGGGTGGCACCCCATGATCCGGGAAGATCGGGAGCTGCTGGCCGACTTGGCGCGCCTTAATACTGCCATGGTGCCCTTCGCCATGCGCATCATAGAGGACACCGCCACTGCTGCCGAACAGCACAAGTATGCCCTGTGGCTGATTGCGGCAGGCGAGCGGTTGCAGCGTCGAGCCGATGGGGTGCGTGGAGCAGTTGTTGACGGTGAAGTTCTCATCGCCGGACCGCTTACCTTTCCACCGCAAACCGTCGAGCCTTGCGCCGAGTCGTGAGCAACGTCTGGCAGACCCGTTACCGTGTGCTCTTGGAACGGCTCGAAACGCTCGCTCACCAACTTGGAACAATACAGCCACCTACACTCACAGCACGCGATGAGCACACAGGTCGACTACTTGTGGGTGTGGTCATGGTGCTACGCAAGCATCAAATCGACAAACGGGGTCAGTGCAACTATTGCCGGCGGACAACGTGGTCGTGGCGATTCTGGCGTCGACGACCACGGTGCACAGTCTCGGCGAGTCTCGACTTCGCGATGAACCAACCGTTGGATCTGGTGCGGGAACAGCTGCACGGGACAAAAACTCTGGATAGTGGCACGATTTCGACACCCCGTGTTCCTGAGCCGCACGGTGTGGCAGCAGAGCGCGGAGCACCTCGCTGACAACCCGACCAAGGGTACCCGGGTAATCGCGACCGGCCGAATACGGCAGCGGGAGTGATCTGCGCAGGATATGCGTTCGTCCAGAACCTGTGCCGCGGGCACTACGACATCGCCACCCACATCAAGCCGAGTCGTCAGCTCCCGGCGGCGTTCGCCGTCCGCGATCACCGCAGCCGGCGGCAAGTTGGTGTCGCGCCGAGCGGCTGCGCACCTACGGGTCGATGCTGGTGCCCGGGCTGCTGCAGACCCGGCTGTACGCCGAGACGCTGATTCGTAACGACGCGGCGGCCGACACCCCCGAAGAGCAGATCGAGGAAGGGATCAAGCTGCGGATGACCCGCCAGCAGATGCTCAGCGGCGAGGCGCCGGTCGACTTCGCCGCGGTGGTGGACGAGTCCGTGCTGCGCCGCGTCATCGGCGGTCCGGAGGTGACGCACCACCAGCTCGCCAAGCTGCTGGAGGTGGCCGATCAGCCGACTGTGGAGGTCCGGGTGCTCCCGCTGGGCCGCGGCGCGCATGCCGGCATGGACGGCTCCTTCTGGCTGTTCGAGATGCCCGACCCCTACCCCGATGTGGCCAATGTGGACACCCTGGGCGGTGCGTTGTACGTCGAGGATGACGCGGCGGTGGACCGGTTCCGGCAGGCGTACTATCAGCTTAGCGCCACGGCGCTCAACAGTAAGGAGTCGGCCGCGCTGATCGCGGCCACGGCGAAGGAGCTGTAATGAGCACGACCGGCGGACCCAGCGCGGCGAGCTGTGCGGAGTTGGCGAACGTCGGCTGGCACATCAGCACCCGGACTGACTCCAACGGCATGAGCTGCGTGGAGGCCGGGCCGCTGCGCGACGGCTCCGGCCGGGTCGCGGTGCGCCACAGCCACCACCCGGACGGTGCAGCGATCGTCTACACCCACGCCGAATGGAAAGCCTTCACCGCTGGCGTCCGCCTCGGCGAGTTCGATTTCCCCACCGACTGACGGCAGACTCGACGTGGAACTGCCGCGCAAGCCGTCGGAGATGTTTTACCGAGACGACGAGTGGGACGACCTTGCTCGTTTTGCGGTCGATGACACTGCGGGGGCGACGCTCGGTGTGGTGTCGGGGCGGCGCTGGCAGGGCAAACTGGGTGGTCCGGACGGTGCTCAACCCAGCTAGCCCGCTTTTCCGCGAAGCCCGATACCTGCTCACCGAAGATCCAGGCTTACGTGACCTCACGCTCTACGGTGCCGTCAACGACGCCGCCGGGCGAACGAGTCACCAGGTTGACATCGTGGCTCTCGGTGCGCCGATCAGAAATGTCTTCGGATCACCTGGAGTGCATGATCTCGAAGCGGCTTGGCGAGGGGGAGATAGTCGCCGCAGTCGATGAACCGTAGGAGGCGAACAGTGGCCGCGAGGGTAGCGATCCGTCCGCTGGCTGTGTCCAGCAGAGAGGCCATGGCGTCGCGGATTCGCTGGGCGATCTCTGGGCAGAGCAGGCTCGTACAATACAAGGTGGCGACGTCGTAGCCGGCCGGTGCCCGTCCCCACGTCTCCCAGTCGAGAATGACAAGATCAGGCGCGGTGATGTTCGCCCAGTGTAGGTCGTTGTGTGCAGTAGTCCAGATCACCGCAGTAAAATCCACCGTAATCCCGAAGAAAGCCATGAGCCCGTGGTTGAGATAATTTGGATCAAGTCCTTGATCAGGGAGGGGATGGCTGGCAATAGCGCCGAGGGCCGCACGCAGCTGAGCCAGCCAATGATCGGAGAGTGTCGGCTCGGCGCTGAGCACCATGTCCCTGCAGATTGTTGAGCCAGGCGCGAAAGTGCTGAGCTCACCACGTAGCCTCCGGCCGTTGTCCTTCCACTCCTTCCAGCGCATAACGTAGGGCTTGGGTACTCCCTGGATGCTGTTCGCACTGACGGCGCCCTCCAAGTAGTTCCCCACACCCCATTCCGGATCCTCACAGGCAACTCTGAGCCACCTGTCTCCGGCTCCTATGCGGACTCGCGTGCCAACCGAGTGGTATCGGCTGGTATGGACCACGTCACCCACCGGCCGGACAGCGAATTGATCGGCGGCCCACCGCAGATTCCCCTCCATCCATTCACGCTTCTGGCGATCTTGATCGTTCATTGATCACCGTCCTGGAGATAGTGTAGGTCAAGTTCGGAAACGAGGGCTTCCGCCAGCTGCCAGCGCTGGGCAGACGAGACGAACACCCCATTGAGGTTCGCTGCGCCACGGATTGTTGACAGGTCGTTTCCTCTGAGGTCAAACTCATGATAGCCGCCACCGAAGAACTCCACGGATGCCAATTCGCAGCCTGACATGTGCCCCTGGGGGAAGTTGCATCCAGTGAACGTCACCTGTCTGAACTGCGTGTCCACAAATACGACTGGCGCACTAGAATTTATGGACTCGAACGTGCTGTATTCGATCTTACATCTGTCAAATAGGACATTTGCCCATTTGTTCTTGATAAAGCTCGCGCCGAGGATCTTACAGTCGCGAAAAACCACGCGCGACAAGCTACAATGATCCCATTCGGATGAAACGAAAAGGCAATGCTCGATCTGTTCTGAGTTGAATCTCACTTCCGTGAAGGTGACACGCTCAGCCTCGATTTTTACCATTCGACCACTCGTCAGCCTGCCTCCTGTGACCGAAATATGGCGGACTCGACGGTCGGCATACAGATGACCGGGCAGCGGCTCGTTGCAGTCCAGGTCGTCGACGACGCGCAGGTCGTTCTCGATATAAGGCAATACGATCTCCGAACGACCATACCTCACTACTTCCATTCATGACCACCCGTCCGAGAAGGATGTGGGATATCTGACTAATACTCGCTATTTATTGCGGAAATAGGTAGTCTTCTTCTTTTTGAAAGGATCGGGCTGCTTGGACCAGTTGTCCCAGGTCGGCCGGTTGTCGAATTCAACCGCGCTTGACTCGCTCACGTTATTTTCAGAGGCTGATTTCTGGCGGTCTTCGATCATTTTTCGGATTCCTGGATCTTGCATGGTGGCAAGCTGTTCGAGGATGTTCATCTCAGAGTCCATTCGAGGCGATGTCGTGGAGCGCGAGGATGAGCGCCTGCGTCGATGTCCTGCAGTGCTCGGTTTCAGTTGCGGTGAAGGTACCGTGCTCGAAGTACCTGTTGCCGGCGTGTGACCCCTGGCAGTATGCGAAGAATTCGCAGGTCGCCTTGCACTGCTCGATGCCGAGTTGGAATTCGCGCACATAGGAAAATTTGAATGCGCGGTTCAGGATCGCAGGCAGGGGGTCGGTCAGCACGTTGCCAACGATAAAGTCACCGTACAGCGGGGCGCAGGTCCCCAGGAGTTCGGGGGAGAGGACCACGACATCTCCGTTCCATGCGACAGTGGGGATGAGGTCGTGTTTTCCATCGGCGTGACGAGCCGCTTGCCCCAGGGAGAGAAAATCAAGCAGCCGGTCAACTTCTCTGACCCTCATTTGGGGATTACTCTTGCTCCATAGAAAAACGTCTTGCCAGAAATTTCTGGCTTGCGCCATGGTCGGAGTACGACGGTGGATGTTCACCCCTTCCTTCTCTTCCATATTGAACCCGACAAGCGGGCACTCCAGCTCCGTGAGAAAATCAAGGATCTCTCGAGCGCGGCCGACGCTCTCGTGATCTATGACGGCAATCACCGAGAAAGGGATGCCATGGCTCTTCATGGTTTCGATTCCGGCGATGATGCGGTCGAAAATTGGAAAGCCGCGTCGGTCGACCCGATTGCTATTCACATCCCGCGGACCGTCAATACTTACACCAACGGAGATATTGTAGATCATGAAAAGGTCGCACCACTCATCGTTGATCAGTGTCGCGTTTGTCTGAATCGTATGGCGAATCTGTCCAGCTTGACGAAGCGACTCAAAGGGTTCAAGAAGCTCCACCAGTCCGCCAGATCCAATTGCCAGCGGCTCTCCCCCGTGCCAGACGACTTCCAAACTTCCGAATTGTGGACATATCGCCGGAATGCTCGACGCAATCGCCCTGGCTACTTGAGGCGACATGTCACGTTTTTTCTTCCGGTCAGACAAGTAACAGTAGGTGCAGTCCAGGTTGCACAACGTGGTGGGCTGCATAATAATAGTCTCGGGAATACCCGATATCCAGTCTCCTATTTCTGCCTGAGTGGCCAGTTCGTCGGCTCGCAGTCGCTGCCTCGCCTTCGCCACGGCAACCCCCTTCGTCCGAGGACGCACAAACTGAACTACCTCCAGTGACGACTCAAGCATCGCATCTCTAGCGGCTGGCATGGATCGCCAGCCAGGCCCGCGCCGAGTATGAGGTGCTCACCGCTGGCGTCTATCCTCCGTGGTGTTGGCGTCCTGGGCGGCGGTGACCTCGATGAGTTGCCGGTGGGCGGGCAGAATCCCGGCTGGCAGGTCGGTGACCGGGAACCAGCCGGCTTCCAGGACTTCCAGCGAGTCGAGCTTCAGCTCGCCACCGGCGAGCTGCGCCGCATAGGCGACTTCGATTCGGAGCTGGTAGCCACTGGTCAGATGCAGGAGCGGGCCGACGGTGACGTCCAGACCGGTCTCTTCCTTGACTTCGCGGACGATGGTGGCCTCGAAGGTCTCCCGGCGTCTCGCGTAGCCCGTCGGCAGGCCCCACGGGTGCTGCGCAGGCCAGAGCCGGTGCCGCAGCAGCAGGACATGCCCGGCGTCGTTGCGGACGAGCCCGGTGATACCCGCGATGAACTGGGCGTGGCCAACCCAGAGAATCCACCACTGGACGGGGCCGCGCAGCCCCCGCCAGATCCGAGCGATCAAGCGCGGCATCCCGGCTCCTTGCGTTGCGACCGCCGACGGAATGCCGGACGGGTTGCCACCCGGGACGGTAACGCAGGGCACAACTTCTAGCGCCCCTTGGACGCTAGGAGAGCTAGGGCCGGCAAAGTCGGTAAGATCGAGTCAAGTTTGGTGCTCGCGGGTCAGATCCGAGGGGCGTAGCGTGGGTAGCGCTCGCTCCACAGCGCACGACAGAGCATCTGACCTGCACATACGCATTTCGCGTCACGGTCAACACATCTAGGCGAAGCGAGTGGCGGCGGTCGGTCACCCTGACCGCGGGTCCTTGCGTGAGTCTGGCCTGAAAGCGGAAGCCAGCCACGGCATGGCTCGTCGGGCTGGGGCGCAGCCCCGTTAGAAGTGTGATACTTGAGCCGAGTTTTGCAGACGTCTCCCGCAATGGCCGCCCGTCTCACACCTCCCAGACGCTGAGCGTGACCGTGAGTCGCCATTCGGAGCCGAATAGCGGTTCACAGCCGCCGCCGACCGCTATTCGGAGCAGAATGGCGACTCACGGCCGCTGTCGAGCGCCATTCGGAGCAGAATCGCGGTTCACGTCGCGTTACCGGGTGGTCGACCACTTCAACACCCTGCGGGAGGCAGCCGACGGCGAGGCCAAAGTGATCGTCACCAGCCGGCACCAGTACTTCGCCACCGACCGCGACGTACGCACCGCGCCGGGCGGCCAGGCGCAGGCGTTGCCGCGGATCGGGTCGAACATCTCATGCCGACCCCACAGGCCGCCCCGTCCGCTTCGGAGGTCGATCAAGATCGCTTCGGGCAACGCCACCACGCCGTCGTAATCCACGCCCACAGTGACCACGGGGCGTCGGGCGTAGCCTTGTCGCTACCTCCTCACCGAGGCGTTTGGCCCCGGGGTCGCTCCCCGGGGCATCGGTGAGGCGAACCGGGTGGGGAGAGGCTCTTCGTGGACTTCGAGGACGCGCGCACAATCGGTGCCCGGCTGCGCCAGATCCGTAATTCCCGGAAGAAGTCGCTGCGGGTGATCGCCGGGCTGGCTGGAATCAGCAAGGCGCACCTGTCCCGGATTGAGCGGGGGGAGCGAGCCCTCGACCGTCGCTCGGAGATCGTGGCGCTGGCTAACGCCTTGCAGATCTCGCCCTCGGAATTGACGGCGCTACCCATCCCGGCACCTGTCGACGGTGACGCAGATGCCGGGATCGCAGCGGTGCGACTCGCGCTGATGGCCGTGAACGAGGGCCAGCCCGGCGGACGGGTGGTCCCGGTGGAGGCACTGCGCGCCAGGGTGACGGCCGTGCTCGACGCGCGCTGCCGCTGCGATCGCCAGGATGAGGCTGGCGCTGCTTTACCGGAGTTGATCCGAGACCTTGCTACCTCGATCTACGCCGGTCGCGACGTCGCAGAGTTGCTCTCCCTCACGGTGCTGCTGCATACCCAGGGCACCAGCGCGTGGCTGCGGGTAGTCGGCGGGCCGGTGGATCTGCGGTCCCAATCCGCGACTGTGGCCCGGCATGCGGCAGGAGACCTGGACAACCCCACTGCGATGGGTATCGCGACGGTCGGGTCGGTGGGAGTGATGCTCACCGCCGGTGCATTCGGTCTCGCTCAGAACGCGCTTGATTCGGTGACGGTGCCTACGGACACCAGCGGCGGTTTGCAGCTCGACGGCATGCTCGCGCTGTCCCGGTCGCTGGTGGCTGCTGCGGACAACCGACCCGGAGATGTGCAGGCCCCGCTGGAGCATGCCGCGGAACTGGCGCGGCATGCCGGGGAGGGCAATGCCTTCTGGATGGGTTTCGGGCCCATCAACGTAGGTCTGTGGCGCGTAGCGGAGGCATTAGAAAGCGGCGACTACGAACGGGCGGTGACGACCGCGGAAAGCCTGCATCCAGAGGCGCACCCGAACGTGACTCGCCGGGCGGCGTATTGGGTGGATTACGGCCGAGCACTGGCCCGGATGCGAGGCCGCCGGAAAGACACGATATTGGCGTTGCGGCGCGCTGAGACGATCTCGCCGCTGCACCTGCACCGCAGCCCGCTAGCCCGCGGCACACTCGCGGAGCTGGTAACCATTCACCTACAGCAGGACGCCCTTGGCCGAGAACTGCGGGGGATGGCCTACCGGGCCGGTCTGCCGGTGTAGCCCATCCGGGCGATGTCCCTCGGCGGAGACACCACGGGCTTGATCGCGTTCATTCTCGTCACTCGTGACCAACACCGCCAACGACGTACCCTTGACCCATTCCCCCGCTGAACCGTCCCCCCTCACCCCGGGGGAGACGCTAGCGATGCTGTTCCTGAACAACGCGGACCGTGGCGCCAACGCCGACAACGACGTCTTCGTGGAAGACTTGTTGACGCGTCGCCGGGCGATCCAGGCGCTGGCCAACCCCACCAGCACCGGGCGACACCAAATCACGATCACCGACGCTGGCCACGCTCGGTACATGCAGCTGCGCAGCGCGGCACGAGACCACCACCACTAGACCCCGGCCGGGCCACCGGTGGAGAGGGAGTCCCCCGGCTCCCGAGAGGCTCCCGGTGGCCCGGCCGGTTCCACGTTGAGAGGTCACATCGCGATGACCGTGGCACCCTTACCCACCGACGGAGACGACTCCTGCCCCGGCTGCGGGGCTACCAGCGGGGTGCAGCCGACCGGAATCTCACCGAGGGTGCAGGCATGGTCGTGCGCGGGGTGCGGGACGGACTGGGCAATCACGGTAGTGAATCCGCAGCCCTATCTTGATCGGCTCACGGCGGCCGTGGAACAACGCGGCGGTGGACCGGTTCCGGCAGGCGTACCGGCTCGGTCGTTCCACTGACGCTGAAGCGCAGCGGCCTGCGGTCACGAGTCCGGGCGACGTGGCCGGTCTCGCTGGGCACCAGGCCACGCCGTTGCGCCCAGCGGCGGAACACTCGCATCGCAGCCGACAGCTTGGGCAGGCCGGCCTGCGCCGCCTCGAGTGTGGCCACTGACATGATGCTCGACGATGATGTGCGCCGCAGGGTGGAGCACAGCCCTGACCATCGACAAGCACGAAGACTGGTCCGACGTCGTCATCCCCGACGGGCACTGAAGGGGTTGCGTGCGTCGTGGTAGCGCGGCGACATCGACCACAGCGGGTGTCCGTCTGCGGCTACCTCGTCGACCAGGTGTCGCCACCACTGGCAGCGCCGCTGGAACTGGCCCGTCACTGGTGTGCGCAAACGAGATCAACAGATCCTGCGCCCAGCGACAAAGTGTAGGTGAAGGCTCCGACGAAACGTCGGCAAGAATACTGACTAGATGGTGCCTAGATCTTCGACGAAGCGCTGATGATCGCCTACTATGCGCGCATGGTTCAGCTTCCCGACCCGCTCGTCCCGCGCCGCATGATGGACGTTGCGACGGCGTCGCTCGCCGACTTCCGGGTCCTCGTCATCCATGGCGCTAGACAGGTCGGTAAGTCGACCCTTGCGCTTGCCCTCGCGCAGCGGCAGGGGGCGGCGGTGGTCAGTCTCGATAACGCGGACGATCTCGCCGCAGCCAGGAACGATCCGCCGACGTTCCTTGCCGTGCTCGGCACCCCGCTGGTGATCGACGAGATCCAGCGGGTGGGCGAGCCGCTGGTCCTGGCGGTGAAGGTGGTCGTCGACCGGGACAACCGGCCAGGACAGTACATCCTGACCGGATCGAGCAACTTCCTCACCGTGCCGGCGATCTCCGAGAGCCTCGCCGGGCGGGTCGACATCACTACCCTGTGGCCGCTGTCTCAGGGAGAGCTGACCGGCGGAGGAGATGACTTCGTCGACCGCGGCTTCCGTGGGATCGGCCAGCTCCTCGGCCACCGGGGTCCGGCGCCCGAGCGGGACCACTACTTCGACCGGCTGTGCACGGGCGGCTATCCAGGCGTGCAGGGGTTCAGTGAGCGTGCGCGTCGCCGGTGGTTCGACCAGTACGTCGACACCGTCCTGCGGCGCGAGATCGAGGTGGCAGGCGACATCCGGCGCGCGGATGCCCTGGCGGCCATGGTCCGCTACTTCGCGAGCACGACGGGCCAGGAGCTGGTACTGAGCACCGTGGCCCAGCGTCTGGGGATTGATCGGGCGACCGCGGCGAGCTACGAGCCATGGCTGGAAACGGTGTTCCTGATTCATCGGGTTCCCGCGTGGAGCCGCAACCTCACCGCGAAGGTGGTCAAGCGTCCGAAGCTCTACTTCAGTGACAGCGGGGTTGCCGCCAGCCTGCTCGGCAAGCAGACCGCCGCGCTGCGCCGGCCCACCGATCCAGCGGCCGGGCCGTTGTTCGAGACCTTCATCGTCAACGAACTGGTCAAGCAGCTCACCTGGTGCGATACCCCCGCGCGGCTGTTCCACTTCCGCGACCGCGACGGGACGGAGGTGGACGCCATCCTCGAGGCCGCCGACGGCCGGGTAGTCGCTGTGGAAGTCAAGGCGACCTCCACCCCGCGGCCGGAAGACTTTCGAGGGCTTGCGCTCGTTCGCGAAGGCGTGGACCGGGCCTCGGGTGAGTTCGTGGCCGGAATCGTGCTGCACACCGGAACTCGCCGGCTGCCGTTCGGAGACCGGCTCGTCGCCCTGCCGGCGGCAGACGTGTGGACCTGACGCGCACTGCCGGCAGACACCGCGGCAAGTCGTGACGGCCTCGCACGTTGACTACCGACTGGCGCATAGCTGCGGCCTGGCTTTCAAGGCCAGGCCCCGGTGGCTTCGTGATCGACCTGCTGTGCCGTGCGAGCGGCTTGGACGGCGCCGTGGTCCATGCGCAGCACGCGGTCGGCGAGCACGCCGAGGGCCGCCTCGCCGTGGCTGACCATGACGATTGCGGTGCCGTTGGCGCCAGTGGCGCGCAGCAGGTGCAGGATTCCCGCGGCGGTGGTGACGTCCAGGGCGTCAGTCGGCTCGTCGGCCACCACCAGGGGCGGGGCGTGCGCGGTGGCCGCGGCGATCGATCGGCAGTCACTGGTGTCAAGTAGTGAGTGCACCACCAGTTTCAACCAGCCTCGACCAGGAATTTGTTGAGGACTTCGGTTGGTACCATCAACTCAGCGCCCTGGCGCTCAACAGTAAGGAGTCAGCCGCATTGATCGCAGCCACGGCGAATGAGCTGTGATGAGCACGACCAGCGCGGCAAGCCGTGCGGAGTTGGCGAACGTCGCCTGGCACATCAGCAGCCAAAGTAATAACAACGGTATGAGCTGTGTGGAGGCCGGGCCGCTGCGCGACGGCTCCGGCCGGGTCGGGGTGCGCCACAGCCATCACCCCGACGGCGCAGCGATCCTTTATACCCGCGCCGAATGGGAAACCTTCACGGCCGGCGTCCGCCTCGGCGAGTTCGACTTCCCCACAGACTGACGGCACACTCGGCAGTATCCCCACCCCACCGGAACGGATCGTCGTCCTAGAACACCGACGACGACGCGACTACGCCGGGCGCACACATCTTTTCGTGCCGTCGGCGAAAGCACCGATTTGAGTCGAGCCCGGTGGGCACGAGCCTTGCGCGAAGAACTCGCAGTTACCGTCGGCGTTGATCGTGCCTTCACAGGTTTCCGCATTGGCCGGCGCAGCCAGAATAATAAGCGAAGCAAAGGCCGAGGCGGTGGAGGCGATAACGGCGAGCAGTGTCCGGCGGCCCGGCATGAATGGCTCCTGGGTGATGTCGGCAGCTCAGGTTTCCCAGGCTACCCCAGCTGAGCCGATATGAGGCAGCTCGCTACCTCAGCCAGTGGTCCGCGCAGCCGGCGGCTGACCGGTATCTACGATCACCATCGTGGACCGGAGTGAACAGCGGCGCGACGCCCTGGACGGCGGGTGGCGTGGGCGCGACTTCCTCAGCCGGGTTCGTGAGGTCTGCCGGTTGCGCACCGACCAGGACCGTTCGACGTCCGGTGCGGAGATCATCGAGCGCAGCTGCGGCCCGAAAGGGGCCGAGTTCGAGCATTTGGTGGTGCGCTACATCCGCGGTCCGTGGACCAAGGAGCTCGTCGTCGGGGTGTGCGACGGGCCGGTCGACGCTGAGGCCGTCGCTCGCTTCCGTGCCGCGGTCTGCGACCAGGTCACCACGGAGCGGGAACCAGAGTTGGTGTATCGGGGTGGGCTCACGAGCCCCGACATTGAGCACGCAGCCCGCGAACATCACCTCTGGTTGCGAGACTTCGCCGAGTATCAGCACGTCTGGGAGCACCACGGCTACCTCGCGGCGCAGACCCAACGGTTGCGCGCCGATCCCGAGTACCCGCTGCGGCGGCATGTGGACAAGCGGTGGTCGGAGCTGGGCGAGACCACCGCCCGCCCGATCACGGCCGCCGAGCAGATCATGGACCTGCTGGACACCGACGGTCCGCGATTCATCCTGGTGCTGGGGGACTTCGGCACCGGCAAGACCTCCCTGCTGCGCGCCCTGGCCGAGCGGCTGGGCCGGGAGGACTCCGGGCTGGTCCCGGTGCTGGTCACGATGCGGGAACTGACCAAAGGCCGCACTCTCGACCAGCTGCTGGCCCAGCACATGAGCAGCGAGGACAGCTACCACCGGGCGTCGTTTCGCTACCTGCTGCGGGAAGGGAAGGTCGCGCTGCTGTTTGACGGCTTCGACGAGCTGGCCCAACGCACCGACTACGACCGGGTGGTCGACCACTTCAACACCCTGCGGGAGGCGGCCGACGGCGCAGCCAAGGTGATCGTCACCAGCCGCCACCAGTACTTCGCCACCGACCGCGACGTACGCACCGCGCTGGGCGGCCAGGCGCAGGCACTGCCCGGGTCCCGGATCATGCGGCTGCTCCCGCTGGACGCCGGCCAGCGGCGAACCCTGGTGAAGGAGGACTTCGACGACGAGGCGAAAGCGGAGCACTTCCTGACGCTGCTGGGCAACGTCCGGGACCTGCTCAGCCTGGCCGAGAACCCGCGAATGCTCAGTTTCATGATCCGCTGGTACCAGGAAGGGTTGCTCACCGACGAGAACCTTGCCGACGACGACCAGCCGATCACCGCCGGGCGGCTCTACGAGCGGCTGCTCACCACCTGGCTGGAGCACGAGTATCAGCGGCAGGACGAGCCGGGTGGCCCGGGAGCGCTGTCGGTGGCCGAGCGGCTCGACGCGCTCGGCGAGGTCGCACTACACCTGTGGCGCAGTGGCGAGGTCGCCGTCCGGGCGGCAGAGCTGGGCAGCGCGGCAGCGAAGGTCACCGACTTGGCCCGGCTGCAGATGCGACCGGCCGAAGCGGCGCAGGCAGTGGGTTCCAGCACGGTGCTGGTGCGCGTCGGCGAGGACGCGTTCGGCTTCATTCACCAGTCCGTGCTGGAGTGGCTGATCGCCCGCTGGGCCGCGCAGGGCGACGAGAAACGGCTGGCCGGCGGTCTGCTGAGCCCGCTGATGGTCGATTTCCTGTGCGACCTCGCGGGCGACGACACGGTGGTGAGCTGGGCGAGCCGGGTCGCCCGCAGCGCCACCGGCGCTGAGCCGACCGCCAAGGCGAACGCGGCGCTGATCCTGCAGCGGCGGGGCATCACCGTGCAGGCGGTGAACTACGCAGGTGCGGACCTGCGCGGCCGGGACCTGTCCACCCATGACTTCACGGGGGCGGACCTGACCGCAGCCGACCTGTCCGGCGCGGTGCTGCCCCGCGCGATGCGGGGCGCCACCCTGCACCGGGCGCAGCTGATCGCGGCCCGGCTGGACGGCGCCGACCTCACCGGCGCCGACCTGCGCGAGGCGGACCTGAGCCGGGCCCGGCTGATCGGCGCGGATCTCCGGGCGGCCCGGCTGGCCGGAGCCCGGCTGGACCGTGCAGTCCTGGTAGGCGCCATCCTTGATAGCGGGGCGCTGACCGGGACGGCCAGCACGTTCGGCACCGCCTCCCCCGGCTCACTGGCGCAGGTACAGCTCGAATCCACCTCACCCATCGGCGCCATTGCCACGATCCATGGCGGCGACATTCTCGCCACCAGCCACGATGACGGCACGGTGCGGTTGTGGGACCCGACCACCGGAACAGCCCTCCGCACCCTGGACGGCCACACCGGCAGGGTCTGGGCGCTGACCGCTGACCCGAACGGCAGCTGGCTAGCCTCAGCTGGCGACGATCGGGGGGTGCGATTGTGGGACCCGACTACCGGAACAGCCCTCCGGACCCTGGACGGCCACACCGGCAGGGTTTGGGCGCTCGCCGCCGATGCGAAGAATGGTTGGCTAGCGTCAGCGAGCGCCGATGGGGTGGTGCGGTTGTGGCATCCGGGTACCGGGGCAGCTCTGCGCACTCTGGAAGGCCACACTGGCTCGGTCGGGGCGCTGGCCGCCGACCCGAAAGGCGGTTGGCTGGCGTCGGCTGGCGCCGATCGGGTGGTGCGGTTGTGGGACCCGACCACCGGAACCGCGCTGCGCACCCTGGACGGCCACACCAGCGGGGTCTGGGCGCTGACCGCTGACCCGAACGGCCGCTGGCTGGCGTCAGCCGGCAACGATGGGGTAATTCGGTTGTGGGACCCGACCACCGGAACAGCCCTGCACACCCTGGACGGCCACACCAGCAAGGTCTGGGCGCTGACCGCTGACCCGAACGGCCGCTGGCTGGCGTCAGCCGGCAACGATGGGGTAATTCGGGGGGTAATTCGGTTGTGGGACCCGACCACCGGAACAGCCCTCCACACCCCGGACGGCCACCCCGGCTCGGTCCAAACACTGGCCGCCGATCCGAACGGCCGCTGGCTAGCGTCAGCTGGCAACGATCCGGTGGTGCGGTTGTGGGACCCGACCACCGGGGCAACCCTGCACACCCTGGAAGGTCACCCCGACTCGGTCCACGCGCTGGCCGCCGATCCAAACGCCGGGTGGCTGGCGTCAGCCGGCGCCTTTGGGGTGGTGCGGTTGTGGGACCCGACCACCGGAACAGCCCTACGCACCCTGGACGGCCACACCAGCGAGGTCTGGGCGCTGGCCGCCGACCCGAACGGCCGCTGGCTGGCCTCAGCTGGCAACGATCCGGTGGTGCGGTTGTGGGACCCGACCACCGGGGCAACCCTGCACACCCTGGAAGGTCACCCCGGCTCGGTCCAGGCGCTGGCCGCCGATCCAAACGCCGGCTGGCTGGCGTCAGCCGGCGCCTTTGGGGTGGTGCGGTTGTGGGACCCGACCACCGGAACAGCCCTACGCACCCTGGAAGGTCACCCCGACTGGGTCTGGGCGCTGGCCGCCGACCCGAACGGCCGCTGGCTGGCCTCAGCTGGCAACGATCCGGTGGTGCGGTTGTGGGACCCGACCACCGGAACAGCCCTACGCACCCTGGACGGCCACACCAGCAAGGTCTGGGCGCTGGCCGCCGACCCGAACGGCCGCTGGCTGGCCTCAGCTGGCAACGATCCGGTGGTGCGGTTGTGGGACCCGACCACCGGAACAGCCCTACGCACCCTGGACGGCCACACCAGCGAGGTCTGGGCGCTGGCCGCCGACCCGGGCAGCGGCTGGCTGGCGTCGGCCGACGCCGATGGGGTGGTGCGGTTGTGGGATCCGGTCACCGGGACGCTGCTGGCTACCGTGGTCGCGTCGGACGCGGGGTGGGCGGTGCTGCTCCCGGATGGCAGCTACAAGCTGCACGGCCGGCCCGCTGGGTTGTGGTGGGCGATCGGGCTGTGCCGGTTCGACCCGGTGGACCTGCCGGACATCGCCCCCTATCAACCGCAGCTGCGGCAGCTGCCCCATGACGCCCCGCTGCACCCGAGCCTGAGCCGCTGATGGCCAGCGACCCGCGTTGGGACCAGCTCAGCCAGCTCGCGCAGGCCGCTTGGCGCTGGGCCTGGGCCACCGCGGCGGCCCGCACCGGGGCTACCGAGCCGGCGGGCGTGCTGGTCGACACCGTGGATCTGGTCGCCGGCCTGGCCCTGGCCCACCGGCAGGACAGCCCGGTCAGCCAGTTACTCGCGCACTTTCACCTCCCGCCCGGTGTGCTGCTCGGCGATGGCGGCACCCGCCGCTACCGGGCCGAGGCGGTGCTCGCCGCCGCCCGCCACCTCCCGGACGCCACGATGCCGCAGCTCGACGAGCAGGCCGAGCAGATCCTGGAGCACGCCCGCACCGCGATGCCGCCCAGCTCCGACGGGTTGGTCACGCTGCCCATGCTGTTCGGTGCGCTGCTGGAGACCACCAACGTCGCCTCGACGGCGCTGCGCACCGAACTGGGCAACCGCGGCATCGACGTCGAACCGGCCCTGAAGTCCTGCCGCGAGCACCTCGGCGCCCGCACTTCCTACTCGGACTACCTGCGCGATCACCATCCCTACCGGCCGCCCGAGGTCCAGCTGCCGCCCTACGCGCCGGACGAGCCGCGGACCCGCCGTCCGCCGAGCCAACCGGCCGACGAACCGCCGGACCTGGTCGGCATCACCGCCGAGGTGGACGCGTTCGCCTACCTGATCGCCTCGAAAACGCTCACCCCGCCGCTGGCCATCGGGCTGTTCGGTGACTGGGGATCGGGCAAGAGCTACTTCCTGCGCAGCGTGCAGCGCCGGATCGACCAGCTGGTCAGCACCAAGGTGAAGCAGGAGCCACCGTTTCACCGCAGGATCGCGCAGATCGAGTTCAACGCCTGGCAGTACGTGGAGGGCAACCTGTGGGCGAGCCTGCTGGAGCATCTGTTTCGCAATTTGCGCTTAGCCGGTGAGGACGACGACCTGGTGGAAGCCCGCCGCCGCGAGTATCTGCAGCGGATCACCGAGCGCACCGAGGAGTACCGCAGCGCCGTCGAGAGACGCGCCGCACTGGACGGAAAGCAACAGCAGGCCACGCAGCTGGTCCAGGACAAGACCCGCGACCGGGACGAGCAGCTGGCCGAGCTGGCAGCGGCGCGGCGGCGCAACCCGTTCCGCGGCTGGAAGCCGTCCACGGAACTGTCCAAGACGCTTGCCGAGGTCGGGATCGACCCGCTGGTAAACCAGGCCGAACAGCTGCAACAGACCCTGGCGAGCACCGGGGAGACACTGCGCCGGGCCGGCCCGGTACTCGGACCGCTGCGCACCGGGGGCTGGCGCTACACCGTCTCCTTGCTTGTCGTGATCGGGCTCGGACCGCTGATCAGCTTGGTCCTGAGCAGCCTCGACGTCTCCGCGGTGGCCAACGTGATCACCAGCGGGTCCGCCTGGCTGGCCGGGGTCACCGCCTACGCCGCGCGCGGCGACAAGGTGCTCACCGGCACGCTCGGGGCGATCACCAAAGCACAGCAGACGCTCGACGCTGAGCTGGACGCCCGGCGCGAACAGCTCAACCAGGAGATCCGCGACGCCGAGACCACCCTGGCGGGCACGCGGCGGGAGCTGGCGTCCGCTGTCGATGACGAGCAGAAACTCACCGCGTCGGTCGCCGAGCTGCAGGCCGAGTTGGACCGGATCACCCCGAGCAGCGTGCTGGCCGACTTCGTCGGCAACCGGTTCGCCAGCGACGACTACCGCCGCCACCTCGGGGTGCCCGCCCTGGTGCGCCAGGACCTGGAGCGGCTGTCCCGGCTGATCCAGCAACATCACGAAGGTAACCCTGCGATCGACGACAAGCATGCGATCGACCGGGTGGTGCTCTACATCGACGACCTGGACCGCTGTCCCACCGAGATGGTGATCAAGGTGTTGGAGGCGGTGCACCTGCTGCTGGCGTTCCCGCTGTTCGTGGTCGTCGTCGCGGTGGACGCCCGGTGGCTGGAATCGTCGCTTCGCGAGCACTACACCCAGCTCAACACTCAGGCCGCGGCACCTTCCGACTATCTGGAGAAGATCTTTCAGGTGCCGTTCTGGGTACGGCCGCTCGGCGCGGACACCCGGCGGCAGATGGTGCGCGGCCTCCTGGCGCCCAACCTGACCGGCCCGGTCCCGGCGACCGGTTCCAGCGAAGGCCCAGCCACCGAGAACCCAGCCACCGGGGGCCCAGCCACCGACACCGACCTGACCGGGGAAGATCTGCTGGAGTTCACCCGGCTGGTGGAGTCCTTCGGCGTCACCGACCCGGTGCAGCCGCACTGGCTGCAGACCGCGAAGCTGACCGTCACCGGCCCGGAACTCGGCCTGATCGAGGACATCTCCGGGCTGATCGGCGCCACCCCCCGGGCGGTCAAGCGCTTCATCAACGTCTACCTGCTGCTCAAATCGGTGGGCCGCAGCCGCGGCTGGCCGCTGCCGGAGCAGGGCCAAGTCGCGGTGCTGCTCGCCATCGCCACCGGGCTGCCCGATCTGGCTGCCACGCTGCTACCGAGCCTGGCCGCAGCGCAACCCCAGACCCTGCGGACGGCGCTGCCCGATGCGCAACCAGCCCGGCTGCACGCCTGGCTGACCGAGCACCCGACCTGGTACGACGTGCCACTCACCGGAACAGACCGCTGGATCGACCTCATCCTGCGCTTCCGCTTCAACCGCGTGCCCAACGACCGATAAGCCCGACCCGCTGGGGTGTCCACCGGGACAGCCGAAATTACGCCAATGAGATCGAGTCTCCCACCGAGGGACTCGACAAGCCTGAGGAAGCCTTGATGTCGAGTACCTCGGCCAGCAAGCCGTGCAGTAGCGCCGAGCATCCCGTCGATGCGGGCCTGCTCGGATGGGACTCAGCCGAGCAGCTCGCGGAACTCGTCAGGCTTGATCCCAGCTTGCCGCAGGAGTGAAGCAAGAGTGCCGCGCTTGATGGTGCTGTGTTGCGGGATGACCACGGCCCGTCCATCCGGGTGCCGGTACACGGCGTGGCTTCCCTTGGTACGAACGTAGGCGAAACCAAGCGACTCGATGACACGGGTGGCCTTGCGGATCGGCAGATCGGACAGCGCAGGGCTCACGCGGCGCCGAATACTTGAAACGAGGTGACGAGGGGGGTGGCCGCCACATATTGCTGGGAGTCATCGACTTCTTCGAGGTACAGCTCGACCGCCTCGGCGAGATTGCTCAAGGCTTCAGGGATCGTCTGGCCTTGGCTGGCCACGTCGATCTCGAGACACTGTGCCACGTACCAGTCTTCTTCCCGGTGTACCGCGGCGGTGAAGTTCCGGGGCGTACCCATGGCCCCTAGTGTGGCATCTTCCCCGGTGCGTCGTCTGCTCGCTGCCTGTGTCGGCCAGGGCGGCTACGGTACGTCGCGTGACCGAACAGCTCGTGCTGGGCTGGGACGCTATGCGACAGCGACTGTCATGATCACGGTTTGGGTGCCTGGAATGACACGGGATGTCGCTGATGGCACACAAAGCGTGATCATGAGCCAGTGAGCTGGGCTTGGTTGGTCCGCAGTGGTGCCGGCAGTCAATGCTCGGGGGGACCGGCCTGTCGGCTGGGTACCCTTCCGGCGCACAATGGGGCTGGGCTGCCACGGGGATCTGGGCCGCCACGGTAGATCTGAGCCGCCAGGCAAACCTGGCGCGCTGAAGGAGACCTGCGATGCGCGCAGCCACTCACCACGCAGTCGTCATCGGGGCCAGCATGGCCGGCCTGCTCGCGGCCCGGGTCCTGGCCGAGACCTATGACCGGGTCACCATCGTGGAGCGCGACACGCTACCGGCGTGCGGCGAGCATCGCCGGGGCGTGCCGCAGGCCCACCATCTGCACGGTCTGCTGACCAGCGGCCTGCACGCGCTGGAGACGTTGTTCGACGGGTTCGCCGACGAGATGGTGACGGCCGGCGCGCTGCTCGGCGACCTGCTGGCCGACTGCCGCTGGTATCTCGACGGCTACCACTACCGGCAGGTGCCCAGCGGCCTGTTCGGTCTGTCGGCCAGCCGGCCGCTGCTGGAGGGCCACGTGCGGCAACGGGTGCGCGCCCTGCCCACGGTCGAGATGCTGGATGGCTGCGACGCTGCGGGGTTCGAGATCGACGGCCGCCGGGTGATCGGCCTGCGGGTGCTGCCCAGGACCGCTGGCGTTACCGCGCAGGTGCTGGCCGCCGACCTGGTGGTGGACGCCTCCGGCCGCGGCTCACGCACACCGGTCTGGTTGGCGCAGCTCGGGTATCCCCGCCCGGCCCGCGACGAGGTCCGGATCGGGGTCGGTTACGCGTCGCGCAGTTACCGGCTCGACCCTGATGCGCTCGACGGCGAGGGGTTCGGGGTCTCCAACGGGACGCTGACCCACCGCTACGCCGGCGGCCTGCAACTCCTGGAGCACGATCAGCTGCTGGTCACCCTGGCCGGATACCAGGGTAATCATCCGCCGGTCGATCCGGAGGGTTTCACCGCGTTCGCGGCCCAGCTTCCGGCTAGCCTTTACGAGCTCATCCAGCAGGCCGAGCCGGCTGGCGACCCGGTCCGTTTCACCTTCCCGGTCAGCGCGCGCAACCGTTACGAGCGGCTGTGCATTCGAGGGCGGTTCCCGGACGGTCTGGTCGTCGTCGGCGACGCGATGTGCAGTTTCAACCCGATCTACGGCCAGGGCATGAGCGTCGCGGCGCTGGAAGCACTCGTGCTGCGCGAGTGTCTGCGCACGGGGACCCACTGGTTGGCGGCGCGGTTCTACCGGGCGGCCACCCCCATCGTGAACAGCGCGTGGGACATCGGCGTCACCGGTGACCTCCGGCTGCCCGAGGTCGTGGGTCGCCGCAGCCTGAAGGCGGAATTGATCAACTTTTACCTTCCCCGGGTGCACGCCGCCGCCACCGTTGACGGCCGGGTCGGTGCCGCGTTCCTGCGGGTGTCCAACCTCCTCGACCCGCCGGCGTGCTTGCTGAGTCCCACCCTGGTGTGCCGGGTGCTGCACGCTACCCTGCGCCGTCGCCGCGACGCCGCCATCGCACCGCAAAGCCCAGCGACGACGTCCCGGGTGGGATGACACCGCGCCGGGAGTGGCGTCCCGGCGGATCGCCGTCGGCGGGTGCACAATCATCGGCGACCGCGTGGGAGGTATCGGGTGAGCTCGGCCGAGGAGATCCGGGATGCGCTGCGGCGCTTTCCCCGGCGCGGCATCAGGCGCTGGGAGTCCTGGCGTGGCCGATCCCCGCGAGCCGCGGTGGCCGTCACCATCGTCACCGACGGTAACGCCCCCGCGGTGCTGCTCACTCGACGGGCTGATGGGCTGCACGAGCTGCCGGGCCTGCCCACCGATCCCCGTGAGTCGCGACCCGACGCCGCCCGCCGGGCGCTTGCCGAGCAGCTCGGGATGGGGTTGCCGCCGGGGTCGGTGCTCGGAATGCTGGACGACTACCAGACCCGCTCGGGATTGGCGATCACGCCCGTGCTGGTCTGGGCGGGTGAGCGCGGCGAACCGCGGCACCGTCGACCGGCCCGTCACGATGTCCAGGTCGTCGCCGTGTCATTCGCCGACCTCGACGTCGAGCCGGTGTTCGTGGCCGGCGCAGACTCCGACGATCAGATGATCCGCCTACCGCTGCACGGAGAATGGCTGCACGCCCCCACCGCCGCCATCCTCTACCAGTTCCGCGAGGCAGTCCTGCACCACCGCCCCACCCGGGTAGCTCACCTCACCGCCGCTCCCCTCTTGCATTCAGCGGGCTCAGCGGGGTTATTCGGGTAGCTGTGACCCCGCTGAGCCCGCTGAATGCGGAAGGGGGGCGTGGAGGCGGCGGCGGACCTCGGCCGGGCCTAGGGTGGTGGCGATGGGGTGGAGGTTGGGGCTGCGGGTGGAGCCGGTGAGGGTGACCCGGATGAGCTGGGCGGCTTCGCGGATGGAGCCGGGATAGCTGCCGGGGTTCTTCTTGTATTCCTTGGGGTTGGCGGCGAAACCGTGCTTGGCCGCGAGTCGACGGATCTGGTCGAACCATTCCTGGGGGTCGTCCAGCGGCTGGTAACCATCGGCGAAGTCGGCGAGGAACGCGTGCACGAGTTGCGGGTCGAGACCGCCGAGACGCTCGTCGGCCGGATCGTCGACCAGGGTGAACAGCTCGGCGAAGAAGAACCCGTAGGCGGGACGAAAATCCGACCATTTCCGCAGATCTTTGCGGGGGTTGTCGACACCGTCGCGTTCCACGGCCAGGGCACGCAGAGCGAGATCGTGGTGGGTTTCCAGGACGGCCGCCAGCTCGGGGTCATAGGTGGCCGCCCAGGGGCGGACAGCGTCCAGGATCTGCTCGCCGGTGCGGGTGGCGATCTCGTCGGCCGAGATGTCCGCCAGCTTGACCAGATCGACCAGGGGACCCGCGACGCCACACTCCTGCAGCCGGATCGGCTCGTGCAGAGCGTCGGCCAGCGGCAGCTCGGCGAGCCGGCCGTTGGCCAGCCCGCGCAGGTAGTACAGCACCGCGTCGGCCGGGTAGCCGGCGGTGATGTAGAAGTCGACGCCGGCTTCGGGGTCCTTGCGCTTGGACAGCTTCCGCTTGCCACCGGTGATCTGCTTCATCAGCGGGGCGATGTGCGCGTAACGCGGCGCGGCGAAGCCGAACGCGTCGAACAGTTGCAGGTGCAGGGGCACCGAGGAGATCCACTCCTCCCCGCGGATGACCAGCGAGGTGCGCATGAGGTGGTCGTCGACCACGTGCGCGAAGTGGTAGGTCGGCAGCCGCAGCGGCAGGTCGGAGGACTTGAGGATGACCACGTCGTTGCGGTTGGCCTCGTGCTCCAGCTCGCCGCGGATCTGGTCGGTGAACCGTACCCGCCGGCCGGCCGCGTCGTCGGGGGCGCGGAAGCGCACCACGTACGGGGTGGCCCCGGCCAGCTCGGCCAGCACCGCGGCCGGCTCGGCGTCCCGCCAGATGGCCCAGGAGCCGTAGTAACCCGGCGGGAGCTTGGCGTCTTGCTGGCGCTGGGCGATCTCGGCCAACTCATCCTTGGTGGCAAAGCAGAGGTAGGCCCGGTTCTGGCGGAGCAGGTGCCGCACGAACGTCAGGTAGATGGCCTCGCGGGCGGACTGGCGGTAGGGCCCGTAGTCGCCGGAGCCGTCACCCTCGGTGGGCTGGATACCGAAGTAGTCGAAGGCCCGCTGGAACTGGCTGACCGCGCCGTCGACCTCGCGGGACTGGTCGGTGTCCTCGATCCGGACCAGGTACCGGCCGCCGGTCCGCGCGGCGATGTCCTGGTCGATCATCGCGACGTACACCCCGCCGATGTGCACGAACCCGGTCGGCGACGGCCCGAACCGGGTGACCTCGGCCCCGTCGGGCAACCGGCGCGGCGGGTAGCGCTGCTCCCAGTGCTCCGGTTCGGGCAGGTCAGCTGGGAACAGCGAGTCGATGATCCCGTGGCCGAGCACCAGTTCTCCCCTCCACGCAGTAGTCGTCCCCCACCAGCACACCCCCCATTGCACCACCACCCCCCTCCCCACCCCAAACCGCCACCACCACACAACCGCCCGCCGTCGTGAACTCGACGCCAGCGACGTTTGCCGGAGCGGAGATGTCGCTGGCGTCGAGTTCACGACGGCAGGCGGGGTTTCGCGGGCGTAACGATGCGCGTGCTCCAGCGGATTAATTATCGAGCGCTCCAATGAACATTCGTTCATTCGCGCGGAATCGACGGTGAGCGATGACTACCGAAGGTAACACTACGGACCAACCTGCGCACAGCGCCGAGCGGGCGTCCGGCGTTCCTCCGGCGCAGCGGGACGCCACCACGCGCTACCTGTGCGCGGCGGCGCATCTGGACCCGGTGTTCGGCGACGCCGCAATCGCCGAATTCCTCGTCGAGCCCTATCGCGCCATTCCACCAGCACCCGGAGTCGACGCCGCGGCCGTGCTGCGCGATGCGGTGGCCGCACGTGCCCGTCGCCGGATCCGCGACGGTGTCCTGCTGCTGCTCCTGGTGTTCCTCGCGTTCGTCAGCCTGCCGGCGTTGGTCGTCTGGTTGATCATCGCGCTGGCGTCCAGCAGCGTCGCTAAGACCAGCATCCGCAGAGGGCGCGACGCCGTCTCGACGCTCGTCGCCGTCGGGGTCATCGTGCTCGGGATCGTGGTGCTACCGCAGTTGGTCGGCCCCGAGCTGACGGCTTTCCTGCCGGATATCTGGGGCGTGCTTCCCGCCGTCGTGCTGGGTCTGCTCGCCCTGACCGTGATCGGTATCGACGAGCTCGCCGTGCACCACCTCGTGCACACCAGCTTCCGCCCGCACCGGTTCCGGCCCGACGGAGGGCACACCGACGGTTGGGAGCACATCCTCCGGACTCTCGGGCATCCTGCCTTCCAGGGCCCGCTCGCCAGAGTCGCCGCGACCGGCGAGCCCGGACACCGGAACCTGGATCAGGCCGACGTCGTGGTGCACCGCGGATTCTCGCCGTTCATCGGTGCCGGTGAGCAGCTTCATCGCGAGATCATCACGTTGCCGCTGGAGCCGGCTGAGGAGGACGGGCGACACGGCACAGGCACTCGATCCCAGCCGCGCTGGATCAGCGTCATGGAGTTGCAGCGGCATGTCGCCACGGCGATCGGCGAGCTGCGGTCACCGTCGTCGCTGGGCCCGGGCCACCGGCTCGAAGGCATCACCCAGCACGAGCAGGTCCTGATGGCCGCCGACCGGCTGGTGACCAACCTCGACACCCAGCCCCAGCCCGCGGTACTGCCCGCTCTCGACCACGCCCCCGCCGCGCACATACCGGCCGCGGACGCACACGACCTGGCGGACACGCCCCCGGAGTGGGCACGCTACTACCAGTGTTTCCGGATTGAGGCATGGGACCGCGACCTGGCGACGTCGTGTTACCTGCACATCGGGACGGACCAGCGGATGCTGTTCCTGGAGTGGACCTTCTGCGTTTTGCTGCCCATCCGGAAGAGCTACCGGGAGATCGACCGTTTCCAGCACCCCGTCTGGATCCCGCTGAGCCGCTCGCTTGCCGAACTGGCGACACTTCCCGCAACGGCCATCCGCCGCCTGCGGTCCGTCTTTCACCAGTTCACGCCGCTACCTCAACAGGACGGGGAGGTCGTGCCTGCCAAGTACGGCGCGGACAAGAGCCTGCGCGAACTCGCCGCCGCAAGCGACGTCCAGAACTATTTCCAGGGCGTCGACGTCGAACGTTACGTGAAGATTGTGGACGCGGTGGTCTTCCGGGCGGTCGGGCGGTATCTCGAGGATCGCGGCTACTCCGTGGTCGAGTTCATGAAACTGGCTGATCGAACGGTCAACAACCTCACCATCAGCGGCGGGACCTTCCTCGGATCGGCGGTGGGATTCGGCAACACCGCCCAAGGCAACCAGAATAAATCCGAACCACCGAAGGGCAGGCCATGAACACCGGGAAGGCGCCGCAAGCAGCGATGAGCATCACCGGGGGCACGTTCATCGGCAGCGCAGTGGGTCAGGCCAATACTATCAGCCACAACACGATCGCGGTCGGCGTTGTGGCATCGCAGGCATCCCTGGACGACCTGCGAGCAGCGATCGCCGCAGTACGCGATGATCTCATCGCCGCGGCAGCCGACCCGGCCGGGCAGGCCGACGTGTGCTACGAGGTCGGCAAGATCGAGGAGGAGCTCGCCGGAGCGGAACCGGAAGGGGCGGTGGTGCGCAGCCGGTGGGCGCAGGTGGGCAAGATGCTCGGTCCGCTCGCGGCGGCGTCAGGTCACATCGCGCAGATCACCAACTTGATCACGAAGGTATTCGACGGGGGTTGAGAGTCGGCGTTCGGGCGGTCCTTGACGTGGATTGAGCGTGGTGCCGGTCCCAGCCGCGCAGGCCGGTCAGCGCGACCAGTCCCAGCCAGCCACGTGAGCGCGGCCGGCATCCGCGCTAGGCCGTGCGACTGACCTCAGTGATCTTGTTCTCACCATGAGTGATGAAGACCCGGGGAGAACTGCCCACCTTCAGGCGACTGTACGGACTTTGCGACACTGCTACTGTCAGTATCGGTAGAGATACGGACAGATATAAACCTTACCTTCAGATTAACGTGCCACCAGCAACCCGAAGAATCATTTCTTAACGATTCTTCACACGGTTCAGTTGCTGCTCTCTGATCGTATAGACGCAATTCCTTGAGCTGGGTATCCGACGGTTTCTCCGGGGGGCGAGCGGTGCGCGCAGTGTCGAGGTCGACCAACTACCTCGTCAGAAAAACGCGTTCCGGGCACCGGTCGGCTCAAGATCTCTCACGTAGATCCTGATGCGTCTGTCGTGGCCTGACGATGGCCAGCTCTACCAGCAGACTGTGCAGCATCGGCGGCACCCATCGCCTCGTACCCGGGCGGCTACGAGAGCTCTCCGCGCTACAGGTCGAGCAGCGCCGCAGCGAGCAGGGCCAGTTACGGGTGGCCTTGATCCTCGGCGACGCCGGGCTGGGCAAGACCCGGCTGGCGACCGCACAGCTGCCGCCCGACGGTGCGCCGGCCGTCGGGCTGATCGCGCGCAGCTCCCCGCTTGGCGGTCTGCCGCTGCTGGGCCCCTGGGCTGACGCGCTCAGCCTGCATCCGGGTGAGGTGAACACCGAGCGGATCTGCCACGTCTGCGGCAGCGGGCTCGGTGGCCTGCCGGCGCTCACCCGACGCGCTGAGATCGCCCACGACGCGCCGTCCTGCGCGCAAGCCCTTCGCTACCACTTCGTCGAGTGGATCCCGGGGCTACTCGCCAAGGCGAGTGCCACCAGGCCGATGGTGGTGGTCCTGGATGACGTTCACCAAGGCCACGATGCGGTGTGGGAGATGCTGCTGCGACTGGCCTGGGACTTTCCGACCAGCCGGCTGCTCGTGCTCGCCACCGCCCGGCCGGCAGAGCTGGCCAACCACCGGCTGGCCATCGAGGTACTGCAGGCATTGGAGCAGGAGGCGATGATCTGCCGGATCCAGCTGGCCCCGTTCTCCCGGGAGGATGTCCGGGAGCTGGCCACCGGGATCCTCGGCCGAGACCGCGTGTCAGCACATCTGATGGACGGGCTGATGGCCCGTGCGCAGGGCAACCCACGGTGCGCCGTCGGACTGCTGGAGGCCGTGGTCGGTGCGGATCTGCCGGAGCGGATACCGGAGAGACTGGCCCGCCGGGTACGCGCCGAGCTGGCGCGGCTGGACCCACCGACCCTGGCCCTGCTCGAGGTGCTCGCCGTCGGTGGCGGTCCGGTCGATCTCGGCGACCTCACCCGGATCACCGACCGGCCGATCGCCGACGTCGCGCACACCCTGGACCGGCTCATCCGTTCCGGGATGGTCCGCACGCAGCACCACGACCGGGTCCCGGGATATCAGATCGCCCACCCGCTCATCCTGGAGGTGCTCTACACGGATATCGGTGACGCCATGCGGCGCGTGCTGCACCGGCGGGTGGCGGGGACGCTGCTCGAGTCCGGGCGGACGGAGGCTGCGGCGTCGCACTTCGTCCGCGCGGCGCAGGCCGGAGACCGCGAGGCGATCGACGCGCTGATCGAGATAGCCCGGCGAGCCGAGCAGCGCGGGATGTGCTCCCAGGTGTGGCAGACCGTCTCGACGTTGCAGGATCTGTTGCCGATCGGCGACGAGCGCTGGCGGTGCGTGTTCGATGCCTTGTTCCAGCGCTCAAGCTGGGGGATCATCGATCGCACCGAGCATCATGCGGTCGAGCCGGCCACGGTGTGGCGGCTGCGGCAGCTGCTGGCCGGGGTCGGTGACCTGCAGCGGCAAGCCGACGTCCGGTTATGGCTGGCGGGCTGGTTCGCGTTCGGCGCGGGTGATCTCGATGCTGCGCAACGGGAGTGCCGGCAGGCCCGTGAGCTGTATGAGCAGGCCGGCTGCAGATCAGCGGCCCGGATGGCGGCGATCGAGTCGGCCAGAATACGCGGATGGGCCGGTGACCTACCCGGCGCAGAGCTGGCCGCACACCAGCTGTTGGGCACGGCGCAGCGGCAGGGCAAGAAGCGCGGGATCGCGCAAGCGTGTGCCGCGCTGGGGCACGCGCTGGGCTGACAGGGTCGTTTCGAGGAGGCCGAGGTCATGCTCGTGCGCAGCGCGGAGCTGGCCATGGCAGCCGGGCGGCTGTCCTGGATGTCGCAGAGTCTGGCGCTGCTCGCCTTCTTCGATGCCTGCCGGGGCCACCTGGCCTCAGCCCGCACCCGGTGGGCGCGGGCCGCTGCGTCCAGCCCACACGGTGACCCGATGATCGTTGGCTGCGGCGCGTTCATCGAGCTGCTCACCGGCGATCTGGCGATGGTCGCAACGTATGTGCACCAAGCGCAAGGCCACGATCCGGCGGCCCGATCCCGCTTGCCGGCCCGGCTGGCGGCCCGAGCGGCGATGGCGGAGGCGGAGCGCGGCCACCTCGCCGAGGCCCGTCGACACCTCGAGACCGTGACGGTGACCGGCGTCTCAGCGCCGTGGTACTGGTGGGCCGCGGGGACGGTGGCCAGGGTCGAGGGCCGGTGGGCCACTGCCACCACCGCCCTGCAACGGGCGGTGGACGGCTGCGCGGCGATGAGCCTCTGGGCGCTGGCGGGGTTTGTCCTGGCGGATCTGGCCGAGGTCGCGGTGACCGCCGGCGATTCCGACGCTGCGGCGAAGGCGGCGATATCGGCCAGGGACAGTGCCGGCCGCAGCGGCGCGCCCATCGGCCAGGCACTGCACCAGTTCGCGACCGCGTGGGCGCTGATCGGGCGCGGCCACCACGACCATGCGGCCCGAGCGGCATTGCGCGCGATCGACGGGTTCGGCTCCCACGGGTATGCGCTGTGGGCGGCGCGCGCCCGCATCGCCTACGCCGTCGCGGCCCGGCGAGCCCACCCCAGGGCAGCCGGGGACGCGGTGCGCGAGGCCGTCGCGGCATTCGACGCGTGCGGTGCCGCCCCCCGCTGCGAGCAGGCTCGCACGCTGCTGCACCAACTCGGCTCGGCCCAGGTCGGCCCAGCCCCGGTCGGCCCGGCCCCGGTCGGCTCGGCCCAGGTCGGCTCGGGGGACCGGTGCACCACGGCGGTCACCCGCGGTCCGGGCGCGCTGACCGGACGGGAGCGCCAGGTCGCCGAATTGGCCGCCAGCGGCTACACCGCCCCGCAGATCGCCACCCAGCTGCACATCGGGGTGCGCACCGTCGAGACCCACCTCGCCCGCAGTTACCCGAAACTCGGGATCACCTCCAAACAGCAGCTGGTGCACCGCGCCGCGGAGTTCGGATTCACGCCCGGTCCGTAGTTTCTACGGAGCTGCCGGCCGGATAATGACACCAGATCCGTATCGACGTCCGTAGCATCTACGGATGGCACGCCAGAATGTGATCACTAAAGTATGTCGTGACCGTGGTGGTCAATATCTCTCTGTTCATGCAGATAGAGATGGGTGGTGTGGGGTGACTGAGTCCTTGCAGGCTGAGTTGAGCGTGAATGGTGAGCGGTCACAGTTGAGCCTGGCGACGGCGGCGGCTCGCAATCTGGCGACGACGACCAAGTCCGTGCCGCAGATGCAGGAGATCACGTCGCGGTGGTTGTTACGGGTGTTGCCGTGGGTGGAGGCCTCTGGTGGGGCTTTCCGGGTGAACCGGCGGTTGAGTTATGCGATGGGCGACGGGCGGGTGACGTTCGTGCCGAATGGGGCCGAGGTGCGAGTCATTCCCGGTGAGCTGTGTGAGTTACCGGTGTTGCGAGGGTTCGACGACGCCGAGGTGTTGGGTGCGCTGGCGGGTCGGTTCGTGCAGCGGGAGTTCGCCGCGGGGAACACGATCGTGGAGGTCGGCGCGGCGGCTGACCAGGTAGTGCTGATCGCCCATGGCAAGGTCAACAAGATCGGTCCGGGGGAGTTCGGGGAACCGACAGTGCTGGATGTGCTGGCCGATGGGGACTATTTCGGTGACCGCGAGCTGGTGGCGTCGCAAGACGTCTGGAGTTACAGCGCCCGCGCGGTGACCGCGTGCACGGTGTTGATGCTGCCCCAGCAGGTGTTCGAGGAGATGGTCGGGCAGTCTGCGGCATTACGTGCCCACGTCGAGCGATTCCGGGCCAACGCCGACCACCCGCAGAACAGATATGGTGAGGCCGCGATCGAGCTGACCTCAGGCCACACCGGGGAACCCGCGCTGGCCGGGACCTTCGTCGACTACGAGATCACGCCCCGGGAATACGAGCTCAGCGTGGCTCAGACCGTGTTACGGGTGCACACCCGGGTGGCGGATCTGTACAACAACCCGATGAACCAGGTGCAAGAACAGCTCCGGTTGACCATCGAGGCACTGCGCGAACGCCAGGAACACGAGCTGATGAACAACCGGGACTTCGGGCTGCTGCACAACGCCGCCTTCACCCAACGCATCAACACCCGCACCGGCCCCCCCACCCCCGACGACCTCGACGAGCTGCTGGCCACCGTGTGGAAGGACCCGGAGGTCTTCCTGGCCCATCCCCGCACCATCGCCGCTTTCGGCCGGGAATGCAACCACCGCGGCATCTACCCGCAGAGCATCGACATCAACGGCCACAAGATGCCGGCTTGGCGCGGCATACCAGTGCTGCCCTGCAACAAGATCCCCATCACCCAGACCCGCACCAGCTCGATCCTGCTGCTGCGCACCGGTTTGGACAAGCAAGGCGTGATCGGCCTGCACCAGACCGGGATTCCCGATGAGGTTCAACCCGGTCTGAACGTCCGTTTCATGGGCATCAACGAAAAGGCGATCACTTCCTACCTGGTCAGCGCCTACTACTCCGCAGCGGTCCTCATCCCGGATGCGCTGGGCATTCTTGAGAACGTCGAGATCGGGCGGGAGAGCTAGCGCGAGCGCATCGTCGAAGACGAGGAGCAGCAGATGCAGCCCTACGAGCTGCCGGACTTCTACCTGCCGTATCCCGCTCGGCTGAATCCCCACCTGGACACGGCACGCGTGCACGCCAAGGCGTGGGCCCGGGGGATGGAAATACTCGACGCGCCACCGGAGGAACCCGGCGCGAGAATCTGGACGGAGAACCTGCTCTACGAGTCGGCCTGGGAGCTCGCCGACATCAGCGGGAACCGGGTCCCGAACCCGATCGAGTATGTCGAGATACGCGGTAAGGTCGGCGGTGCCCCATGGCCGGCCGATCTCGTGGAGCACGCCGCGTTCATCGAGGTCCCGGACCGGATCGCGGACAGCCGCCCGGTCCGAGTCCTCAAGGACACGTTCGCCGACGGGGTGCATCTACGCAACGATCTCTTCTCCTACCAACGCGAGCTGCGTGCTGGTCGTTCAGAAGTTCCTCGACATAGATCGCCGGCAGGCGGTGTCGGTCGTCAACGACCTGATGACCGCACGACTGCGACAATTCGAGCACATCATCGCCACCGAGCTTTCTCTGGTCGCAGCGGATTTCAACCTCGATGCGGACGCCCGCACGGACTTGGACGCCTACGTGGTGGGGCTCCAGGACTGGGTGGCCGGAATTCTCGACTGGCACAGGTTATGCGACCGGTATGACGAATCCGCACTGCGGCGGCGCTACCGGAAGCCGCTGCATCGGTTCAGCCTTCCCACCGGTACGCCAGCTTCTGTCAGGAGATTACTGAACACTATGAGGGCTCCGGTCCGGTCCGCTTCTTGATGCTCGGGTGATGTGTGGTGTGACTGGGACGGGGCGAGTGGGCTGCACCAACTACGAGTGGGCTGCACCAACCACTAACGAAGGAGAGCCGGTGTCTGTGCTGTCTCGTGTGTTCGCGCCCGCGGCCACACATGACCTGGCAGGCGTGGTGGCCGCCCTGTTCTCCAGGTACGCCACAGGGCGAACCCGGCCGGTCTGGGAGTATCTGACGCACCGGCATGAAAACAGTTTCTTGCCACCCATGGTGCTGGTCGATCCGATTGCCGGCTACGAGCTTCCCTCCTTCGAGTTCGCCGAAGCGGTCGCCTCAGCCATCTGGGCTCACTTGCGCTGCGGCGTTTCCTGGCTGACATATGGGCCTGGCTCGGCGCCAACCGTGAATGACACCACACCACCGAGCGGTACCACGGTGCGAGCAACGCGTGACCACGTCCCTGAACCCGGCCTCGGCACCAGCCAGGCTGCTCGCCCGACAAGCAGAAGGAGGTCCACCATGACTACGACCACCACCGCAGCCAACGTCCTGCGCACCGATTATCAGAAGTCCGTTGCATCGTACTGGAACAACGAGAAAGATCCGGTCAACCTGCTGCTCGGTGATGTCGACGGGCTCTATCACCATCACTACGGGATCGGCAACTACGACCCGTCCGTGTTGGAAGGCCCCGAGGACACCCGCCACGACCGGATCATCACCGAGATGCACCGGTTGGAGACCGCGCAGGCCACGGTCCTGCTCGACCACCTCAGCGACATCTCGCCCGGTGACCGCCTGCTGGACGCCGGATGCGGTCGCGGCGGCACCAGTTTCATGGCCCACCAACGCTTCGGCTGCCAGGTGAACGGAGTGTCGATCTCGGAACAACAGGTCGATTTCGCCAACGACCAGGTCAGGCAGCGAGGCTTGGCCGGCAAGGTGGGCTTTTACTTCCGCAACATGCTGGACACCGGTCTCGAGACAGGATCGCACCGGGGAATCTGGAACAACGAGAGCACCATGTACGTGGACCTGTTCGAGCTCTTCGCCGAGCACGCCCGCCTACTGGAGTACGGCGGCCGTTATGTCTGTATCACCGGCTGCTATAACGATGTGACCGGTGGTCGATCCAAAGCCGTCAGCCGGATAGACGAGCACTACATCTGCAACATCCACCCCAGGAGCGACTATTTCAAGGCGCTGACGGCCAATAATCTCGTCCCGATCAGTGTCATCGATCTGACCGCCCACACCATCCCTTACTGGGAACTGCGAGCGAAGTCCGCAGTAGCCACCGGGATCGAGGACTCGTTCCTGACGGCGTACCGCGAGGGCAGTTTTCACTATTTGCTCATCGCCGCCGATCGGATCTGACTCCCCGCGGAAGCGTCGATATTCGACCGTATCGAGAGTGATGGGGTGCATGGTGACCACAACGGATCCGAACGTCGACCCTGCCGAGCAGTCACGGTTGAGCCCGCCTCAATCAAGCCTCAGCACCGCCGCTGCCCGCACGCTGGCGACGACGACCAAGTCCGTGCCGCAGATGCAGGAGATCACGTCACGGTGGCTGTTGCGAATGTTGCCGTGGGTGGAGGTCTCGGGCGGGACGTATCGGGTGAACCGCCGGCTGACTTATCTGGTGGGAGACGGGCGGGTGACGTTCACCACGGTGGGAGCCGAGGTACGGATCATTCCCGGCGAGCTGGGCGAGTTGCCGATGCTGCGGGGTTTTCCTGACGCCGAGTTGCTGGGCGCGTTGGCGGACCGGTTCGTGCAGCGGGAGCTCGCGGCGGGTGACGCGCTCGTGGAGGCGGGCCAGCCGGCTGATCAGCTGTTCCTCATCGCCCATGGCAAGGTCAACAAGATCGGTCCGGGGAATTTCGGGGAGCCGGCTGTGCTGGATTTGCTGGTCGACGGGGACTATTTTGGTGATCGGGAGTTAGCGGAGTCAGGGGACACCGGGTCCCAGGACACCTGGGGCTACAGCGTCCGGGCGGTGACCGCCTGCACGGTGTTGACACTGCCCCGGCAAGCGTTCGAGGAGGCACTCGGCCAGTCCGAGACATTGCGGAGTCACCTCCAGCGGTACCGAGCCGGCGCCCAAAAACCACAGAACAAACACGGTGAGGCCGCCATCGAATTGACCTCGGGCCATACCGGGGAGCCGGAATTGGCAGCGACTTTCGTCGATTACGAGATCGCACCCCGAGAGTACGAGCTGAGCGTGGCGCAGACCGTGTTGCGAGTGCACACCCGGGTGGCGGATCTGTACAACAGCCCGATGAACCAGGTCGAAGAGCAGCTGCGGCTGACCATCGAGGCGCTGCGGGAACGACAAGAACACGACATGGTGAACAACCGCGAGTTCGGGCTCCTGCACAACGTCGACCCCACGCAGCGCATCAGCACCCGTACCGGGCCACCCACCCCCGACGACCTCGACGAGCTACTCACCCGAAGGAGAAAATCCAGGTTCTTCCTGGCCCATCCTCGCACCATCGCCGCCTTCGGCCGAGAATGCAACCGCCGAGGCATCCATCCGCAGAATGTCGACATCGATGGCCGGTCGGTGCGGTCTTGGCGCGGCGTACCAATTCTCCCCTGCAACAAGATACCTATCACCAGAACTCGCACCAGCTCCATCCTCGTGCTCCGTACCGGCGTGGAAGACGAAGGCGTGATCGGCCTGCGTCAGACCGGGATTTCCGACGAGGTCCAGCCCGGACTGAACGTCCACTTCATGGGGATCAACGACAAGGCCATCATCTCCTATCTGGTCAGCTCCTATTACTCCGTAGCCGTCCTGGTTCCCAACGCGCTCGGCATTCTCGAGAACGTCGAAATAGGCCGATATGGGGAGGGAGCAGAATTATGACGACCAGTGGCGTGCGGATCGAAGAGCGACCGGCTCACGAGGTGCTCGCGTGGAGTCGAGCTACTGTCGAGCCCGCCCTGCGAGCGGCGGTCGACACGCTGCCGTCGTCGATGCGGCGCATCGCCGGCTACCACTTCGGCTGGTGGAACGAGCATGGCCAGCTGCACCAGACACCGGGAAAGGGAGGCAAAGCGATCCGCCCCGCGCTGGCACTGCTGAACTCCGAGGCCGTCGGCGGGATGCCAGCCGCCGCGGTGCCGGCCGCAATGGCGGTGGAGCTGGTGCACAACTTCTCCCTGCTGCATGACGACGTGATAGACGGTGACGTCACCCGCCGCCACCGCCCCACCGCGTGGCGCGTGTTCGGTCGCAACGCGGCGATTCTGGCCGGGGATTCGCTGCTGGCATTGGCCTTCGACGTACTCGCGGTCAGCGGGCACCCGGCCACCACCGACGGGACGCGGATGCTCAGCGTCGCGGTGCAGGATCTGGTGGAGGGTCAGAGCGCGGACCTGGACTTCGAACAGCGCGCGGACATCGAGCTGGCCGAATGCCTGCGGATGGCCGAGCAGAAGACCGGGGCGCTGATCGGGTGCGCCTGCGCGGTAGGTGCCGCATTCGGTGGTGGCAGCCCGGCGCAGGTCCAGTGTCTGCGTAGCTTCGGTGGGCACCTGGGCTTGGCATTCCAGCACGTGGACGACCTGCTGGGCATCTGGGGAGACCCGTCCGTGACCGGCAAGCCCGTCTACTCGGACCTGAGCAGCCGTAAGAAATCGCTGCCCGTGGTGGCCGCGCTGACCTCCGGCACCCCTGCGGGGCGTGAGCTCAACGCGCTCTACCACCGCAACGCGCCGCTGTCCGGCACCGACCTGGTGCGGGCCGCCGAGCTGATCGACATCGCCGGCGGGCGTGCCTGGAGCCGGCGCCAGGTCGACGACCTGGTGACGCAGGCAATGCGCGATCTGCAGGCGGCGGGCGCGACAACCCGAGCCACCGCAGAGCTGAGCACACTCACCCGGCTGGCTACCCACCGTGACCACTGAGCGCGAGACCACCCGCGAGACCGTCCACTTCACCCTGCCCGTCGAAGTGCGGCGATCATGAGCGTGCAGATATTCCTCGTCTCGGTGGTGGCCGCTCTCGTCACCGTGCTGGTGTACCTGGCGGTCGGCCGGATGTCGACGGGCCACTGGGGAAAGGGTGAGGTGGCAGCCTCCGAGGACTTCACTCTCGACTCGGCCAACGTCCTCATCGGACTGTTGTTCTCGATCGTGCTCGCTTTTGTGGTCGGCTCCGTGCTGGTGGACTACGACCACGCCCGCTCCGAGGCACAACAAGAGGCGAATGCCATCGGCGCGATCTACGGCTACGCTTGGGGCATCCCAGAACCCGCCCAATCGACCTGGAAACGCGGCGCTCGGTACTACGCGACCCTTGTCATCGACCAGGACTGGCCGCTGATGAACCGCAAACAGGCAAGTGAGACCGCCTGGACCGCGCTGACCAGCCTCCGCGACGACATCTTCGCCTTCACGGCGGCCAACGACCGCGAACAAAGCTTCCAGGACAGGGCGATCGACAAGATCCAGGAGATTTACGACGCTCGACGCACCCGGGTCGATCTGGTCAATGCAGGTATCCCAGATTTCTTGTGGTACACCCTCATCGGCGGAGCCGCCCTGGTCGTACTTTTCCCGCTACTGAGCAGACCACATCTCACTGGACGCATCCTCATCGCAGTAGGGATCCAGGGCGCGGTGATCGCCGGTGCCCTCTACCTCGTCAGCGTGCTCAACCACCCCTACAGCGGCACGTACCGGGTCGAGCCCAGCGCATTCCAAATCCTGGTAAACCGGCTCACCCCCCCTCCCTAACTCGAACCGCGATATGGATGCTTGTCGCGGTCTGGAAGGGACCCTGGATCGCGATATGGATGCTTGTCGCGGTTCACCGCCAGGAAGGCACGCCAGGCGGGGGTGGGGACGGTGAGGGCGGGGCCTTCGGGGTTTTTGGAGTCACGGATCAGGACCCGGCCCGGGGCGGGGGCGACCTGGACGCAGTCACCCTCGTTCGTGCTGTAGCTGCTGGTGCGCCAGCCGATCTGGACGCAGGCACCCTCGTTCGTGCTGTAGCTGCTGGTGCGCCAGACGACGCCGTCCGGCTCAGGCGCGATCATGATGGTCCCCTCGATCCGCAGCGAACCCGGTTGCCAGGGCGGCAATCAGCTGCCGCGATTGTCCCTCACCCAGCGCGGTCTGCGCCAGCACGTCCAGGATGCGCCGGTAGGCGGCGATCTCCTCCGATCGCTCCAGGAACAGGCAGGCGGTCTCGCTGTCCAGATAGGCCACCGGCTGGAGCACGGCGAACTCCATCAGTATGAACGCCCCGGCGATCCCGGCGTGGCCGCCACGCCCGGCCGGCAGCACCCGCAGCGTCAGGTAGCAGCGCCGCGATATCCGCAGCAGGTAGTCCAGCTGCTCGGCCATCACCGCCGGCCCGCCGACCGGTAGCCGCAGCGCGTACTCGTGCAGGTAGAAGGTGAACCGAGCCGGGCGCTCCCGGCTGAACAGGCTTTGGCGGGCCAGCCGGGCGGCCACCCGCTCCTCGATCTCACTCGGGGGAACGATTCCGGTCTCGCAGATCAGCGCGCGGGCGTACTCGGCGGTCTGCAGCAGGCCGGTCACCACCAGCGGCTGGAAGTCACTGATCGTCACCGCCTTGTTCTCGTGGTCGATCAGCGTCCGGAGCTGTTTGGGCAGCCGGGAGCCGTGTTGCTGCAACCAGCCCGGGGTGTCCTGCTCCCGGCACAACGCCAGCAACCGGTCCCGTTCCGGGCTGGTGACCCGGCACATCCCCAGGAAGGCCGCGATGTCCACCTCGCTGGCCCCGCGCTTGCCGGACAGCAGCATCGACACATAGCCCGGGGTCACGTCGAGCAGCCGAGCGGCCTGCTTTCCGTTGAGCCCAGCGTGTCGCAAAGCGTCGCGCAGTCCCTCACCCAGTTCCCGGCTGCGCACCGTCGGCTCGCGATGTGGCATGGTGGCACCTCCCGGCGCAGGATCATAGCCCAAATTCGATTTGCCTGACCAGATTAACCAATGGTGAATTCCTTGCGTGACCATCGGTTAACCCTGACCTGATCGTCGGGGGAACTCGGCGCAGGGGCCGGCGAGCCCGACTTGGTACCGTGGAATATCCGCAGCCGCCCGCTGGTCCCACCAGTAACGTCGCCGTCGAAGAAGGTGGATGCATCGCGTGTCGGTACCCCCCAGAGAGTCTGACGTGCTGGCTGCCGAGCAGGACTACCTCACGCTGCTCTACCGCCATCTCGACGAGCGTCGGCGCTACACCAAGCAGCGGCTGGCCGAGGTGCTGCGGGGCTCCCACACCGGCACACCCCAGGCGCTCAGCGAGCGGGACGCCGCCGCGGCGATGTACGCAGACCAGCTCGCCACCCTGGACGGGGTGGAGCAGGGGCTGTGCTTCGGCCGGCTCGACCTCGACGGCGCCAGCGATCCAGACCGGGAAGGCGACGGCGAGGAGCGGCGCTACATCGGGCGGCTCGGGCTGCTCGACGAGGAACGCGACTACGAGCCGCTGCTCATTGACTGGCGGGCGCCCGCCGCGCGCCCGTTCTACACCGCGACCGCCGCCTGCCCCGAGGGTGTTCGCCGCCGCCGGCACATCCGGACCCGCAGCCGGACCGTGCTCGGTGTCGATGACGAGGTGCTCGACCTCGACCGTGCCCCGCAGGACCCGACCCGTACCAGCCTGACCAGCGAGGCGGCCCTGATGGCCGCGCTGTCAGCGGGCCGGACCGGCCAGATGTCCGACATCGTGGAAACCATCCAGGCCGAGCAGGACCGGATCATCCGCGCCAAGCCCCAGGGGGTGCTGGTCGTGCAGGGCGGGCCGGGCACCGGCAAGACCGCGGTCGCGCTGCATCGGGCGGCCTACCTGCTTTACACCCACCGCCAGCTGCTGGCCAAGCGGGGTGTGCTGGTCGTCGGGCCCAACTCGACGTTCCTGAGCTACATCGGCCAGGTACTGCCCTCGCTGGGCGAGACCAGCGTGCTGCTGTCCACGGTCGCCGCGCTGCACCCGGGGCTGCATGCCCGCGGCGTCGAGCCCGCCGAGACCGCCGCGGTCAAGGGTCGCGTCGAGATGGCGAAGGTGGTGGCCGCGGCGATCCGGGATCGCCAGCAGGTGCCGCCGACGCCGATCGAGCTGCGCATCGAGGCGCAACGGGTCCGGTTGGACGCGCAGGTGTGCCTGGCCGCCCGGACCCGGGCGCGACGCTCCCGCCGGCCGCACAACGAGGCCAAACAGATCTTCCACCGCGAGATGGCGGCGGCCCTGGCCGAGCAGGTCGCCACCGGCCTGGGCGGTCAGCTGCTCAACCGTGGCGACCTGGCCGACATCCGTGCCGAGCTGCGGGCCAGCCCGGAACTGACCGCCGCGCTGGATCAGTTGTGGCCGGCGCTGTCGCCGGAGCAACTGCTCACCGACCTCTACGCCGACCCGCAACGGCTGGCCGGCGCCGCCCACCGGGTACTGCGCGCCGAGGAGCGCGACCTGCTGGCCCGCCGCGCTCCCGGCCCGGGCACCGACCCCGGGCAGGTCTGGACCCCCGCCGACGTGCCGCTGCTGGACGAGGCCGCGGAGCTGCTGGGCTCCGACGGCAGCGCCGAGGCCGCCCGGGAGGCCGCTGAGCTGCGCGCGGAGCTGCAGTACGCCCAAGGCGTGCTGGACATCCTGGATCTGGACGAGGACCTGGACCCGGAGCTGCTGCGCGCCACCGACCTGATCGACGCCGACCGGCTGGCCGACCGGCAACGGCATCGCCACCTGGGCAGCACCGCCGAGCGCGCCGCCGCCGACCGGACCTGGACCTACGGGCACGTGATCATCGATGAGGCACAGGAGCTGTCCCCGATGGCGTGGCGGGTGCTGATGCGGCGCTGCCCCACCCGCTCGATGACGGTGGTCGGTGACCTGGCGCAAACCGGGGACCGAGCCGGCGCGGTCTCCTGGCAGGACGCGCTCGGGCCCTACGTGGCGCAGCGGTGGCGGCTGGAGCAGCTGACGATCAACTACCGGAACCCGGCTGAGATCGCGGAGCTGGCTGATCAGGTGCTGGCCGCCCTGGACATCGACATCATCCCGCCGCGGTCGGTGCGCAGCACGGGCGTGGCACCCCGCGCGGTCCGGGTCACCGCGCTGCCCGACGAGCTGCCCGCGCTGGTCGTCGAGGAGGCCGCGGCGGTGGGTACCGGCCGGGTGGCCGTACTGGGACCCGCGGCCGGCGTGGACCAGCTTCGCAAGATCGTCCCCACCGCGAGCGACGATCTCGATGCGCCGGTGACCGTGCTGACCGTCACCGAGGCCAAGGGCCTGGAGTTCGATTCCGTGGTGCTGGTCGACCCGGCGGCGATCGTGGCCGAGTCACCGCGCGGCCTCAACGACCTCTACGTCGCCCTGACCCGCAGCACCCACCGCCTGTGCATCGTCCACTCCGGCGACCTCCCCGACGTGCTGACGGTGCCCTCAGGCGGGTGATCCTTGCAGGATCCAGTGGTATGCACCGGCGTGCGGTGTGTTGTGGTGCCAGGTCACCTGGGTCTGGCCGGTCGGCAGGCGATCGGTATGCAGCACGCCGAGGTTGCTCCGCTCGGTGAGCCGCTGTCCGGTCCAGGAGGCCGGAAAGACGACCTTCAGGGTGAGGTCGCTGGTAGTCGCCGGGTGCCGCGGATCGAAGGTGGCGGTGGCCCACTCCAGGGAGTCCTCAGCCGAGCTGCGTAACGGATCCCATAATCCCGGCGAGCGGTAGCGCAGCACCCACCCGGTGTCGTCCTGCAGTCCCGGTTGAAACAAGATCATCAATAGTGGTCGGCCGTCCACATCCTCAACCGGATGAACGTCGACCTGAGTGTCCTGGCCTTCCACGTAGCAGGCATGGGCGAGATCGTCCAGCTCGAACGGTGGACCGGCCGGCCAGGTCAGGATCGGGCCCAGGATCCGGTACACGAGGTAGGGCATCGGTGTGGTCCAGCGTCGCTCGACAACGACATCCTGGCCATCCTGCTCCCCGACGATGAGAGTGATCTCGACACGTTCCGTGAACAACGACAGGTGCCGATGGAGCAACCCGTGTACCGCGTCGGCATAACCCCGCAGCTGCCGCTCGCACTCCGCCAGATCACGCCGCTGCCGGGACGGGGTCGAGACTTCCGATGACTGCGGTCCGGCACCTGCTTGGTACAGCGCTGCGAGCTGAGCCCGCCTGGACACCCCGGTCTTGCGGAACAACGTGCGCAGGTGCGTCTCCACCGTCCGGCGGGAGATGCTCAGGGCAGCGGCGATCTCGTCGTTGCTGAGCCCCTCGATCACCAGGTGAAGCACTTCGTCCTCGCGAGGGGTCAGCTGGATCCGGGTCACAAGTCACTCCTCTGAAGTACACCCACGCTACGTAGGCGCAAGCCGGTGGTACAGCTTGCGACTATGGTGCTGATACTTATAAGATATCAGTAACAGTACCTACGTGTAATTAGTACGTAGGTGTTTCTTGGGAGGTGTCGCATGACGTGGCTCCCGACCACCCCGCGCAACTCTCGACGAATCACAGCGCCCGCAGCGTCGCAACTCGCCACGCCGACGAGGAAGGGGAAGGCGATCATGTCGATATCCCACCGGAGCGCGACGCGCCTCCCCGGAGCCCGGCCGTCGCGCCGTGGCCAGGGAGCGAGACGTCGTGGCGGAGCCCACCGCAGTGCACAGTGGACCTGATGGTGCTGGGCGCGATCTTGCTGGTCTGCCTCGGGCTGCTGCTCGGATCGACCTGGACCGTCGAGGCTCTACAACCCAAGCTGCGCCGGCAGGCCGAGGAGCGTCGCAGGCTGAATGAGGAGTGGTCGGCGATTCGGATGGCCCGCCAGCGACGGGGGGTATGCCCGCGCTGCAGGAGTCCACTATCCGAACGGGACTAGCCCACCGCATCGAAGGCCCATGGAGGATCCACCGGACCGCGACCGCTCCGGGGTGCCACGGTCAGGCCAGCACCCCGGAGCGGTCGAACTCGTCGCGCTGCACTCCGACGACGTCATTCGGGCTTCCACGAAACATTCGTCCGGAGACGAGACAGTGGCAGGACCGGCGACGGGCAGGCACATCAGACTACTGGGTCCGCACCTCAACCTGGCTCAGGACACCCATGTGACGATCACATGATAAATAGGTGAAGCGCCTGCGTCGAGTGGAAGGAAATCGCTCACCATCGCCGTCGGTGAGGGTAGCCCTCTAGAGGTGACGCAACGATAGAGGCCACACTGCAAGCAGGCGTTTCAACACCCGCGAACGGTGGAATTCACCATGCCACGTGCCAATCCGACAAACATCCAGGTCAAGGAGCTGATCGAAAAAATGCCCTCATCCACCCTCTCCACGAACGAGACAGCGGAGGTCAGCTGAACTACCAGCAGTCAGCTCGCCGCTGAAACTCAGTCAGGCGGCGGGCGTGATATGAGGCTGGGGCCGGTGCTCCACACATCGACCCCAGCAGTACCCAACCCCCTCCCGGTCATAGGAGCAGATTGAGATGGCTCACTCTAGCAACGGGCGACCTGCCCGGCCCAGCATGTTCCACGAGTTGCACCAGCATGTGTCGTGTCGTCGGCGTGTCCGGGGCGGTAGCGGCACCAACGGAGGTAGCTAGGCTCGGCCCTCAGTGACGGGGTCCGGCCTGGCAACGGGCCGGACCCTAGGTCACCGGCCTGACGGACTCAGGCGCGGGGCGCATCCCGGCCCGGGAACAGCGCTACACCAGAGGGTCGGTAGCCTCGGCGCCGATGTCTGAGATCGTCGTTCGTTCCCTGACCGGGTGGGGGCGCACCGCGCCGAGCAGTGCGCGGGTGCTGGTCGGCGCGACCATCGAGACCATCCAGCAAGCCGTCCGCGATCCCGGCAAGGGCGGCGTGATCGCCCGCGGGCTGGGCCGATCTTATGGCGATCCGGCCCAGAACGCGGGTGGGCTGGTCATCGACATGACCGGGCTGACCAGGATCTACTCCATCGACGCGGGCAGCGGGCTGGCCGTGGTGGACGCCGGGGTCAGCCTCGATGCGTTGATGCGCGCGGCGTTGCCGTTCGGGTTGTGGGTTCCGGTACTGCCCGGTACCCGGCAGGTGACCGTGGGCGGTGCGATCGCGGCCGACATCCACGGCAAGAACCATCACACGGCCGGCACCTTCGGCAACCACGTCCGCTCCCTCGACCTGATCACCGCCGACGGGTCGGTCACCACGCTGACCCCCGACGACGAGCTGTTCTGGGTCACCATCGGCGGCATGGGGCTGACCGGGATCATCGTGCGCGCCATCATCGCGCTCACCCCGGTGGAGTCGGCGTACTTCGTGGTCGACACCGACCGCACGGCCGACCTCGACGAGCTGATGGCGCTGCTCACCGACGGCTCCGACGACCACTACGACTACTCCGCCGCCTGGTTCGACGCCATCTCGACGGGCTCGAAGCTGGGCCGCGCGGTGCTCACCCGCGGCTCGATAGCTCGGCGGGACGAGCTGCCGCCGAAGCTGCGCCGCGCACCGCTGGCTTTCGACGCGCCCCAGCTGCTCACCGCGCCGAAGGTGTTCCCGAACGGGCTGGCCAACCGGGCGATCTTCGGCGCACTCAGCGAGGCGTGGTACCGCAAGGCTCCCCAGCGCCGCCGCGGCGAGATCCAGAACCTGACCAGCTTCTACCACCCGCTGGACATGATCGGGGAGTGGAACCGGGCCTACGGCCCGCGTGGCTTCCTGCAATACCAGTTCGTGGTCCCCTTCGGGGCACTGGACACCTTCCGGCGCATCGTGCAACAGATCGCCCACTCGGGCCACGTGTCCTTCCTCAACGTGCTGAAGCGTTTCGGTGCGGCCGGCCAGGCCCCGCTGTCGTTCCCCCAGCCCGGCTGGACGATCACCGTGGACCTCCCGATCCGCCGCGGGCTGGCCGAGTTCTGCGACCGGCTCGACGCCCACGTGCTCGACGCCGGCGGGCGGCTCTACCTGGCCAAGGAGTCCCGGGCCGCAGCGGCCACCGTGCACCGCATGTACCCGCGGATCGACGAGTGGCGCAAGGTCCGCGCCGCCGCCGACCCCGACGGGATCTTCGCTTCCGACCTGTCCAGGAGGCTTGAACTCTCGTGATCGACGCTGTCGGCAATCCCCAGTCCCTGCTGCTGCTCGGCGGCACCTCCGAGATCGCGCTGGCCACCGCGCAGCGCTACGCCACCCGGCGGTCGCTGCGGGTGGTGCTGGCGGCCCGCCCGTCACCGCGGCTGGACTCCGCCGCGGCACGGCTGCAACGGCTGGGCGCCACCGTGATGACACTGCCCTTCGATGCGGCCGACACCGCATCGCACCCCGAGACGATCGAGAAGGCCTTCGCCGACGGCGACATCGACGTCACCCTGGTCGCCTTCGGGTTGCTCGGTGACCAGGAGAAGGCGTGGACCGACCACGCCACCGCTGTCGAGCTCGCGCAGGTCAACTACGTGGGGGCGGTGTCGGTCGGCGTGCTGGTGGCCGAGGTGCTGCAGCGGCAGGGCCACGGCGCGCTGGTCGCGCTGTCCTCCGCCGCGGCTGAGCGACCCCGGCGCTCGAACTTCGGTTACGGCGCCACCAAGGCCGGCCTGGACGCCTTTTACACCGGCCTCACCGAGGCCCTGCGGCCATCCGGGATCAAGGTCTCGGTGATCCGGCCCGGGTTCGTGCACACCAAGATGACCGCAGGCATGAAGGCCGCCCCGCTGGCGGTCACCCCGGAGCAGGTCGCCGAGGTGATCGTGGACGCCGTCGCGCACGGCCGCGAGCAAGCGTGGGCGCCGGCCCCGATGCGGTTCGTGATGTCCGCACTGCGCCACGTGCCGCGCCCGATCTTCCGCCGCCTACCGATCTGACGGTACCGCAGGTAATACCATTTCGCGGTACCGTTGCTGATGGCCACTAACCTCAGGCTCCGTCCGGATGCCGAAGCCGCACTCCGCGCCGAGGCCGAGCGATCCGGGCGGTCGCAACAGGAGATTCTGCGCGACGCTCTCGACCGCTACCTCGATCTCGCCGGCGAGGATTCGCCCAGCGGTGACGCCCTGCTCCGATCCGGCACGCTCCTGCCGCCGCGCACCCGCTATCGAAGGGTGACGCCGAGGAGAACGCTGCCGACCGGCACCACCAGTCTCGATCTTCTCAACCGGGCTGAGCGACTGTAAGTGCGCGTCTACCTGGACAGCAGTGCCGTTCTCAAACGAGTCCTCGCCGAAGCGGAATCGGCGGATCTGGTAGTAGCCCTGGATAAGCACCACGCCGAGGGTGACGTGCTCGTGTCGTCGTCGCTGGCATGGATCGAAGTGGCCCGTGCACTGCGGTCGCTGCGTCATGCGACGCTTCCCGAGGTCGCTGACGACGTGGACGCGGCACTATCGGGGGTCGCCGAGCACCCGCTCGTCGCGGAGGTCGTCGCCCTGGCCCGGCGGGTGAGTCCGGCGGTGCTACGTTCGCCGGATGCGATCCACTTGGCCTCGGCGCTGCTGCTGGACGTCGGGATCGTGCTGACCTATGATCAGCGGCTCGCTGCAGCGTGCATCGAAGGTGGCCTCGCCGTGGGTGCACCTGGCAGCGACTCGGTGCCCACCACACGTACCGGCGCGCCACCAGACTGACGCGAGATCTTCGCGGCTCACCGGGTACCGCTGACGACCTCCCCGCGCGACGGATCCTCACAACCGTATGCGGCAAAGCATATTTCGTGTCCCGCGGACAATTCGACCAGCTGCGCCGTCCGCGTGTCCGCATTACTGGTGCGGTGCTGCCTTACTTCGGTCCCCGCGGCAGTGTCAGGGCCACCTCGGCTTCGCTGATAGCGATCCCCAACTCAGTGCCGTTGGCTTCCTTGAGCAGTCGAGTGATGCGTCGTATCCCGGTGCCCGCGCGGGTAGCAAGTTCCGCCGCCACGACTCTGCTGTAAATGTGCGGGTTGCGGGTGACGTGCACACCGGCGCGCATCGCTTCGGCATCCACGCTGTTCGGCGGACGTCCAGGAGATCTCACCTCGACCCGGTCGGAGAGCACGAACACGCGGGTCGGGCCGGCGATCGTGTAGTCGCGATGCACCAGCGCATTCACCACGGCCTCGCGTAACGCCGCCATCGGGATCTCTTCGCGCTTCTCCCTCTCGAACCCGACGATCTTGTGACCGGTCCGGAGATGGACCTGCAAGAACGTCTCAATCTGAGCAATAGTGCTGAACAGTGATCCGTAAACGTCCTTACGATCTACGAAGTCATCGCCGATGTCATTTCCGGCCAGCGCACCGACGACTACCCGGGACGATTCGAGAGCAGCCTGTGGGCGGCGACCGAAAAGCACGACCCCACCCACCGTGGGGTGGGAACCGTCATACATGCGCCATGCTCGCAGCAGCCGTACCAGATCGTCGTCGAGATCTATCTGGTTAGTGTCATGGAGGTATCGGGAAACTGCATCGAGGTCCAGGTCGGCCAGGTCGAGTCGCGGGAGCGGCTGCTCGTCGTAGAACAGTGAATGCGCCGCCTGGAAAAGCCTGAGTAGTTCCTCCCGACTCGCCCGACGGCACCGTGTTCCCGATCGAATATAGTAGCGACCCTCGCCAGTAGAGTAAGGCCGCTGGTCACCTTTGGCGACGTTCAGCACGACGACCTCCCTGCCGTCCAGCCTGACCACCTCAGGAACCACGGTGACCGGAGGTGAGCAGCGCTGGAATGCGACGTCATCCACCTTCAAGAGCAGCTGGTCGACGTCGGGTACGCCAACCACGCCCCGGTCCTCGGCGACCCCGATCACGAGTTGGCCGCCATCGCTATTGGCGAAACATACCAGGTCTTTGGCGAGTTCGATATTGTTGCCGACGGTTTCCTTGAAGTCGGTATGCGGGTCTTCCCAGTTGAGGATGCGATCACGCAGCTCGTCAGGCGTCATCCAGGCCACCATACTTTTCCGCTCGGCGACGGAACGCGTCGGCGCCGCCCTCCAGTATTGTCCTGATCTCGCTGCGAATAGTGACATCATCGATTGAACCCCGGGTGCGCACTACGCAGCGGCCACCCTCGTCCGCAAGGCTCAGTACCAGTTCGGCGTCACCGTTGACCGGAATGTTGGCATTATGCGTCGCCACGATAATCTGCCGTCTCCTGGAGTCGATGATTCCTTTTTCTGCGCGTAGTAGCGGCACCACGTCGTCGTAGACGAACCGGTTGTCCAAATCCTCCTCGGGCTGGTCGAGAACGAGGGGTCGGCCGCCTTGCGCGAAGACAAGCAGCAGGAGTGCTGTCGCCTTCTGTCCCATGGACAGCTTCCCGAGATCGCGCGGTTTCCCGTCGATCAGGAGTGCAATGGACACGCTGTCCTCAGGAGCGAGGACCTCCACCTGACGTAGTCTAGCCGGCTCATCCGATAACCAATGAGTCAGCCGCGTCGCCATCGCGTTGGTGATATCGAAGCGATTCGCCACGGCGTCAGCACCCTGCGCAGTCACCCTGGAGAGCTCGACACCGTCGGTACCGGATTTCGCCACAATCGCGTCGATGGAGTCAGAGCTGAGCCGGGAGCCTTTGAGGATGGTCGACAGTCGGCCGACGAAGTCGGCGGTGTTTCCCAGGTAGCTCACGTTCATCTCAAGCTTGCCGGCGAGCTGTTGATTGACATGAGCCGCCGCCGCACGTCGCAGCGCAAATGCTTCTCGCCGCTGGTCTTGCAGGCGGCGCAGAAGCTCTAGCCGCTGAGCCTGCAGCTCCTGCAGCTCCTGCTCGTGGCGTGCAAGATTGTCCACGATCGGCTGCAATGCGGTCCGCTGCTGGATCGCATTGAGATAGCGCTGCGCGTCAAGCTGGCTACCACCAAGGTCGGTCTGGATCCGCCGGAGATCTTCTTGAAGGTTGGTCATGAGCGTGGGCCAGTTACCTGCCACTGTGGCCACCCGATCGTGCAACGCGCGAAGATCGGCATCGATGCTGACCAGGGTGGGTCTGATGCGGTCCCGGGTCGCCTCGACGTCTGCTGCCAGCTTGCGCAGGATGGCGGCATGCTCGCTGTGGTCGGCCGTCAAGTCTGCGACGCCGGTCGCAAGAAGATCGACGACTTCTGACGTCGCATCGGCGTGCTTACTCGCAGCGTCGGCCGCCCGTTGCGCAGCGGTATCGACGCGCGCCCGATCAGCGCCAGCTCTGGCCAGGCGATCAAGTTTGTCCGCGACACCCTGCTGCTCGAAATAGGCGATGTCGGCGCTGAGCCGACCCAGACGTTCGGTGTACTCCTCCCGCCGGGCGAGCCGGCGCTCCACTTCCTCGAGGGTGCGGTGGTTGCGCCGGAGATCTTCCACAGTTCTTCGGACGGTGACGTCGGCCTGTCGCGCTTCGTCGCCGATGATCTCGTCGAGTAGCTGCCGACGAAAAGAGTCGTCGCGGGCTACCGCCTGGATCTCTCGTTGCAGGAGGATCACTGGTGAACCACCGGCTCCGAAGAGCTCCATGGGCGGTACCTCTAACGCTTGGCCGGTCGAGAGGTCCGTGACACGAGGCGCCTGATCGAGTACCCGGGTGATCTCGTACAACTGTTGCCGGGTTCCCGGCCGTTCAACAACCAGGCGGATCCGTCCACCGCTTCCCACGGCGTGTCGCACGAGAGACATGCGCTCGGACTGGTCCGAGTAGATCGGACCGTCGAGGACGTACCGCAGAGTTTCGAGGACCGCCGATTTGCCGGCCCCACGACCACCGATGAGCGTGGTGAGATCGTCGTTGAAGCGCAACGCCAGTCCATCGAGGAAACCGCCCTGGACCTCCATCGACAGCACCCTCGGGTGCTGTGGTGGCTCGGGGCGCTCGGTCAGCACTCGAGTCTTCGGATCGTGCAGCGCGAGCCTCAACGCAGAGACGTCGACGGTGCTCAGCTTGATCCAGGTCAGCCTGAGCCGTCCGTCGGACGTTTTTTTGGCCCCGATTTCCTCGAGTTTCTTCGGGTCACTGCTGAGGGTGCACGCCAGCGATTCGAGCCGCTCGGGCGACAGGATTCCGGTGCCTTGCAGGCTCTTTACCGCGTCTTCGCAGTGGTCGATGGCGTCCAGGAGGCCGTCACGGATGAGTTCTGCGGTCTTCTCCGGACCCCACTCTCTGAGGATTCCGTTCTTCTCACGAGCATGCGGGGCGACGATGACGCAGCCGAGCTCCTGACGTATCGCCCGTAGAGCATCGGGTAGGGGATCCCTGAGTTCAAGGTCGATGTGTTGCTCGCGGTTGGAGAACAGCGGCTGCGACTGCTGGGCTTGATGCCGGATGACCTCGTTGATGCGGCTCGGATCGGTGTTCGGATCGCAGATGAGCAGCAGGTGCAGGCCCTTGCCCACGTTGGCGATCGAGATCTCCGCGCCGGGCAGGACGGTGATCCCGTCGGCCTTGTCCCGGATGAGGGAGTACCAGTCGGTCCGTACACCCTGGTAGTCGGTGATCGCGGCTACCTCGATGCCGGCTGCCCGTAACCGCTTGACATACTGATCGGCAATCTGTTCCCTACCCTGTTGCCGGCGGATGTCAACCCCGGCCGGCAGCGTGAAAGTGGGAACGCCAGGCGTGTGCAGGTGCAGATCTACACAGCGCCAGATGGCGCCGGAGGGCACGTCCGGCAACAAGGTCACGGGTGCATCATCCCTGATGCGGCTCTCGTTGGAGGCGTCCGACACAGCACGTACCCCAGAGCCGAGGCATCTTGACGGCTCTTGATCGGACGCCGAGCCCGGCTCGGCCGCGTGCGGCGGCCCCGCGGCTCGCAGCCTGGTAGAGGTTGTTCACCCACTGCTGGCAGACGTTGAAGGAGGAGTCCTCGGCGTCCCGAATGCGGTAGGTGACCGCACGGACCACCTCAAAGCGCGTTTCGCGCTGCACGGTGCTGGGTGGTACCGGCACCCACAGCTGTAGCAGAAGAGCTACACTGAAGAGGATGACCGAGATCCCGCTGCGTGAGCTCCGTAACGACACCAGCGGCGTGCTGCGCCGCGTCGAGGACGGTGAGCGGTTCACGGTGACCGTCAGCGGCCGACCGGTGGCGCAACTCGTTCCGCTCCCCCGGCGCAAGCGTTACCTCACGTGGGAGGAGCTCACCACAGCGCAGGCCGATCCTGGGCTCTACGACGAGCTGCGCAAGATGCTGCCCGACACCACTGACGACATCGATGATCCGTGGGACCGGGCCCAACGGCGGCCAGGGTGACGGCCCCGCTGGCCGACACGTCGCTGTTCATCGCCATCGAACAAGGTCGGACGCTGCGCGCAGCACCGCCACCGCGCTACCACGTCTCGGTCATCACTGTCGGCGAGCTGCGGCTGGGTGTGCTGTCCGCGCCGGACCCCGAGACCGGCGCCATGCGGCTCCGCACGCTGATCACCGCGCTCGCGGCTGACCCGCTGGTGGTAGACGAGACGGTAGCGGATGCCTGGGCTGCCCTGCGGGCGCAGCTGCGGAAACGAGGACGCCGGATGCCCCTCAACGACTCGTGGATCGCGGCGACCGCGATCGCACACGGGCTGCCGGTCGCCACCCAGGACGACGACTACGACGAGGTGCCCGGCCTGGAAGTCGTCAAGCTGTGACTGCAGGCCGGCTCGAACCCGACGGCTCACCGGGTATCGCTGAGCATTGTCGCGACTGCGCTCGCCGCGCGGTGCACGTCGGCGGTGCTCACGTCGTGGTGAGTCACCGCGCGGACCAGATCGGGTCCCAGCGCGCCCATCCGCACCCCGTGCTCGGCCTCCAGCCGCCGGCACAACCGGGGCGCGCCGGCCAGCCCGAACACCACGATGTTGGTCTCGACGGTGTCCGGGTCCAGCGTGACACCAGGTAGCCCGGCGAGCCCCTCAGCGAGGACCCGGGCGTTGGCGTGGTCATCGGCGAGCCGGTCCACGTGGTGGTCCAGCGCCCACGAACAGCCGGCCGCGACGATGCCGGCCTGGCGTAGCGCCCCGCCCATCATCTGTTTGTAGCGCCAGGCCTGCTCGATCAGCTCGGCCGAGCCGGCCAGCACGGCACCCACCGGCGCGCCCAGCCCCTTGGTGAAGTCGATCCACGCGGTATCGAAACCGTCCGCCCAGTCCGCCGCCGGCACCCCCGAGGCGACCACGGCATTGAGCAACCGCGCCCCATCCAGGTGAGCACGCAACCGGTGCCGCACGGCGACTTCCAGCACCGCACGCACCTGGGCCAGCGGCCACACCCGCCCGCCGGCCAGGTTGGTGGTCTGCTCCACCGATACCAGCCTCGAGCGCGGTTGGTAGCGGTCCCCGGCGCTGAACAGCGCCGCCTCCAGCGCATCGGCGGTGAACATGCCGGCCGCACCGCACACCGGGGCGAGCACCGCCCCGGACAGCGCCGACGGGCCACCCCCCTCAGCCACGACCGGATGCGAGCTCGGATGCAGGTGCACCGCGTCGCCGCCGGGCCGGATGTGCAACCGGAAACCGATCGCGTTGCACATCGTGCCCGACGGCAGGAACACCGCAGCAGGCTTACCGAGCAACTCCGCGACCCGCTCGCACAGCACGTTGACGGTGGGATCCTCACCGCGCTGCTCGTCACCCACCTCCGCAGACGCCATCGCCGCGCGCATCGCCTCGACCGGCCGGGTCTGCGTGTCGGAGTACAGGTTGATCAGCATCCGGACATCCGTCCTCAGTATCGATCGGCGGCACTGGCGCTGGGCGGCACAGCCACCCCACAGCTGTAGCAGAGACTATGGCGGCTTCAGTCCACATCAGGAGACAAAGAACCACCTCACCCAGGAGGTGGGCGCCGCCGGTGAGGCGGCATCGACGGGCACTACCGCTTCCACCTGCCCGAGCTCGATGCCACTCAGCTAAGCGACGGTGGGGATGTTGTGCTGCCCGGCGGGGCGACCGCGATACGGTACTTGTGGTGATGATCGCTGTTTGGGTGCCGAAAACGACAAGTTTTGTCGTTTTCTGCAGGTGAGTCGCCGGGGGGAGTTGCACCCCCCGGCGCTCGTTGAACCGTGCGTGACGCTCTCGCGTCACACGGCTCCCGTCGTCCAGCCGACGGGGTGGGCACCGGC
>JBOHGE010000004.1:0-169297 GCA_050700055.1 Pseudonocardiaceae bacterium
GGTGGCAACTTCGAGCCCGAAGTTGCCACCAGTGGCACATCCCTAGACAGCGATAGTCCTTCCGCGGATCTCACTGACAGTGACAACGTCGAGGTAGGAGTGGCTGGTGGCCTCGACATCGTCGGCTTCGGCCTCGCCGGTGTTCGAACAGAAGTCGCCGGCTGCACTGACCTGGTCCAGGAGGTCCACCACCAGCTGCACCTCTGACCGTGCTGGTCAGAGGTGCATGCGCTGCCCGGACCTCGGACTGGACCGGGTGGCGGACCAGCACCCGATACACGGCCGCAACGGGCACTCCGGGGCTCCGCAGTGCCCGTCAGCGTTCAGGGGAGTGTCTACTGGGGATCGAACATTCCGGTGTGGATGTTGGCCAGGAACGCGTCGAATGTGGCGGCGTTGAACGTCAGAGTGGCGGCGTCGCGGTTTTTGGTGTCGCGGATGGCCGTCCAGGTGGTGGACCGCGCTACCTCCACACAGGCCTGACCGCCGCCGCTGCGTGACGACGTGCACCAGTGTGCGCCCGTGAGGTCTGGAGTGATCATCCTGCGTCCTCCTACGTCAGCTCGGTGATCCGTTGGTTGATCCGCTCCATTGTCTGCTGCTGGCTCAAGGTGGTGGCGCGCAGGGTCTCGAAGACCAGGTGGTAGATGCGGACGTGCTCGCGGCCGAGGTAGTCCGACGCGGTGAGTCCTTCGACGTAGACGATGCCGGGGCGGCCCTCGATCAGCGTGATGATCGTGAACGTGGCTCCGTGGGAGGAGTGCGCGCCGCCGGCGAAGGAGACGATCTGCAGGCACACGTGGGGCAGCTCGGCGAGCTGCCGGACGTGCTCGAGCTGGGCGCGCAGCACTGCCCGGCCACCGATCTCGCGGTACAGCGCCTCTTCGCCAACGACCAGCCACAAGCGGGGTGCGCTGGGGGACGTCATCCGCTCCAGCCGCTTGGCCCGGTCCTGCGCCATGCGGTCCACCTCGGCCGGGGAGACGATCACTGATCGACCGAGCATCGCGCGCGCGTAGTCCGCGGTCTGGACCGTGCCGGGGAAGCAGTCACCGCTGAAGATCTTCAGTTCGGTGGCGGCCCATTCGAGGTTGACGTATTTGACGGCGTGGTCAGGGACGCGGGCGGGTGGGAGCTTGCGTCGTGCCTCGGCTGCGAGATGCGCCAGCGTGGCGGCGCGGTGCTCGGGGAGCTGGTAGATGCGGATGGCGTTGTCGAGGTCCTTGTCGGTGACCTTCATGTCGCCCTGCTCGATCTTGGAGAGCTTGCCCGTGTACCAGCCGAGAGTCTTGCTGGCCTCGGCGTTGGATAGTCCAGCGGCTTCCCGGGCGTCCCGCAGGTCTGCGCCGAGCAAGATCCGCTGAACCACGGGACCGGGATCAACTTCGGTCATGCCGCGCAGTCTGCACCAGCACGAGTATGTGAGGCGCATATTCGTCCGTTCGGGTACTTCACGCCCCATTAAATTTTATACTTGCATTTCAAGTGGTAACTTCTGGAGCGTGATTGGTGGCCCGTGTCGACTCGGGAAGGTCGGCATGACCATCGACCATGCGGACACCAGCCACGCGGAGTGACCGCACGCCTTCTCTGGTCGCGCGTCACCCGTCTGTCCGAACCCATAGCGCACGCACCGTCGGGATGACTCCCCTTCTGGCGGTTCGTGGCGGCAGGGCCGGGGCCGTCGCTCTCCCCGACCGGCGGCTTCGGCTCTGCCGCATCCAGCACGCGGACGGAGCTGGCCGGCCGTTCCCCGACGAGCCCGATCCGGCGGCGCTGAGACCTCATGGAAGGAGCGTCGAGATGGTCGACACATCTCCCGCCGAACCTCCCCTCACCCCGGGGGAAGCACTGGTCAAGCTGTTCTTGGACAACGCCGATCACGGCCGCAACGCGGCGAACGATGACTTCGTGGAAGAGCTGTTGACACGACGGCGGGCGGTTCAGGTGCTCGCCGACCTCACCAGCGGGCCATGACGATCCGGCTGGTCGTCGTCGAGGAAGGCGATGTACTTGCCGTCGGCATGTTCGATGCCGACGTTTCTGGCGGCGGCGGTGCCCGAGTGCCGGTCGGTCGAGTGGTCTTGCGCGGCAACGCTGCCCAGTGCGGCGTCGAGGAGTTGTGGTCTCTCAAGGGTCGGGGTGATGACGCTGACAAGGGGACTTGACGGGGTGCGGCGTCCGCTCGGAGACAGAGACATGCGAAGGGGTCAGAGACCGAAGAGCTGCGTCACCCGATCGGCCGACTCGTCCTCGGTCATGTCCGTGTCGATCTCGATCACGGGCAGGTCGAGGCGCTTCGTCTCCTCGGCGAGGCGGTCGGTGAACATCCGGTCGCGCTCGAGCAGGTTGTGGCGGGCCCGCTGGGGTGCGGTCGTCTTGTTCGGGATGTCCCACTCCGTGCCGCGGCTGTCGAGGGCGGCCAGGCGGAACTCGGGCGTCGGGAGGAGCCAGACGGCGTGGCTGGGCTCGGCGAGCAGCGGCTGGACGAGGTACGGCAGCAGCCGGAAACCCTCGGCAATCATGCCGGTCTTTGCCGGCAAGCGCAGCAGGTCTTCGACGATCAGGCCGAAACCCTCGCCCCGGAACCAGTGGAAGGTGCCGAGCATGACCTCCGGAGTCCGGTTCGCCCAGCGCTCGTCCATGTCCATGGTCTTGAATCTGCTCAGATACGGGGCGTCGTCCGGTGTGCTGCGATTGGCGTGGTCCGGCATCACCTCGTCGGTCACGTACGTGTGAAAACCGTGCTGAGCTGCGATTCGTCGGGCGATGGTCGACTTGCCCGCGCCGCTGCCGCCACCGATCCAGTAGACGTGCTGCAGCCGCGCCCGCAACGCGGCGGCGTCCGCCTCGGTGACGGGACTGCCGTCCGCCTTAATCTGCGTCTGGCGGTCCGGCTGCCGGAAATATCCGGTCGCCATCGCGTCCGCGGTGTCCGCAAGGGTGTGGAGACGCGCCAGGCGATCATGCCCTTCCGGCTTCGGCCTGTTCATCCCGCGGAGGCACCTGGCAGATGATGTTGTGTGGCTCGTCTAGCCACACGGTCCAGGCTTGCGGTCTTACCGTGATGCCGACTCTGTCCCAACCTGGTTCGCCCCAGTCGCTCCATTGTTGGTAGGCGCGTTCGATCTCGGCCCAGAGTTGTGTGGGTCCACCCTCGCGTACGGTGCGAGTGCCGTTGTCAGCTGGAGTGAGTGCGACTTCGCAACATGAGCCGTCTGCGGCGGTTAGCTTGATTGCGGTGGGTTGTCGGTTCCGCTCGTCGAAAGCATATCCGTGCCGTAGCTGGGTGGTCGACGTCACCGATCTCAGGAACCGTACGACGCCGGAGGGTTCGGCGGGTGTCCTGGTGATGCGTTGTCGGTCCAAAGGGAGTTCAGGCTGCCACTGCGGACTTGATCGATCGTCGTCGTTACCGTGCTGACGCATGACCATAAACGCGCCATACCATGCGGTGAATCGACCTTCGAGTCGTTCGGTTTTTCTCTCGAGCAGTACCAGGTTGCCGCCTTGTGGTTTGAAGTCGACCAGCAGTTGACCGCCCGGGGTAAGTTGGTCGTACCACTCCCAGGGGATACGGCGCACGGCGCAGGTGCAGATAATTCGATCGTACGGGGCATGTTGTCGCCAGCCCTCAGCGCCGTTCTGGGCAGCGAGATGCGGGTGGTGACCAATGCTGGTCAGCCTTCGCCGGGCAGTGTTGACCAGCTCGGGGTCGATGTCCACGGAAAAGACGTGGTCGTCGCCGAGGCGATGGGCCAGCAGGGCGGCGTTGTAACCGGTTCCCGTGCCGATCTCAAGGATTTGTTGACCTTCGCGCACGTCCAAGGCTTCGAGCATGCGCACCATGAGATCAGGTTTGGTAGACGACGACACAGACATCAGGCTGCCGTATTTGTTCGGCGCGACGGTGGTGACCAACGTAGTCGTCGAATAGACTAACTCCAGGTGATCGGCGGTATTCAGGCGCACGTCGGTACGTGAACCGTAGAACTGTTGCTGTGGTTCGTAGACAGTGGGAACCAGAACATGACGCGGTGTCTCGGCAATCGCGGCGTGCCACGCTTGGGTCCTGAGGTCGCCACTGGCTTGGAGCTGGTCAGCTAGCCGCAACGCGTGCGGTTTCCAGTCCGTCATGACGACCCGGCCCGGTCCTGGACGAGCAGATCGGCTACCGCCTCGGTGAGGGGCGCGCCGGTTTTCGCCTCCAGCCAACCGTACTGTCCTCCAGCGGGATTAGACTCAAGAAAATAATAATGTCCGTCGTGGCCGACACTGAAATCCATCGACGCCATTAACAGTCCGCTTTCAATCATGAAGCGGCGAACGCCTTGCTCCACGGGAACGGGCAGTTCGATGATTTCGTGCCGCAGCGCACGATAGTCGGCGCGGAAGTCGATGCGCGCGGCGTCACTCAGGGGATGAATTGCCACTGGAAAGATCCGGTCACCCACCACAACCACGCGGACATCCATCATTTTGTCCACGTATGCTTGAACCTGGTGCGCGGTCAATGCGACGTGATCCACATCGGTGAGGTCATTCCTGGTGATTAGCCGTGTGTGCCCTATCATAGAGTGGGCCGCCTCATCGCGCACGTGGCAGGAAAACAGCTTCCTCACTACAGCGTGGGAACCGCTCACGAAGGCTCTTACCTGGCGAGAACTGTTGGAGATCACGGTGGGAGGCACGTCTAGACCGCATCGCGGCGAGGATGAGTTCCCTCGGTTTGGGCAACTCAGCGACGCGGTGGGGATGGTTGACGTGTCGGGCGTCGAGTTGAGCAGATCACCCCGTCGAATCCGGTACGAGCTTCGCATTCGGCGTGCTCCCGGTCCTGTAGGGACAGCTGAGGGGACAACACGAATGTTGATCGCCAGCGGTACCACACCGATCGAATATCATCGAACTCTACGCGGCGGTCCCCCGTGCTCAGGCATCCTGCCCACCGACCGTCACGGAGTTCAGCTTGCAGGGTGAGCCGTTGGGGAAACCACGCTCGGTCGATTCTGAACACGGGCACGCCGCGCTTACCCAGCACCAACACCACCTCGTCGGCGGTGGGGTCCAGTTCCTGGGAGACGATCAAGACAGTCAGATCACTACCACCCTTCCGTCACGTCCTTGCCATCGTCCCAACCCCAGTCCTCGGACCGACCCTCATCGCCGTCCAGTTCGGTGATCGAGGACCACGTCTTAGCCTTTTCGGAGTTCACCCATAACTCACCGTCGGATGTCAGGGCAACCTGCCGGATGGGGTCGTATCGGTACACCGGCGCTTCAGCCGGCGGTGCCGGTCGAAGCCCTCTCAGCCCCCACGGCCGGATCGCTGAAACTGCTTTCTGGTCGGCATCACTGGTCACAACCCACCACCTCCCCTCAGACCCGACATACACCGTAAGAGCATCCGGCTCACTTGCTGACACCCCGATCAGGCAGAAACGTCTCCGGAGGCCGTCTCCGGTCTGATGATGGCGCGTGTCGTCTGGACCCTATAGCAGCAGGTCAAGTTCGCTGGACTTGACCTGCTGAGGAAGTCTGAACACCGGGTGGGGTGAGGATCAGGTAGGTGCCGGTGGGGTTTTGCGGGTTGCGGAATCCGATAACGGTGGGAGTCTGAGCGATCTCGACACTGGCCTTGGGCGGCTCCTAGCTGTATTGATGGGCGGTGGGCCAAGCTGCGGCTGCTCTGGGCTTTCCCCGACGGCACGACGGCGGGCGATTCAGGTGTTCGCCAACCCCATCAGCGAGCTATGACGGTCCGGCCGGGGCTCACGGTGCCCGGGTGGTCCAGGGGTCCGCCTCGGTGGGCAGCTCTCCGGTGCCCGGCACTGCGAGCCGATCGGCAACCGGGCGCACCCGGGATACCAGGCGCAGCAGGTTGCCACCGAGTACCAGCCGCTGGGCTGCGGCGGGCAGCCCGAGCGCCTGGACCTTCGCGAGCTCGACACCGGGGTGCAGCCAGGGGCCGTCCGAGCCGAACAGGACCTTGCCGGGCCCGGCCCGCTGCACTGCCTCGACGAGCAGGTCGAAGCGGCGCACCCCGGAGGTGTCGGTGTGCACGTTGGGGTGGCGGGCCAGCACGTCGAGGAACGCGCGCTGGGCGCGCCAGTCGTCGGCGAAGCTGCCCAGGTGCGGGATGATGAACGCCACCTGCGGGTACTGCGCGGCGAACAGCTCGATCGGTGTGATGTCGCCCATCACGTCGTAGAGCACGGGCAGCCGCCACCGGCCGGCCACCTCGCAGACCTCCCTGGTGAGCCGGCCGTCGTGGCGGTGCGCCTTGATACCGCGAAACCCGAACTCCCGCACCGCCTGCCCGACCAGATCGGCCACCCGTCCCCGGTCCCGTTCTGGATGGACGAACGCAAAACCGAGGAACTGGTGCGGTCTGGTGCGCACGATCCGGGCCACCTCCCGGTTGGCCGCGGCGTAGTCGGAGCTGAATGCGGCGAACAGCACGGTGGCGTCGATGCCCGCCGCGGCAGCGCGCCGGAGATAGTCGCCGAGGGGCGCGTCGGTGTCCCACGGTCCGGTCAGGCCGTCACCCTTGCCTGCGTGGCAGTGGCAGTCGATCACTGGGGGATCAGCTGGCATCTCTCACCGGTCCGGCGAGCTCGCGCCAGGCGGCGCCCAGGACGTCCGCGGCCCGTTCGATCTCCGCCGGCCGGTGCGCCACGGTGAGCACCACGGAGATGGCGCTGCCGCCACCGCAGGCCCGGCGCAGCACCGCACGCACCCCGGCCGTCGCGAGCCGGCTAAGCAGCCGGCGGCCGCTGACGACGCTGACGGCCGGGGTGCTCTGCACCGGGAACAGCCCGCCGACCAGCGACAGCCCCTGTTCGGCGGTGCGGTGGCGCAGCACCCGGACCCGGTCGGCGAGCAGGGCGCGCAGCGCATCGCCCATGGCGGCGTTACGGTCCAGCGCAGTGGCTGCCGCGGCGACGTCGACGGTCGACGGGGGGCTGGAGTACACCGCGCTGTCGGCGACCCGGACCCGAGCGAGCACACCGGCCGGTCCCGCCGTGCACGCCACCGGCGCGCCAAACGCCTTGGCCAGTGAGGACACCGTGACGATCCCGGCGTGCCCGACCCCGGCGTGCCGGACCGACCCACCCCCGCCGTGACCGTACGGGTGGCCCACCCGGTCCGGGTGGGCGCCGAGGATCCCCAGCCCCTGGGTGTCGTCGAGCAGCAGCAGCCCGCCCAGTGGCCGCACCTGGGCGGCGGCCGACGCGAGTGGGTAGACCCGCCCGCATCCCGGGCACACCCCGTCGGCAACCACCACCGGCCGCAGCCCCCGCCCGGCGAGCCGCCGCACCGCAGCCGCCAGGTCGGCGGGCTCATGGTGTTCGACCCGGATGACGGGTGTGTGCCGGGCGGCCACGTGCTGCACCGCCCGCCACACCACCGGGTAGACGCCGGTGTCCACCGCCAGCCCGGTATCCGGTCCGCTGAGCACGTCCAGACAGTCGATCAGTGCGTGCAGCGTCGACCGGGCTAGCACGGCCTGCTCGGCGCCGCTGAGCACGGCCAGCCGGGCCGCTGTCGCCACCGCCCCCGGGGGTGGCTCCAACACCGCCGGCCGGCCCGTGGTCAGGGCGGTCCAGCCGGGCAGCTCGGCGTGGCGCATGTCGAGGTAGAGCGACGACGTGAGGTCCACCATCGCGGATCGCCACACAGCTCACCGGGTCGCCTGCTGCTGCTGGGCCAACCGCCGCTGCAGCAGGTGGGCCGGCACCGTGGTGTCCACTTTCTCGGTCAGGTCGACGCCGGTCGCCGCCCGGTAGGCATGGTTGTAGCGCTGGATCTCCGGACGCCAGTACCGCGCCCAGTTGGCGGCCTGCTGCGGGTCGTTGATCACGCTCCAGTTGCCGTACCGGATGGTCAGCAGCAGCTGCTCGCCGAACACACCCATGTCCCGGCTGTGCGTGACGCTGGTGTCCGACCAGCCCTGGATCTGTTTCATGGAGTCGACGCGGTCCATCCACTCCTCCTCGTAGGGCACCATGACCCGCCCGCCGAGGAACTCCCGCAGCTCCGGGCGGGCCAGCAGCCACTGCATGATCAGCATCTCGGCGCGCGACGCGGACGGCAGGTCGCCGAACTGGTTGTGCGCACCTTCGGAGAGGATCAGGTGTGTCTCGCGCAGCGCGTTGAGCAGCGGGAAGCCGTCCGCGATCACCGTCGTGTCGTCGTCTTGCTTGAAGAACAGGTGGCACAGGTGCAGCAGGGTGTGGAACGACTCCACGAACTTGGACCTGCTGTCCGAGGTCCGGTGGTCGGTCACCGCCCGGCCGATCAGCGTCAGCCCGTACTCGTGGTCGTACTCGAAGGCCCGCCTGCGCACGGTCAGCCGGTGCACCTCATCCTCGGCCCAGCCCCAGAACAAGTTCGCCAAAGGGCGCAGCGGGTCGAGGTTGAAGCGCGCCAGCGGATCGCGGCCCTCGACCGAACGGCGATTCTGGAACCGCGCCAGGATCGCGTTGAGCGTCTGGACGAGCATGCCCTCCTCGTGCCAATACGACCAGATCAGCTCCATGGTCAGCGGCCCGGTCAGCCGCGAGCGCAGGATCCCGTAGCAGTTGTTGGGGGTCTCGCCCGGCGTCTTGATCGGGATGTCGCCGAGCCGCTCTCGGATGATCTTCAGATAGGGCAGGGTGACCACACCGTCGAGCGGGAGCAGCTGGTAGTACTGCTGGCGCAGGGACTTCAGCTCCTCGAGGGTCACCGCAGCGGTCCGGGCGTAGCGGCGCGCCTCGGGCTCGAGGAATGTGCGGGCCCCTTCCGGGTCGTCGGCCAGCTCCCGCTCCATCAGATCGGGGTCGAGGAAGCCGACCGGTTCCACGCACTCACCCTGCTCGTCGAGCACGCCGCACTCCTGCATGAGGAACGCGTCGGTGGCCTGCTTGAGCACCTGATACGCCTGGGTGCCGGTGAAGTTGAGTACCTGGTTCGTGCCGTTGCGATTGCGGACATCGATTCCCCGCGTCAGCACGGCGTCGATGAACTCCTTGTAGCGGCGGAACCCGATGGCCAGCGTGCGGTTACGGATGAGCGTCCAGAGCACCTGATCGGGCGTGCCCGTCACCTGAGTGCGCTGCAGGCTCACCGGCAGGTTGCCCTCCCGGTTGACGACACTGGCCTGGACCGTGATCTCCCACGGATCCGTCACCAGGTTGTCTTCCCGCTCCCCGGCCCGCCGAGCCTCGCCCAGGCTGGTGGATCCCTCGAGACCGGCCAGGCCCCGAGCGTCCGCCGCGTCCGCGCGGGCCTCTGCCAGGGACGGCGCCTGCTCGATGCGAGTGGCGGTGACGGTGTAGGCACCGGGCAGCGGCGGTGCGAAGTCCAGGTTCGGCCCCTGGTTGACGAACTGCCGCAGGTCATCGGAGCGTGGTCCGACGACCTCCCAGTCGATCTGGTATCCGGCCAGCCCATCCTGCGTGCCGTCCAGGCGCGCCGCGAGGCGCACGGTGGTGCCGGCCTGCACCGCGTCCCTGGGATATCCCTTGATCGTGAACCTCTTGTCGGCCACGGCTGTTCTCCTCATCGAACTGGCCGGGCGGCGGGCCGCACCGGCAGCGGGGGGTAGGGGGCGGACGCCTGCGCGCACAGCACCGAGGTGTCCAGGCTGCTGCGCACCGCCCAGTGGGTGAGCAGCTCGCCGAGCAGCCGGCTCTCCTGCTCGGGGCTGATCACGCCGTCCTTGCGGGCCTGGCCGACCACCGCGAAGGCCAGCGCGGGCGGCGTGGTGGACACACCGTCCGGGGCTCGGCGCCACGCCGCGTAGCACGCCAGCAGCGCGGTGCGCTGCCGGTCGGGCCTGCGCAGCACGGCACCGAGCCGGTGGCCGTGCAGGGCCGGCGGGCGGTGCGCCAGCAGCTCGCCGACGAACGCGGGGATGTGCGCCAGGAGCCGGTGCAGCGAGTTCTGGACGCCTGCCGGCGCACCGTCGAGCGGGTAGAGCGCAGACCACAGCTGCGCGATCTGCCGCCACTGCGGGTCGGGGTAGAGCGTGTCCCCGATCGCGCAGCTGAGCTGCACCCGGATCCAGGGCACCGGGTGCGGGTCGTCGCCACTGGGCCGGAACACGAACCAGCGGGGCAGGCTGGCGACGCCGATCAGCCCGAGAGTGGAGCCGACGCCCAGCGTGGCCACCGACCACAGGTCGGCCACGATCTCCGAGATCCACTGACCCCAGCACCGCCAGGCCGGCTGGTCGGCTGGGCTGCCCCGTTGCTCGGCGTCCTGCAGCGCCGGGCGCAGCGACTCGACCAGCTCCAGCAGCGCGGCACCCTGGTGCCCGACCTCGTGGACCAGGGAGGACGCGATGCCATGGCCGACCATCCGCTCCCGGGGCACCCGGATCAGCGCGACCGGGTTGGACTCGCCGCCGGGTAGCCGGGTGCGGGCCCGGCGGATGGCCGCGCCCGGGCCGCGGGCCAGGTAGCACATCACCGGCGGTGGGTCGAACAACCGCGCCGGCAACCGCAGCGCATCGGCCGCCAGCATGTCCAGACCGGACAGCCAGACCCCGGTCCGGTGCTCGCTGCGCTGGGTGACCACCTCGGTGAACAGGTCGAACTGGGACAGCACGTCGTTGAAGGCCAGCCGGATGTGCGTGAACCGCCGTTGCTGCTCATTCGGGGGGCAGCTGCGGCCCGGTCCGTGCAGCCAGTCCCGGTAGCCCTGCACCCGTGACCTCAGCGCTCGGCGGCCCTCGAGCAATCGGTGCTCGACGGCGGACAGCGCGGCGGGGGTGGGAGCGGCGGCCGGCACCATCGTCTCGTGGACCGCGAACGGGCGCACCCGGTCCAGCCGGGTGAGCAGCGCACGGGCCTCCTGGTCCAGGAACCCGGCAGCGAGCAGGGGTGTCATCGGCCGGCGTCCCGTCACACCCCGTAGATGACGATCTTGTGTCCGCGCCGGAGCCACCGCCCGGACCGCGGCCGACCGGTTGCCTGGTCCGGCGCATCGTCATCCTCGTCGGAGCCCGCCGGCTCATCGACCAGGTCTCCGTCTGCGGCGAAGCCGTACGTTCCGGACCGGTATCCGGGATCGGGCCGTCCAGGCTGGGGCCGTCTCGACGGCCGGCCGGGCTGCCTGCCCCGGACCAGGCCCGGAGCGTGCCGGCGGGCTGCCGAGACGACGGCGGCCCGGGCGACCGCACCCGGCGGGGCACCGCTGGGTGCGCGGGCGGCGTTGCGGGCCGCGGTGGAGGCAAACCGGACGTAGCGTCGCGCGACCTCGAGCTCCGCCTCCTGCTCGTTCATGCCCTCGAGCTCGAGTTCGAACAGCTTGCTGGCCATCGACCCGAGCTTGGCGCCGACCATCCCGCCCACTCCGGGCACCACCAGGTTGCCCAGTGCCCCGGCTGCCATCGGCAGGGCGGTCTTGGCCACGCTTTTCAGCGCACCCCCGAGGGCCTGGCCGACCGGTGACTTGATGAACCCGCCGACCGTCTTGGCGGCCCCCTGGATCAGCTTGCCGAGGAACTGCTCCAACTCTGCCTCGCTGGACACCTCGAGCAGCTCGGTGGCCAGCTCCATCTCCTGCATCTCGCCCCACGACTCCAGTTCCCCGTACCCGGGAGTCTCGTAAGTCTCCCACTGCTGGGTCTCGAACGCGCTCATGTGTGTGCTCCTTGCTGGTCGGGACGCGGTCGGCGCTGGTCAAGCGCCGAAGATGACGATGTGCTCACCGCGCCGCTCCCAGCGACCGCTGGGGTTGCGCGCCGGTGCAGTGCCAGCCGGTGCAGCGCCGGCTGGGACGAGGTTGACCACCAGACCAGGGGCGTGCCGCTTCGCGGCGGCAGTGGCCGCGGCCAGCGCGACGGCTTTCGGAGGCGTGCCGGGCGGAGCCTGGACGGCCTGTCGAGTGGCGGCGTCGGCGAAGCGCACCACGGCCCGGGCCACCTCGAACTCGCGGTCCTCCGCGGACAGGCCTTCCAGCTCCCAGCCGAGCAACCCTTTGACGGCCGCGCCGGCGCGTTCACCGAAGGCGCCGTACTTCGGGTCGACGTAGCTGCCGATCCCGCGTCCGATCACCGGCAACGCCTGGCCGGCGGCGTTCTTGACGATGCCGCCGAGCGCCTTGCCGGTGTCGGACCTCGCGAAGTCCTCGGCCTTGCCGACGGCCCCGCGCGCCAGATTGCCCCACCAGGTGCCCAGCTCGCCCTCGGTCTGCACGGCGAGCAGCTCAGCGGCCAACTCCATCTCGCGCGAGGTCCGGTCGACGGCCCCCGCGGTCTCTCCCATCTGTTCACCGAGGATCTCGAGGAACTCCTGGTGCTCGGCGTGCTCGAACGAGCGGTCGACCTCGCCGGTCTCGAACATGGAGCGGTCTAAGTCATGCATCGGTGGACTCCTTCGGGTGTGGCGTGCTTCGCTGCTTCTACGGTGAGAACAGCAAGCTCCGTGCCGGCTGCTGAGCTGTCGTTTCCGGCCGGAGGTGCGAATCAGCGTTCGGCGCAGCAGCCACGGGGCGAAATCAGGTTCGCCGTCGGTGCCTGAACGGCCATGTCAGGGGCCGGCCCGGAACTTGCTACTAACCGGATGTCAGCTCACCGGCACCGGATCGAGAGTCAGATGACGACACAGGCGGGCCTGGACGGGTGGCGTGGATCAGTCGATATCGGGATCGGCGCGCCGATGCCGACGATGGCTGCGCAGCAGCGGATGGAACATCGGGTCGGCGCCGCACAGTTACTGTTGAGTGAGTTGCTCGTCCTGCCGGCCGCCGACCTGGAGCGGCGGGTAGCCGCGGAACTCGACGCCAACCCCGCCCTCGAGCTGCCGGCTGTGCCCAGTTGCCCGTGCTGTGGGCATCCGGCGTGGCGCGGCGCGTGCCTCTGCTGGGCACGGCAACTGTCTCACGAACGTCGCGAGTCCAGCGACCACCCTGAGCGGCTCACTCGCGTCGCGGCCCGGATCAGGTCGCGCGATCTGCTGCTGACCGAGGCGGCGCGCGCGCTGCGACCGGTAGAGCGTGCGGTCGCGGTGTACCTGCTGGCCGACCTCGACGACCTGGGGCTGCTGGGGGAGCCGGTGCCGGCTGTGGCCGCCCGGCTGGGGGTCGGTCCCGAGCTGGTGCACCGGGTGATCGAGACGCTCCGCGCATCGGGGGCCCCGGGATTGGGCGCGGAGAGCCTGACCGAGCGCCTGCGCCTGCAGGTGGCCGCGGCAACCGACGACCAGCCCGTGCCACCGGAGGTCGAGGCGCTGCTCGCGCGAGGGCTCGGCCCGCTGACCGACGGTGATCTGAAGGGCTCGGCCGTGGCCAGCGGGTTGCCGGTGGAGCAGGTCCGCTGCGCCGTCAGCTGGATCCGTAGCCATATCGAGGCCGAGGTCTTCGGTGTGGACGAACCAGTGGCGCCGGCGCCCGTCGACGCCGTTGTCCGCCAGGACGGTGACCGGTTGACCGCCGACCTGGTCCCCGGTCCCTGGTCGGCGCTGCACATCGCCGAGTCCTACCTGGTGGTGGCCGCGGACCCGCTGGTGCACCGAGACATCGTCCGGGCCCGCCGGTTCATCGACGTGCTCGACCGCCGCACGCGCACCATGCTGCGCGTCCTGCAGGCCGTGATCAAGCGCCAGGCGCGCCGGATGATCGAAGGACCCCGAGCGCATCTGCCGCTGCTGCGCTGTGACGTGGCGGCCGAGCTCGGTCTGCACGAGTCGACGGTCAGCCGCGCCGTCACCGGTAAACATCTCCTGCTGCCCTCGAGCGAGATCGTCGCGCTCAGCGCCCTGTTCGGACCGGCCCGTGGGGTGCAGCACTGCCTGCGCGACCTGATCGACGGTGAGACCGTCGCGCGGTCCGACCCGGAGCTGGTCTGTGCGCTGGCGGCGCTCGGCCATCACGTCGCGCGGCGAACCGTCGCGAAGTACCGGGCAGCGCTGGGCATCCCGCGACACCGCGTTCGCTGAGCGCACCCGGTGACGACCGCAGCCGAGATCCGACACCACAAGGAGCATCGCATGAGCACGTTCGAGACTGAAACCCCACGCACGGGGCGATGGGTGCGGCAGGACCGCATCATCGTCCTACCGGACCCCTGGCTGCCGGGCGACGATTCCTCCGTCCAGGAGATGGGCACCACCAGCACGACTGATGTCGCGTGGGTTCAGCGCAGCCTGAACCAGGTCATGGGGTCGGGGCTGGTCGCCGACGGTGTGCTGGGGCCGTACACGCGCGCTGCGGTCGTGGCATTCCAGCAACGCACGGGGTTGACGGCCGACGGAATCCCGGGACCCATCACCAAGGCCGCCCTGCAGGCCGCCCTGGTGGGTGCGCCATCCGGCGCCTACCCGGGCGGTGCACCAGCGGGCGTCAGCAACTTCGAGGGGAAACCATGCGCGAACTGGCTGATCCCTTACCTGCGCTGGGCACGGGAGCACGGCTGGCAGGGCAGACTCACCAGCGGCTGGCGCGACCCTGCGTACAGCGAGAAACTATGCCGCGATATGTGTGATGCTCCGACCTGCCCCGGCCGCTGCGCGGGCCGTTTCTCCCATCACTCGGGCGATGTCAAGCCGAAGGGCGCCGTCGACGTGACCGATGAAAGGCGTTTCGGCGAACTGATGGCTCAATGCCCACTCTCGCCGCGCATCTTCAACGACCTACCCAACGACCGCATCCACTTCTCCGCTTCCGGTCGCTGAGTGGCCGGTGCTCCCTGCACGGATGTGATGGGTGCTCGCAGACCGACTGGGTTGTGACCGTCTGCCACCGGCCGCTCACGATAACGGACTTGTGAACCTTTCTCTACACGTCTAGATTCAGCTCATGGCAGGCAAGCCCCGGGTCACTGATGCGACTCTTGATGTGCTTGAGGTCCTGCTCGGGCCGGATGACGAGCTCTACGGCTTCAAGATCGCAAAAGAGATCGGTCGTCCTACGGGTAGCGTTTTTCCGATCTTGGCCCGGTTGGAGCAGATGGGCTGGGTGCTCAGTGAGTGGGAGACCAGTGAGCAGAGTGCGCGAGGATCGCGGCGTCGATTCTACCGGCTGAACCCAGACGGGGTGACTCGAGCGCGAGCAATGCTGGCTGAGGCGCAGACCCGTCGATCGCGTCGCCACCGGGCTCCACGTCGGGTGCCCTGGGAGATCCCGCAGCCGGGGACGGAAAGGGCATGATGACGGCGAAAGAGTTTCTGCCCATCTTGCTCGCTGCTGTCGCAGCATTAACAGTGGAGGAATTGGCGAGCTGGTGTCCGCGGCTTGCCGAGCAACTGGCCTGCTGGTCGGCCCGGCGGCTAGGCGATGACCAGACCTGCGAGCGATACGAGGAGGAGTACCTCGCGAACCTCGGCGAGGTTCCCGGCAAGGTGTCCAAGCTGCTGGTTGCTTTCGGATTTGCGGTGAATGTCCCCAGGATGCGATGGGCACTACGTGCTGAACGGCTAGACCGGGCAGAGCCTGCGGAAATTCCGGCGCGCGATGTTTCTGCGGAGTTTCGCGCGATCTTATGAGATCTACGGGGGTGACAAAATCTGAAAGGGGAGCGCAACGGTGCACTCGACCGAATTGGTCGTCTTCACGCTGCTGTTCGCATTCGTCACGGGGCTCGGCTTCTACGCTGCACGGTGGAAGCCGGGTGCCTCACTCGATCGCCTCGATGAGTGGGGGCTCGGCGGTCGCAAGTTCGGCTCGTGGATCACCTGGTTTCTCATCGGTGGTGACCTCTACACGGCCTATACCTTCGTCGCGGTCCCGGCACTGGTATTCGGAGCCGGCGCGTTGGGTCTTTACGCCCTGTCCTACACGGTGATCATCTATCCGATCGTGTTCCTGCCGTTGCTGCGGCTGTGGTCGGTGTCTCGGGTGCACGGATACGTCACGCCCGCCGACTTCGTGCGGGGTCGTTACGGCTCGCCCGTACTCGCGCTGATGGTAGCGATCAGTGGGATCGTCGCGACCATGCCTTATATTGCGTTGCAGCTGGTCGGGTTGGAGGCGGTCTTACGGACGATGGGGCTCAACGGCACCGGAATCGTCGGGCACCTGCCATTGATCGTGGCGTTCCTGATCGTCGCCGTCTACACCTATAAGTCCGGGCTGCGGGCTCCCGCGCTGATCGCGTTCGTCAAGGGCTTGCTGATCTACCTGGTGATCATGGTGGCGGTGCTGTACCTGCCGGCTAAACTGGGTGGTTGGGGCGCGATCTTCGATGCCGCGGATGCGAGGTTCGACGCCACCTCGGCGCCCGGGGACGGCATCCTGTTGGGTGTCGACAACCAGCTGCAGTACGTGACGCTGATCTTGGGCTCGGCGTTAGCGGCGTTTCTCTACCCGCATGTGCTGACGGGTGGTCTCCCCGCCCGCAGTCGGGATGTGATCAAGCGCAATATGGTGGCACTACCGGCGTACTCACTGTTGCTCGGCCTGATCGCGCTGCTGGGCTTGGTGGCGATCGCCGCCGGGTCCACGCCCATCGTGAACGCGGCCACCGGCCGGCCGGACTCCAACACGATCATCCCGGTGCTCTTCGGCAGCCAGTTTCCGGCCTGGTTCGCCGGCGTCGCCTACGCCGCCATCGGGATCGGCGTTCTGGTGCCGGCCGCGATCATGTCGATCGCGGCCGCGAACCTGTGGACCCGCAACATCTACAAGACCTACCTGAATCGGGATGCCGACGACCGGGCCGAGACACGGCAGGCCAAACTTGCCTCGCTGGTGGTGAAAGTCGGCGCGGTAGGGTTCATCGTCTTCATCGATCCGCAATACGCCATCGATCTGCAGCTGATCGGCAGCGTGATCATCCTGCAGACCCTGCCTGCGGTGGCGATCTCGCTCTACACCCGGTGGTTTCACCGCTGGGGCTTGCTCGCAGGATGGGCGACTGGGTTGGTGTGGGGCCTGTTGATGCTTTACAGCATCCCCAATCCCCTCACCGGCGCGGCTCACTTCGGTGGGGTGACGCAGCAGCTCAGCACGCTGTCGATGCTGGGCTGGCAGCCCTTCGCCGGTTCGCCGGTTCAGATCTACGTCGGGTTCGTCGCGCTGGCCGGCAATCTCGTGGTCGCCGCGCTGGTCACCGTCGTGCTACGGCAGAGGGGGATGCTCAACGGCATCGACGAGACCGAGGCACCGGACTACCACGCCGACGCGGGCTCCCCGCGGCTCAAGCCAGTGGGCGGAGCACTCCAGCACGCCACCTCGCCCTGAAGAGTCCCGCTCGTGAGTGGCGTTCGGTGCCAGCGCACCGAACGCCACTCACGAGGCCCTAGACGTCGTAGTACAGGGCGAACTCGAAGGGGTGGGGGCGCAGGCGCAGGGGGTCGATCTCGTTCTCGCGCTTGAGCGCGATCCAGGTCTCGATCAGGTCCGGGGTGAAGACTCCGCCCTCGAGCAGGTAGTCGTGGTCGGCCTCGAGGCGGTCGATCACCGCGCCCAGGCTTGCCGGGACCTGCGCGACGTCCTTGGCCTCCTCGGGCGGCAGCTCGTAGAGGTCCTTGTCGATCGGCGCGGCCGGCTCGTAGGCGTTCTTGATGCCGTCCAGCCCGGCCATCATCATTGCGGCGAAGGCCAGGTAGGGGTTGCCTGAGGCGTCCGGGCAGCGGAACTCGATGCGCTTGGCCTTGGGGTTGTTGCCGGTGATCGGGATCCGGATACAGGCCGACCGGTTGCGTTGCGAGTAGACCAGGTTCACCGGTGCTTCGTATCCGGGCACCAGCCGGTGGTAGGAGTTCACGGTCGGGTTAGTGAACGCCAGCAGCGACGGTGCATGGTGCAGGATGCCGCCGATGTAGTGCCGCCCGATATCGGACAACCCGGCGTAGCCGGACTCGTCGTGGAACAGGGGCACCCCGTCGGTCCACAGTGACTGGTGGGTGTGCATCCCGGAGCCGTTGTCCCCGAACAGCGGCTTGGGCATGAACGTCACGGTCTTCCCGGCCGCCCAGGCGGTGTTCTTGATGATGTACTTGTAGAGCTGCAGGTCATCGGCTGCGTGCAGCAGGGTGTTGTACTTGTAGTTGATCTCCGCCTGACCCGCCGTGCCCACCTCGTGATGCGCCTTCTCGACGGAGAAGCCACAGCTGATCAGGTGCGTGACCATCTCGTTGCGCAGGTCGGCGAAGTGGTCGGTGGGCGGAACCGGGAAGTAGCCGCTCTTGTAGTTGACCTTGTATCCCTGGTTGCGACCGTTCTCTTCGGCACCGGTGTTCCACCAGCCCGCGATCGAGTCGATCTCGTGGAACGCGCTGTTGGGCGTGGTGTCGAAGCGCACCGAGTCGAAGCAGTAGAACTCGGCCTCGGGGCCGAAGTACGCGGTGTCGGCGATCCCGGTGGAGGCCAGGAACTCCTCGGCCTTGCGGGCCACGTTTCGCGGGTCGCGGCTGTAGGCTTCCCGGGTGAACGGGTCGTGCACGAAGAAGTTGATGTTCAACGTCTTCTGCGCCCGGAACGGGTCGATGCGTGCCGTTGCGGGATCGGGAAACAGCAGCATGTCGGACTCGTGGATCGACTGGAAGCCGCGTACCGAAGAGCCGTCGAAGGCCAGGCCCTCCTCGATGACGTCTGCCTTGTAAAAGTCGGCCGGAACCGTGAAGTGCTGCATGACGCCCGGTAGATCGCAGAAGCGGACGTCGACGAACTCGACGTCCTCGTCGGCGATGAAGCGCAGGACCTCATCGGAGTTGGAGAACACCGTCATTCGCTCCTTAGTGCGCAGTGCCGTGGGCCGGCGTGAATCAGGCAGCTCGCTGCGGTGAACCTAGGAGGGCTGTGTTGCCCGACCATCACCCGGCTGTTCAGCCAAGGTTACGAGGCTGGTGATGGGCAAAGCTAGCCCGGTGACGGCATACCCTACCCAGGTGAGCAGATGGACACAGACTTGGCTATCCGGCTCGACCGGGCACTCCGAGGACCCCGTTGGGCAGGACTATCCCGGTCAGCGGTTGGGGTTGCCCGAGAGCGGTCCGGGGTCCGCCGCCGGCTTCGGAACCCGGGTGCTGGCCATCATGACCGACTGGCTGCCCTGTGCGGTGGCGGCTCAGCTGCTGACCAGCAACCCGGCGTTCTCGGCGTTGGCGCTGTTCGCGGCGCTGACCGCGCTGTCGATCGGGGCTGCGGGTCGTACCCCCGGCCATGCCGTGGCGGGGCTGCGGGTGGCTCTGCTGGACGGACGCCGGGCCGGTTTCAGTGCCGGGGTGATCCGGACGATCCTGCTGTGCCTGGTCATCCCGCCGGTGGTGTATGACGCCGACGGCCGTGGCCTGCACGATCGGGCTGTTGGGACCATCGTGTTGCGGACCCGCTGAGTCAGCGCCGGCGCACGGCGCGCTGCAGGTTTCGCATCTTGGCACCCTGCGGCATCGGGCCCTTGGGAATCGCGGCGGCCCGGGCGGCGAGGACGGCCAGCTTGCTCTCCAGCCCGTCCATCTGCGCCGCATTGATGTTGCGGGGTAATTTGGCCAGGTGCCGGGACAGTTTGGCCAGCGGCACCTCACCTGCACCGTTGCCCACCGTGACGTCATAGATCGGGGTATCCCCGATCAGCCGGGACACCCGCTTCTTCTCCTGCGCCAGCAACGGCTTGAGGCGATGCGCGGCCCCCTCGGCGACCAGCACCACCCCGGGCCGCCCGATGACCCGGTGCACGGCGTCCAACTGGGTCGTGCCCGCAACGGCCGGTGTCACCTTCCACCGGCCACGCAGGTTGTCCAACATCCAGGCCGCGGCACCGGGCTGGCCTTCGGCCTTGGCGAAGACCGTGCGCTGAACCCGCCGCCCGAAAATCATGATCGCCGCGAGCCCGCCGACCGTGATGCCCATCGGTAGCGACAACCACAGCTGGTCGACCAGCAAGCCCACCCCGACGCCGAGCGCGGTGCTGGCGAGCAATGCGCCGATCATCAATGGCAACAGGGCCTTGTCCTCGCGGCGTTGGACCTTGAACGCCTCGTAGATCTGCGCTCGACGCTGCTTCGACGCGGCCCGGCGCTCGCGCTTGGCGGCTTTTGCTGCTTCTTTATCCTTCGAGGGTTTCTTCGAGGGAGCTTTCGAGGGGGGCTTGGCGGCCATGCCGCCAAGATACGGTGCGAAGGGTCACCGCTGCACCGCCGACGTCGCTACCCGATCGCCACGGTGGGCGACGGCCTGAGCGTAGAGCCGGCCGGCCCGGTAGGACGATCGAACCAGCGGTCCGGCCAGCACTGCGGCAAAGCCCAGCAGCTCGCCGGCGCGGGCGTGCTCGACGAACTCTGCGGGCGTGACCCACCGCCGCACCGGGTGGTGTCGCACCGACGGCCGGAGGTACTGGGTGATGGTGAGGATCTCGCACCCCGCGGCCAGCAGGTCCGCCATCGCGGTGCTGACCTCCTCGGGTTCCTCACCCAGACCCAGGATGAGGTTGGACTTGGTGACCAGCCCCGCGCCGCGGGCTGCCCGCAACACCTCCAGCGAGCGCTGGTAGCGAAACGCCGGCCGGATCCGGGTGAAGATCCGTGGCACCGTCTCCAGATTGTGTGCCAGCACCTCGGGTGCGGCACTGAATACCTCGTCGAGCAGCTCAGGGCGGGCTTTGAAGTCCGGGATGAGTAATTCCACGCCGGTGCCGGGGTTGCGGGTGTGGATCTGCCGGACGGTCTCGGCATAGAGCCAGGCGCCGCCGTCGGGAAGGTCGTCCCGCGCCACCCCGGTGACCGTCGAGTAACGCAGTCGCATCGACTGCACCGACTCGGCCACCCGCCGTGGCTCGTCGCGATCCAGCTCGGCGGGGCGGCCGGTGTCGATCTGGCAGAAATCGCAGCGGCGGGTGCATTGGTCACCGCCGATGAGGAAGGTCGCCTCCCGGTCCTCCCAGCACTCGTAGATGTTGGGGCAGCCCGCTGCCTCACAGACCGTGTGCAGCCCCCCACGCCGGACCAGCTCCTTGAGCTCACGAAACGCCGGCCCCATCGTGGCCCGGGTCCGGATCCAGGGTGGTTTGCGCTCGATCGGGGTCTGGCTGTTGCGAACCTCCAGACGCAGCAGCCGGCGACCACCGGCATCAGATGTCACGGGGGTGAGCCTACGCGGGATCCGGCATCACTCCGGTGAGCTCGGCGGTGCGTTCCCAGAGCAGCCGGGCCAGCTCCTCGTCCAGCGCGACCCCACTGGCCGCCACCCGGCCCGGAGCTCCGCGGATCTGGCCCAAGCCGGTCGGACCGAAGTACTCCCCGCCGCGTACATCAGCCGCGGTGGCGGCGTAAAGCTGCGGCAATGCGCCCCTGGCCACGCCTTGGGCGACCAGCTTGTAGCCCCACCGCACAAGGTGGGTCAGCGGCCCGGCCCGGTACATCCGGGCGGTGTTGGGTGCCAGCTCGGTGTTGGTGAGGCCGGGATGGGCGGCGACCGCGACCAGGTCCCGCTCGGCGTACCGGGCCCGGCGGTCCAACTCGAAGGTGAACAACAGGTTCGCCAGTTTCGACGCACTGTAGGCCGAGGCCGGGTTGTACCGCCGCTTACCGAAGCTCAGATCGTCCAGGTCGAGCCCACCGCCGCGGTGCGCGAGGCTGGACACCGTGACCACCCGTGCTCCGGGGCCGAGGGCGGGCCCCAGGAGCCAGGTCAGCGCCGCGTGCCCGAGATGGTTGGTGCCGATCTGCAGTTCGAAACCGTCGACGGTGCGCCGCGCCGGGGCGGCCATCACGCCGGCGTTGTTCACCAGCACGTCCAGCCGGTCGCCGGTGATCGAGCGCACCTCGTCGGCGGCCTTGCGAACCGAGCTGAGGTCGGCCAGATCGAGCCGGACCAAGGCGGCGTCCGCACCGCCGGAAACCGCCCGTACCCGATCCAACGCGACCCGTCCGCGTTGCACATCGCGGCAGGCCAGCAGCACCGTCGCGGCGCGCTCGGCGAGCGCAACCGCGGTCTGCAGGCCCAGACCCGAGTTGGCTCCGGTGACGAGCACCCTTCGACCGGTCTGATCGGGGATGTCGGCGGTGCTCCATCCGCTCATCTCGTCGTGTCTACCGGGCCACTGCGGGCCACGGCAACCGGGGGAGCTCGTCGGCGCTGACCGGCAGGGTGCCGGCCAGCACGGCGAGGACAGCGCGTCGCACCGCGGGCCGCACCTGTGCTACCGGGATCGGCCGTCCCAGCTCGGCTGCCAACGACGTCACACCGGCATCGGCGATGCCACACGGCACGATCCGGTCGAAGGCGGCCAGGTCGGGCTCGCAGTTCAGGGCGAACCCGTGCATGGTCACCCCCCGGCTGATCCGGACCCCGATCGCCGCGATCTTGCGATCCGGGCGACCGGTGGCGGGATCAGCCGCCAGCCACACCCCCGACCGGCCCGAGATCCGCCCGGCCGGCAGGCCCAGCCCGGTGCACACCGCGATCAGCGCCTGCTCCAGGCGCCGCACGTAGTCGATGACGTCGACCGGCTGGGCGAGGGCCACCAGCGGGTACCCGACGAGCTGACCGGGACCGTGCCAGGTGATCTTCCCACCGCGGTCGACGTCGATCACCGGCGTGCCGTCGCGCGGCCGCTCATCGGGCGTGGTCCGCCGGCCGGCGGTGTAGACCGAAGGATGCTCCAGCAACAGCAGCACATCCGGCCCGGTGCCGTCGGCGCAGGCGGTGACCAGCTCGCGTTGCAGCTCCCAAGCCTGCAGGTAATCGACGATGCCGAGGTCGCGGACGTCGAGGGGGGCTGTGGAGGCCCGGCAGGATCTCGCGTCAGCGGTCACGGACGTGACAGTACGCCGCCTGTGGTGGTCACGCCGAGCTCGGCGAGCACCGCCCGGGCTGCGCGCCGGCCGCTGACCAGCGCACCCTGGATCGACGGGGTATCGCGGTGATCTCCCGCAACGAACAGGCCGTCCCCCAGCGCGGTGTCGCGGCGCAGCCGGTCCGGCGTCGGCGGGGTGAACGAGCACAGCGCCTGCGGGACCACCGCGGTGCCCAGATGTTCCCAGCGTGCCGGGTCGGTCCGGTAGATCGCGCCGGCCAGCCGCCGCACGGCCGGCTCATCAGGCGCGCCGGCACCCGGGGTGCCCAGCACCGTCGAGCAGACCAGGTGCCGGTGGTCGGGGGAGTAGGACGGCGCCACGGCGGTGAGCACGCTGGTATTGACCAGCGCACTGCCGGTCCCGTCCAGATGGATCAGCCGCAGCCGGCTGGGTGGTTGCTCGGACACGTGGTAGTAGGTGGTCAGCCCGCGCATCAGCGGCACGTCGAGCCCGGGCAGCAGGGTCCGGGCCGTCGGCGGATCGGTGGCCACCAGCACTGCGCGCGCGGTGATCTCACCATCGGCGGTCCGCACCCGGCCGGGCGCGACACCGAGCACCGGCTGCCCGCACCGGACGGTCCCCGGGGCCAGCCGCGCCGCGATCTGGGTGGGCAACGCAGCCATCCCGCGCGAGGGCAGGGTGGACGCTCCCCGGGCCAGGCTCCGCCACACCAGAGCGAAGAACCGCGATGAGGTCTGCAGGTCGCGCTCGCCGAAGATCCCCGCCAGGAACGGGCGGAGGAACTGCTCGGTCGCCGGGCCGTCCAGCCCCGCGGCGGACAGCTCGGCGGCAGCGCTGCGCTCGCCGGTGGCCAGCAGCGACCCGACGTTGCCCAGCGCCATCTTCGCCGACAGCCGGAGCAGAGCAAGCTTGGCCGGTGGGGTCAGCAGCCCGTCGAGTGCCGTGCGCCAGGCCTGCGTGGGGGTTCGGCGCGGGTCGACCAGGCGGTGCAGCACCCCATCGGGGCCGCGTACCGCCGCACCGGGGACGAACTCCCGCAGGTCCAGCGCAGTCAGGTCCAGCTCGCGGCGCAACGCGGGGTAGCTGGTGTTGAGCACTTGGAAGCCGCGGTCGAGCAGGAAGCCGTCCACGCTGTCGGTGGCCACCCGGCCGCCCACCACCGCTGCGGCCTCCAACACGGTGACCTGCAGTCCGGCCTGCTGCAGGTGGCGAGCTGCGGTCAAGCCGCTCAGCCCGGCCCCCACCACGACGGCGTCGGTGTCCATCGGCTACTCCAGCGCCGCGGCCAGCGCCGCCGGCAGGGTTGGATGCTGAAATGGGTAACCGTGTTCGTGCAGCACCCCGGGTACCGCACGCTGCCCAGTCAGCACCATCTCGTCGACCATCTCCGCACCGCGGGCCAAGCGCAGCGCGAAACCGGGAACCACCAGCAGCGTCGGGCGCTGCATCGCCGCCCCCACCGCGGTGGTGAACTCGGCGTTGGTGACCGGCTCCGGACCGCTGAGGTTGACCGGGCCGGACAGCTCCTCGTGTTCCAGGGCGAAGCGGATCGCGCCCACCTCGTCGTCCAGCGAGATCCACGGCATGTACTGCTGCCCGTTACCCAGCCGACCGCCCAGCCCGACCGCGAACAACGGTTTGAGCTGTCCCATCACCCCCCCGGACGGGGAGATCACCAGACCGGTGCGGACCCGCACCACCCGCGTCCCGGCCCGCTCCGCGGCGGCGGTGGCCGCCTCCCAGTCGCGGCAGACCTCGGCCAGGAATCCCGAGCCCCCTGGGGCGGTCTCATCGACCTCGCGGTCCCCGGTGTCGCCGTAATAGCCCACTCCCGAGGCGTTGACCAGCACCGGAACCCGATGCTCAGCGACGGCCGCGGCGAGTACCTCGGTAGGGCCGATCCGGCTGTCCCGGATGGCCTGCTTGCGTTCTCCCGACCAACGGCCGGTGGCCATCGGTGAGCCGCACAGGTTCACCACCGCGTCGGTGCCATCCAGGGCCGCGGTGTCCATCGTCGCCGCCGACGGGTCCCAGACCCGCTCGTCCGGGCCACCCGGCCGCCTGCGCACCAGCCGGAGCACGTCATGACCGGCCTGCCGCAGTAGTGCCACCAACGCTGTACCGATGAGACCCGAGGCCCCCGCGATCACGACACGCATAGGGGGATCCTCTCGGGTCAGCGCTCGCTGCGCGACCCCGGGTCAAGCCGCCTGGTCACTGGGAGTGGCAGCGTCCGGGTCGTACCAGACCAGGCGCATCTTCCCGCAGCGGGAGAACATCAGGCGCGCGCTGTCGGCCGAGGCGAAGCTGCCTCTGATCGTCCGGTCCACCCCGACCACCTCAGCGCGATCCTCGAACGCCAGGCCCCAGGCGAAGATGCGACCGTCCACCCGCTCACCTATCTCCTCGACCAGCGCGAACAGGCGCGGCGCGAAGTCCGCTACCAGACCTTCCGCCAGCGCGGCGAACTCCGGCTCGGCACACAGCGGCGCGTCGACGGCCGGAGTCTCCTGGGGCGTGCTCATGATCTGTCCTCCTGCGAGTGCTGCTACGATCTTCGACGTTGTAAGCGAACACTAGATGCTTACATCAAAGATCGTAATGATCCGATCGAGTGATCTTTGATGTAATCCTTGAATATGTAAGATCACCGCTTCGGTGCTCGCACGTTCGGGAGGTGCTCGGTATGGCCGGCTCATCGGCGCCGCTGCGGCGGTTGGGCGCGGAGTTGCGGCGGCTGCGCGCCGCGTCCGGTCGCACCCAGACCGACGTCGGTGAGGCGATCGGCCGCACGCACGCCACCCTGGTCAACTGGGAGCGCGGCAAGACCAAGATCAGCAAGTCGGACCTGGTATGCCTGCTGGCCGAGCTCCGCGCACCCGTCGACGTGCGCAAGGGCCTGGAGCAGCTGCGCGAGGAGGCCGGCCAGGGAGCCGGCCAGTGGGTCGTCTACGGCCTACCCGACTGGCTGCGACCGCTGGTCAGCTTCGAGGAGGACGCCGCGGCGGTGACGGTGTTCGAACCGGTGATCATTCATGGGCTGCTGCAGACCGAGGAGTACGCTCGGGCAACGCACCTCACGGCTCCCTACGTGGTCGCGCCGGATGCGGTGGACAGGTGGGTCGCCGCCCGGATGCAGCGCCAGCAGCGCTTGATCAGTCCTGACCCGCTGCGGTTCCACGCCGTGTTCACCGAGGCCGCGCTGCGGCTGGAGGTGGGCGGGCCCGCGGTGATGACGGCCCAGCTCGAACGGCTCCTGGCCGCCACGAGTTCGCAGAACATCACCATCCAGGTGTTGCCCTCGACCCAGGGGCAGCACGCCGGGATCGCCAGCAACTTCACCGTGCTGCACTTCGCCGGTGCCGAGATCGACCCGCCGCTGGGCTATTTCGACGGGCCACTCGGTGGGTACCTGATCAGCGACCCAGGCGACGTGGCTGCCATGGTCAAGATGTTCGATGACCTGCGCGAACCCGCACTGGACGTGGCCGAGTCCACCGAGCTGCTCGCTGCCATACTGGACGAGTACCGGAGGAAAGGCGGCACTCATGAGTGAGCTATCCACCGCCGCGTGGCGAACGTCCAGTTTCAGCAACGGTGGCGGTAGTTGCGTCGAGGTCGCCCTGCTGGACGACGGCCGGACCGCGGTGCGCAACAGCAACCACCCCGAAGCCGGCGTCGTCCTGTTCACCCGTGCCGAGATGGACGCCTACCTCAAGGGCGTCAAAGCCGGCGAGTTCGACAACCTCACCTGAGGTGAGTTCCACGTTCTCAGCCGCTGGCCCAGAATCGCCATTCGCTTCGAAATACCGGTGACCACGACCCGTTCTGGTGTCGCCGAGTGCTACGTGAGAGCTGTCCGAAGCAACCCGGGCAGCTCCCACGTAGCACTCGGCGGACGTGGGGCTGTCGCTGCGAGCTACCGGCCGAGGTCGGGTTCGAATGCGGCGTCGGTGAGTCGTTGTTTGATGGTGTTGAGGAATCTTGCGGCGTCGGCGCCGTCCACCAGCCGGTGGTCGTAGGACAGCGCCAGGTAGATGATGGCGCGGACCGCGATGGTGTCGCCGTCCTCGCCGGTCAGCACCACCGGCCGCTTGACCACGCTGCCCGTGCCGAGGATCCCGACCTGCGGCTGCAGGATGATCGGAGTGTCGAACAGGGCTCCCCGCGAGCCGGTGTTGCTGATCGTGAATGTGCCGCCGCTCATCTCGTCCGGAGTGATCTTGTTCGTCCTGGTCCGGTCGGCGAGGTCGGCGATGCGGCGGGCCAGGCCGGCGAGGTTGAGGTCACCCGCATCGTGGATCACCGGCACCAGCAGGCCGCGCTCGGTGTCCACGGCGATGCCGAGGTGCTCCGCGCCGTGGTAGGTGATCTCGCCTCGCTCGGTGTCGATCGAGGCGTTCACCTTCGGGTGCTGTTTGAGTGCCTCGACGGTGGCCTGGGCGAAGAACGGCAGGAACGACAGCTTGACGCCTTCCCTGGCCTCGAAGTCGCGCTTGGCCCGATCACGCAGCCGGGCCAGCCGGGTCACATCGACCTCCACCACGGTGGTGAGCTGCGCGGAGACCTGCAGCGACTCCACCATCCGCTTGGCGATGACGCTGCGCATCCGGGACATCTTCTCGGTCGTCCCGCGCGGCTCCGCGGCAGTGACCGAGGGCGCAGCCGAGTGCAGCGCCGCAGGTGACGCTTGCTGTGCCGGCCCAGCGGTCGGCCGTTCAGGTTCAGGTTCAGGTTCCGGCGAGGGCTCGGGTGCTTGCACGGCGGCGAGAACATCTTGCTTGCGGATCCGGCCACCGACGCCGGTGCCGGGCACCTGTGCCAGGTCGATGCCGTGTTCCGCGGCGAGCTTGCGCACCAGGGGTGTCACATACGGTGCACTGCCGGACTCGTCCACCTCGGATATCTGGGCGGGCCGCTTCAAAGGGCGGGGGTCGGCGGGTTGGTCTGGCTGACCCGGTGCCGCACCGGCCCTGGCTTCGCCGATCATGGCCAGGTTCGCTCCGACTTCGGCGACCTCGTCCTGTGCTACCACGATCTCCAGCAGATCACCCGTCACGGGGGACGGGATCTCGGTGTCGACCTTGTCGGTGGACACCTCAAGCAACGGCTCACCCACCGCGACCGGGTCACCGACCTGCTTGAGCCACCGGGTCACGGTTCCTGCGGTGACGCTCTCGCCCAGTGCCGGCATCGTCACCGCTGTCGCGGAGCCCGGGAGCGGCGCGGAACCCGGGGGTGTCGCGGAGCCCGGATCGGAACGCGTGGCCGGTTGTGGCGGTGGGGCCTGTTCAGCGCGATCGCGCCCGGTTGAGTCCCCGATCACGGCGAGCTCCGCGCCGATCTGGACGGTCTCGTCCTCGGGCACCACGATCCGCTGCAGCACGCCGGCCGCGGGAGACGGGATCTCGGTGTCGACCTTGTCGGTGGACACCTCGACCAAGGGCTCGTCCACCGCGACGGTGTCCCCCTCTTGTTTGAGCCAGCGGGTCACCGTTCCCTCGGTGACGCTCTCACCGAGCGCCGGCATCTCCACCGAGTAGGCCATCTGTCGCCTCGACTCCTCGTCGTCGCGTCGTTGTCGGGGTCAGCCGTGCGCGTGCAGCGGCTTGCCGGCCAAGGCGAGGTGTGCCTCGCCGAGGGCCTCGTTCTGCGTCGGGTGGGCATGGACCAGCGCGGCGACGTCCTCCGGGTAGGCGTCCCAGTTGACGATCAGCTGCGCCTCGCCGACCAACTCGCCGATTCGAGCGCCGACCATGTGCACCCCGACCACCGGACCGCCTTTGGCGCGCACCAGTTTGATCGCCCCCCTGGCCTGCAGGATGACGCTCTTGCCGTTGCCGGCCAAGTCGTAGGTGAGCGTCTCGACCTCGCCGTGCCGGTCCTTGGCCTGCGCCTCGGTGAGCCCGACCGAGGCCACCTGCGGCTCGCAGTAGGTCACCCGCGGGATGCCGCCCTCATCGATCGGGGTCGGGTTGCGCCCGGCGATGTCCTCGGCGAGGAAGACGCCCTGGGCGAACCCGCGGTGCGCGAGCTGCAGTCCCGGCACGATGTCGCCCAGCGCATAAACCCCCGCCAGGTTGGTGCGCAGCCGGTCGTCGGTGAGCACGAAGCCGCGCTCCATCCGCACACCGGCCTCGGCATATCCGGCGTCAGCGGTGTTCGGACCCCGGCCTACCGCGACCAGCAGCAGGTCGGCCTCGAACTGCTCACCGGACTCCAGGCTCACCGTGACCGCGGAGTCGGACTGCTTGGCGCCGGTGAACCTCACCCCGGTCTTGAACGTGATGCCGCGTCGCCGGAAGGCACGCTCCAGTTGCTGGGAGCAGAAGTCGTCCTCGGCCGCAACGAGCCGGGGCAGCGCCTCGACGATGATCACCTCAACGCCGAAGGAACGCCATACGCTGGCGAACTCGACCCCGATCACGCCACCGCCGAGCACCACGACACGCTCCGGCAACTGATCCAGGTTCAGCGCTTGATCGCTGGTGATGACCCGGCCGCCGATCTCCAGGCCGGGTAGGGACCTGGCATAGGAACCGGTCGCCAGCACGACGTTGCGCCCGGTGTAGCGCCGTCCGCCGACGTCGATGGCGTTCGGCGCGACCAACGTGCCGCTGCCCTCGACATAGGTGATCCCCCGGGAGGACACCAGTCCCTGCAGGCCCTTGAACATCCTGGCGACGACGCCGTCCTTGTACTTGTTCACCCCGGCCAGGTCGATGCCCTCCAGCGCGGTCTTCACCCCGAACTGGTGGCCGTCCCGGGCGGCGTCGGCCACCTCGGCGGCGTGCAGCAGCGCCTTGGTGGGGATGCAGCCCCGGTGCAGGCAGGTGCCGCCCAGCTTGTCCTTCTCCACCAGCACGACGGACAGGCCCAGCTGCGCGGCACGCAGTGCGCAGGCGTACCCACCCGAGCCGCCACCGAGGATCACCACGTCGGCGGGGGTATCGGTCACTGAGCGGCTCCTCAAGCAAAAGATCGGTAAGGTGGCAGGTGAGCGCCACGGCCATCTTGTCACGTCTGCCAGGGGGGAGTAATCGGACTGGCAAGGCTGTTGAACTGGCAGGATTGCCGGGGTACTGGTGCTGCGAGGAGGTGCCGACGTGGGCGTGTTCGATCGACTCCTGGGTCGCCAGCGGTCGGGAACCAGGCGTGCGGCGTCCAACGCGGACGTCGAGCACCTTGAGCAGTGGGCAGCGTCACACCGGGGAGTGGAGGCGTTCGTCGAGCCGCGCACGACGGTCACCGACACCACGGTGGTGCTGGTTGCCCACGACGGCGAATGGACTCGACGCAGGGTGCACGGTGACGAGGGTGCCCGGCGGTTGGGTAAACGGCTGGGAATCCCGATCTACGACGTGGCCCAGTTGGGCTACCCGCAACGGATGCGGGACTACACCGCCCGCCAGCGCATCCTGCGGGAGCGTGACGAAGGACAGTAGCCGGCTCAGCCCCGTGTGGCGATGTCGGCGAGGACGGCGGCCAGCGTGCGCACCGGGACCCCGGTGCCGCCTTTGCCGGTATAGCCCCACGGCGAGCCGGTGTTGTAGGCAGGTCCGGCGATGTCCAGGTGTGCCCAGGGTATGCCGTCGGCGACGAACTCCGACAGGAACACCCCGGCGGTGAGCATGCCACCCCAGCGGTGGCTGGCGACATTGGCGATGTCCGCGAGCTTGGAGTCGAGGTCGGACCGCAGGTGCTCGGGCAACGGCATGGCCCATCCGTTCTCCCCGACCTCCTGCGAGATCGCGGTGACCCGGTCCCGGAACTCCGGGGTGCCCATGATCCCTGGCGTGCGGGTACCCAGCGCCACTATCTGCGCGCCGGTGAGCGTTGCGGTGTCGATGAGATAATCCGGGCAGTCCTGCGCGGCACGGACCAGCGCGTCGGCCAGGATCAGCCGGCCCTCAGCGTCGGTGTTGAGCACCTCGACGGTCTTGCCGCCGTACATTCTGAGCACGTCACCAGGGCGGTAGGCGGTACCCGAGGGCATGTTCTCGGCCATCGGCACGGTGGCGATCACCTCCACCGGCAGCTCCAGCCGGGCCGCGAGCACCGCGGTGACGACCACGGCGGCAGCACCGGCCATGTCCATGGTCATCTCATCCATCTTGGCTGCCGGTTTGATCGAGATGCCACCGGTGTCGAAGGTGATGCCCTTGCCGATCAGGGCCACCTTCGGTAGTCCTGCGGCCGAAGCCGGCACATAGTGCAGCCGGACCAGCCGTGGCGGGCGCGATGATCCACCGCCGACGCCCAGGATGCCGCCGTAACCCTCGCGCCGCAGCGCCTTCTCGCCGAGCACCTCGGTGCGCAGCCCGGCCTGCTCGGCCAGCTCCACCGCACGATCCGCGAACGAGGCCGGGTAGAGATCGTTGGGCGGCGTGTTCACCAGGTCCCGGGCGGTCGCGACCGCCTCGGCGACCGCGGTGGCGCGAGCCAGCTTCCGTCGCGCGCCACCGCTGACCGAGGACACCGACAGGTCCATCCGAGCCAGCGGCCCGTCCCCGTTCCGGGACCGGTAGGCGGTGAAGGTGTATCCACCCAGCGCGGCGCCCTCGGCCGCAGCCGCCAGGTCGATCCGGGACAACGTGGTGACCGCGCTGGAGGCGCCGGACAGCGCCCGGGCCGCCGCGCCGGCGGCTCGACGCACCTGCTCACCGGTGGGTCGATCATCGGTCGCGCCGAGACCAGTGGCGACCAGCAGCGGGGCGGTGAGGGCGCCGCGAGTAGGTATCTTGATCACTTCGTCGGCCTTGCCCCGGGCACCCAGTATGTTCAGTAGCTCGAGGAGCGTCCCACCGAACGCCGCGTCCACCTCCGCGCCACCCTTGGCCAACCGGGGACCCCCTTCGCCGGGCACGGTGCCCACCACGACGGCATCAACCGTTGCGGTGATCACCGAGGCATCGGTGAGGTGCAGCGTCGGGGTCACGGTGATCTCCTTGTTCATCTGGCCGGCGGCTATATGAGGTAGCGTTGCACAGCCGTGAGCACATCCTTACGTCGCGGGCCTTTGCACGCCTTCCATGTCGACAACGGCGCCACCCTCGGTGCGTTCGGTGGCTGGGAGATGCCCATTTATCACACCAGCGTCATCGCTGAGCACACCGCGGTGCGCGAAGCGGTCGGTGTGTTCGACGTCACCCATCTGGGCAAGCTCAGCGTCACCGGTTCGGCAGCGGCCGAGCTCGTCAACTCGTGCCTCACCGCCGACCTCGCCAAGATCGGCCCGGGGCAAGCCCAGTACACCCTGTGCTGCGCCGCCGATGGCGGGGTGGTGGACGACTTGATCGCCTATCTGGTCGGCCCGGACGAGGTGTTCTGCGTGCCGAATGCGGCGAACACCGGGGAGGTCGGCCGGCGGCTGTCCGCCGCAGCGCCGCCCGGAGTGCGGGTGGTCGACCTACATGACGACTACGCCGTGATCGCCGTGCAGGGACCCCACTGTGCCGAGGCGCTCGCCACCGTCGGGTTGCCCAGCGATATCGACTATCTGGCCTTCGCCGACGCCCAGCACGATGGCGTGCCGGTTCGAGTGGGTCGCACCGGCTATACCGGCGAACGTGGCTACGAGCTGCTGGCGCCGTGGGGACACGCGGTCGCGCTGTGGGAGGCGTTGCTGGCGGCCATCGGTCCACTCGGTGGCCGGGTGTGCGGGCTCGGTGCCCGGGACACCCTGCGCACCGAGATGGGTTACCCGCTGCACGGCCAGGACCTCGGGCCGGAGATCACCCCGGTTCAGGGCGGGGTCTCCTGGGCGGTCGGCTGGGACAAGCCGACCTTCTGGGGGCGTGACGTGCTGCTCGCCGAGCGTGAGCGCGGCCCGTTTCGGCGGTTGCGCGGGCTGCGAGCCAGCGGGCGCGGGGTACCACGCCCGCAGATGGCGGTGCGGTCCCCGGCGGGTGTGCTGCTAGGAAAGACCACCTCGGGCACCTTCTCTGTGACGTTGCGCACCGGCATCGCGCTGGCGCTGCTCGATCCCGCCGTGCAACCGGGGGAGGTCGTCGAGATCGACATCCGCGGTCGAGCGCTGTCCTGCGAGGTCGTCAAGCCACCCTTTGTGCCCTCTCGGGTGCGTTGACGTCGAGATCGGTGGGCGAAGTAGTGGGACGTCCTACCATTTCGGCGCGCGACGGGATACCGTGCAAGCATGAGTGCCGCTGAATCGTTCACCCGCCTGCCGCACCCATCTCCGACCACACCGCAGCGCAGAGCGGAGATCCTGGCCGCGCCGGGGTTCGGCCGGTATTTCACCGACCACATGGTGCAGATCAGCTGGACCGACGGTGCCGGCTGGCACGATCCCGAGATCGGCCCGTACCGGCAGTTCGTCATGGATCCGGCCGCTATGGTGCTGCACTACGGGCAGTCGATCTTCGAAGGTCTCAAGGCATACCGGCAACCGGATGGCACGGTTGCCTTCTTCCGGCCCCTGGCCAACGCGGCCCGGCTGCGCGCCTCGGCCCGCCGTCTGGCGATGCCGGAGCTGCCCGATGAGCTTTTCCTCGGCTCACTGCGCGCTCTGGTAGGCACCGACATCGACTGGGTACCCACCGCAGGCGGGGAGGAGTCGTTGTATCTGCGACCGCTCATGTTCGCCACCGAGGCGGGTCTCGGGGTCCGTCCGGCGGTGACCTACCGGTACCTGGTCTTCGCTTCCCCGGCTGGGCCGTACTTCCGTGGTGGACTCAAGCCGGTCAGCGTGTGGTTGTCCACCGAGTACGTCCGGGCGTCTCCGGGTGGTACCGGAGCCGCCAAGTTCGCCGGGAACTACGCCGCCTCGCTGGTGGCCCAGCGGCAGGCCGCGGACAAGAACTGCGACCAGGTCGTGTGGTTGGACGCGGTCGAGCGGCGCTGGGTGGAGGAGATGGGTGGGATGAACCTCTGCTTCGTCTTCGGGGAGGGGCCGCAGGCTCGGCTGGTGACTCCGGAGCTCACCGGCACCTTGCTACCCGGCATCACCCGTGACTCCCTGCTCACGCTGGCCCGGGACCACGGCATGGGGGTCGAGGAGCGACGGATCTCCACCGACGAGTGGGAGAAAGGCGTGGAGACCGGCGACATCTCGGAGGTCTTCGCCTGCGGCACCGCCGCGGTGATCACCCCGGTCGGCCGGGTCGCGTACTCCGGTGGTGAGTTCACCATCGGCACCGGCGCCCCCGGCCCGGTCACGAACCGGTTACGCGCAGCCCTCACCGCCATCCAACGCGGCGCCGCCCCCGACACCCACCACTGGATGGTCCCCCTCACCTGACCCAGCCTCCGCATTCAGCGAGCTCAGCGGGGTAAAACGGTGCTCGATAACCCCGCTGAGCCCGCTGAATGCGGTCAGGACAGGGCGCAGGTGGTGAGGATCACGGTGGTGGTGAGCTCGCTGGTGGCGCCTAGGGTGTCGCCGGTGAGGCCGCCGAAGCGGTGCTGAGTGTGTGCGGAGAGGGCCACCGTCAACAGGGCGGCTAGGGCTACGGCTAGGGGGCCCTGCCAAAGGCGTCCGGGTACCGCCAGCAGAGCGCCGGCGAGCAGAGCCACCGACCACGCCACCGGCACGGCAGGCGGCTGGCTACCGGCCACCAGCGCGCCCATCCCTTCTGATCGGGCTGCCGGCACCCCGGCCCGCGCGCACCAGCCGAAGGCGACCCGTCCCGCGGTGACCGCCAGCACCACCGCGGCCAGCCGGCCGTTCTCCGCGAGCACTCCCAGCGCGGCCGCCTGCGTGGTCAGCACCAACACCAGCGCGACCACCCCGAACGGCCCAGTCGATCCGTCCCGCATCACCGCCAGCGCCCGCTGCGGATCGCCATAGCAGCCCAGCCCATCGGCGGTGTCGGCAAGGCCGTCCAGGTGCATCCCTCGGGTCAACCCGGCCAGCGTCGCCACCCCCGCCAGCCCGACCAGCAGCGGCGGGGTGCTCAGCGCAGACAGCGTTGCCAGCACCCCGGCAGCCGCCATCCCCAGCCCGGCGCCGAGCACCGGAGCCCAGTACAGCGCGTGCCGGGCAACCGTCCGGTCCACCTCGACGGAGCCGCCGGCCGGCAACACCGTCAACCAGGACACCGCGAGCCGAAACCCGCGACTCACCTGCTGGGCACGGGATCGCCGGTGGGTCCGCTGACGCCGGCGTCGTCGAAGGTGGCCATCTCGGCGAGCACCCGGACGGCCATCTGCACCAGCGGCAGCGCCGCCACCGCCCCGGAACCCTCGCCCAGCCGCATCCCCAGATCCAGAACCGGATCCAACTCCAGATGCTGCAGCGCCAGGGTGTGCGCAGGCTCCACGGAGCGATGCCCGGCCACCCACCACTGCCGCGCTCCCGGCGCCAGCTCCTCGGCGAGCATCGCCGCCGCCCCGACCACCACCCCGTCGAGGAGGACCGGGGTACGCCGAACCGCGGCCTGCGCCAGGAAGGCGGCCATCGCCGCGATGTCGGCACCGCCCGCGGTGCGCAGCAGCGCGACGGGGTCTGCGACGACTGGTCGCGCCCGGAGCAACGCATCGCGGATCGCGGTGACCTTACGCATCCAGCCGGCATCGTCTATCCCGGTTCCCCGGCCCACTACCGCCACCGGCTCCGCCCCGGTGAGCGCCGCTACCAGCACCGCGGCGGGGGTGGTGTTGCCGATTCCCATATCGCCCACGATCAGCAGGTCGGCGCCGCGGTCCACCTCCTCGTCGGCGATCGCCACCCCGGCGGCCAGCGCTTGGGTCACCTCGGCGTCGGTCAGCGCGTCCTCCCGGTCGATCACGCCGCTACTGCGGCGCACCTTGTACCGGGTGACCAGCGGCGACGCCTCGGCGCTCGACGCGGCCGGCTCGCCGTCCACGGACATGTCGACCACCCGCACCGCAGCCCCGGCCAGGACGGCGAGCACGTTCACCGCCGCCCCCCCGCCCAGGAAGTTGCGCACCATCTGCCGGGTGACCTCGCTGGGATAGGCGGAGACTCCGTGCGCGGCGATACCGTGGTCTCCGGCGAACACCACCACCTGGGGTTGGGCGAACGGGCGCGGTGGGCAGACCCCTTGGCAGGCGGCCACCCAAACCCCCAGCTCCTCCAGCCGCCCCAGGGAGCCCGCCGGTTTGGTCAGCTGTTCATGACGAGCCACCGCCTCCCGATGGGACTGCTGATCCGGTGGCGTGATCGTTGCAAACTCCACGCGGCACTCCTGTGGTGCTCGGGTTTGATGCCTCGACCGTCCTTCGTGTGCCGGCATCCTGCTCACCGGGGTACTGGACGCTCCGGCCTGGCGTAACCGCACTGGCAACCCCGCTACCAGCAGCAACACTTCGTCACACACCGCGGAAAGCTCAATGTTCAGCGTGCCCAACTCGTCGCGGAACAGCCGACCGGCGGAGGTCGCAGGCACGACGCCGAGCCCGACTTCCGAGCTGACCAGCACCAGTTGGGCCGGGCAGGCCACCACCGCCGACACCAGCTCCGCGCACCGTGCGCGGCAGACCGCCATCGCCGCCGGCCCGCCATCCCAGGCTCCCGCGTCGTCCAGCTCTCCGGTCAACCAGGTGGCCATGTCATCGACCAGCACTGGAACTGCTCCTGCCGTGCGCAGTGCCGCAGGTAGGTCGGTCGGCTCGACGGTGTGCCAGCCTGGTGGCCTACGGGCCATGTGCTCGGCGATCCGCGCCTCCCATTCCGGGTCATCGAGCCGGCGCCGGGCGGTGGCCAGATAGTCCACCCGCGGCTCGTGCAGTAACTCCTCCGCGTGCGCGGATTTTCCCGAGCGCGCACCACCGAGCACCAGCGTCCGCATCTGACCTCCCTGTTGCCGTCGCGACGCTACCGTCGTGGGGTGACACTGTGGTGGAGTTACCAGGATTCCGACGGCGACCACGCTCCAGGTCCCGACATCACCTTCGACGATCAGATCGACGCCGAGGAGTGGCTCAGCTGGCAGTGGCCGGCTCTCCTCGCGGATGGAGTGGCAGCGGTCACCCTGCTCGACGGCACCGGAGAGGTGTACGGACCGATGCACCTGCGACCGTCGTGAGCAGGTCAGGGGATCGGGTCGCCGTAACCGACACGCGGCTTGGGCACTCGCAGCCGGCGCAGCTGGGTCGCCCGGGTGATGGCGTAGAACCCAAGACCCACGGTGTTCCTCGGGGCGTCGGGAAACCTCTCCCGAACCCGTCGATTGATGATCCGGCCGAGCAGCACTCCCTCGACGATCATCGTGACGAGCATCGCCATCGACACCAGCGACACATACTGCTGCACCACCACTGACGGGACCAGGATCACCACAATCACCAGCAGGGCCAGCGGCATGAACAGACCGGATATGTTACGCCGGGAGTCGACCAGATCCCGGACGTAGGCCTTCACCGGGCCACGATCGCGGGGCAGCAAGTACTTCTCGTCCCCAGCCATCATCCGCGCGCGGCGCGCCGCCGAGGCGTTGCGGCGTTCCTCCTTGGATCCGCGCATCCGACGCAGCGCTTCCCGCTGGGTTCGCGGCGGGGGCGGGGCCGGGCCCCGCTTGCGACCCTCGGCCTCGCGCCGGCTCGGGGTGGGCCGGCCCTTGCCGGTGCTACGGGCCCGTTGTGCCACGTCGTCGACTCCGGGCGCCACCTCCGCCGCCGGCTCTGGGGGGTCGGTGGCTCCTGTCTTGCCGCTCAGGAACCTCATGATGACCAGACTAGGACAACCTGGCCCAGGCGTAGCGTCGGCAGCTGTGCGCGTGTTGATCGCTCCGGATTGCTTCGGCGGGACCCTGAGCGCGGTGCAGGCGGCTGAAGCCATCGAGCAGGGCTGGCAACGGGGCGCCCCCGCCGACGAGCCTGTGTTACGTCCGCTGGCCGATGGGGGCCCAGGTTTCGTGGAGGTACTGCACGCCGCGCTGGGCGGAATCGTGCACAGCGTCGAGGTCACCGGTCCGGTGGGGGAGCCGGTGGTGGCGCGCTGGCTGCAGCACGAGACAACCGGCTACCTGGAGGCCGCGCAGGCGTGCGGCCTGCACCTGGTGCCTTTCGAGCAGCGCGACGCCACAATCGCCACCAGCCGCGGAGTGGGTGAGTTGCTGGCTGCGGCACGAGACACCGGTCTGAACACCGTGGTGGTGGGCCTGGGCGGTTCAGCCAGCTCCGACGGTGGAGCCGGCGCGCTCGCGGCGCTCGGGGCGGTCGCCGTGGACACCGCAGGCCGACCGTTGGCAGCGGGAGGCGCCGCGCTGGTCCGGTGTGCACGACTTGACGGCCGAGCCGCGATAGCCGGCTTGCGGCTGGTCGCTGCCGCGGACGTGACCAACCCGTTGTTAGGCCGATACGGCGCCGCTGAGGTTTTCGCGCCGCAGAAGGGTGCCGGGCCCGAGCAGGTTCGGCGGCTGGAAGCAGCACTGACCCGCTGGGCCGACGTGCTGGAGCAGGCGACCGGCCGGGCAGTCCGGGAGTTGCCCTCGGCCGGGGCAGCCGGCGGCCTCGGCGCGGCGCTACTCGGGCTGGGTGCCGAGCAGGTCTCCGGCGCGGGGTTGGTCGCCGGGCTCACCGGCCTGGACGATGCGCTCGACCGCGCTGAGCTCGTGATCACTGGTGAGGGCAGTTTCGACTGGCAGTCGCTGCGCGGCAAGCTCGTCACCACACTTGCCGAAGGTGCCGCCGCGCGCGGGCTGCCTTGCCTGGTACTGGCCGGGCAAGTATCAGTGGGGCGACGGGAAGCGGCCGCAGCCGGAGTCTCGGCCGCGTATGCCGCAGCAGAGCTGGCCGGCTCGGTGCAGGCCGCACTGGCCGACCCGGCGGGTACGCTGGCAGCGGTGGCCGAGCACGCTGCTCGTCACTGGGGTGGGCGATCTTTGTAGGGAGCGGGAATCACCCGCTTTGTAGGGAGCGGGAATCACCCGCTTTGTAGGGAGCGGGAATCACCCGCTGGTCGCGGGCGTTACCGTGCTTCAGACAGCTGTCCACGAACCAGCGCTGATCGTCAGGGAGAGCCATGACCGTCGAGAACATCGCCGACACCGAGGTGCAGACCCACGGCGTCGAGCTCACCGACGCCGCCGCCGTCAAGGCGAAGGCGCTGCTCGACCAAGAGGGCCGGACCGATATGCGGCTCCGCATCGCCGTGCAGCCGGGGGGGTGCGCAGGGTTGCGCTACCAACTGTTCTTCGACGAGCGCACGCTCGACGGGGACGTCGAGCGTGACTTCAACGGCCTCGCCGTGGTGGTCGATCGGATGAGCGTCCCCTACCTGCAAGGTGCTGTGATCGATTTCGTGGACACCATCGAGAAACAGGGCTTCACCATCGACAACCCCAACGCGGGTGGTTCCTGCGCCTGCGGAGACTCCTTCAACTGAGCCCTGCTACACCTGCACGGGATAGTGCGGTTCGGGCACCTTGGGGACGATTCGCTGCTCGACGAAAATTCCATGCCACAGCATGAATACCAGCACCGCCCAGATCCGTCTGCTGTGGTCTCGGGCGCCCGAGCGGTGCTCGTCGAGCATCTGGTGCACCGCCCCAAGGTGCAGGAACTCTCCGGTGCCGGAGTCACCGACGATGCCGCGAGCCCAGTCGTGCAGTTCCGCCCTCAGCCAGGGTCCGATCGGTACCGGGAAGCCCAGCTTGCGCCGGTTCAGCACGTGCCCGGGTACGATGTCACGCAGGGCCCGTCGCAGGGCGTGCTTGGTGGTCTCTCGAGTGATTTTTTCCTCGAGCGGGATGGTGCAGGCCACCCGGAACACCTCCGGGTCGAGAAAGGGTACCCTCAGCTCCAGCGAGTTGGCCATGGTCATCTTGTCGGCCTTGACCAGGATGTCGCCGCGCAACCAGGTGAACAGATCGACGTGTTGCATGCGGGTCACCGGATCCCACCCGGCTGAGGCGGCGTACGCCGCCGCGGTGACGTCGGTGTGCGAGACGGTCGGGTCGTATCCGCGCAGCACTCCACGCAGCTGATCGTCCCGAAAGATCCGTGCGTTGCCGTAGTAACGCTGTTCCAGGGTCAGCGCGCCGCGACGCAGCAGGTCCTTACCGCGGATCCCGTCCGGGATACGGGTGGAGATCCGGCCCAGCGTCCGGCGCACCGCGCCGGGGATTTTCTCGAAAGCAGCCAGCGACAGCGGCTCCCGGTAGATGGTGTACCCGCCGAAGAGCTCGTCGGCGCCTTCGCCGGACAGCACCACTTTGACGTGTTCCCTGGCCTCCCTGGCGATGAACCACAGCGGTACCAGTGCGGGATCAGCCACCGGGTCGTCCAGATACCACACGATCAACGGTAGGGCCTCGGCCAGCTCGGTGGCGGACACGATGCGGATCACGTGCCGGACGTCGATCGCGGCTGCCGACTCCGCGGCCACGTCCACCTCGGAGTAGCCGGCCCGCTCGAAACCGGTGGTGAAGGTGATCAGATCCGGATTGTGCTCCCTGGCCAGCGCGGCGATGGCGGTGGAGTCGATGCCACCGGACAGGAAGGCACCGACGGTGACGTCGGCCCGCATGTGCTTGGCGACGGAGTCCCGCAGCGCCATGGTGATCTCGTCGTGCAGGGCGTGTGCCTCTGCTCCGGAGTGAACTGGACGTGTTCGGAAATCGGGATGGAAGTAGCGCCGGGTGATCGGCTCGCCGCCGGGGGAGAGGGTGAAGGAGGTACCGGACTCGATCCGAGTGATCCCGGTATGCAGCGAGGCTGGTTCCGGCACGTACTGCAGGCTCAAGTAGTGCTGCAGCGCTCGATGGTCCACCTGCAGCGACGCACCGGACACTCCCAACGAGGGTGCCAGCTCGAGCAGGCTCTTCTTCTCGCTGGCCAACGCGGTTCCGCCAGGCCCGGTACAGCTGAACAACGGCTTGATACCGAAGGGGTCCCGGGCACCGAAGACCACCCGCGACTGGGTGTCCCAGATCACGAATGCAAACATCCCCCGCAGCCGTTGTACGGCGGCGGGCCCGAAGTGGTGGTAGGCCGCAACGACGACTTCGGTATCTCCGGTAGTGATGAACTTCACACGGCACGGTTCGCCGCGTAGCTCCTCGCGGAGCTCGAGGTAGTTGTAAATCTCTCCGTTGAACAAAATCGTGTACCGCTGGGGTGCGTCCGGCGGGCCCCAGCGCAGGGGCTGGTGGGAATGCTCGAGATCGATGATGGACAGCCGGTTGAATCCGAGTACCACGTCATCGTCGTGCCAGGTCCCGGTCTCGTCGGGGCCGCGATGCCGCTGGCAGCGCAGTGCCGCGGTCACGTCCGCCGCCCGTTGCGGCGCGTCCTGCCGTGCCGTCAGCAATCCCAGCAATCCGCACAAGGTCTCGCCCTCTCACCGTCGGTTGTCGGTCGCCGGACGCCCACAGCGGCCCATTTCGACCAGCGGAGCATTACGACACGACCAGCGGTGCAAGTATCCAGCGGTCCGGTGTGACGACCCACTCGCGATCCCCGGGGAGTTCCAGTCGTGGCGCTGGTTTAGGATCGACTCGGTTGAGCTGACGGCCGCACAGGTTCGATGGGTACCGGGCGACGGGGAGGAACCAGACGTGATCGGTGTGGCCCGTTCTCGTGCGGTCCAGTCACTCAGGGTGGCTGGACTGGCTGGGATCGTCGCCCTCCTGTCCACCGGCTGCTCGGTGCATGACGTGTTCGCGTTCGGTTGGCCAGAGGGCGTCACGCCGCAGGCCGAGACGATGCGGGCGCTGTGGATCTGGGCGACCGTGGCGGCGCTGGCCGTCGGGGCCATCGTCGCTGGGCTGCTCATGTGGTCGGTTATTTTCCATCGCAAAAGATCCGATGAGATCCCTCGACAGACCCAGTACAACCTCCCGCTGGAGATTGTGTACACGGTCATCCCGTTCGTGATTGTGGCGGTGCTTTTTTATTTCACCGTTACAGCGCAGAATTTTGTGAACGCCAAAGTCGACAACCCCGATCTTCGGGTGCGCGTGGTCGGTTTCCAATGGAACTGGGAATTCCAGTATCTACGGGACGATCCGGACAATGACGGCGTCTACCAGGTTCGCAGGACCGGGTCGGGCTCGCCTCTGTCCACCCTCGGGTCCTCCACCACCATTCCGATCCTGGTGGTTCCTACCGATCGCGTGGTGCAGTACGAGATAGTGTCAACTGATGTACTACACTCGTTTTATATACCCGAGTTTCTTTTCAAGCGTGACATTTTTCCGCGACCGGAGAAAAACAGCACAGACAATGTTTTCCAAACGACAGTGGAGCGGCCGGGTGCGTTTGTCGGTCGCTGTGCCGAGCTGTGTGGCACCTACCACTCGATGATGAACTTCGAGCTCCGGGCGTTGCCGGGGGGCTTGTTCGACCGTTACCTGGTCCTTCGAGGCCAGACCAACCCGCAGACCAGCCGGCCATACACCACTGGTGAGGCTCTCGCGCAGCTGAACTGTGGTGATCTGTGCGCACCTGAGGCAGTGACCACCTCGCCGTTCAGTACCGACCGCACCGCTCGGGAGATCCGCCAAGTCGGCGGAGGCCACTAAAATTGGAGTATCCGGTCACCTGTGGTCGGTCTGAGAGTGAGGTGGCATCATGAGGGTCGAAGCACGGATCTTCGATATCAACACCGCGTTCTTCTTCTTGTCCGCAGTAGTCTACGGCTTGTGGTCGGGTGGCGAGCCGGTTGGAACGGCAGGGTTGATCCTGACCGGTGGACTGACCTTTATCATCGGCACTTACTTCGGCTTCGTGTCCCGGCGAGTACGTATGCGCCCGGAAGACGACGCAAACGCCGAGATCTCTGATGGTGCCGGCGAACTCGGCTTCTTCTCACCCGGCAGTTACTGGCCATTCTCCATGGCGCTCGCGGCGAGTGTCCTTGGCCTCGCGCTGGCTTTCAACCAGTGGTGGTTGGTTGCGATCGGTATCGCAGTGATCCTCATCACAGTTGCTGGGCTGGTCTTCGAGTACCACATTGGCCCCAAGACTGGATAATCCCTGGCCGAAGGTTTTCGCTGGTTGCATCCGCGCAGTCGATCCCGGCCAGATCGGCAACATCGAGCCGGCTTCTTCGGGCGTCGCAGGTACGACGTACGGCGCCAGGGCGGCGGCTTCAGCCCCCCGATGTGGCCATGTCACCGTCTCGAGGTGCCGGGACGTACCCCTGGCGGTGCACGCCGAACCCGAGCCGTCGCAGGATCGACCGGGCCTGGTGGGTGGTGAAATCACCGCGGTCGAGCCCCGTCACGTCGCGATTACCTGCTTTGGCGGGTACCGGCGTCGGCCGATCACCACGTTCGGAGCTCCGGCAACCTGATCGCGAGCCAGGAAGCATTGATCTTGGGTTGAGATTAGGTTAGGCTCACTAAACGTCTTGACCTATGACTAGTCACGCAGGCTGCAACAGCAAGGGGCCACTGCATGACCGACACCGATACTGCCATTGAGTGCCTGCGGGGCTCCGTGCTGGAATGCATAGGCAATACGCCGCTGGTGAGGTTGAACCGGTTGTTTCCGCAGCCCGGTGTCGAGGTGCTCGCCAAGCTTGAGCTCATGAACCCGGGCGGCAGTATGAAAGATCGCCCGGCCCGCTACATCATCGAGAGAGGTCTTGCGGACGGTTCGATTCCGCGGGACGCTCACCTGGTGGAGAGCAGCTCCGGAAACTTCGGCATCGCGCTCGCCATCGCCGCCCGGATACACGGGCTCACTTTCACCTGCGTGGTCGATCCCAAGACGACCCGCGCAAACCTCGCAATCCTGCGCCAACTCGGCGTCGAGGTCGAGATCATCAATGAGCCGGACGACGAAGGAAACTATCTGCAAACCCGGATCCGTCGCGTGCGGGAACTGTTGCAAGAAATTCCTACCGCCTTATGGGTCAACCAGTACGCTAACAACCGCAACTGGCAAGCCTACTATCATGGGACCGGAGCGGAGATGGCCGAGCAGCTGGTGCGGCCCCCGGATTACCTGTTTGCCGCGGCCAGCACCACGGGTAGCATTCTCGGGTGCGCCCGCCGTTTGCGTGAGCGTTTCCCCGAATTGTGCGTCGTCGCTGTCGACGCCGCCGGCTCGGTCATTTTCGGCGGATTGCCCGGACGCCGCGAGATCCCCGGTATCGGTGCCAGCCGCGTCCCGGAGCTGCTCCACCGCGACGAGATCGACGAGGTCGTCACGGTGGACGATCTCGCGGCGGCACACGCCTGCCGCGCGCTGCTGGAGACCGAGGGCATCTTCGCGGGTGGCTCGAGCGGCTTCGTCGTGGCCGCGATCCAGGCAACCCTGCCCCGGCTGCCGCGACCCTGCCGCATCGTCACGATCTTTCCGGATCGTGGGGACCGCTATCTCGATCTCATGTACGACGATGAGTGGCTGGCCGGGTTACGGTGCCGAGAGGTGGATCGTTGTCCATCGTGATCGAGCGCACCCCGGCCGGCCCGCCACGCATCCTGTACTTGAGCCGCGGCGACGTCGCAGCGGTCGGCGGTGACCACTCCGACTTATACCTGCAGGCGCTGCGCACCGCGCTGGTCGCGCATGCCGAGGGCAAGGTGGTGCAACCGCTGAAGCCCTACCTGCGCGCGCACGGCAAGGACGGCCACATCGCCGACCGGATCATCGCCATGCCGGCGCACCTGGCCGATCCCGCCATCTCCGGCATCAAATGGATCGGCAGTAAGCACGACAACCCCAGCCGGGCCGGTCTGGCCAGAGCCAGCGGCGTGATCGTGCTCAACGACCCGCAGACGAACTACCCGATCGCGATCCTCGAAGCCGCTCTGATCAGCTCTTGGCGCACCGCCGTGGTGACCGTCCTGGCCGCCGCCGAGCTGGCCCGTAAGGACTTCACCGACGTCGCTGTGATCGGCTGCGGCGTCATCGGGCGGACCCAGATCGTCGCGCTGCTCCAGCAGTTCGACCGCATCGGCACGGTGCACGTCTACGACCTCGACCACGCCGCCGCGCAGCGCCTCGCCGGCGACCTCACCGCAGCGTACCCGCTGGTCACCGGCCGGGTGGCCGGCTGCGCCGAGGACGCGGTACGGGCCGGCGACGTCGTCATACCGTGCACGGTGACCGACACGCCCTACATCCCGTTCAGCTGGCTCAAGCGCGGCGCGTTCGTCAGCAACGTCTCGATCATGGATGTGCACCCCGACGTCTTCCTCAACGCGGACAAGGTCGTCGTGGACGACTGGGAGCAGAGCAACCGCGAGAAGAAGATCATCAACCAGCTCGTGCTGGACGGCAAGTTCTCCCGCGCGCAGCTGCACGCCGAGCTCGGCGAGGTGCTCCGCGGTAGCCGCCCCGGCCGGGACAGCGACGACGAGATCATCGTGCTGAACCCGATGGGCCTGGCGGTGGAGGACATCGCCTGCGCGGCGGAGGTTTACACCCGGGCCCGCCGCCGGCAGATCGGCACCTGGCTGGATCTGTACTGATCGGCCGGCAGCGGTGACCTGTCCAGCCGACCTGGTGATGCACGACCTGGTCGACACGTTGATCCAGGAGAATCTGGCGGTGTTGGCCGACCGCGGGCAGCCAGCACCACCGGCAGGTCTCGACGGCGAGACCACGCAGCCTCCAGAGCGGTGGTGCCGGATCGACCTGCCCGGCGGATGGGTCTGCTTTCGGGCCCACCCGGCGGGGGCCTTGCAGGCATACCGGCTGTCCCGCCCGCCGGTCTGGCATGGGGTGAGCGGGGACGCGCAGCCACGCCGGTTGCAGCCCGACGAGCTGCTGGCCCTGTTGGTAGCCGGCCGGCCCGACGCTCCGCACGCCCTGCAGGTCTGCGCTGACCTGCGCACGGCGGTGCAGCACGCCGCGGTAGGGCTCGCCGGGCTGCGTTACCCGGCACCGCGTCCCGGTGAGCTGCTCGGCGGCGAACGGCTCGCGACGACCCGCAACCGTCCCTTTCACCCCACCGCCCGCGCCGTCACCGGATGGACGGCCCAGGAGCTGGCCCGGTACGGGCCGATGCGCCGGAGTCCCTTCGGCCTGGATTGGGTGGCGGTGCGCCGGGACCGGTTGCGCCACGGTTGGGCCACCACGTCGGCCCGGCTGCATGAGCTGCTGCTGACCGGGGTGGACTCCCAGCGTCTGGCCGACGCGGTCCGCCGGGCCGGGCTGCGCCTCGACGACGTGCAGCCGCTGCCGGTGCACCCGTGGCAGTTCGAGCACGTGCTGCCCGTCGCGTACCCGGCCGAGCTGGCCAGGGGCGAGGTGGTGCCGCTGACCCGCGGCCTGGGTGGGTTCCATCCCACCGCCTCGTTACGCACCCTCACCACCGCGCCCGAGTCGGAGCTGCACGTCAAACTGCCGCTCGGGGTGGCCACCCTGGGCGCTGCCCGGCTGCTGCCACCCCGTTACCTGGACAACGGGCAACGCGCCCAGCGCATGATGCAACAGCTGATCGACCGGTGCGCGGTGCTGCGTCGGCTGGTGCAGGTCTGCGACGAGCGGAGCTGGTGCGGTTGGGGCCACCCGTCCGGGGTCGACGAGTTCGACGACCGTGGCGGGCAGCTGGCGGCACAGCTGCGCCGCTACCCGGCCGGCCTGCTTGACGATCCCACCCGGTTGGTGCTGCCGATGGCCGCGCTGGCCGCCCACGAGTGGGACGTGCTGGGCCCGGTCATCGGCCCAGGATCCGACCCGGTTGAGTTCTTCGGCCGCTTGGCGGAGGCGTTCTGCGAGCTGGGGCTGGGGTTCCTGCGCTACGGGGTGCTGCCCGAGCTGCACGGCCAGAACGTGGTGGTGGTCCTGCGCGACGGCGAGGTGGACCGGTTCGTGTTGCGTGACCACGACACGGTGCGGCTGTACCCGGGTTGGATGGCCGCCGAGGGCGTGGCCGACCCGGAGTACCGGATCACCCCGGGTGCACCGCAGTCGCTGTGCCTGCCGTCGGCCGAGGCACTGCTCGGCTACCTGCAGACGCTGGGGTTGCAGGTCAACCTGTACGGCATCGCGGATGCGTTAGGGCGACACTACGGCATCGGTGAGCCCGTGCTGTGGGCGCGGTTGCGGGGTGCGGTGATCGAGGCGCTGGCCCGGGTCTCGTTGCCCGGCCGGGTCGCTGACGTGGTGGAACGCGAGCTGCTGCACGCCCAGATGTGGCCGAGCCGCCTGGTGTTGGGGCCACTGCTGCGCCAGGGGCGGTCGGCCGGGGTGAGTATGCCGGCCGGCGCCGGCCGGGTACCCAACCCACTGGTCGCACCCGCAGAGGTGATCGCGCAGCGGGCCGCGACGCAGCGGCTGCTCAACGCGTTCCTGCGGGAGACCGGCGTGCTGGTCAGCGCCGCCGACACCCTGCTCCGGGTGCCGTTACCCGGCTCAGGTGGTGTCCTGCTGGCCGGGATCGAACACTGGTCGGCGCTGGGCCACCACGTCTACCGTGATGAGATCCGGCTCCAGACCGGCGGCGGCGCGGCGGTGCAGGTCGGGTTCAGCGAGTTGGTCGCGGTGTTGCTCGCCGCACTCGCCGGCGACGACTCGCAGGCACGGCGGCAGGAGCTGACGGCTCAGATCGGCAGCAGCGTCCGGCACACGGCCCGCTACCTGCAACGCGTCCGTCCACCACGGCCCTCGGATCCGCTGGCGCTGACCCGCCACGCCGAGCAGTCGTTGCGCTTCGGCCACCCGTTGCATCCCACTCCCAAGAGCGCCGAGGGCTTCAGCGCGGCGGACCTGGCGGCGTACGCGCCCGAGCTGGGCGCATCCTTCGCGCTGCACTACTTCGCGGTCGCTCCCGAGCTGGTGGTGGACGACCGAGTGGGTGCTGCCCCGTGGGTCCCTCCCGAGGCGCACCAGCAGGCCCAGGAACTGCTCGGGTCGGACCTGGGAGGCCGGGTGCTGCTCCCCGCGCATCCGTGGCAGGCGGCCTACCTGCTTCGCCGGCCCGCCGCCGGCCTGCTGCTGGCCCGCGGAGCCCTGCGGCACCTGGGGCCGCTCGGCCGCCCGGTGTACCCGACCTCGTCGGTGCGCACGGTGTGCGACCCCACCTTCGCCACCTCGTGGAAACTACCGTTGCACGTCCGGATCACCAACTTCGTCCGCAACAACCCCCCCGAGCATGCCCGGCGGGCACTGGACGCGAGTAGGGTGATCACGAAGCTGCGCACCGGATGGGGGTATGACGGTTTCGAGGTGCTGGTCGAGACCGGCTACCGCACCATCGACGACGCCGAGCTGGCCGCCGACGTCACCGTGCTCTACCGGGAGAACCCGTTCGCCACCCGCCGGGAGGCACCGCAGGTGCTGGCGGGCCTGCTGGACGGTGGCGCCGCGGGGGAGGAGGAGCCTGAGCTGATCAGGTACGTGCGGCAGGCCGGCCCAGTGACCGAGTGGTTGCGCCGCTACCTCGATATCTCCCTGCTGCCGCTGCTCGCGTTGTTCGTCGAGCACGGCGTCAGCGTGGAGGCCCACGTGCAGAACTCGTTGCTGCACCTGCAGGACGGCTGGCCGGCCCGGTTCTTCGTCCGCGACATGGAGGGCACCAGCATGAGCCGGCAACGGGGGGTGGCCGCGGCTGATCTGCTCCCCGCGGACAGCCCGGTGCTCTACGACGACACCGAGGCATGGTCGCGGTGGAAGTACTACATCGTCACCAACCAGCTCGGTCACCTGGTGCACGTCCTCGGCAGGCACACCCAGGTCGAGGAGTCGCTGCTCTGGCAGGTGGTGCGCCGCTCGGTGCAGCAGGCCGAGCCCAGCTGCTACACCCGCGACCTGCTCGAGTCGCCGGCACTGCCGGCCAAGGCCAATCTGATCAGCCGCCTCACCGGCCGCGGGGAGCGGCCGCGGTATGTGAACATCCCGAACCCGCTGCAGGAGTTGATCCGTTGACCGCCGTGTCGCGTCCGGCCGAGCTCATCGAGCGAGCGCTGTGCGCCCCCCAGTTCGAGCAGGTACGCCGGCGGCTGTTCCGGCAGCTGCTGGAGTCACTGCTCTATGAGGGTGCGTTGGCGGCGCGGATCACCGGCGAGGGGCGCTGCACCGTCGAGGGCATCGACGAGCACGGCGACGCGGTCAGCTACCTGTTCACCGCGACCCGGCGCTACGGGTTCGACCGGGTCCGGCTGGGACCCCAACCGGTACTGCGTCGCGGGTCCGGTGGCGTCGCCGAGGCGGACTCGACGACGAGGCTGCTCAGCGAGGTCCGCAAGGGCCTGCGGGCGGACCCGATGCTGGTGGCGACGTTCGCCCGGGAGCTGGAGGCGACCCTGCTCAATGACACGCTCGCCCAGTACGTGCGGGCGCAACGCGGTGACGTGCTGCGCGGTGCGGACGTCGACACGCTGGAGTCGGTGATCACCGACGGGCATCCCTACCACCCCGCGTACAAGTCGCGGATCGGCTTCGACCTGACGGACAACCTCACCTGGGGACCGGAGTTCGCTCGTCCCATCCACCCGCTGTGGCTGGCCGCGCACCGCGGCACGGCGACGGTATCGGTGTCCAGCGAGCTGGCCGAGGGCACATTCCTGCGCGACCAACTCGGCCGGGTCACCTTCGAGAAGTTCCAGCATCGGGTCCGCCGGGCCGGTGCGGATCCCGCCGACTACACGTTCGTGGCGGTCCACCCGTGGCAGTGGCGCGAACACGTCAGCCGGGCGTTCGCCGCGCAGCTGCGCAACCGGGAGCTCATCGTGCTCGGCGAGGACCCGCACGCGCACCTGGCACAGCAGTCGCTGCGTACCCTGGCCTGCCGCGACGTCCCCGAACGGGCCGCCCTGAAACTCGCCTTGTCGATCGTCAACACCTCCACGAGCCGGGTGCTCGCCCCGCACACCGTCGGCAACGCGCCGCGGATCTCCGACTGGCTGCGCGGGGTGGTCGCCGGGGACAGCTACCTGCGTGAGCTGCGGCTGATCCTGCTGAGCGAGGTGCTGGGCGTCGCGGTCGATCCCGCGCCGGTCGCCGAGCTGGTCCGCGAGGACACCTACGGGGTGCTGGCCTGCATCTGGCGGGAAAGCCTGCACATCCACCTGGAACCCGGGGAGCAGGCCGTGCCGTTCACCGGGCTCACCGCCCGCGAGCTCGACGGCACCCCGCTGGTGGACCCGTGGGTGCGCGAGCTCGGGATCCGGCTCTGGGTCGAGGAGCTGGTCGCGGTCAGTGTCCTGCCGCTGGTGCACCTGCTGCAGCGGCACGGCATCGCCCTGGAAGCGCATGCGCAGAACATGGTACTGGTGCACACCGCAGGCCGGCCGCGACGGCTGGCGGTGAAGGACTTCCACGACGGGGTGCGGTTCTGCCGGGCTGCGCTGGCCGAGCCGGGCCGGTGCCCGCAGCTCGCCGGGACACCGGCGCACCACGGCAACCGCAACTCCTTCGTCGAGACCGACGACCTAGACCTGGTCACCGACTTCCTGCTGGACGCGCTGCTGTTCATCAACCTCGGCGAGCTCGGGATGCTGCTGGCGGACTACTACGGGTTCGGCGAGCAGGAGTTCTGGGCTGTGCTGCGCGCTGCGATCCAGGCATACCAGCTGCGCTTTCCCGAGCTCGCCGGACGGTTCGCGCGCGTGGACGTGTTCAAACCGACCATCGCGGTGGAGCAGTTGACGACCCGGCGACTGCTGCCCGACACCGGGTTGCGGCTGCACCCGGTGCCCAACCCGCTGCTGGGCCGGACCCCGTGATCGAGCGGCTGGCGACGCTGGCCCGGGACCGACCGGTCTGCCTGTACTGGTACGACCTGGGCCGGCTCACCGAGCACGTCAGCCGGGTGATCGGGTTGTTGCCCGACCGGTGTCGCATGTTCTACGCGATGAAGGCCAACAGCGCTGAGCCGCTGCTGCGGGCGATGGCGGCGCTGGTGGCCGGCTTCGAGGTCGCCTCCGGTGGCGAGCTGGCCAAAGCCCGTGCGGTGGACCAAGATATCCCGGTCATCTTCGGGGGACCGGCCAAGACGGAGCCCGACATCGCTGCGGCGCTGGCGCAGCGGGTGACCCGGCTTCACGTGGAGAGCATGCTCGAGCTGCACCGGATCTCCGCCGTGGCGGGCCGGGCCGGGCGGGTCGCCGACATCCTGCTTCGGGTCAACCTCACCGGTCCGTTCCCGGCGGCCACGCTGTCCATGGCCGGTGGGCCGACCCAGTTCGGCATCGACGAGGCCACCCTGCCCGAGGCGGTCCAGACCGCCCAGCGGCTACCCCACCTGCGGCTGGCAGGGTTTCACCTGCACTCGTTGTCCAACAACCTCTCCGCAGCCGCCCACCTCGACCTGCTCGAGCTGTACCGCCGCACGGTGATCGGCTGGGAACGCGAATTCGGGCTCGCCTGCGAGGTGGTGAACTTCGGCGGCGGCATCGGCGTCAACTACGCCGACCTGACCGCACAATTCGACTGGCCGCGTTTCACCCGGGGGCTGGGCGCGCTGGCTTTCCCGGCGCACTGGCGCGAGATCGATTTCGAGTGTGGCCGTTTTCTCGTCGCAGCATGTGGCTACTACGCGGTCGAGGTTCTGGACATCAAGCGCAGCCATGGCAAGAACTACCTGGTGATCCGGGGTGGCACGCATCATTTCCGGTTACCCGCCTCCTGGCAGCACAGCCACCCATTCACCGTTATCGCGGCTGACCGGTGGTCACTGCCCTGCCCCCGCCCGGAGATCCACGATGAACCCGTGACGGTGGTCGGTGAACTGTGCACGCCCAAAGACGTGTTGGCTCGTGACGTCGTGGTGTCGCGGGTGCGGGTCGGGGATCTGCTGGTGTTCCAGCACGCCGGGGCCTACGGGTGGGACATCTCCCATCACGACTTCCTCAGTCACCCTCACCCGGACCAGGTGTTCCACGCAACCACGCGGTAGCCTGACCGCCATTCACCGGCGCGCGACTCGCTGCGGCCGGTCCATTGGTGTTGATGAGGAGGGCACGTGTCGGCAGGGCAGATCGCCGCGCTGGTTGCCGCTGGTGCGTTCGTCGTGCTGGTGGGCCTGCTCGCCGTTCCCTTGATCAAGCTGGGACGCACTCTGGATCAGGCGACGCTGGCGATCCGCAAGGCCAGCGAGGAGTCCGATCCGCTGTTCGCCGGGGCGAACACCACCGTCACCCAGGTGAACGCCCAGTTGGAGCGGCTGGACGGGATCACCGCGAACGCGCAGGCGGTCACCGGCAATGTCTCGGCGCTGACCGCCCTGTTCACCGCCACCCTGGGCGGACCGTTGGTGCGGGTCGCGGCATTGTCCTACGGCGTCAGCAAGGCGATGAGCCACCGCCGCAAGAGTCGCAAAGCCCAGGAACGCGCGGCCCGGCCACGTGGACGCACGAGGGGGCGGCGGTGATGCGGGTTCTCTGGTTCGGTCTGGGTGTCGCCGCTGGGGTTGCGGCCAGTCGCAAGGTCAGTGCTGCCGCCCGCCGGATGACTCCGGCGGGCGCCGCCGAGAACATCAGCGATGCGATGGGAGAGCTGGCCGCAGCGCTAGGATCCTTCGGAGCCGAGGTGCGGGCCGGGATGGCTGAGCGGGAGGCGCAACTGCACGCCACCGTCGCTGCGCGCACCGGCATCGATACCGCGCCGTCCCAGGACAGCGCTCGAGCGGGCCGAGCCTCCGCACGGGCCTAGCTCCCTACCCGCTTCTCGAGGAAGACTTGTGCAGACTCACGAGATCCGTCAACGGTTCACCGATTACTTCCAACATCGTGGGCATACCGTCGTGCCCAGTGCCCCGCTGCTGTTCGACGACCCCAACCTGCTGTTCGTCAACGCCGGCATGGTGCCTTTCAAGCCCTACTTCCTCGGTCAGGCGACGCCACCCTACCGCCGGGCGACCTCGGTGCAGAAGTGCGTGCGCACCCCGGACATCGATGAGGTCGGTAAGACCACGCGGCACAACACCTTCTTCCAGATGGCCGGCAACTTCTCCTTCGGGGACTACTTCAAACAAGGGGCCATCGAGCACGCCTGGCAGCTGGTGACCGGCTCTGTGGAATCCGGCGGCTATGGCTTCGGCCCAGAGCGCATCTGGGTCACCGTGTATGAGAAGGACGACGAGGCCGAGTGGCTCTGGCGGGAGGTCGCCGGGATACCCGTCGAGCGGATCCAACGCCGCGACGGCAAGGACAACTACTGGGACATGGGCGTTCCCGGTCCGGGTGGGCCCTCCTCGGAGATCTACGTCGACCGCGGTCCGGAATTCGGCCGGCCCGGTGGCCCGGTCGTCGACGAGGATCGCTTCCTGGAGATCTGGAACCTCGTCTTCATGCAGGACGAGCGCGGCGAGCTCAGCCCCAAGGACGGTCACCCGGTCGTCGGGTCGCTGCCCGCGAAGAACATCGACACCGGGATGGGTGTCGAGCGGGTGGCGTTGCTGCTGCAGGGCGTGCCCAACGTGTACGAGACGGATCTGCTGCGGCCGGTGATCACCCGCGCCGAGCAGCTCTGCGGCCGGCGCTACGGCGTCGACCCGGCCGACGACGTGCGCTTCCGGGTGATCGCCGACCACGCCCGCACCAGCGTCATGCTCATCGGCGACGGGGTGACCCCGAGCAATGAGGCCCGCGGTTACGTGCTGCGCAGGCTGCTACGCCGCATCGTGCGATCGGTGCGCCTGCTCGGGGTGAACGAACCGGTGCTCGGTGACATCACCGCGGTGGTGCGGGACACGATGGGCCCGTCCTACCCCGAGATCGGCACCGGCTACGGACGGATCGAGGCGGTCGCCCGGACCGAGGAGGATGCGTTCCTGGCGACGCTGGCGGCCGGGTCGCGGATCTTCGATCTGGCGGTGGCACGGACCCGGCAGGCCGGTGGTGCGCAGCTGCCCGGCGATCAGGTCTTCCAGCTGCACGACACCTACGGGTTCCCCATCGACCTGACCCTGGAGATGGCCGCGGAGGCGGGCCTGTCCGTCGACGAGACGGGTTTTCGCACCCTGATGGCCCAGCAGCGGCAGCGGGCCAAGGCCGACGCGGCAGCCCGCCGCTCCGGGCACGGCGACCTCAGCGCGTACCGCAGCGTGCTCGACACCCACGGCCGCACCGACTTCCTGGGTTACACCGATCTCACCGCGGACGCGCAGGTGGTCGGTCTGCTCATCGACGGCATCGGGGTACCGGCCGCGGGCCAGGGCAGCTCGGTGGAGGTGGTGCTCGACCGCACCCCGTTCTACGCCGAGGGCGGCGGCCAGCAGTCCGACACCGGCCGCCTGACCGGCGACGGGTTCGCCGTCGAGGTGGTCGACGTGCAGTCGCCGGTGGCAGGCTTGCCGGTGCACCGGGGGACGGTGGTCTCCGGTGAGGTCCGGCTGGACGCCCCGGTTTTCGCCGAGGTGGACGTCACCCGCCGGCAGGCGGTGGCTCGGGCGCATTCCGCGACGCACCTGGTGCACGCCGGGATCCGCCGGGCATTGGGCACCAGTGCCGCGCAGGCCGGCTCGCTCAACGCCCCGGGGCGGTTGCGCTTCGACTTCACCTCGCCGGGTGGCGCGGTGGCGCCCAGCGTGCTGGCCGACGTCGAGGACGAGGTCAACGAGGTGCTGTTGCGATCGCTTCCGGTCACCGCCGACGTGGTGACTATGGCGGTCGCTCGCCGCGACGGGGCGATCGCGATGTTCGGCGAGAAGTACGGCGACGCGGTGCGGGTCGTCACGATCGGGGAGTACTCCAAGGAGCTGTGCGGCGGCACCCATGTCGGTAACTCGGCTGACATCGGCCTGATCAAGCTGCTGTCCGAGGCGTCCATCGGGGCCGGGGTGCGCCGGGTGGAGGCGTTGGTCGGCCTGGACGCATTCCGCTTCCTGGCCCGCGAGCACGTGCTGGTCGCGCAGCTCGCCGAGCAGCTCAAGGCCCGCCCCGAGGACCTGCCCGATCGGGTCGGTGCGATCACCGAGCGGTTGCGCGCGGCCGAGCGTGAGCTGGAGCGGTTGCGCGCCGCCGCGGTGCTCACCTCGGCGGGCTCTCTGGTCGAGGCAGCGGAACAGGTCGGCTCGACCGCGCTGGTGGCGGCGCAGACCCCCGCCGGGGTGAGCGGCCCAGACCTGCGAGCGCTGGCCACCGACGTCCGGGGCCGGCTCGGTGAGCGGCCCGGCGTGGTGGCGCTGTTCAGCGTCGATCCCGCGGCGGACAAGGTCTCCTTCGTGGTGGCCACCACCGCCGCCGCCCGGCAACGCGGCCTGGCCGCAGGCGCCTTGGTCCCGGTTTTCGGCCCCGCGGTCAACGGCCGCGGCGGCGGCAAACCAGACCTAGCCCAAGGCGCCGGTACCCACCCCACCGGCATCCCCGCCGCCCTAGCCGCCCTCCGCGCCCAGCTAGCCACCTCATGACCCCCCTGCCCCCGCCCGCGTCCGCATTCAGCGGGCTCAGCGGGGTTATCGGGTGGCTGTTTACCCCGCTGAGCCCGCTGAATGCGGACGCGGGCGGGGAGCTGGCGTGATCGGGCGGCGGCTTGGGGTGGATGTGGGGGAGGTGCGGGTGGGGGTGGCGTTGTCTGATCCGTCCGGGATACTCGCGACGCCTTTGGTCACCCTCAGCCGCGACCGCTCCGGGGGCAGCGACCTTGAGGCGTTGGCGGCGCTGATCGTCGAGCACGAGGTGGTGGAGGTGGTGGTCGGGCTCCCGCGCACGCTGGCCGGGCGGCACGGCCCAGCGGCACACGCGGCGCAGGACTACGCTCGCGCCTTGGCGGGTCGGATTGGTGACGGTGTGCCGGTCCAGCTGACCGACGAGCGTCTCACCACTGTCTCAGCTAGCCGGATGCTTGCCGGTCGGGGTGTTCGCGGTCGCAAGCAGCGGGCGGTGGTCGACCAGGCCGCAGCGGTGGAGATCCTGCAGGGCTGGCTGGAGGCGCGGCGGACCGGCGGTGATGCGGAGGGGGATGCGGCGATATGACCGGCGACGCACTTGGTCCCGCGGAGGCGGCGATATGACCGACGACCTCGGGTTGTTCAGGGACACTGTTGATGACGTGGAGCCGTCCGGCTCGATGACGAGGGGCGGTGCGCGGCGGGAGCGGCGCCATGTCCTGGAGCGGCGGCGGCGCCTCGTCGTGCTCGGAGTCGTACTGCTGGTGCTGGTGCTGGCGGTCAGCGGGGTCGTCTTCGGGGTGCGCCAGCTGCAGACGTTTCGCGAGACACCCGACTACGCGGGGGCCGGCGGTGTGGCGGCCGTCGTGCAGGTCGAGGACGGGCAGAGCCTCAGCTCGATCGGGGCCGCTCTGGTCCGGCGCAACGTGGTCGCCAGCGTCCGGGCCTTCACCCTGGCCGCCGAAGCTGATCCCCGAGTTCAAGCGGTGCAGCCCGGCTACTATCAGTTACGGGAGCAGATGTCCGGTTCCGCCGCGGTGGCGCGACTACAGGAACCGGCGGCTCGGGTCGGGCGGTTGGAGATCCGCGGTGGTGAGCAGCTCGATGATGTCGCTCTCCCCGATGGTAAAACAGTTCCGGGACTACTCACCGAGATCTCCCGAGCCAGCTGTGCGGTGAATGGCGCGACCAGTACCTGCGTGAGTTCCAGAGAACTTCGTACCGCGATGGGTCAAGCTGATCCCGCTGCGCTCGGTGTGCCGTCCTGGGCCGTCGATCCGATGTCACGAGTCGAGCTGGGCCGGCGTTTGGAGGGGCTGTTGGTCCCGGGTAACTATGATGTGCGTCCCGGTAGCTCGGCCGTGGAGCTGTTGGGGCAGGTCACTGGCACCTCGGTGGACCGGTTGCTGTCGGCAGGGTTCCCCGCGTCCGCTGCGGATGCTGGTCACAGTGCTTATGAAGTTCTGGTGATCGCCTCGGTGATCGAGCGAGAGGCCATCACATCGGACTTCGGCCGGGTCTCCCGGGTGATCTACAACCGGCTCGCTGCGGGGATGCCACTGCAGATGGACTCCACCATCAACTACCCGCTAGACCTGCAACAGGTGCGCACCTCAGACGCCGACCGGGCCCGACCTGGCCCGTACAACACCTACCTCAACACTGGGCTGCCGGCGTCGCCGATCGGGTCTCCGAGTGCGGCGGCTGTCTCGGCGGCCCTGAACCCGGAGCCCGGCGCCTGGTTGTATTTCGTTAAATGTCAGCGCGACGGTACCTCGTGTTTCTCGGCGACGATCGAGGAGCACCAAGCGGCAGTGCGTGATGCCATCGCCCGCGGCGCGTTCTGACAACCCGTGAGTGGCGATGCGAGTCAGGACTCGCATCGCCACTCACGGGTTGTCCACATCCACCGCGCCATCCACAGCCTTCGCCTTAGCCGGAGCACGCGGTCGTCTACGCCGGGCAGGCTGGGCGGTGTGGGCAGTGTGTTGATGGCTGTGAGCGGTGTTGTGGCGGGTGTCGGCGGGGCGGTGTTGCTGGGCCGGATCCCGCGGGGTGTTCGCGTATCGGTGCCGGCCTGTGCTGTGGCGGTAGCGGCGTTGTGGATCGTGGTCGGTCAACGATCCGGTGGCCTGCCGGTGTGGTGGTGGCCGGTCCCGCTGGTGCTCGCCTGGGCCGGTGTGTTGCTGGCTGCGGCCGATGTCGTCGCCCGGCGCCTGCCTGATGCGCTGACCCTTCCGGCGTATCTCGTGGTCACGGTGCTACTGATCATCGCCGCTGCTGGCGTCGGCGACGTTGACCTCGTGGTTCGGGGGTTGGGGGGCGCTGTGCTGTGGGCTGGTGGGTACGCCGCGGTGCGGCTGATCGCCCCGAACGCCTTGGGAGGTGGCGACGTGAAGCTCGCCGGCAGTCTGGGCGCGCTCGCTGCCGCGTCGTCATGGCCGGGGTTACTGCTGGCGGTGCTGGTGGCTAGTGCGCTGACCGTGGCCGCCGCCGGGCCCGCACGGGTGTTCGGTTATCGGGACGTACCGCACGGCCCCGCCATGCTTGCGGCAACCTGGCTCGTTGTGTTACACCCTTTAGGGTAATTCTGTGGTCTGATTATGACGGAAAGTTTCAAACATTTCACCCTAAGTAGCAGATCTGCCACCTGAATTAGTGATATGTAACGTCGCTGACGCCAAGCGGCAAACTTTCCGTAACGGCCTGTTCTTACGGTGCACCGCAGGCATCATCGCTGTCGACAGTCGGCAATGCAGGAGGTTGACCTGATGGGTGATCTGAAGCGGAGAGGACGCGCGTGCCGGGCCGCAGTCTTGCTCACGGTTGCTGGGCTCGTCGTAGCGGGCTGTGGTAGCCGTGCCGGCAGTTCGGGGACGGCTGCGAAGTCGTGCGCCGATACCTCCGGCGGCTCGGTGAAGATCGGATTTCTGAACTCGCTGTCCGGCACCATGGCGATCAGTGAGAACACTGTGCACGACTCCCTGATGCTGGCCGCCGAACAGATCAACGCCAGTGGTGGTGTGCTCGGCAAGAAGCTGCAGGTCGTCAGCGAGGACGGTGCGTCGGAACCGACGATCTTCGCTGAGAAGGCCGCCAAGCTGATCAGCTCCGACTGCGTGGTGGCGGTGTTCGGTGGCTGGACGTCGTCCTCCCGCAAGGCGATGCTCCCCGTGTTCGAAGGTGCCGACTCGCTGCTGTACTACCCGGTGCAGTACGAGGGTCTCGAGGCGTCGCCGAACATCTTCTACACCGGTGCGACCACCAACCAGCAGATCGTGCCCGGGCTGGATTATCTCAAGCAACAGGGTGTCAAGTCCCTGTTCCTGGTGGGATCCGACTATGTCTTCCCGCGTACCGCGAACAAGGAGATCAAGGCGTACGCCAAGGCCAACGGCATGGAGGTGAAAGGTGAGGAGTACGCCCCGCTGGGGCACACCGACTTCGCGACGATCGTCAACAAAGTGAAGGCCGCCGGAGCCGGCGCGGTGTTCAACACTCTCAACGGTGACTCGAATGTGGCATTCTTCAAGGAATACCGTAACGCCGGCCTGACCGTGGCCGCGATGCCCGTGGTATCGGTGTCGATCGCCGAGGAGGAGGTCAACGGTATCGGGGTGGACAACCTGGTGGGACAGCTGACCGCATGGAACTACTACCAGACCATCGGTACTCCGGTGAACAAGGCGTTCGTGCAGGCATTCAAGACCAAGTACGGTCAGGGTCGGGTGACCTCCGATCCCATGGAGGCCGCGTACACCTCGCTGTTCCTGTGGAAGGCGACGGTGGAGAAAGCGAAGTCGTTCACGACTGACGACATCAAGAAGGCCGCAGGTGGCGTGAGCTACGAAGCCCCCGAAGGGACGGTCACGATCAACGGCGAGAACCACCACATCGCCAAGACGGCATTGATCGGCAAAGTCGGTCCGGATGGGCTGATCTACACCGTGTGGCGTTCCGAGGCTCCCATCGAGCCGGACCCGTTCCTCGCCAGTTATGACTGGGCCAAGGGGTTGACCGGCTGACGGACCCCGCTAGGTTCTGGGAGGACACCCAGCATGGAAGTCCTGTTGAGCCAGCTGTTCGCCGGTCTGTCGCTGGGCTCGGTTCTGCTCCTCGCCGCACTCGGCCTGTCTCTGACGTTCGGGCAGATGGGTGTGATCAACATGGCGCACGGCGAGTTCATGATGGCGGGCGCCTACACCGCGTTCCTGGTCCAGGGTGTCATCGCCGACGCCGGGGTCTCGTTTCTGCTGGCTATCCCGCTCGGCTTCGGAGTGGGTGGCGTGCTGGGGGTGATCCTGGAGGCCACCCTGATCCGCCGGATGTACCACCGGCCGCTGGACACCCTGCTCGTCACCTGGGGGGTGGCGCTGATCTTGCAACAGGTCGCCCGGGACGTCTTCGGCGCCCCGAACGTCGACGTCCGCGCCCCCGGTTGGCTGGCCGGCAGCGTCACGCTCGGGGTCATCCAGGTGCCGCTGGCGCGGCTGTTCATCCTGGCACTGGCGGTGGCCACGGTCGTCGGACTGTCCGTGCTGCTGAAAACGACGCCGCTGGGGCGCCGGATCCGTGGCGTCGTGCAGAACCGCGACCTGGCTGAGACGGTCGGTATCTCCACCCGGAGCACCGACCGGCTGACGTTCTTCATCGGCTCCGGCCTGGCCGGGATCGCCGGTGTGGCGGTGACCCTGCTCGGCTCCACCGGACCCACCCTGGGCACCAACTACATCGTCGACGCTTTCCTGGTCGTGGTGGCCGGAGGCATCGGCCAGATCAAGGGCGCCGTGATCGCGGCGTTCGGGCTCGGCCTGCTGCAGGCCACGTTCGAGTACTCCACCACGGCCAGCATCGCGAAGGTCATGCTCTTCGTGGTGATCGTGGTTTTCCTGCAGATCCGGCCACAGGGCATCTTCAGTATCCGGACCAGGAGCCTGGCATGACGGCGCGGCTGCGGGGTAATCACGGCGTGCTGCTCGGTTTCGTGCTCGGCGGGCTCGCGCTGCTGGTGGTGGCCCCGGCCGTGCTCTCGGATTTCCGGTTGGCACTGCTCGGCCGGTTCGTCTGCTTCGCGATCGTGGCAGTCGGGATCGGTCTGGTGTGGGGGCGCGGTGGCATGCTGACGCTTGGCCAGGGCGTGTTCTTCGGCCTGGGTGGCTACGTGATGGCCATGCACCTCAAACTGGCCGACGCCGGACCGTCCGGAGTGCCCGACTTCATGCGGCTTTACGGGTCAGGGCAGCTTCCCTTCTGGTGGGAACCGTTCCGTTCCCCGGTGGTGACCCTGCTCGGAGTGGTGCTGGTCCCGTCGCTGGTGGCTTTCGGGCTCGGTGCCGCGATCTTTCGCCGGCGGGTGCGCGGCGCGTACTTCGCCATCCTGTCCCAGGCGCTGGCGGTGGCCTTCGCGACGCTGCTGACCGGCCAGGTGGCCACCATCGGTGGGTTCAACGGGCTCAACGGGTTCCGCTCGTTCTTCGGCTACAACCTGTTCGACCCGGTGAACAAACGGATGCTGTTCTACATCGCTGCGGTCACGCTGCTGGTGCTGCTGCTGATCGTCTGGCAGATCTACCGCTCCCGGTACGGTGAGCTGTTGATCGCGGTCCGCGACCAGGAGGAGCGGGTCCGGTTCCTGGGCTACGACCCGGCCACCATCAAGATCGTGGCGTACGTGCTGGCTGCGGCCATGGCCGGCATCGCGGGCGCGTTGTTCGTGCCCATCGTCGGAATCATCTCACCGGCCAATGTCGGCGCCGTGGCCTCGATCGCCTTCCTGATCGGGGTGGCGATCGGCGGCCGGGCCACGCTGTTCGGTCCGGCGCTCGGCGCGCTTGTGGTGGCCTGGGCACAGACCACGCTGTCGGAGAGCTTCCCCTCGTTCTGGACCTATTTCCAGGGCGCGTTGTTCGTTCTGGTGGTGGCCTTCCTGCCGGGTGGGCTGTCGTCGGTGGGCTCGGGGCTGCGCAGATGGCGCCTTGGCGCGCGAACCGGACCGGCCGAGCCGTCACCGTTGACGCAACCGTCCGATGCGGCGAGTCCGGAGCCTGGGCTTTCCGGAGTTCGTGCCGGATCAGAGGCAGGTGGAGCAGAATGACCGCCGACGTATTTGGTCCCGCGGAGGCGGCATTATGACCGCCGACTACCTGGAACTGTCCGACGTGCGGGTGGTCTTCGATGGGTTCGTCGCGGTCGACGGGGTCTCGATGACCGTGCCGCAGGGCGACTTGCGGTTCCTGATCGGCCCCAATGGTGCCGGTAAGACCACCCTGGTCGACGCGATCACCGGGCTGGCCCCGGCCACCGGGTCGGTTCGCTTCGGCAGCACCGAGCTGATCGGCCAGAAGGTGCACCGCATCGCCCGGCTGGGCATCGGGCGTACCTTCCAGACCGCCACCGTGTTCGAGAAGCTCACCGTGCTGCAGAACCTGGACATCGCCGCCGGCTGCGGTCGCCGGCTGTCGCTGCTGCGTCGCCGTTCGTCGGTGCCGCAGCAGGTCGAGGAGGCCCTGGAGACCGTCGGCCTGAGCAACCTGCGGGACGACCAAGCCGGCACGCTGGCCCACGGGCAGAAGCAGTGGCTGGAGATCGGCATGTTGCTGGTGCAGAACGCACGGGTGCTGCTGCTCGACGAGCCGGTGGCCGGGATGAGCGCGCAGGAGCGGACCGAGACCGGCGAGCTGCTGCGCCGGGTCGGCGCCGAACGCACCGTCGTGGTGGTCGAGCACGACATGGACTTCATGCGGTCCTTCGCCACCTCGGTCACCGTGCTGCATGCCGGAAAGGTGCTCAGCGAGGGCACGGTGTCCCAGGTGCAGGCCGACCCGCAGGTCCAGGAGGTCTATCTCGGTCGCGGCGCCACCCAGGAGGTCTGATGCTCCAGCTGTCGGATCTGCATGTCGGTTACCGGCGGACGGCTGTGGTGCACGGCGTGACCGTCGAGGTACCGCCGGATGGGGTCGCCGCGGTGCTGGGGCACAACGGCGCCGGCAAGACCACCCTGCTGCGGGCCGCGGTCGGGCTGCTGGCGCCCAGCTCCGGGCGGATCCTGCTGGATGGCGAGGACATCACCCGGATGCGGCCCAACGAGCGGGTCAAGCGCGGCCTGGGTTACGTGCCGCAAGGCCAGCAATCCTTCCCGCAACTGACCACCGGGGAGAATTTGCAACTGGTCGCCGACACCCGGCCGGACGGCAAGAAGCTGATCGCCGAAGCGCTCGATCTCTTCCCGGCTCTGGGTGGTCTCCTGTCGCGGCGGGCCGGGCTGCTCTCCGGTGGTCAACGCCAGCAACTGGCGATCGCCCGGGCGTTGATCACCCAGCCGCGGGTGCTGATCCTCGATGAGCCCACCGAGGGCATCCAGCCGTCCGTGGTGACCGAGATCGAGCAGACCATCCTGTCCCTGACCTCCCGGGGCGGTCTGTCCGTCTTGCTGGTCGAACAACACGTCGGCTTCGCCCTGGCCGCAGCCGCCCGCTACTACGTGCTGGAAGCCGGCCGGGTCACCTCCACCGGAGCTGGTGGCGCGGACGCCCATCACCGTGTCCGCGCCGCCATGGCGATCTGATCCCCCCTACCCGTCCTAACGCATTCAGCGGGCTCAGCGGGGTTATCGGCGCTCTATTTACCCCGCTGAGCCCGCTGAATGCGGAGAGGCGGGTCTAGTCGGGCGGCGGGCAGCATCGGGCGCACGGCGCGCCACCTGCTCCTGGCCGGCGCCCCGGTCGAAGTCCATCGCGATAGTGACCTGGTCGATGGCCTGCAGCGTGATCTCTGCCATCTGGTCGTCGGTTCCATCAAGCCAGTCCAGCCGGGTCTTGCGGCTATCCAGCTGGTGCAAAGGCGCCGTGCAGGCGAGCGCCTTCAACCGGCGCGCCATCGCTTCGTCACACTGTACGACCGCCACCTCAGGTGCTCGATCTTTGTGATGCTGATCAGCTCCGTCAGCTGATCAGCATCACCCGGCAGGACAGGCCAGGGGCTTTGCTAAGTTTGATGTCCGCGGTCAGCAGCGGCATGTCCAACGCTGCGGCCAGCGCGACGTACAGCGCGTCGGCGAAAGTGATCGTGTCCCGCAGGTCCCATGCTTGCGTCGCCAATCGCCCCGTGTGCGGGTAGCGGTAGTCGGTCATCTCCGGCAGCGCCCGCAGTGCAGTGCGCGCGGTCTGCTCGCTGATCTCTCCGGCACGTTCACCGCGGCGCAGCACATGCCCCACCTCGGCGTCGAGAAGATGGGGGGCATGACAGGTCGCTTCGGCAATCCGCTTGTGCGCCGCTATGCCGACTGGGTGGGGCCGTTGAGCCCGAGGAGGAACGGACCTGCTGCTGAACTAACCGGAGGTGGTCACGATGATTACTGTGGGTGCTGGAGGCGGCCGGTGAGCCGATGGCGTGGGAGTCCGTCCGGGTCACATGAGAGGCTCCGCCGGCACGGACTGGACCAAGAGCTTCCAACATCATCGTGGTCGTAGATCGTTTGCACGGGTGTGGTTGATGAACGCCGTCGCTACCAAGCGAGCTGAAGGGATCGTGAGTGGCAGCCGCTGCGCCGGAGGTCGGGGATTGGTTCCTGTTGACGAAGCTGTGAGTGGTCTCGCTCCGCACAAGGGATCGCAGGCTTGGCACCCGTTCCTGATCGGATCAGCGTGGCCGGGTCCACGCGTGTCCTTGCTGCCGAGATCGACCACCGTCGTCGATCAACTTCTCCCCCGGGTCAGACAATTCTTGGAAGATCCGCGTTGTGAACGTCTGCCGGACGTCGTCCCTGATCGTTGGCGACCGCGTGGGTCGGGCTGGCCCGCGCAGCCACCCACCGACTCCGGCCTGAGGGCAGCGATCGCGGCCGTGCGGATGCTTCCGAAGTCCCTCGGAACAGGTGATCGCGCACCGGCGGTCTACCGGTCGGAGGTACTCAGCCGGCTCGTCGCCCTTGCGTTCGCCGCGGCCGGCACGAGCCTGTCGATCGACGACTTCGGCAATATTTTGCGTGTCGTGTTGACATCGTGGGTTCCGGTCGTCCTTGAACAGAACGACGGGTCTGACGTGCCCGGCGCTGAGCTTGCCAACCTGTCGCTCGATCTGGAGGAGACCGTGACCGCCGTCCTCAATGCACTCGATGGGACAGACCGCATTGTGCTGCGCATCAAGCTCGCGGGAGGTCCCGACTCCGAGCTCGCCAGCGTGCTCAGTGTGAGTAGGCCGACCGCTGCGAAGCGGAAGTCCGAGACGTTCGATCGGCTGCGCGCCGCGTGGATTCGCGCTGGTGCACCGGGCGGGAACGAATCGATCCGGCTAGCCGAGGAACTGTACCTCCGCCTGCACACCACCGGGGGCTCCGATGCCTGAACAGCAGCTGCCCGCCTGGTTGTCCGAAGCGTTGTGCGCCGTGCCGACCGACCTCCGGGACACCGATCTCCAGGAGGACGAACCGGCAGAGATACTCCCCGGCGATGTCTGCGTCGTCCGTTCAATGAAGGGATGCCCGGGCCCGGGTCGCCTGTTCGTCGTCACGGATGTTGCGGATGGTTGTTGCCAGGGCATGCTGGCCGGGATCGAGACTGAGCTCGCGACGGAGGCCGACGCCCTGCTCGCTGCGAGTCTCACGGGTCTCGGCTACGAGATCGCGGTGTACACGCGCTTCCCCGGCGCAGTGTGGGTCACTCAGATCAGTCGCCGGGTGGGTGCGGTCGCTGGGGACGTGGTGGACCAGCTCCTTGCGCTGGCTTGGAGTGACGAGCCGGACGGGGTGGTTGTCCCGCGCGGCGTCCCACTTCAGCCCGTGGGGATCGGCCCCCGCTACCCGGCGTTGGCGAGGATGTCGGCCGAACTCGATCAGCTGACTGAGCACTGTCACGGGCGGCACAGCGACCTGGTGGCGCCGGTATTCAACCCTGCTGTCGGTCAGCCCGATGTTCTGAAGGGCAATCGACTGGACAATCGAGCACGGGATTCTAATCCGTTGCTCTAGGATGAGCTGTGGCGGCCAAAGTCACCCACACTGTTCGCTTGTCAGTGTCGAGCAGATACCAGATCCGCCCTCCGCTCGTCACCTCTATCTGCCAGCAGGGCATGGTTCGACCCCGGTATTCGCCGTAGGCCAGCTTGCCCTTGAGCGGGTGGTGTCGTGGTGTGGGCGGGCGGGGATCAGGATTAGTGCGCATCTCCCGCCAGGCATTCCTGGTATTGTTCGGCGCTTGTCGGCAGAGTTCTTCCCAACCCTTGGCTGCGTCGCTATTGCCGAAGCGTATCTCCCACTCGTCGGCGCCGGCAGGAGGAGCTACTCGATCTCCGCGCTTCGGAGTCATGCGGGGATGGTGGGTTCGGGGACCGCTCCGTAATCATCCTCGACATTCACAATGCGAGCCGCGAGTTCGGGGTCGGCGTGTACCTCTGCGGTGTGCCGCCACTCAGTGATCACCTGGATGATCGGGGCGAAGTTCTGGAGAGCGTCGGTGGCGTGAAGAGTGTCCACGAGTTCAATGGCGAAAGCCCGCACATCGTCGATAGGCAGGAAACGCACCCACGGGAAAGCCTCGGGCATGACATCGATCACCAGCGCTCGGGTGGCCTCGTCGTGTCGCATCAGGGCCACGAACATCTTCGTGGTGGCAGACACCACGGCACTGTCCTGCTCCGCCTGGGCGGTGGTCGTCAAGGTGAGATCTTCGGCGTCGCGCCGCCGCAGCCGCAGTGAACGGCTTCGTGACGCGTGGAGCCTCGCCACGGTGTCCTTGGGTCGCTGGAGAAGCTCTGAGAACGGAACCTCCGGAGCGCTCATACTTCAAAGCTACTTCAAAGGTCTGTTCATGTCTACCGGGACGGACGCTTGGTTTCCAGCGGTGAATGCACCAGTGCACCATCCGGCTTGACCTGGAACGCTCGCGGGGCTCACATCGGCCCTGATCAGGGGCAGGTATGACCTTGCCCGATTCGCAGACGAGTGTACGAGCCCTCGCCCCCAGGTCAAGCCTGGTGATGCACTGGTGTCTTGACATCAAGCCCCAGCCTGGCGAGAACACTTGCCTAAGTAGAGGGGACGCTTGTCGCGCAGGGCTGCTGTTAACCGGCGATGTGATCAAGACGTCCCTCGTATCCGCGACTCCTGCTCTTTCTTTGATCTTTTCCTGTTCTGACCAGGATCGGCTAGCTGCGGCAGCCAGTGCGTCGGGGGCGCTAGCGCGTCGCCCACGGCGGCCCATCCATCGGCCTCATCCGGGCGCCGTGGCGCCCACGATCGCGGCATTGGCAGCTCGAGGGCCTGTCGCACCGCGCGTTCCAAGGCGGCGGGTACCTCGTTCGCGGTAAGGATGTTCAGCGGGAGCGGGTACCCCTCTGGGGAGAACTGCGGGCTGCGGGTACGGCTGACGATCTGGCAGTAGTCGCTTGCCTCGAACATCACGTTGGTACACGCGCCGTCCTCGCCGCTCGTATCCATCCACAGCAGGCGGTCGCCGGGGACAAGACGCTCCAGACCGTTGATCGTGTCGTTGACCGCGGTCTTGGTGCGGTTCAAGAACGGTATCGGGTCCTCTTCTGCGCCGGGGTCGCCGTCGCTGAACCCGGCCACATCACTCGGACTTCCAGTTGGATAGATCTCCAGCGTGTCACCGTCGGTGTGGGACTGCCATAGGTTAACGATGGTCGCCGACGAAGCGAACAGCTCTGGGTAGGCGAGTAGCGCGAAAATTTGGCCCGCGCGCATGGAGAGTAGCAGCCGATCGCCTGATCGCAGGAGGATGCGCGAGTGCGCCGACCATGTGGCTATGCCGTCGACTTCTGTGCGCATCTTCAGGATTGACTCGGCAGCGACTTCGGGGGAGACCCGAAAGAACTCGCGGTTTGACTTGTTTCGGTGCTGAGCGAGGAGATCGTGTACCGCCCTCTCTAGCCTCACCGGACGGGACGTCACGGCGCGGAACAGTACCTCGAACGGGCTGGGTACAAAGGTTGTAAACCCCTTCTTCGCCCGGTCCTCAGGTAGCAACGACGAGAGGCCGATCTTCACTAGGCCCGGCATATCGTCGTTACCGAGGACGTACACGAAACCGACCGAGTGTTGAACCACGAAGTTCCCTTTCTTTTTGATCGAACTCCTGAGACCGTTGTGGTGCAACGCCAGTACGAGAACACCTGGCGCGAATCACCGGGCGGTGGTCGCCTCCGCCGCAGCGGTTGCCTGGCAGTTCTCCGGCCTTGATCTCCCGGCGCGGGAACGCACCGCGCTGGAGGTGATCGCGATGTTGTTCTTCGCGCTCGCAGCCTACGTCACTGTCGAGTCGATCCGCTTCCGGATGGCGGGCCAGATACTCTTGCCACCGAGGGCCGACGGTGACGACGCAGTGTGCTGATCAGTTGAGCAGCAGTACCTGGCAGGACAGGCCGGGGGCTTTGCTGAGCCTGACATCTCCGGTAAGCAGTGGGATGTCCAGCACTGCGGCCAAGGCGACGTACAGCCCGTCGTAGAAGGTGATGGTGTGGCGCAGGTCCCATGCCCGGTCAGCCAGCCGCCCGGTGTGCGGGTAGCGATAGTCGATCATACCTGGCAGCGCGTGCAGCGCGGTATGCGCGGTCTCCGCACTGATCTCCCCGATACGTTCACCACGGCGCAGGACGTGGCCCACCTCGGCGTCGAGGAGATGGGGGGCATGACAGGTCGCCTCGGCGATCCGCTTGTGCGCCGCGATACCGACGGCGTCCTTGCGACCCAGCGCGCTCACCACAGTGGTCGCGTCCACGACGTACTCACTCACCCCGTAACTCCTGCAGACCCGACCGGATCGTCTCGTCGCTCAACCCGGGCGCCGGGTCGCGGTCGAGCGCCTGCTCCACGATCGCCATCACCTCGGCCTTGCTGCGACGTCGCGCCAGCGCGATCAACTGCTCGCGCATGTAGGACTGAAGTGATTGGCCGGATGCCAGGGCTCGGCGCCGGTACGTCTCGGCTACATCCTCCGGGACATCACGCACCTGAATTGTCGCCATCGCGCTATGATAGCGCGTCGATGGCGCTAGATATGCGCTAGAGGCAGGATGTGGCCAGGCGGCAACCGACGTTGCCGTGAGTGGAGTCGGGGCTTGGTACGGAAGGGACCGACATGTTGCTGTCCCCGCATGAGCAGGAGAAGCTGCTCGTCCATGTGGCGGGCCAGCTGGCCCGGGACCGCCGGGCGAGGGGATTGCGGCTGAACTACCCGGAGGCCGTCGCCGTGATCACCTCCTGGGTGCTGGAGGCGGCCCGGGACGGGCGCAGTGTCGCGGAGCTGATGGCGGGGGGCCAGCGGGTGCTGAGCCGGGACGACGTCCTGGACGGGGTACCGGAGATGATCAGCTCGGTGCAGGTGGAGGCGACCTTCCCGGACGGCACGAAGCTCGTCACCGTGCACCGGCCGGTCCAGTGACCGGCGTGCCCGGCGAGCTGCTGCTGGGCGCTGAACCCGTCGTACTAGGGCCACACACCGGTCAGGAGCTGGTTGTGCGCAACACCGGCGACCGGCCCATCCAGGTCGGTTCGCACTACCACCTGGCTGCGGCGAACCCGGCGCTGGAGATGGACCGCGATGCCGCCACCGGGATGCGGCTGGCGGTTCCGGCCGGCACGTCGGTGCGCTTCGAGCCCGGTATCGAACGGGTGGTCCGGGTCGTGCCGCTGGGTGGTGCCGGCGTCGTCCCGGGCCTGCGCCTCGACGTGCCGGATCCGCAGGGCGCAGCGCGGGGAGCCGCCGGCGGCGGCAGGTGGACGATCGAACGCAGCCGCTACGCCCAGCTCTACGGTCCCACCGAGGGTGACCGGGTGCGGCTGGCCGACACCGATCTGCTGTTGGAGATCACCGAGGACCGCTGCCGCGGACCGCACGGCGGTGACGAGATGGTCTTCGGCGGCGGCAAGGTGATCCGGGAGTCGATAGGCCAGGCCCGGGCCTCTCGGGCCGACGGTGCGCCCGACCTGGTGATCACCGGTGCCGTCGTGCTGGATCACTGGGGAGTGGTCAAGGCCGATATCGGGGTGCGAGACGGTCGGATCGTCGGGCTGGGTAAGGCCGGGAACCCGGACATCATGGACGGCGTGCACCCCGCGCTGGTCATCGGCCCGGGCACCGAGGTGATCGCCGGCAACGGGATGATCCTGACCGCCGGCGCGGTGGACAGCCACGTGCACCTGATCAGCCCGCAGCAGGTGCCCGAGGCGCTGGGGTCGGGGGTGACCACCCTGATCGGCGGCGGCACCGGCCCCGCGGAGGGCACCAAGGCGACCACCGTGACCCCCGGCGCGTGGTATCTGGCCCGGATGCTGGAGTCCCTGGACGAGCTGCCGGTGAACATCGCCCTGCTGGGTAAGGGCAACACCGTCGGCGAGCCGGCGCTGTATGAGCAGGTCGCCGCCGGGGCCAGCGGTTTCAAGCTGCACGAGGACTGGGGATCCACCCCGGCGGCGATCGACGCCTGCCTGCGGGTCGCCGATGACACCGGCGTCCAGGTGGCGATCCACACCGACACGCTCAACGAGGCCGGCTACGTCGCCGACACGCTGGCCGCGATCGCCGGGCGAACCATCCACACCTATCACACCGAGGGGGCCGGCGGCGGCCACGCGCCGGACATCATCACCGTCGCGAGCGCCCCGCACGTGCTGCCCAGCTCGACCAACCCGACCCGCCCGCACACCGTGAACACCCTCGACGAGCACCTCGACATGCTGATGGTCTGCCACCACCTCAACCCCGCCGTGCCGGAGGACCTCGCGTTCGCGGAAAGCCGGATCCGGCCGTCCACCATCGCCGCCGAGGACCTGCTGCACGACCTCGGGGCCATCTCGATGATCGGGTCGGACTCCCAGGCGATGGGCCGGGTCGGTGAGGTGATCCTGCGGACCTGGCAGACCGCGCACGTGATGAAACGCCGGGTCGGAGCGCTGCCCGGGGACCCGCCGACCTCGGACAACCTGCGGGCGCGGCGGTATGTGGCCAAGTACACGATCTGCCCGGCGATCGCGCACGGCCTGGACGGGGAGGTCGGCTCGGTGGAGGTGGGCAAGCTCGCCGATCTGGTGCTGTGGCAGCCCTCATTCTTCGGGGTGCGGCCCAGCGTGGTGCTCAAGGGCGGGATGATCGCCTGGGCAGCGATGGGCGACTCCAACGCCTCCATCCCGACCCCGCAGCCGGTGCTGCCCCGGCCGATGTTCGGGGCTGCCGCGGTGAGCGCCGCCGCTACCTCGGTGCATTTCGTGGCTCCTGCGGCGGTGGTCGGCGGCTTGGCTGACCGGCTGGCGGTGCGGCGGCGGCTGGTGGCGGTGCGTGACACCCGGGCGCTGGGCAAGGCCGATATGCCGTTAAATGATGCGCTGCCGCACATTGAGGTGGATCCTGAGACGTTCACCGTCCGGATCGACGGTGAAGTGGTCGAACCTTCGCCGGCTGAGGAGCTGCCGATGGCTCAGCGTTACTTCCTGTTCTGATGGTGAGCCTGGGATCGCTGCTGTTGGCCGATTCACGGTTGCCCACCGGGGGGCACGCGCACTCCGGTGGGGTGGAGGCGGTCGTTGAGCGTGGTCTGCTGCGTGCTGAGGCCGACCTCGCGCTGTTCCTGGCGGGCCGGTTGCGCGGCAGCGGTCCGGTGCTCGCCGCGGTGGCCGCTGCCGGCTGCCTGCTGGCGGCTGGCCCTCCGGCTGCCGAGTGGGACTGCTGGGATGCCACGGTCAGTGCGCGCACCCCGTCGGCCGCGATGCGGGAGGCCTCCCGGGCGCAGGGCGCGGCGCTGCTGCGTACGGCTCGCCGGGTCTGGCCGTCGGCTGCCTTAGCGGCGTTGGGTCAGATCGGTCGCCCGCATCATCCGCTGGTCCTCGGGGTAGTGGTAGCCGCAGCCGGGGGTGGTGGCGATGCCGCGGCACCACCCCCGGCTGACGGTGCCGACGTGGCGGCCCGACTGGCGCTGCACCACCTGCTGGGTGGGGCGTGCGCCGCTGCGGTGCGGCTGCTCGGGCTGGACCCGATCGCCGTCGCCGCCGTGCAGGCCCGCGCGTCCGAGGCCACCGAGCAGGTGGCGTCAGCGGCGACCCGGGTGGCGCGCGCGGCGGTCACCCAGCGGGACACCCGCCTGTTGCCCAGCACCGGTACCCCGTTGCCGGAGGTGCTGGCCGAGCTGCACGCCCGTACGGAGGTGACCTTCTTTGCCTCGTGAGCACCGGGCGCTGCGGATCCCGGCGACGGGACGTGCGGATCGGGCGCTGCGGATCGGCATCGGCGGGCCGGTCGGCAGCGGTAAGACCGCGCTGGTGGCGGCGCTGTGCCGGGCGCTGCGCGCCGAGCTGTCGCTGGTGGTGGTGACCAACGACATCTACACCACCGAAGACGCCGATTTCCTGCGCACCAACGGGGTGCTGCCCGACGAGCGGATCCGGGCGGTGCGCACCGGCTGCTGTCCGCACACCGCGATCCGCGACGACATCACCGCCAACCTCGACGCCGTGGAGCAGCTCACCGCGCTGTATCACCCGGACCTGGTGCTGGTGGAAAGCGGCGGGGACAACCTCACCGCCACGTTCAGCTATGGCCTGATCGACGCGCAGATCTTCGTGCTCGACGTCGCTGGGGGCGACAAAGTGCCTCGCAAAGGCGGACCCGGCGTCACCCGGGCCGACCTGCTGGTGATCAACAAGATCGATCTCGCCCCGCTGGTCGGCGCCGACCTGGAGGTGATGCGCCGAGATGCTGCAACGGTACGAGGGGATCGCCCCACCGTGCTGATCTCGCTGCGGGAGCGGCAGGGTGTGGACCCAGTCGTCGCGTGGCTGCGCAGCTCGTGAGTGCGTAACAGTGTTAGAACACTGTTACGCACTCACGACCCGGGTGCAGGGCCGCGCCGAGCTCACCGTCGAGCCAGGGCCTGTGGTCGACTGCCTGCGGTGGCGCTGTGCCCCTCCGGTCGTGTTACGCCAGACCGGTCCGAACCGGATGCACCTGGTGCAGGCCGCGGGCGGTCCGCTGGGTGGTGACGAGCTGGCGTTGGACGTCCGCCTCAGTGCCGGCACGTCGCTACAGCTGCGCTCGGCTGCGGCCATGGTGGTCCAACCGGGCAGCCCGCGGGCAGCGGCGCGGTGGACCGTGGCGGCGGTGTTGGCAGCTGGCGCTGTGCTGGACTGGCACCCAGAGCCCACCGTCATCTGCGACGATGCCGAGCTGTGCAGCAGCATGACCATCGTATTGCAGCGCGGGGCACGGGCCATGCTGCGTGAGGTCGTGGTGCTCGGCCGTGCTGGTCAGCGCGGTGGACGTTTCCACGGCGAACTCGCCGTCGAGCTGGACGGTGCCCCCCTGCTGGCGCACACCCTGCTGCTGGACGGTGCTGATCCGGCACTCTCCGGCCCCGCCGGCACAGCCGGCGCCCGCATCATCGGAATGCTCGCGGTCGTGGGGGAGAGCATCGACGGTCCTCCGGAGTGCGCTGGGGAGGAGCCCGGACTGCGCTGGGCGTGTTCGGCACTCGATGGACCAGGATGGCTGCTGCTCGTACTCGGCGACAGCCCCCCAGCGGTCTCCGCGCTGCTCGACCACGCCGCCCAGAACTGGTCGGAATTCAGGCCGACGTCGAATTCGTCGTGCAACCCTGGCTTCGAAGTACGGTGACCACGACCCGCTCTGTTGTCGCCGAGTTCGACGTGAGAGCGGTCCGAAGGTGGTCCGGGCAGCCCTCACATCGAACTCGGCGCACGCAGGGTTGGTGCCATCGAGCTGGCATGGCGATGCGGGCTCACGACGTCCGAAAAAGGAGAGGTTGTGGTGGCAGATCAGCCCCGATCGACCTTACGTGCGCAGGTTGGTGATGGGCTCGACCCGGTCGCTGGGACCGCTCGCTGGACCGCGGCCATGCGGGCCCAGGAGTCGGCTCGCCCCGATCGGCTTTTCGATGACCCCCTGGCGGCGACGTTGGCCGGGGAGCCCGGGCACGCGCTGCTCGAGCAGCTGGGGGAGGGCTCCAGCGTCGCGATCGTGGTGCGTACCCGGTTCGTCGACGAGGCCTTCATCGACATCACCGCCGGCCCCGACGGTCCCGGACAAATCGTGCTTCTCGCCGCCGGTATGGACACCCGCGCTTACCGCCTCGACCTCCCAGCCACCACCACCGTGTTCGAACTCGACCGACCCGAGCTGCTGCAGCTCAAGGACACCCTGCTCGCCGGCACGCCGGCGCCGCGCTGCATCCGTTGCCCACTCGGCGTCGACCTAGTCGGCGACTGGTCAGTGGTCCTCACGGCCGCCGGGTTCGATCAGACGCAGCCGACGATCTGACTGGCCGAAGGTCTGATCCAGTACCTGGATGCCCCGGGAGTCCGCCGACTCCTCGACCAGGTCATCACCTTGTCCGCGCCGGGCAGCCACCTCCTCATCAACGTCGTCGGCCAGTCATTACTCGACTATGTCCCGATGCGGTCCTGGCTCGACGAGCTCGCCCACCGCGGGATGCCCTGGCTTTATGACACCGATCAGCCCGAAGATCTGCTCCACCCCCGAGGCTGGTCCACCGACGTCACGCTGTTTTCCACCGTGGGTACCCGGCTGGGCCGTTGGCCTTTCCCCGACGCGCCCCGAGGCACCCCCGGAGTTCCGCACAGCTACCTGATTCACGCTCACCGAGGCAGGGTATCCCACGCTGGTGATACCGCCGGCATCTCACGCAACACGTTTACTCAGACAGCGCGTGAGGTACGACGGTGATCTGGACCGCAGCGTTGGTACCGAGGAGCTGATGAGCTATCTGGGGTAGGGCGATCGTTGAGCGCCACAGTCCGGGTGTGTTCGCGGCTTGGTCGGTGAGCTCGTTTTCATCACCAGGGTCCCAGTCTCGAATAGCGGCAGGAATAGCCGAGTTCCAGGTCGCCCATGCCTGGGTCGGCTGCTGGTCGGCTGCGATGTCAACGATCAGGATATCTTGCCAATCCTCGCTCTGTTCGAGATGGTCGATGAAAGACAGGAGTCCATGTTGCTTGCGCAGGGAAATCAGGCGAAGCTTGAGTGCGTGCCGAAGCGTTTGTTTTTCCTGTGGTCTCTGTGCGGCGCTATGGAGAAAGGTGGTCAGCAGCGGCAGGGGTGTGTCGCTGCTGTCTTCACGGCGACGTAGTTCGATCTGGATTGGGCAGTGGTGTGCGGTGTTCTGCTCATGGATGAGAACGGGCAGCCCCCGGATTGCCAACGACGTCTCCAGCTGCCAGATGATGTCATCAGCCGCGGCTCCTTGTATATCAAGACCGACTAGGTCTACCCGGACCTGTAGATCACCGAACAGAAAACGACGTAGATTCTGGTAACCCTCTTCAGAGTTGACGATGCCATAGCGACCGCTGTGACTGCGGTGGACTATGGCGCGGTGTGCACCCTTCACGTAGGCGTTATCGATCTGAACTAAACCGTCACTGCAGGTGCCAACCATCTTTGATGACAGTCCGAACGCCGTGCCGTAATCTCCTGGATTGGTGCCGACGAGGCAGAACATGTGTTGGACGGGGAAACCATCTTCGGGCATTACGGTAGGCGCAAAGTTTTTCCGGTCGGGGACGCCGTCGAGATCGGGCGTGAGATACTCGTACATACGGTCAGGGCCGAATATGTCGGCGCCCTGAATGTTGGTGAGGTCTCGGAGCTTCTCCAACAAACCGCCACCGTGAGCGAACTCGATGCCGCCGTGCGGGGTGGCGTAGGTGAAAATTCGCTCGATGAACTGGGTCGCGGCGTTGGGGCGGCCGCCTGCGTTTGGGTCGTTGGGGATGACCCGCTGTAGCATGGACCGGGCGATGAGCCCTCCCATCGAGTGGGCCACGAGGAAGACCCGAGGGGCGGAAGTCTTGCAGCGGACCTGCTTGACGAACTTGAACAAGTCCGCAGCCGCGTTCTCCAGTGAGAACTCCTGAGGGTTCCGGCCGAAGGTCGATGCCGACACGTCGTAGAAGCGGTGCACCCAGATCGTGTCTGCGGGTACGGTTCCGTCGGGTTGACTTCTCAGGTATGCCCGCTGGTCGCCGTGGACCAGCAGCTGGTAATGCAGCTCAGTCATTAATCGTAGTAATGGGCTTTCGAACTGCAAGAACTGGGGATCGCCGGCGCCATCGACGCGGACATGAACCGAACCCTCGTTGAACCCGTAGAACGGGTCGTCGACGACCGTGTCGATACCTGAGCCTGCGAATCCACGCACGTAGATTATCGGCAGTCGACCGTCATTCGAATAGGCCACGATGCCTCCTCGGTCCGTTGTTTGCTGGCCGACCGTGCGCACAAGGTTGCGCTCAGCTGCTGATGAAGGTCGGGCTACCTGTGAAGTACCACGGTGGCGGATGATGCTGCAATGCATTTTTAGGCTCTTCGCTGTTTTCGGTGGGTTACTCAGCGTGAGGTCATGTATACGGGTGTGGGGTTGGTAAGGATGGGGAGCTGGAGCTTGGCTGCGGTGAGGTAGACGATGGTGATCATCTTGTTCTTGTTGCGGTAGCCCCGGGCGCGGGCCTTGGCGGCTTGGATGAGGGAGTCGGTCCCTTCGAGGAGGCCGTTGCTGAGGTGGTTTCTGTGCCAGGCGATGATGCCGTCGAAGTGTTTCTCGACCAGGGTGACGAAGTCCTTGATGGGTTGCAGGCGGGAGCGTGTGGCGCCGTAGCACCAGCGTCGGAGGTACTCGGGTGCGTAGCTGGGGTCGGGGTCGTAGAACGCCTGGAAGTCCTCACGCCAGCGCAGCGCCCGAGCGGTGGCCAACTGGGCCGAGGGGCGCATCAGGTTCTAGCCTTGATCCAGTATGCGAGTGGCACAGTATCTCGACGGGAGTTGAATGCAGGGCCGCGCCGAGCCTAGGGCCCGCGGTGGCGCTGCCGTCGTGTTACGCAGACTGGTCAGGTCTTCGACGCCCCGGGCGGGGATGTAGCGGACGTCTTCGCAGTGTGGCGGGAGGAAGGCGAACGCGCCCGCGAGATCGTCACAGCAACATCCTTTGTGGACCAGACCGGCATCCAGAAGTTGAACGGGCAGTCGATCCTGTTGCGCTGGAGCCTGGTGCACATAATCGCCGAGTACGTCCGGCACAACGGTCATGCCGACCTGTTTCGCGGCCGGATCGACAGCGCCACGGGATATCAGGTTCGCGGCGTGCGTGGCTCTGCGACAACGCGGCTCTGATCCTGATCAGAACTCAGCTGACCCCCTACACCACCGCAAACCCTCGGGCACGTTCCAGGAAGTCCCCCACCGCGGGGACCTTGGCGTGTGGCTTCAGCTGAAGGTAGAGGTCACGGAGATAACCGAGTCCGGTGGCCGAGTCCAGGCTCTCGGCCAGGTCGAGTGACTCCATCCCCAGCTCGGCGGCGACGTGGAGGTCGCGCTGTTTTCCTGGTCGGGCGCGAGCACTGGCGAGATGAGTCACGTGGTATTGGCGGTCCCGGAGGAATGACTTGTCGAGTTGGGCGATACCTTCGGTGAGCATGGCTGCCGCGTAATCGAACTGATCGACTTGCAAGAGACAAACGCCCGCATTGGCCGTGATCTGTGCTGGGCTCACCCAATACAACCAGGGTGGGTCGTCGTCCGGCTTGAGTTGTTCGACCTGGGTGCGGGCCTGGGAGATCGCCGCTGTGCAGGCCGAGGTGTCGCGCAGAAAGGCGAAAGCGTAGGCATGTCGCATGTGCAGTTGGGCGAGTAAGGCTGGTGTCTGCTGCCCCCGCGTACCAGCAAAGGCGGTCTCGATGAGTGTCACGGCATCGGCGGGCCGACCGCCGTGACGAGCGGCCTGGGAGGCCATGGATGCGAGGATGTACGCGCCCAAGGGTCGGTCGTCAGCGCTGTGCGCTGCGCGCAAGGCCGCGACGAAGAAGCGCTGCGCCAGACCGTGGTGTCCAGCGTCATAGGCCGACCAGCCACAGAACTGTCCCAGTTCGGCGAGCGCGACGTGTAGCGCCCGGCCGGTCTGCGCATCGTATGTCGCGTGATTGAGCAGTGCGGTGACCCACCTGAACTCGTGCTGCGCCAGGGTGAGCACGCTGCCACCGCCGGCCACGTCCTCCATCTTCCGTAGCTCGGTGATCATGGCTGTGAACTGGTGGGCCATGCCGGCCGAGACACGACGCCCGGACAATCCGGAGACCAATGGTTCCGGCTCGTGCACCAGCCACTGGTGGGCGGGAGCGGTCAGCGCAGGGCCGGTGAGGGACAGGAACACTCGGCGTTTCACCCGGTCATCACCACCGCTCAGCACAGTTGCCGCTTCGACGGTACCCCGATGGTTCCACGTAGCGGTGAGGATGGGGTCGCGCTCGGGGTCATCACGTGGTCCGGCGACGGGTTGTTGCGGCTCGGTCGGTTGTCCTTCGGTGAGCATGGTGTCGAGTTGTTCGACGGAGACGGCCAGTGCCTCGGCGAGCTTGGGTCGTGACCATGGTTGGGGGGATGTCTCGCCCCGTTCCCAGCGCCCGATGGTCGTGGGTTCGACGCCGACGGACTCCGCGAGTGTCTCCTGGGTGTGGCCCACGGTCTCGCGGCGATCCGCCAGAGCGTGACGCTTGGCTTTCACGGTTATCTCTCCAGTAATGACTTGATCCAGTACGCGAGTGGCACACTATCTCACCAGGGAAAACAGTTCATGGTGGAGAGTGGATGACGTGCGGGTGCAGTGCGGATGCGCTGCCTCCGCCCGAGTTGTGCAGTCGGCAGACTGGTCTTAGGCGTGAGTTCTCTGTGGCTCACGAGCCGTGTGGTCGAGCGAAATACTTGGTGAGCATCTCGCTTGACCATGCGGCCTGCCGGACGGTGCCACGCGGGCCGAACTCGTGGAACCAGGGCTTGATGTCGAGTACGGGTGTGCCGTCGATGGCGTCGAGCTCCTCGACGTGTAAATCGAGGTCATCAACTTTGATCAGACGGCAGCGCGAGACACCCAGCCAGTTCAATCGGCGCATGTTGCGATGGCCGAAGATGCCGACTTCGGGCCAGCCCGGGTTATCTCGTGGTCGGCGTGCGCCGAGGTTGAGGTCGGTGGGGTCGGCGAGATGGAAGCGGAAGACGATTTCCAGGTGGGAGAACGCATCCAGCCCCGCCGTCGCGTCAGTGTCGAAGCGGCTGCCATCGATCCGGATGATGGAGCGGGTGCCGCCCCAGTAGTCATCGGTCGGTTCGATGCGCCCACCGATCACCTGAGCGATGGGCTCGACCTCAAACGATTGGCCTGCCACGAAAATCCCCTTCTCCCCAGGTTGTAGCCGGTTCATAGCGACGGTGTGGTCTGCATCGAATGAATGCATTATGGTGCCGAGTTCAAGTAGGCGAAGGCACGCACGTCGAGTTCGATGGTCGCCGGGATACCACGACGGCAGAATGGCGACAGTGTGAGACGCATGTCCGCTACGGCCTGGCGGGTGCGTCCTGAATGGATGCCGTCCATGGCGTCCAGCGCTGTGGACCAAGTGGAGCACGCCTGCTCGATTTCGCCCTGACGCGCCTCTATGGCGTCGAGGTGTCCCAGGGTCAGGGCGTGCGTGCGGGTAAACGTCGCCGCCTTGCGGGTGCGCACACTGCGGCGGAACTCCTTGAGTGCGCCGGATAGATCTCCGGTATCGCGCAGCGTGCAGGCAGTCTGATGAGCAAGGCTTGCCTCGCCGAAGAAGAACACTCGCGATGGCTCATCATCGCCGCTGGTCGCTGATGCTAGGTCGTCTTCCGCTGTGATCAGCGCCTTGGCGGCAGCCGATTTCTGCCCGGCCGCGCCGAGTGCCCGCGCATAGACCACGCCGAACAGTGCGCGTTCACGTGGGCTGGCCAGTATGTACCGCGTGCTGTCCATCGACGCGGTGGCCAGATCTAGCCCATGGTGAAAGTGGCCTAGGTCAATAGCCTGATGCGCCATGGCTCGAAAGATATGGCCTGCCATGGGCGGGTCTGCTGCCTCTGCGGCGAGCTTTACTGCTATGGAGAAGTAGCGCTGGGCGATGGAATGCTCCGCGTTGTCGAAAGCCATCCAACCTGAAAGGTAGGCGAGCTCGCTGGCTGCGGAGAACATGTCTTTGCGCACTTGTTCGTCGTGATAGCTTCCCCGCAGGTAGCTCACGACATCTGAAGTCAGGTACTGGACGAGAGCCGTGCGGGCGTGCCCGCCTCCGCGCCTCTGGTCGACCCGCGAGAAGATCGATGTCATCTCGCGAACTGCCTCAAGATCACTGCGGCCGACGACCCGGGCGCTGGCGGTAGCGCGGGTGCTGCCACGCGCTGCAAGCTGCGTCCACCATGGTCCGTCAGGCACTGCGAGCGTGGCCAAGGAGTAAGTGGCGGCTGCAAGAACGCGCCGGCGTTCCATGTCGACGTCAACTTTCCCGAGCTCAGTCAAAGAAATCAGGGTATCCCTACGCCAGTCCAATGCGGTGCGTGCGGACAAGGACCGGATTGTGAACTCGGTGTCGTCAAGGGTGACGGTTCGGCCGGGGCGATGGGACAGCGCTTCAGGAAGAGCGACCGACGCCCATTTCCATGGGTGGGACCCACCGACCCAGCTCCGGGTACCCGCCACGGCGGTTTCGCTGAGCGTCACGGCCTCCGTGGGTTGCCCTTGGCGGGCAGTCTGGTAAGCCAGTGCGCTCAGAATGTGGGCGCCGAGTGGCCGATCATCTGCGCTGTGGGCCGCGCGCAGGGCGGTGATGTGGTAGCGCTGCGCGAGCCCGTGCTGGCCGGTGTCGTAGTAGGCCCACCCCACCAGCTGTCCGAGCTCGGCGAGCGCACTATGAAGCTTGCGGCCAGTGACGTCATCGTAGGAGGCTTGATCCAGCAGGCCGGCGACCCAGCCGAAGTGATAGCGGGCCAGCGACAGCACATCGCCGCCCCCAGCCACGTCATCCATCGCCCTCAGCTCGGCGATCATGGCCGGGAGTCGGTCAGCTACTCCGGCTGATAACCGGCGTCCTGCCAACCCGGAGACCAATGGTTCCGGCTCGTGCACCAGCCACTGGTGGGCGGGAGCGGTCAGGGCGGGGCCGGTGAGACACAGAAACAGTGAGCGCTTCACCCGGCCATCACCACCCGTCAACGCCACAGCGGCTTCGACGGTACCTCGATGGTTCCAGGGGGCGATGAGTACTGGGTCGTGTTCTGGATCATCGGTGGGCTCGTTGGCTGGGGTGGGGTTGCGCGACTCACCGGCGACGGGTTGTTGCGGCTCGGTCGGTTGTCCTTCGGTGAGCATGGTGTCGAGTTGTTCGACGGAGACGGCCAGTGCCTCGGCGAGCTTGGGTCGCGACCATGGTTGGGGGGATGTCTCGCCCCGCTCCCAGCGCCCGATGGTCGTGGGTTCGACGCCGACGGACTCCGCGAGTGTCTCCTGGGTGTGGCCCACGGTCTCGCGGCGATCCGCCAGAGCGTGACGCTTGGCTTTCACGGTTGTCTCTCCAGTAATGGCTTGATCCAGTACGCGAGTGGCACAGTATCCCAGCAGGGCACACCCGGCGCCGGATCGGCGAGTGGATGACGTCTGGGTGCGGTGCGGATGAGCTGTCCCCGCCTGAGCCGGCAGGGTTGGCTTTCCGCCAAGGCCCCAGGGCCGGGCCGAATGCTGAGCTGGTGCGTTCCCCGGTCCTGGGTGCCGGCCAGCCCATCAGACAAGCACTCGATCGGGGTTGTAGGCGTGGAGAACGTTGGCAACAGCAACGAGACTGTGGTATTCGGAAACGGAGCCCTGCGTACCGAGAAGGTTCAGCCGTGATCCGGGAGGATCGGGAGCTGCTGGTGGAACTGGCGCGACTCAATAGGGATATGGCCTCGCTAGGTCTGCGCATCACGGAAGGCAGCGCCAGTGCGATCGAGCAGCAACGCTATGCGCAACGGCTGATCGCCGCCGGTGAACGGTTGCGGCGTCGGGCTGATGAGATGAATCACCCGGTCATTGATGGTGAGGTTCTTGCGGGTAAGACGATCGCTCTTGCACCGCATGCCGTGGAGCCTGACTGGAAACCGTGAGCAATGTGCAGGAGGTGCGGCACCGGTTGCTCTGTGAGCAGCTTGAGCAGTGGGTGGAGAGACTCGGTGGTGCAGAGCCGGTTGAGCCGGAGGTAGTCAAAGAGCTCGCGGTACGGCTTTTGGCAATGTCCGCGATGTTGCTGCGGCAGCATACGGTGCGCAAGCGAGGACAGTGTAAATTCTGTGGGTGGACGTGGCGGGAATGGAGGTTTTGGTGGTGGCGGCCACGGTGCTCGGTATGTGGGGTGCTCGATTTTGTGATGAGGCAGGGATTAGACGTGGTGTGGTGGCGGCTGTGCGAGAGCGTGGGGAGACACGTTAGTTTGGCAGAGTCGAGGGGATGGGTGGAGGATAGCTCCACGGTCAGAGCGGATGCAGCGGGTCGGGTAGCCGGCCGCGGTTGAGCCCGGGTCGGTAGGCTGGCTTGGCCGTCAGATCGGTGGCGATCGTCCCGCATGGCCTGTTTGGTGAGCTGCTGGCCGGCTGGGTGTCGTCTGGTTCACGAGGGTGGGTGTTGATGCCAACGGAGAAATCCGGGACGGCGGGGCCACGGTCGGGCTACCGGGTCGGGGATCGCCGGCAGCCTTTACACCACCCGCCATGGCGAGCACACGGTAGCGGTGTCCGAGTTCACCGTGCCGAATCGGGCGGTTCGGGCGTTGCCGGACAAGTGGCAGGGCCTGTCCAATGTCGAGGCGCGTTACCGTCGCCGCTACCTCGATCTGCTGGTGAACGCCGAGTCCTAGGAACGGTTCCAGGCCAGGGCGAGGATCATCCGGCGTATTCGCCGGTTCCTCGACGATAACGACTTCCTCGAGGTCGAGACGCCGGTCCTGCAGGAGGCGGCGTCCGGGGCGGTCGCGCGGCCGTTCGTCACCCGGCACAATGCACTGGGTGAGGACTTCTACCTGCGGATCTCGCCGGAGACGTTTCTCAAGCGCGTGGTCGTCGGTTCGCTGGACCGGGTCTATGAGCTGGGCCGTAACTTCCGCAACGAGGGCATGGGCGCCTCGCATCTCCAAGAGTGCACGATGCTGGAGTGGTCCGCGGCTTACTGGGACTACCGCGACAACATGGCTTTCGTCCGGGAGCTGGTTCTCGCGGTGCTCGACGAGGTCCTCGGCACCCGCACCGTCACCTACGACGGCGTGAAGCTGGACTTCGGCGCCGACTGGCCGGAGTTGGACTACCGAACCGAGATCGCCCGGCGAACCGGCATCGACCTCACCGTCGTCCGCGACCTGCCGACCCTACGGGAGCAGGTCGCCGGGCTCGGTCTGGACGTCGAGGGGACGGTGTCCTACGCGGGGCTGGTTGACCTGCTGTACAAGAAGACGGTCCGGCCCGACCTCGTCCAGCCGTGTTTCCTGGTGCACCATCCGGTGGAGCTGGTCCCGCTCGCCCGGCGCAGCGATCAGGACCCGACCAGGCTCGACATGTTCCAGGTCGTGATGAACGGTTGGGAGATCGTCAAGGCGTACTCGGAACTGATCGATCCGGTCGAGCAGCGGCAACGGCTGGAGGAGCAAGCCGAGCTGCGCGAGGCCGGTGACGACGAGGCGATGATGATGGAGGAGGACTTCATCGAGGCGATGGAGTACGGGATGCCGCCGATGTGCGGTCTCGGTCTGGAGATCGACCGGTTCGTCGCCCTGCTCACCGATGCATCCACCCTTCGCGAGGTCGTCCTCTTCCCGGCCATGCGCGGCATCAGGAAGGACCAGACCAGCCCGGACGACGACACCTGACCGGGCCACCGGCGCGACCCGCAAGGCCGTACAGGTCGATAGCGAGTCAATTTTCGCGAGACCCGGGAAAATCTTCATCATCGAGTTGGCCGCGTTGTTGCTGGATGCCGGCGACCTTGTTCAGGGAGATGGAGAGGTCGCGCAGGGCTTGGGGGGTGTCGCCGTAGGTGGTGTGGATGCGGCGGCTCAGGGTGAGGGACTCGGTGTAGGCGGTCAGGGCGTCGTCGAGTTGGCCGCGTTGTTGCTGGATGCCGGCGACGTTGTCGAGGGAGATGGAGAGGTCGCGCAGGGCTTGGGGGGTGTCGCCGTAGGTGGTGTGGATGCGGCGGCTCAGGGTGAGGGACTCGGTGTAGGCGGTCAGGGCGTCGTCGAGTTGGCCGCGCTCTTGCTGGATGCCGGCGACGTTGTCGAGGGAGACGGACAGGTCGCGCAGCGCGGTGGGTGAGTCTGGGTAGCGCTCCACCAGTTCGCGGTGCAGCTTCGCCAGGGCTGCGGCGGCGTCGGATGCAGTCTCACCATCCAGCGAATCGGACAGGATCCCCAGCAGAGCCACTGTGGTGTCCAGCTCGAGTGGCCGCTGGCCCTCCAGCGCAATCCGGGCGTGCCGGGCGGCTTCGACCGGCTCATCCTGCTCGGCCCGCACCTGGGCCAACCAGGCGTGCGCCAGCAGCTTGCCGTCCGGGCTCGATGCCACCTCGAGCGCGCCGAGGCTTGCGTCTACCGCAAGGTCGGTGCGACCCGACCGCAACGCGCTCGCGGCTTGCCGTAGCAGCTCGCCCACCTCGGGCGAGGGCTGGATGGGGTCACCCGGCACCGGTGCGAACTCGCTGCGACCCGGGGGCGCAACCTCGGGCGGGGCAGTCACGGTGGCATCGCCGGCGATGTCGAGTGTCGCCGTGAGGCTGCGGACCGACCACAGGTCCGGGGCGGTGTCGCGGACCAGCGGCAGCGAACCGGCCGGGCACGCCAGCAGCAGCGCGGCCGGGTGAGCGGCGGCCAGTGCGTCACGTCTCTCGTTGAGCCGCCGCAGCAGCCGGGACCACAGCCGCAGCCGGTCAGCCGTGACGGCCTCGTCATCGAGCACCCAGGTCGCGGCGAGGCCAGCCGGCTGCGGGATGAGTAACTGACCGAGCACTGCGGCCTCGCCCGCCCGCTCGGTCAACGTGCTGGTGACGACGTGCTTGACCTGCATACGGGCCAGGTCTCGGGTGCGGGCCACCAGCTCGGCGACGTCCGGTGCCTGGGCACCGAACAGCAACCCCAGCCAGAACCCGTCGTGCAGCACGAACTCGACCCGAAGCCGTTCCCAGACGTCCTCGACATCCCGGTGCAGGCTCCGGGCCGCCTGCCGGCCAGTGCTCACGGCTCGACCCTGCGAGCAGGTCTTGCGCCGCTCACGGCAGGCCGAGTGCCCTCCTGGCCAGCGGGTGCACCTCGTACCAGTCCTGGCCGTTGAGGTGACCGAGCAGCATGTGGCTCTGCAGCAGCCGGGCCATCAGCTGTACCTCGGACTCCGGAGGGTCGACTGTGCCGTCCCCGGAGGCCACGTGGTGCAGGAACGCCTTCTGCTCCGCCGTCATCTTCATGAAGTCGTGCGCGATCAGACCGATCGCCTCCTCGACGTGCTCGTCGCGTAGCGGTGGTGCCAGCGACCTGCGGAGCATCAGGTTGACCACCTGACGCAGCAATGTGAACAGGTCGCGCAGGTGACCCCCGGACGCCTGGATGATCGTATCGAGCTGCCTGCCGGTGAAGATCTGATCGACCGGGAGCCGGCGGGACACGACCTCTCGCAGCTCCGCGACCGTCTTGGCGACGGTGTCCGCGGCCTGGCCGGGGCGCGGCCGGACGTGCGGCACCGGAACCGGCAGCACCCGGGAGTCGAAGGGCAGCGCTCCCGGCGAGGTGAACTGCAGGTAGGTGGGCACGGTGTAGATCATGTGATGGGAGCGGAACTTCAGCTTGCCGGCGTGCGCGACGAACAGCGCCTGAACCGACTCCTGCACCACCAGGTCGTTCACGCTGGTGCCGCGCAGCTTCTCCAGCCCGTCCACGATGAGCACCGAGCCCTGTCCCGGGTCGTCCGCCGGCAGCAGCGTGGTGAGGAAGGCGGCAACCTCCTCGTACAGCCGGCCAATGTGGTAGGTGAGCTTGCGCCGCAGCTCTGCCACGACCGACTCGCTGCTCTTCAGTTCACGCTGCAGCTCGATCTCGACCGATGCGCCCATCGTCTCGACCCCTATGGCGTCCCGCGACACGCTGGTGGACAGGCCGGGGACCTCAACGGAGATCTTGAGGCGGTCCAGGAGACGGCGCAGCCTGCCGACGAACCCCGGGCCACTGCCCGCCCCGGGCGCGCCGAGCACATCGTGCGCGCCCAGCGCCAGCCCGATGAGGAACTCGGTGACGTCGATCGGGGAGGACTCGTTGACGTAGGTACCGACATCGAAGATCGCGGCGTGGAAGCCGTTGTGTTCCAGCTCGCCCTTGAGCCGGTACAGCTCGGTGGTCTTGCCGGAGCCCAACGGGCCGGAGAGCAGCTGGGTAGTGGTGTCCAGCGCCAGCTCGATCGTCGCCAGCAGCTAGTCCACCGCGGTGCGTCCTGCGTCGGCCAGCGGGACGTACCGCGTCTCCTTCGGATCGGTCGGATCCAGCGGGCCGAGCGTGAGTGCGGCGGACCATTCGCGAAGCTGCTGCCGCGATGGCGTCGTCATGGTCGAGATCATAGGGCGGACGTGCTTACCCGGTGTGGTGCAGAGTGCCGTCGACGACGGTGACGGCATGCCCGGTGAGGTGCACGCGGTCGCCGAGAACGGTGGTGCGGACCAGTCCGGTGCGGGCGGATGCCTGTAGTCCGGTGAGGCTGGCTTGGCCGAGGCGGCTCGACCAGTAGGGGGCCAGGGCGGTGTGGGCGCTGCCGGTGACCGGGTCCTCGGGGATGCCTTGATCGGGGGCGAAGAAGCGGGAGACGAAGTCGTAGCCTTCGCCTGGATCTGCTGGGGCAGTGGCGATGACACCGCGGACGCCGTCGCGGCGGGTCAGACGGGCCAGCGCGGGGAAGTCCGGTGCCAGGGCGCGGACGCCTGCCTCGTCAGGGAACACGGTGAGCAGGTCACCGAGGGCGCCGGTGCCGTAGCTGGTGTCGGGCGTGGCGTTGAGCGCGTCGGCCAGCCCGTCGGGGATGGGTGACTTGGTGGCAGGCGCGGCCGGAAAGTCCAGCGTGACAGTGCCGTCGTCGTGGGTGTGGGCGATCAGGACTCCACTGCGGCTGCTGAATCGGATGGTGCCGGAGGTTCCTCGGTCGCGGTGCAGGGCGTGCGCGGTGGCCAGGGTAGCGTGCCCGCACAGGTCGACCTCGACGGTGGGGGTGAACCAGCGCAGCGCCCAGTCCGCGTCGACCCTGGCGGGCAACGGGTGAGCGAAAGCGGTCTCGGACAGGTTCATCTCGGCGGCCACGTCCTGCATCCAGCCCTCATCGGGCCAGGTAGCGGTGTTCAGCAGGCAGACGGCGGCGGGGTTGCCGGCGAACGGCCGGTCGGTGAACGCGTCGATGATCCGGATACGCACAGGTCGACCGTAGGACGGCGGCGAGGGTGGGCGGTACCCGATCTCTCAACGCAACGATGCTAGCGTTGATAGTAGATGGGGTGGTTTTGACGCCGATGTCATATCGATCTCATGAAGCGATCCCCCGCGCTCGTGATTCGGGACTGGAGTCCGTGCGCCGTGGCGACGAATTTTGCACGACGTCGAGCACGCTTTCTGAGATCCGTTACGGTATCGAGCGTCCCGACGTTGCAGCTGCGGCGCACTACCCCATGATCGTGACCCGGCGTGTCCGTGCCGGCACGCCCATTAGCGGATTCGACGCGCAGATCCCGCACATTTGCCGCACCCATGACGCGGCTTTGGCCACGCACAACCTCAAGGACTTTAACGACGCCGGATCGATCCATGGAAGATAGTCTGATATTATCATTAGTCGGCGGACCGGGAAATTGACCTCGTATGCCCGTGGGAGCCATTATCGGTTTCAATGATGAGTCGCACATTCATGACACACCACCGAGAGGGATCAGTGATCATGACAGAATCTCCTCAAGGCGCTGAAAACTGCTACCCGGATCTCGGAACTCGTGCCGACACGCGAGTTCTCATGATCTATAGCCTAGCCAACAGAATGCCGGTCGAATCCACAAGAAGTATACCACTGTCAGCACTTCTTGCTTTTGGCCGCTTCGCGCCTCACTTTGTGGCTTCGGACGAAATCCTGCCCCGTATTGCCATTAACGAGCTCATCGCCGACCCCAAGCTGCGGGTTGAGGGTTCACTGATCGGCCACCGGGTAACTTCGCTGCGCATGCTGCTCGCTGTCACACCGCGAGCCGATCTCGTTCTGGCGCTGGACTTATCCATTAGCCCGGAAGTCGATGCGACCGATATTGCAGATCTCCTGGCGAGCACTTGCTTTCGGCGCAATAGGCTAAGCGTTAACACTACTAGTGTGCTAGCCATCGTGACCGCTGAGCTCTTTCGTAGGGGCTTCCAGTCCGACCATGAGCTGGAGTTTGGGCGCGACGTTCATCAAATCGTCTACCCTTCCGGAAAGCTCCTCGATCAACTGATTCCAACCGGAGATTTCTCTAATGATAAGCTGACCCAGATCATCTACCGAGGAACGATTCAAAGTAGCGGCACAATGCGTGCGCCGCTCGAGTTGAATAGTCCGGGGTGTACTCTCGTCGTTCACGGCCGAGGCGTATCGGTAATTGGCGGCTGGGCACCGCATGTTGAAAATTCCTTAGCCGTGATTGCTGCGACTCTTGTCTCAACGCTGGGCGTAATCCAGCGAACTCGACGAAACGCGTTTCGGGCACTCCGCCTCAACGAAGAGACATTTCTAAAGTCGACCAATGAGGCCCGCGAACTCGTTTCACAACTTTCAGCCCGCCTCGCGGACATGCAACTTGACCTGAGTTTCGGAGTCGAGGCATACATAGACAGTGTCCTCGTACCAGAGCTTCTCGTAGAGAGCTTCCAGGCGTCACTTCGTGAATCCGTCGATGTCGTCAACTCGCTGACCAATACATCTCGCATGGTGGAGCGGCTTCAATCCGTTATCGACGCTAGGTGGTCAGGCCTCGAGGCCAACTTTCAAGCCGCACGGGAACGACGTGAAAAAGTCGTTTCCTACGTGATTGCCGTAGTGACACTATTTGCCCTACCTCCGGCCCTCCTGCTCTCCTTCTTTGGTGTCAGCAGCTCCGATCTCAACCCGCGAACATCAATTCTAGACTTATCGACGTACTGGAAAGCTTATCTCGTCGCCTGGATTCCATTCGTAATGATAGTGGTCGCAGGTTCGCTATTGTTGCGTCGGATAGGCCGATTCGGGTCCGCTCGACACGACTCCGCATAGGTGAATTTTTGCCATATTTCGATACGGTAGTGTATGATGGCGGACTGTATCATCGGTTTCAAAATGCCGCCCCTGAAGAAAGAGCAAATTTTTAAAAATGAGAACCACTGGGAGCGGGCACCGTGCATCGATCTCCGCCCACCGTGGCGGTTCTGAGGATGCACTTGCTGGCACTTTAGCGGCCTACCAATCCGCTGCTGGCACCGGTGCCGAGTATGTAGAGTTTGATATTAGAAGGACATCGGACGACGTTTATGTAGTGTACCACGAGGACCGGGCTAATCATGTCGGCCCGCTGCTCTCGGAACTCACATACGACGAGCTGTGCCGTGAGGTCGGCTACTCTGCCCCGAAGGTCGCAGAGGTCATGAAGATCATAGCCTGCACCGCAATAGGACACCTCGATCTGAAACAAGTCGGTCGCGAGCGCGAGGTCATCGAGATGGCCCTCGACATCTTCGGGCAGGGTAATTTTGTTGCTACCACTCTTGAAGATGTTTCGGTGGCAGCTATCAAGCACGACTTCCCATACGTCCGCACGGCGCTTTCGCTTGGTCGGGACATGGCCGGGAAAGGTCACCTACTGACGGCGCGTACCCGGATGAGTGAACTCCTCCCGTTGTCGCGCATCCGCAATTGCGGTGCCGACTGGGTGGCCGTAAACCACAAGTTGGCGAAACTTGGCGTCCTGCGACTATGTAAAGCTAACGACATCGGCGTTATGGTGTGGACCGTGAACGACGACAAGCGAATCAAGCGACTGCTTGCTGATGACCGGGTAGATGTACTAATTACTGATCACCCCCGGCGTGCTGTCGGAATCCGCTCTGCGTTGTCGGATTACCGGCCCTAGCTCTCGACGCATGCCGCCAGTTTGAGTCGTGGGCGGATCTTTGCAAATGTTAGCCGGTGTGTAATGGTATTTGTGCGTCGCAATATGGGGCAGTGCCCCTATGGGGTCGGTATCGAGTGCTGTCGAGGACGGTGATGCGTGATCACCGCCGGCCCAGTCTCGGTAGGTGGGGGTCCGGGCGCGATCACCGCTGGTCCAGCGCCGGTAGGCGGGGGCGAGCTGGTAGTGGTCGGCCACGCGAGCGCACCGATGACCAGCGTGCACAGCAAAGTCACGAGCCAGATGAGTCGCCGTTTGATGGCCGTCACGAACGCGTGGCATGCCAGTGATTGCGAGGGGGTGAGGTGGTCAGCCTCAGACCGGTGGTCGCACAAGGCCACGTCGGTTGACCCCGACACCGTCGCACGAACCCCAGCCATACCCACCCGGCACGGCGTGCGAGCCGGATCGCGTCTCCCCATGGTTCGTGATCAACCCTACTGTCGCCGAGCGCGACAGCAGAGTCGCCGGAGGCCGACCGAACAGCTCTGCTGTCGCACTCGGCGCACTGAGAGCACCCACGATCGCCGACCGCCTCCGTCTGGCGAGGCATGGGTGCTGGCATTTCGTAGTCAAGTGGACCTGCGTGGCTCACTCGAACAGCTGACGAGATGGCAACATGGCAGTTACCGAAGGGTCATAGTGGCGTCGTTTGATGGTCGAGACTCACTCCAGTGGTGAGGCGCATCTAGGGTTCCGCTCTCCGCGACAGGCGAGGTCTGGTCCGAGAGGTGCAGGCGGGCTACACGCCCGCTCCACGGCGGGACAAAAGCCCGGGAGGCCAGCCGCGCCCGGCTGCCTCGCGGCCGGGCGCCGTGGACGCGGAGGCCCTCGGTGGACGACTTACCCGACAACTACGGCCCGGAAGCGCGCTACGCCGTCGAAGCGGAAGCGATGCTGCCGACGGCGAAATGGGAACAAGAGATCGCCCGCGGGCTGGAGCTCGGCCTGCCCGGCGCCGACTCGATCGTGGACCGGCGGATCCCCACCTTCTCCCGCGGAGAGCTGCCGCACTTCGCCGGGATCAACACCTTCCTCAAGGCGCCCTACGTGGCGGACGTCCGCCGCTGCGGCGAGTACGACGTGGCAGTGCTCGGCGCCCCGTTCGACGGGGGTACCACCTACCGGTCCGGAACCCGCTTCGGTCCACAAGGGATCCGCAAGATCTCCGCGCTGTACGGGCCCTACAGCTTCGAGCTCGGTGTCGACCTCAGGGAATCGATCACCATCGCCGATCTCGGCGATGTGTTCACCATCCCCGGCAACATCGAGAAGACCTTCGACCAGATCTCCAAGGCGGTCGGGCACGTCTACGCCTCCGGCGCCTTTCCAGTGGTGCTGGGCGGTGACCATTCCATCGGCTACCCGACCACCCGCGCCGTCGCCGAGCACCTCCATGGCGGCAAGCTCGGCATCATCCACTTCGACCGCCACGTCGACACCCAGGAGACCGACCTCGACGAGCGGATGCACACCACCCCGTGGTTTCACGCCACGGACCTCCCCAACGTGCCGCCGCAGAATCTTGTGCAGATCGGCATCGGCGGTTGGCAGGCACCGCGACCCGGGGTGGCGGTCGGCCGGGAGCGCGGCACCACGATCATGACCGTCACCGACTGCGTGCAGATGGGCATCGAGGCCGCCGCGCAGCGCGCCCTGGACGTCGCCTGGAACGGCACCGACGCGGTCTGGCTGTCCTTCGACGTCGACTGCCTCGACGCCGCGTTCGTCCCCGGCACGGGATGGCCCGAGCCCGGCGGCTTCCTGCCCCGCGAGGTGCTGAAGTTCATCCAGCTCGTCGCCGCGCGCCCGCTGGCCGGCATCGAGGTCGTGGAGTGCTCCCCGCCCTACGACAACGCCGAGATCACCGCGCTGATCGCGACCCGGGTCATCTGCGACACCCTCGGCTGCCTGGTGCGCGCCGGCCACCTCCCGCGGAAGGCAGCCCGATGACCCCGACCGACGCCGAGGATCTCCAGCGCATCGGCTACCGCCAGGAGCTGCACCGCAGCCTCGGCTGGTTTTCCTCCTTCGCCGCCGGGTTCTCCTTCGTCTCGATTCTCACCACGGTCTTTCAGCTCTTCGCGTTGGGTTTCTCCTTCGGCGGCCCGGCGTTCTTCTGGACCTGGCCGCTGGTGTTCGCCGGCCAGCTGTGTGTGGCGCTGGTCTTCGCCGAGCTGGCGTCGACCTGGCCGCTGGCCGGGTGCATCTACCAGTGGTCGCGGCGGCTGGCCGGCGAGACGGTCGGGTGGTTCGCCGGCTGGGCGACGCTGGTGGGTTACGTGGTGAGCGTGGCCGCCATCGGCATCGCGCTGCAGGCTGTGCTGCCCGCGGTGTGGTCCGGGTTCCAGATCGTCGGCGACGACCCGTCGATCACCTCGGCCTCCGGTGCGGCCAACGGGATCCTGCTCGGCGCACTGCTCATCGCGATCGCGACGGTGATCAGTGCCGTCGGCGTGCGGGTGATGGCGCTGATCATGGGGATCGGGGTGACGCTGGAGCTCATCGGGGTGGTCGTGCTGCTGGTACTGCTGTTCGGCAACGCCGAACGCGGGCCCGCCGTGGTGACCGAGACGCTCGAGGTGTCCGGAGACAGCCCCTATGTGTTCGCTTTCCTGGCCTCCACCCTGATGGCGGCCTACGTGATGTACGGGTTCGACAGCGCGGCAGAGCTGTCCGAGGAGACCAGCGAGCCGCGCCGGGTGGTGCCCGCTGCGATCCTGCGCGCGCTGCTGGTGTCGTTCGTGGGTGGCGGGTTGATGATCGTGGCTGCGCTGATGGCCGCGCCCTCACTCACCGACGGGCAGCTGGCCACCGGTGGCATCGCGTACGTCATCACCAGCCGGCTGGACTCCTCGCTCGGCCGGATGCTGCTCGCCGTCGTCGCGATCGCGATCGTCTCGGCGTGCCTGGCGATCCAGAACTCGGCGTCGCGGGTGATGTTCAGCATGGCGCGGGACGGCCGGTTGCCGGGCGCCCGCCGGCTGGCCAGGGTCAGCTCGCGCACCGGGACACCGATCCTCACCGGCATCGCGGTCAGCGCGCTCGCCCTCGGGGTGTTGTTGATCAACCTCGGTAATCCGGCGGCGTTCGCCGCGATCACCAGCACGTCGGTGGTGATCGTGTACCTGGCCTACCTGCTGGTGACGGTGCCCGCGTTGCATGCCCGGTTGCGCTGGCCGCAGGGCCTACCGCCCCAGCGCGTGGGCGGCTTCTCACTGGGCCGCTGGGGGCTGCCGGTGAACGTGCTCGCCGTCGTCTACGGTGCGGTTATGATGGTCAACATCGCGTGGCCCCGGCAGGCGGTGTACGACCCGGCGGGTACCAGCTGGGTGCTGCAGTACCTGGCGCTGTTCTTCGTCGCCGCGCTGGTGGTGGTCGGCCTGGTGGTGCACCGGCTGTTGCGTGCCCGGGTCGCACCTGCGGCCGTCACCGCCGTCGCGCAGCGATGACTGTCGGAGTGCCGTGGGAGGATGGCCGCGTGTTGCGTTGGATCACCGCAGGGGAGTCGCACGGCCCGGCCCTGGTCGCCGTCCTGGAGGGCATGGTGGCCGGGGTGGAGGTGACGTCCAAGGACGTCCAAGGTGAGTTGGCCCGCCGCCGGCTCGGCTACGGGCGGGGTGCCCGAATGAGGTTCGAGGCCGACGAGGTGGAGCTGCTCGGGGGCATCCGGCACGGCCGGACCCTGGGCGGTCCGGTGGCGGTCCGGATCGGCAACACCGAGTGGCCCAAGTGGGAGACCGTGATGGCGGCCGACCCGGTGGACCCGGATCTGCTGGCCGCGCAGGCCCGCAACGCACCGCTGACCCGGCCCCGGCCCGGTCACGCCGACCTGGCCGGGATGACCAAATACGGCTTCGACGACGCGCGGCCGGTGCTGGAGCGGGCCAGCGCCCGCGAGACCGCCTCCCGGGTCGCTCTGGGCACGGTGGCCAAGGCGTTCCTGCGCCAGGCGCTGGGGGTCGAGGTGCTTTCCCATATCGTGTCGCTGGGACAGGTGGATGCCCCCACCGACATCCTGCCCGGACCGGGTGACCTGGAACGGATCGACGCCAGCCCGGTCCGCGCATTCGCCGAGGATGCGTCCGCGGCGATGATCGCCGAAGTGGACGCGGCGAAGCAGGACGGCGACACGCTGGGTGGCGTCGTCGAGGTTCTGGGGTACGGGCTGCCGGTGGGGCTGGGTTCGTTCGTGCACGCTGACCGGCGGCTCGATGCCCGGCTGGCCGGCGCGCTGATGGGCATCCAGGCGATGAAGGGTGTCGAGGTGGGCGACGGGTTCACCACCGCGCGGCGCCGGGGCAGCGCGGCACACGACGAGATGTCACCCGGCCCGGACGGTGTGCTGCGCGCCACCAACCGGGCCGGTGGGCTGGAAGGTGGCATGACCAACGGTGAGGTGCTGCGGGTCCGGGTGGCGATGAAGCCGATCTCCACCGTGCCCAGAGCGCTGGCCACGGTGGACGTTGCCACCGGCGAGGCGGCCGTCGCGATCAACCAGCGATCCGACGTCTGTGCAGTGCCCGCGGCGGGGGTGGTCGCTGAGGCGATGGTCGCGCTCGTGCTCGCCGACGCCGCGCTGGAGAAGTTCGGCGGTGATGCGCTGCCCGAGACCATCCGCAACGCCCGCGCCTACCTCGATGCCCTGCGCCACCACTGACCCGCGACAGCGTTCTGAGTAACGGAGGAGACCGCCAAGCATGGCGAACGGACCTGTTCTGATCTTGATCGGTCCGCCCGGCTCTGGAAAGAGCACCGTGGGGCGGTTGGTGGCCGACCAGCTCGGTGTGTCGTTTCGCGATTTCGATGACGACTTGCAGCACGAGTTCGGCCTTCCGGCCGGTGAGCTGGTGGTGAAACTGGGCAGAGCGGGGTTCAGCGCGGCTGAGCGTGGCCTGATCGGAGCCGTTCTGGCAGACCATGCCGGGGTGCTCGCTCTGGGTGGAGCAACGCCGCTGAACCCGGAGATCCAAGAACAACTGAAGCCGTTTCACACGGTATTCCTCGACGTGGAGCTCGATGAGCTGCTTCGTCGGGAAGGATTGATTCCGCTGCACCCGTGGCTGCTCCCACATCCCCGGGCACATCTGAAGAAATTACTCTTGGAGCGACGTCCCAGCTACGCGGCGGTGTCGAAGGTCGTGGTGTCGACGACCGGTCGTTGCGCTGCGGACGTGGCCGCGGATGTAGTGCTGACCCTGCACCGGTGATTCGCGGCAGCGGCTCGTGGGATGCTCCTCGGGTAGCGGACGCGGGAGGAGTGTGATGAGCGAGACCGCCGGCCCGGATGACGTCGAGCCACTACGGATCCGGGTGGCGACGTCGCAGCCCTACGACGTCATCGTCGGACGGTACCTGCGCGGGCAGCTGCTGGACGTGGTGGGAGACGGTGCCGTGGCGATCGTGCACCAGCCGACCTTGACCGAGTCCGCGGAGTTGTTGCGCTCCACGCTGGAGTTCAGCGGTGCCGGCGTGTGCCGCATCGAGGTGCCCGACGCCGAGGACGCCAAGACCCTGGCGGTAGCCGGATTCTGCTGGGACGCCCTGGGCCGGGTCGGGCTGGATCGGGCCGGCACCGTGATAGGTCTCGGTGGTGGGGCGATCACCGACCTCGCCGGGTTCGTCGCCGCCAACTGGCTGCGCGGGGTCCGGGTGGTGCAGATACCCACCACCCTGCTGGCGATGGTGGACGCCGCGGTGGGCGGCAAGACCGGGATCAACACCGCCGCCGGTAAGAACCTGGTCGGCGCGTTCCACGAGCCCGCCGCGGTGCTGGTGGACCTCGCATATCTGCAGACCCTGCCCCGGGCCGAGCTCGTCGCGGGGATGGCCGAGGTGGTCAAGGCGGGGTTCATCGCCGATCCGGTGATCCTGGAGCGGATCGAGGCCGACCCGGCCGCCGCGTTGAACCCGTCCGGCCCGGTACTGGAAGAACTGGTCATCCGCGCGATCCGGGTCAAGGCCGACGTGGTGGCCGCTGACCTGCGCGAGTCCCACCTGCGCGAGGTGCTCAACTACGGGCATACCCTCGGTCATGCCCTGGAGCGTCGGGAGAGCTACCGGTGGCGCCACGGTGCGGCGGTGAGCGTCGGCATGGTCTTCGCGGCCGAGCTGGCCCGGCTCGCCGGCCGGCTCGACGATGCCACCGTGGCCCGGCATCGCCGGCTGCTCAGCTCGATCGGCCTGCCGACCAGCTACGACGCCGGCGCGTTGCCCGAGTTGATCGAAGGCATGCGCAACGACAAGAAAACCCGGTCCGGGGTGTTGCGCTTCGTGGTGCTCGACGACCTGGCCAAACCCGGTCGGCTGGAGGACCCGGACCCGGAGTTGCTCGCCGAGGCATACGCTGCAGTGGTCCGCGGGGCGAGAGGTCCGCAATGAAGGTGCTGGTGCTCAACGGGCCCAACCTCGGCCGGCTCGGCACCCGTGAGCCCGACGTCTACGGCGCGACCAGCTATGCCGACCTGGTGACGTTGTGCCGGCAGGTGGGAGCCGAGCTGGGGCTCGAGGTGGACGTGCGCCAGACCGACCACGAGGGCGTCATGATGGGCTGGCTGCATGAGGCCGCCGATACTGCGACCCCGGTGGTGCTCAACGCCGGAGCCTGGACCCACTACTCGATCGCGATCCGCGACGCCGCCGCGCAGCTGCCGGCACCGCTGGTGGAGGTGCACATCAGCAACGTGCACGCGCGCGAGCCGTTCCGCCACCACAGCCACATCTCGGCCATCGCCTCCGGGGTCATCGTCGGTTTGGGCGTAGACGGGTACGCACTCGCGTTGCGCTGGATAGCCGGCCGCTGACGCGCATCTGCCCGGTACGGTTGGCGGTTGTGCGCACAGCGGAATCCAGCGTCGACCGGCCCTACCCGCGGCGCCGTGCCGCACTTCGCAAGCGGTTGCGGGCGGGACAACTCGATGCGTTGCTGGTCACGGATCTGCTCAACATCCGCTACCTCACCGGGTTCACCGGCTCCAACGCCGCCCTGCTGGTGCATGTCGAGGACGACGAGCGCAGCGTGTTCGCCACCGACGGCCGCTACGACACCCAGTCCTGGCGGCAGGTCCCTGATCTGCGCCGGGTGATCGGCAGGTCCATTCGCCTGCAGCTGGCCAAGGAAGCCACCGGCCGGCTGGGTTTCGAGAGCCACGTGGTGACGGTGGACGGGCATGCCGCTCTGCTGAAGGTCACCGGCACGGACCGGCTGGTTGCCACCTCCCGGCCGGTGGAGGCGCTGCGGCTGATCAAGGATGATACCGAGGTCGCCGCCTTGCGCGCGGCTTGTGCGGCGGCCGACACCGCCCTGGCCGGGTTGCTGGCCGGCGGTGGGTTGCGCCCGGGCCGCACCGAGCGTGCGGTGGCTCGCGACTTGGAGGCCCGGATGGTGGCGGCGGGTGCGGCCGGCCCCTCGTTCGAGACCATCGTGGCGACCGGCGCGAACTCCGCGGTGCCGCACCACCGTCCGACCGACGCCCAGCTGTGCTGTGGCGACCTGGTGAAGCTGGACTTCGGCGCCTTGGTCGACGGCTACCACTCCGATATGACCCGCACCATGGTGCTCGGGGAGCCTGCCGGGTGGCAGCGGGAGATCTACGACCTGGTCGCCACGGCACAGACCGCCGGGCGCGCCGCGCTGCGGGCCGGGGCCGACGTCCGCGAGGTGGACGCGGCCGCGCGGGACGTGATCGCGCACGCCGGGCATGGCGAGGACTACGTGCACAGCCTCGGCCACGGCGTGGGCTTGCAGATCCACGAGGCTCCGGCGTTGTCGCAGTTCGGGGTCGGTACACTGGCGGCAGGCATGACGGTCACCGTCGAGCCGGGTGTCTACCTGGCGGACCGGGGCGGCGTGCGCATCGAGGACACCCTCGTCGTCTCCGACGGCGAACCCGAGCTCCTCACCTTGACCACGAAGGATCTCGTGGTCCTGCCCTGCTTGTGATGACGCCTGATTGTCGATGAACGGAGCACAAGGCTGACGTGGCCACCACCAACGACCTGAAGAACGGACTCGTGCTCAACCTCGATGGCCAGCTTTGGTCAGTCGTGAAGTTCCAGCACGTCAAACCCGGTAAGGGTGGCGCATTCGTGCGCACCACGCTGAAGAACGTGCTGTCCGGCAAGGTTGTGGACAAAACCTTCAACGCAGGCACCTCGGTCGAGACCGCCACCGTCGACCGGCGCGAGATGACTTACCTGTACGCCGACGGCGCCGACTTCGTGTTCATGGACACCGACACCTTCGATCAGATCACCATCACCGGCCAGACGGTCGGCGATGCGGCGAAGTACCTGCTGGACAACCAGACCGTCCTGGTCGCAATGCACGACGGCACCCCGTTGTACGTCGAGCTGCCCACCTCGGTGGAGTTGCTGATCTCGCACACCGATCCGGGCCTGCAAGGGGACCGGTCGACCGGTGGCACCAAGCCCGCCCAGCTGGAGACCGGCGCGGAGATTCAGGTGCCGCTGTTCGTCACCACCGGCGAGAAGGTCAAGGTCGACACCCGGGACGGGCGTTACCTCGGCCGCATCAGTACCTGACGTGGGCGCGCGCAGCAAGGCCCGCAAGCGAGCCGTCGACATCCTCTTCGAGTCCGACCTGCGCGGGTTGGATCCGTTGGCACTGCTAGCCGAGCGGGTCGGTGCGCCGGGGCTGCCCCCGGTCAGTGAGTACACCGTCTTGTTGGTGCAGGGCGTCGTCGCACATCAGGAGGACATCGACCGGATGCTCGCCGAGCACGCCCGGGGGTGGACTGTGGCGCGGATGCCCGCGGTGGACCGGGCGGTGCTCCGGCTGGGCGTGTTCGAGCTGCTGTTCTCCGACGAGGTGGACGATGCGGTGGCCATCGACGAGGCCATCGAGCTGGCCCGGTCGCTGTCCACCGACGAGTCGCCACGATTCGTCAACGGTGTGCTCGGCGCGCTTGCTGCGCTACCGCGTGGCCCGTGAGTGGTGGTCGGTGCTGGTCGGGCAGTGCACCAGCACCGACCGGCACCTACGACTCGTCCTTAGCGGGGCGAGCTTCTGGTGGTAGCACTCCCCAACCGATCAACTGCTCGGTGAGATCACCTGGCGACATGTCGTAGATGATCGCCAGTGAGCGCAGATCCTCGGTGCGGATGGACAGCACCTTGCCGTTGTAGTCGCCGCGCTGGCTCTGGATTGTCGCGGCATAGCGAGCTAGCGGACCTACCTTGTCCACCGGCAGCTGCTGTAGCCGCTCCAGGTTGATTACGATCTTGGTAGCTGGTTCCCCCCCCGAGGGTATCCGACCTTCTGGTAGCAGTTCTGGTACCGGTACTCCGTAGAAGTCGGCAAGCTCGGCTAGCTTCTGCACGGTGACCGCGCGGTCACCCCGCTCATAGGAGCCGACCACCACGGCCTTCCACCGGCCCGCTGACTTCTGCTCGACACCGTGCAGCGACAGCCCCTGCTGCTGCCTGATGCCGCGCAATTTGGACCCCAGTGCCTTGGCATAGTCGCCCATCTGGCGCTTCTCCTTCATCTTTAAACCCGACCAGACGCCGCGCGCACGTCGGGATGATACGGAGAGTAATGCTGCGCTGAGTAACCTCCCAGGTCAAGCCATTGGGGTCCCAACACCGATGAGAGTCATGCACACCACCCGGACGGGGCAGTGCTTGAGCTTCTGTGACCCTGATACGACCTCCTGATACCGTCGGCGCCCGGGGTCCGGGCGCCTGCCCGGTACCCGACGTCCTTTAAGACCCGTCCGGCGAGGCGGGAAAGGAGGTCCACCGTGTCGTCCCCCTCCGGGGCGGGCGCGGCAGGACCACCGCGGCAGCGTGAGCTGCTCTCGGCGGCCGATGTCGCGCGCATCGTCGCTCGAATGGCGCATCAGATCATCGAGCGCACCGCCGGCCAGCCGGTGGTGCTGCTGGGCATTCCCACCCGCGGTGTCCCGTTGGCTCATCGGCTGGCCGGCCGGATCCGGGACTTCGGTGCCACGTTGGCCGGCGTTGGCACCCTGGACGTCACCCTCTACCGGGATGACCTGCGGCGCAGACCCACCAGACCGCTCCAGCTCACCGAGCTGCCCGCAGGCGGACTCGATGATGCGCTGGTTGTGCTGGTCGATGACGTGTTGTCCTCCGGCCGCACCGTGGCGGCGGCGCTGGACGCGGTGCGTGAGTACGGCCGCCCGCGGGCGGTGCAACTCGCTGTGTTGGTCGACCGCGGTCACCGGGAGCTGCCGATCCGGGCTGACTATGTAGGCAAGAACATCCCTACTTCGCGGGACGAGGAGATCGGCGTGCTGCTGGCCCAGACCGATGGCATCGATGCGGTAGTGATCCGTCGGCGGTCCCGGTGAGACACCTACTCAGCACTGCTGACCTGCCGCTCGAGACGGCCACCGCGCTGCTGGACACGGCCGATCGACTCAAGCAGGCGTTGCTGGGTCGCGAGGTACGCAAGCTGCCCACGCTGCGTGGACGCACCGTGGTCACCTTGTTCTACGAGAGCTCCACCCGTACCCGGGCCTCATTCGAGATCGCGGGTAAGTGGATGAGCGCCGATGTGGTCAACGTGTCGGCCGCGGCGTCGTCGGTGACCAAAGGGGAGTCGCTGCGAGATACCGCCCTCACCCTGGACGCGATGGGCGTGGACTGCGTGGTGATTCGCCATCCCGCTTCGGGGGCGGCGCATCGGCTCGCCAGCTGGGTGCCCACGCACGTGATCAACGCTGGAGACGGTACCCACCAGCACCCGACTCAGGCCCTCCTCGACGCGGCTACGCTGCGTGATCACTTCGGCACCCTGAATGGGCGGACCGTCACCATCGTAGGCGATGTGCTGCACAGCCGGGTGGCTCGCTCGAATATCCAGCTATTGATCACGCTCGGTGCCCGGATCCATCTGGTCGCCCCGCCCACCCTGCTGCCGTGGGGGGTGGCGAACTGGAGCGCGCAGAGCTGGCCGGTCACCGTGGGACATGATCTCGACGCCGCGCTGCCCGGCACCGATGCGGTGATGGTGCTGCGAGTGCAGGCTGAGCGGATGCAGGGCGGATTCTTCCCGTCCGCCCGGGAGTACTCGACCAGCTACGGGCTCACCGAGGCGCGGCTGGGGTTGTTGCCGGAGCACGCCGTCGTGCTGCACCCGGGTCCGATGCTGCGCGGCATGGAGATCGCGGCCTCGGTGGCCGACTCGCCCCGCGCGGCGATCACCGAGCAGGTCCGCAACGGGGTACACGTGCGGATGGCCGTGCTCTACCACCTGCTCGCCGCTCGGGATGAACAACCGTGAGCCAGCAGAGCACTCGGCCGCTGTTGTTGCGCGGGATCCGCCCCTACGGCGTGGGTGACCCGGTGGACCTGCTGATCCGCGACGGGGTGATCGCCGAGCTGGGCACCGGCCTGGACGGCACCGGCGCCGAAGTGCTCGACGGTGGCGGGCTGGTCGCGTTACCCGGTCTGGTCGACCTGCACACGCACCTGCGCGAGCCCGGGCGGGAGGACGCCGAGACCATCGCCACCGGGTCGGCAGCCGCCGCGTTGGGCGGCTACACCGCGGTGTTCGCGATGGCCAACACCGACCCGGTCGCCGACACCGCTGTGGTCGTCGAGCACGTGTACCGGCGCGGTCGCGAGGTCGGGCTGGTCGACGTGCGCCCGGTCGGTGCGGTCACCGCCGGGCTGGGCGGCGAGCGGCTCGCCGAGCTGGGGTCGATGGCCGCATCCGTCGCCGCGGTGCGGATGTTCTCCGACGACGGGCTGTGCGTGCACGACCCGCTGCTGATGCGGCGAGCCCTGGAGTACACCCGCGGGCTGGGCGGGGTGGTGGCTCAGCACGCCGAGGACCTGCGGCTCACCGCCGGCGCCCAAGCCCACGAGGGCCGGGTCGCGGCCCGGCTGGGGCTGGCCGGCTGGCCCGCCGCCGCGGAGGAGTCGATCGTGGCGCGGGACTGCCTGCTGGCCCGCGACGCCGGCGCGGCGCTGCACATCTGCCACGTGTCCACCGCGGGCACCGTGGATGTGCTGCGCTGGGCCAAGCAGCGCGGGATCCGGGTGTCGGCCGAGGTCACCCCGCACCACCTGATGCTCACCGATGAGCGGCTGGCCGGCTACGACCCGGTCAACAAGGTCAACCCGCCGCTGCGCACCGCAGCCGACACCGCCGCGCTGCGCGCCGCGCTGGCCGAGGGCATCGTGGACTGCGTGGCCACCGACCATGCCCCGCACGCCACCCAGGACAAGGACTGTGAGTGGTCCGCGGCCCGGCCGGGCATGCTGGGACTGCAGACCGCGCTGTCGGTGGTGGTGGCCACCATGGTGCGTCCCGGCTTGCTGGACTGGCGGGGGGTGGCCCGGGTGATGAGCGAGCGGCCGGCCCGGATCGGTGGGGTATGCGATCAAGGCCGCCCGATCGCGGTAGGGCAGCCGGCGACCCTGGTCCTGGTGGACCCCGACGCCACCTGGACGGTGCGCGGGGCGCAGCTGGCCAGCCTGGCCGGCAACACCCCCTACGAGGGGATGGAGCTGCCCGGCCGGGTGGTGGCCACCCTGCTGCGCGGTGAGATCACGACCGAGGACGGGAAGGTGCAGCGTTGACGCGGGGGCTAACGGTTCTGGTGCTGGAGGACGGGCAGATGTTTCGCGGCGAGAGCTACGGCGCGGTGGGCCAGGCGCTGGGTGAGGCGGTGTTCGCCACCGGGATGACCGGCTACCAGGAAACGTTGACCGACCCGTCCTACCGCCGCCAGATCGTGGTGCAGACCGCGCCGCACATCGGCAACACCGGCTGGAACGACGAGGATGCCGAGTCGCACCGGATCTGGGTGGCCGGCTATGTCGTGCGCGACCCGGCTCGACTCCCCTCCAACTGGCGCTCCCGCCGATCGCTCGAGGAGGAACTGTCCCGCCAGGGCGTCGTAGGAATCTCCGGGATCGACACCCGGGCACTGACCCGCCGGCTCCGCGAGCACGGCTCCATGCGCGCCGGCATCTTCTCCGCCGCCGCCCTGGCCGACCCACCGCAGCTACTTGCCCGCGTCCTGGCCGCCCCGTTCATGACCGGCGCCAACCTACTCGCCGACGTCACCACCCAGCACCCCTACACCCTCCCCCCCACCCGCATTCAGCGGGCTCAGCGGGGTTATGGGGGTGGCATTAGCCCCGCTGAGCCCGCTGAATGCGAGGTCGCGCGGTTCCGGGTGGTGGTGGTGGATTTGGGGGTCAAGTCGAACACGTTGCGGATGTTGGCCGACCGGGGGATCGGGACTCATGTGCTGCCGGCCGGCGCCACGATGGAGCAGGTGCTGGAAGGGGAACCCGATGGAGTGTTCTTGTCCAACGGTCCGGGTGATCCAGCCACCGCGGACCATGCCGTGGCGCTCACCCGGGCGGTGCTGGAGCGGCGAATACCGCTGTTCGGGATCTGTTTCGGCAACCAGATCCTCGGCCGGGCACTGGGGCGAGGCACCTACAAGATGCGCTACGGCCACCGCGGGCTCAACGTGCCGGTCATCGAGCACGCCACCGGGCGGGTGGCGATCACCTCGCAGAACCACGGCTTCGCCGTGGCCGGCGAGCCCGGGGAGCGCTTCGACTCCGACTTCGGCGCCGCGGTGGTCAGCCACTTCTGCCCCAACGACAACACTGTCGAGGGCCTGACCTGTCTGGACACCCCAGCATTCAGCGTCCAATACCACCCCGAGGCAGCCGCCGGCCCCCACGACGCCGCCTACCTCTTCGACCAGTTCTGCGACCTCATGTCCCGCTCAGGCCGCCATTCGGCTCCGAATGGCGGTTACCCGGGAGTCGAGAACAGCGATTCGGCTCCGAATGGCGCTCGGGGGAACCGTGAAGAGGACTGATATTCGGCATGTGTTGGTTATCGGGTCGGGGCCGATTGTGATCGGGCAGGCTTGTGAGTTCGACTACTCGGGGACGCAGGCTTGCCGGGTGTTGCGGGAAGAAGGGTTACGGGTCAGCCTGGTGAACTCCAATCCGGCGACGATCATGACCGATCCGGAGTTCGCTGATGCCACCTATATCGAGCCGATCACCCCGGAGTTCGTCGAGAAAGTGATCGCCGCCGAGCAGGCTGCCGGGTTTCCGGTGACGGCCTTGCTGGCCACGCTGGGTGGCCAGACCGCGCTGAACACCGCCGTCGCGCTGCACGAGCGGGGCGTGCTGGCTCGGTACGGCATCGAGTTGATCGGCGCCGACATCGAGGCCATCCAGCGTGGCGAGGACCGGCTGAAGTTCAAGGACGTGGTCCGTGCGGTGGGCGCCGAGACGCCGCGCAGCGCCGTCTGCTCCTCGTTGGACCAGGTCCGGGAGGCTGCCGGCGAGCTCGGGTTGCCGGTGGTGATCCGGCCGTCGTACACCATGGGCGGGCTCGGATCGGGGATGGCGCACACCCGAGCCGAGCTCGACCAGCTCGGCTCGGCCGGGTTGGCCGAAAGTCCGGTGCACCAGGTGCTCATCGAGGAGAGCGTGCTGGGCTGGAAGGAGTACGAGCTGGAGCTGATGCGTGACCACCGGGACAACGTGGTGGTGGTGTGCTCGATCGAGAACATCGACCCGATGGGCGTGCACACCGGGGATTCGGTGACCGTGGCCCCGGCGCTGACCCTGACCGACCGTGAGTACCAGCACATGCGCGACGTCGCCATCGCGGTGCTGCGCGAGGTCGGGGTGGACACCGGCGGGTGCAACATCCAGTTCGCGGTGCATCCCGGCACCGGCCGGCTGGTCGTGATCGAGATGAACCCGCGGGTGTCCCGCTCGTCAGCGCTGGCGTCCAAGGCCACCGGGTTCCCCATCGCCAAGATCGCCGCGAAGCTCGCGATCGGCTACACCCTCGACGAGATCACCAACGACATCACCGGCGAGACCCCGGCCTGTTTCGAGCCCGCTTTGGACTACGTGGTGGTGAAGGTGCCCCGGTTCGCCTTCGAGAAGTTCCCCGGCGCGGACCCCACGCTGACCACCACCATGAAGTCGGTCGGTGAGGCGATGGCACTCGGCCGGTCGTTCCCCGAGGCGCTGGGCAAGGCGCTGCGCTCGATGGAGACCCCCGCCGCCGGCTTCTGGACCCGTCCCGATCCGCCGGCAGCGACCGCAGCTTCGGAACTGGCGGCGTTGGCGGTGCCCCACGACGGCCGGCTCTATACCGCTGAGCGGGCGCTACGCCTCGGCGCGACGGTGGCGCAGGTCGCGCAGGCGTCGGGGATCGACCCGTGGTTCATCGACCAGATCGCCGGCCTGGTCGAGCTGCGCGCCGAGCTCGTCGCCGCACGCGAGCTGGACGAGCCGCTGCTGCGCCGCGCCAAGCGCGCCGGTGTCTCCGACCGGCAGCTCGCGGCGGTGCGCGGGCGCACCGAGCCCGAGGTCGCCGCGCTGCGGCACAGCTTGGGCGTGCGGCCGGTGTACAAGACCGTGGACACCTGCGCCGCGGAGTTCGCCGCCCGCACCCCGTACCACTACTCCGCCTACGAGAGCGACCCCGACGCCGAGACCGAGGTCAGCGCGCAGCGCGAACGACCCAAGGTGATCATCTTGGGCTCCGGGCCGAACCGGATCGGCCAGGGCATCGAGTTCGACTACTCCTGTGTGCACGCCGCGATGGCGTTACGAGCCGCCGGCTACGAGACGGTGATGGTCAACTGCAACCCGGAGACCGTGTCCACCGACTACGACACCGCCGACCGGCTCTACTTCGAGCCGTTGACCTTCGAGGACGTCCTGGAGGTGGTGCACGCCGAGCGAGGCTCGGGCACCGTGACGGGGGTGATCGTGCAGCTGGGCGGGCAGACCCCGCTCGGTCTGGCGCAGCGGCTGGCCGATGCCGGTGTCCCGGTGGTGGGCACCTCTCCGGAGGCGATCCACCTCGCCGAGGACCGCGGGTCGTTCGGCGCGGTGCTGCAACGGGCCGGGCTGCCCGCCCCGGCCTACGGCACCGCCACCTCGTTCGCGGAGGCCCGCAAGATCGCCGACGAGATCGGTTACCCGGTGCTGGTCCGCCCGTCCTACGTGCTCGGCGGGCGCGGCATGGAGATCGTCTACGACGAGCAGACGCTGGCCGGCTACATCGCTCGGGCCACCGAGGTCACCCCCGAGCACCCCGTGCTGGTGGACCGTTTCCTCGACGACGCCATCGAGATCGATGTCGACGCGTTGTGCGACGGCGTCGAAGTCTATCTCGGCGGGATCATGGAGCACATCGAGGAGGCCGGGGTGCACTCCGGTGACTCTGCCTGCGTGCTACCGCCGATCACGCTGGGGGAGTCCGACCTGGTCGCGGTGCGCGCCTCGACCGAGGCGATCGCCCGCGAGATCGGTGTGCGCGGCCTGCTCAACGTGCAGTACGCGCTCAAGGACGATGTGCTGTACGTGCTGGAGGCCAACCCGCGGGCCAGCCGCACGGTACCGTTCGTCTCCAAGGCCACCGCGGTGGCGCTGGCCAAGGCCGCCGCCCGGATCATGCTCGGCGCCGGCATCGGGCAACTGCGAGCCGACGGCCTGCTGCCGCCGCACGGGGATGGCGGTGACCTGCCGGCCGACGCCCCGGTGGCCGTCAAGGAGGCCGTGCTGCCCTTCCACCGGTTCCGTACTCCGGAGGGTCAGGGAGTGGACTCGCTGCTGGGGCCGGAGATGAAGTCCACCGGTGAGGTGATGGGCATCGACGTCGCGTTCGGGCCAGCCTTCGCGAAATCCCAGGCCGCCGCGTACGGCTCGCTGCCGACGTCGGGACGGGTGTTCGTGTCGGTGGCCAACCGGGACAAGCGGGCCATGGTGTTCCCGGCCAAGCGGTTGGCTGATCTGGGCTTCGAGGTCCTCGCCACCCGCGGCACCGCCAATACGCTGCACCGCAACGGCATACCGTGCGCCATCGTGCGCAAGCACTTCGAAGGTCCGGACAACATCGTCGACCTGATCAACGCCGGGGAGGTCGATATGATCATCAACACCCCCTACGGCAACCCTGGTCCCCGGGTGGACGGCTACGAGATCCGCACCGCCGCGGTCTCCCGGGACATCCCCTGCATCACCACCGTGCAAGGCGCCGCCGCCGCTGTCCAAGGCATCGAGGCGCTGATCCGCGGTGCCCTCACCGTCCGCTCCCTCCAATCCCTGCACACCCCCCCGCATTCAGCGGGCTCAGCGGGGCTATCCGGTGCCCAGTAACCCCGCTGAGCCTGCTGAATGCGGGTTCGGAGCGAGGTTGTGGGCGGCGGTGCCGACTACCTCGTGTGAGCGGCGGCTTTGCGACACGCCGGGCACACAATGGCAGGCGAAGCCGCCGACCTGCTCCAATTGTCGTCGCGACAGATCGACGGTGGTACCCCGCGTGGAGTGGTGGTCCGCCCGGGGGATACGGTCGCCGCACCAAATCCGGACCATCCCTAAGCACTAGCAATCGACGGAGGAGATCGTGGCCCTTCCCGAGCTGACCGAGGAGCAGCGGGCCGCTGCGCTGGAGAAGGCGGCCGCCGCCCGACGCGCCAGGGCCGAACTCAAGGAGCGCCTCAAGCGTGGTGGGACCAACCTCACGGAAGTTCTCGCTCAATCGGACAATGATGATATTCTGGGCAAGATGAAGGTGTCTGCTTTGCTCGAGGCCCTGCCCGGGGTGGGCAAGGTCCGCGCTCAGCAGATCATGGAGCGGCTCGAGATCGCCGCCAGCCGGCGGTTGCGCGGCCTTGGTGATCGTCAACGCAAGGCGCTGCTCAGCGAGTTCGGCTCAGAGTGACGAAAGTGGCTCCAGGTGAACTTCTGCTCACTCATTGACGCAGAGTGATGGCGCGTGAGCCGGGGCCCGGCGAGGTCAGCGGACCTCGGCTCACCGTCGTCTCCGGCCCCTCCGGGGTCGGCAAGTCCAGTGTGGTCGCCGAGGTGGTGCGTCGTTGGCCGCAACTTTTCGTCAGTGTGTCGGTGACCACCCGGCCGCGCCGTGGCGGTCCACGGCCCGAGGAGCACTACCGTCACGTGGACCGGGCCATTTTCACCCGCATGGTCGAGCGCGGTGAGTTTCTGGAGCACGCCGAGTACGCCGGTAACCTCTACGGCACTCCCGTCGCACCGGTCCGCACGGCGTTGGCCGCTGGTCGATCAACGCTGCTGGAGATCGACGTGCAAGGTGCGCGGCAGATCCGGACCGCGATGTCCGATGCGCTGCTGGTGATGCTGGTGCCGCCATCCTGGGAAGTGCTGTACGCGCGGCTGTCCGACCGCGGCACCGAGGATCCCGCGCAGCGGCAGCACCGGTTGCAGGTGGCACGCGAGGAGCTGGACGCCGTCGGGGAGTTCGATGCGACGGTCGTCAACGACGACGTGCAACGGGCTGCGCAGGAGTTGATATCGTTGATGGTCGGCGCGGGCTCCGGACACCGCCGGCCCGGCCCCGGTGAGATCCGACCCCGATGACATCCGACGGCATCTGACGCATCTGGAGACAGTGAGTGAGCATCCCCACCGAATTGGACGCGCTGAGCGCGCCCTCGGTCACCGCCCCTGAGGGCATCACCAACCCCCCGATCGACGATCTGCTGGACAAGGTCAGCTCGAAGTACGCCTTGGTCATCTTCGGGGCCAAGCGGGCTCGGCAGATCAACGACTACTACGCGCAGCTCGGCGAGGGCCTGCTGGAGTACGTCGGCCCGCTGGTCGAGCCAGGGGCACGGGAGAAGCCGTTGTCCATCGCCTTGCGTGAGATCCACTCCGGCCTGCTCGAGCACACCGAGGGCCAGTGACCCATGCCGGGCACGTCCGGCCGGAACCATCCCGGCGGATCGTGCTCGGCGTTGCGGGCGGTATCGCCGCCTACAAGGTGTGTGAGGTACTTCGTCGCCTGACCGAAGCGGGGCATCGGGTCCAGGTGATTCCCACCGACGCTGCGTTGCGCTTCGTCGGTGCCCCGACCTGGGAAGTGCTGTCTGGGCTCCCGGTGCAGCGCGGGCTGTTCGCCGACGTCGCTGAGGTGCCGCACGTGCGGCTGGGGCAGTCGGCTGATCTCGTGCTGGTCGCCCCAGCCACCGCTGATCTGCTGGCTCGCGCCGCCCATGGCCGGGCTGATGACCTGCTGGCCGCCACCCTGCTCACGGCCCGTTGCCCGGTGCTCCTGGTGCCCGCGATGCACACCGAGATGTGGCAGCACCCGGCGACGGAGCACAACGTCGCAGTGTTGCGCTCGCGGGGAATCGTCGTCGCCCAGCCCGCGACCGGGCGGCTCACCGGAGCCGACTCCGGGGCCGGCCGGCTGCCGGAACCCACCGAGATCGTCGACCTCACCACCTTGCTGCTACACCGCGCGGGCGCGCTGCCACGGGACCTCGCCGGGCGGCGGGTGGTGGTCTCCGCCGGTGGCACTCGCGAGCCGCTGGACCCGGTGCGTTATCTGGGCAACCGGTCCTCCGGCCGGCAGGGCTATGCGCTGGCTCGAGTCGCCGCCCAGCGTGGTGCCCGGGTGACCCTGATCGCGGCGCACACGTCCGACCTGACCGACCCGGCCGGGGTTGACGTGGTCGTCGTGGGCACCGCGGGCGAGCTGCGGGAGGCCGTGCTCGCGGTGGCGCCGGACGCCGACGCGGTGGTGATGGCTGCTGCCGTTGCGGACTTCCGACCGACCGATCCCCATCCCAGCAAGATTAAGAAGTCGGAATCGGAATCACTTTCGCTGATTCTCAATCCTGACATTCTGGCGGAGCTGGTGCGACGCCGCCGGAAAGGTCAGGTGGTGGTCGGTTTCGCCGCCGAGACCGGTGACTCCGACGGTGGAGTGCTCGCCCACGGTCGGGCCAAACTCACCCGCAAAGGCTGCGACCTGCTGGTGGTCAACGCCGTCGGCGAGGGTCGCGCGTTCGAGGTCGAGCACAACTCGGGCTGGTTGCTCGATAACGACGGCGTCGAGAGCGAGCTACCCGAAGGCCCCAAGACCCTGCTCGCCTCCTCTGTCTGGGACGCTGTGGTGGCCCGGTTGGCTCCGTGAGCCGGGCAGCGACAGGTCCGGCCACAAAAGACACACCGCTTGACGGACCGGTCGAGTCATATCCGACTCCGCTCCCTGACTCGAGGCCGGACCGGGAAGACCGGCTCCCCGTCGCACAGAGCGATCCGAACCCGGCCACCGCCGGACTGATCATTGCCGGCGCCGGCTCTGCGGCCCGGTCGAGAGCCTCCTGCCGCACCCCGGAGGGCACGAACCGCCCAGTGGAACCTAATGGTGATGCGGGCGGCCCGCGAACCGTCAAGTGGAACCTAATGGTGGGTCCGAGACCTCGGGCAAGCTCGGCACTGTCAGGGGGCTCTGGTAGACCCACCTGGTGAGCAGCGCCAGCCGCCCGAGTCGTGGGCAGCCCCGTCGTGGGCAGCCTCGTCGTGGGCAGCAGAGCCCGGCTGCCGTGCGGCCCATCGCGCAGGTGTGCGTGGATACCCCGCTGGCCCACCTCGACCGGCTGTTCGACTACCAGGTGCCGGCCCGGCTGGACGCCGTAGCCGTCCCCGGTGTTCGGCTGCGGGTCCGGTTCGCCGGACAGCTGATGGACGGGTGGTTGTTGAGCCGGACCGATGAGTCCGACCACCCGGGTGCGCTCAGCTGGCTGCACCGGGTAGTCTCCGCCGAGCCGGTGCTCAGCCCGCAGATCGCGGCGCTGGCGCGGGCGTTGGCCGACCGCTGCGCGGGCACCATGAGCGACGTGCTGCGCCTTGCCGTGCCACCGCGGCATGCCCGCACCGAGGCGCAACCGGGTGTTGCCGTCGCAGTCCGGCCGGCGCGGCCCGCAGCGGATGGCTGGGCGCGCTACCGGCGCGGTCCGGTCTTCCTGGACGCACTGGACCAGGGTAGGGCCGCGCACGCCTGCTGGCAGGCGTTGCCGGGGGAGGACTGGCCCGCCCGGCTTGCCGAGGCCGCGGTGATCACTGCCGCCGCCGGGCGGGGTGCGCTGCTGGTGCTGCCCGACTACCGGGATACCGCACAGGTACACGCCGCGGTGGCCGCGCTGGCCGGGCCCGACGCGGTGGTCACGCTGGCCGAGGGGTTGGGGCCGGCCGAGCGCTACCGCCGGTGGCTGGCGGTGCGGCGGGGTGCGGTGCGCATCGTGGTCGGCACCCGGGCCGCGGCCTTCGCCCCGGTCGCTGACCTAGGACTGATGGTGCTGTGGGACGACGGTGACGACCTGCACGCCGAGCCGCGGGCGCCGTACCCGCATGCCCGGTTGGTGCTCGGCCAGCGGGCCGTGATCGAGGGCGGTGCGTTGCTGGTGGCCGGCCATGCCCGTACTGCGGAGACCCAGCTGTCGGTCGACACCGGTTGGGCGCACGAGATCGTCGCCACTCGGGACGTGGTGCGGGCCGCGGCACCGCGGGTCACCGCGATCGGGGAGGACGACACCCAGCTGGCCCGGGACCCGGCTGCCCGCGCGGCACGGCTGCCCGCGGTGGCGTTCGAGGCGGCGCGCGCGGCGCTGAGCCGTGACCGGCCGGTACTGGTGCAGGTGCCCCGCCGGGGGTATGTTCCCGCGCTGGCCTGCGGGCAGTGCCGGGTCCCGGCCCGGTGCCGGCGTTGCGCCGGCCCGCTGGCGTTGCTCACCGCCGGGCAGGCCGCCTGCCGGTGGTGTGGTGTCGCCGAGGCCGGCTACCGGTGCTCGGCCTGCGGCTCGGGCCGGTTGCGGGCGATGGTGATCGGGGCCCGCCGCACCGCGGAGGAACTCGGCCGGGCGTTTCCCGGGGTACCGCTGCGGATCTCCGGCCGGGGGGAGGTGCTGGCGGACATCCCGCCCGGGCCGGCGCTGGTGGTGGCCACTCCCGGAGCCGAGCCGTCGGCGCGGTACGGGGCGGCGTTGTTGCTGGACGCCGCCGCGCTGCTGGGTCGTCCCGACCTGCGCGCCGCGGAGGAGGCACTGCGCCGGTGGATGACGGCGGCGGCGATGGTCGAGCCGGCGGCCGACGGCGGCCGGGTGGTCGTGGTCGCCGAGTCGTCGCTGGCCACGGTGCAGGCCCTGGTCCGTTGGGATCCGGCTGGTCACGCGCGCGCTGAGCTGAGCGCTCGCACCGAGCTCGGTTTCCCCCCCGCGGTGCGGATGGCCGCGCTGGACGGCACCCCGGACACCCTGGCAGGTCTTGAGGTGCCGGCCGGTGCCGAGGCGCTGGGTCCGGTGCCCGTCCCGGGGCAACCCGAGGGTGCGCGGGAGCGGCTGCTGGTCCGGGTCCCCCGCACGCAGGGAGCTGCCCTGGCCACCGCGCTGGCCGCGCTGGCCGCTGGACGTAGCGCCCGCAAGCTGCCGGACCCGCTGCGGGTCGAGCTCGACCCGCAGCAGTTGGTCTGACCGCCCCGTCACTCACGGGCACTGACGGGGCATACTGCGCTGGTGCCTGTACAACCCGTCCGGTTCTTCGGCGATCCGGTGCTGTGTGTCCGCGCGGCTGAGGTCGTCGACTTCGACAAGGAGCTGCGCAACCTGGTCCGGGATCTGCTGGACACGATGGTCGCCGAGGATGGCGCCGGCCTTGCGGCGCCTCAGCTGGGTGTTTCGCTGCGGGTATTCACCTATCGCTGCGTCGACCGCGCCGGGGACGAGGTGACCGCGCACCTCGTCAATCCCACCTTCGACGTGGTGGGCGACGAGCTGCAGGACGGGCCGGAGGGCTGCCTGTCGATCCCGGGTCTGTCCTGGGACTGCCGGCGCCACCTCAGTGTCGTCGCCCGCGGGCAGGACCAGCATGGCGAGCCCGCCGAGGTGCCTGGCACCGAGCGGTTGGCCCGGGTGATCCAGCACGAGACCGACCACCTCGACGGCGTGCTGTTCATCGACCGGCTCGACCCACAGACCCGCAAGCAGGCGATGCGTGAGATCCGGCAGGCTCGCTGGTTCGGCGTCCCCGAGCCGACGATCAAGCTCAGCCCCCATCCGATGCTCGGCAAGGTGCGCTGAACGGTGCGACTGGTCTTCGCGGGCACGCCCGAGGTGGCCGTGCCCGCACTACAGGCGCTGCTGGACGCCGGGCGTCACAAGATCGCGGCGGTGCTGACCCGGCCGGATGCCCCGGCCGGCCGGGGACGGCGACCGGCTCGCTCACCGGTGGGTCTGCTGGCCGACCAGGCCGGGTTGCCCGTGCTCACCCCGCGCCGCCTGGCTGACCCGGAGTTCCTGGTGCGGCTGGGCGAGCTGGCCCCGGACTGCTGCCCGGTCGTCGGTTACGGGGCGTTGATTCCGCGGGTGGCGCTGGACATCCCCCGGCATGGCTGGGTGAACCTGCACTTCTCGCTGCTGCCCGCCTGGCGCGGTGCCGCTCCGGTGCAGGCCGCAATCCGGCATGGGGATGAGATCACCGGCGCGTCCACCTTCGCGTTGGAGGAGGGGCTCGACACCGGGCCGGTGTACGGCACAGTCACCGAGGTGATCCGCCCCGAGGACACCGCGGGTGAGCTGCTGTCCCGGTTGGCCGAGGCCGGAGCCGGCCTGTTGGTGGCCACCCTGGACGGGATCGCCGACGGCATCGCGCATCCGGTACCCCAACCCGCGGACGGTGTCTCGCATGCCCCGAAGCTCACTGCCGAGGATGCCCGGGTGAACTTCACCGTCCCGGTCTACGCGGTGCACCGCCAGGTGCGCGCGGTGACCCCCGCTCCGGGTGCCTGGATCCGGTTCCGGGACCAACGGTTGGGCCTCGGGCCGGTGCAGCTGGCCGACGTCGACGGCCTCGGCCCTGGGGAGCTGCTGGCCGGCAAGCGGGAGGTGCTGGTCGGCACCGCGACCAGCGCGGTGCGGCTGGGTACGGTCACCGCGCCCGGTAAGCGGGCGATGCCCGCACCGGACTGGGCTCGCGGCGCGCGGCTGGAGCCGGGGGAGCGGTTCGAGTGACAGCTGCGGTCGTCGGGGGCTGGCGATGACGGTTCCCCGCAGGCCATCCCGGCCGTCCAGGCCCGGGCCGCCCCGGCGGCGTTCCGGACCGCACCGGCCGCCGGTGGAGGATCCCGCTCGGCGGGCTGCCTTGGATGCGCTGGCCGCGGTGCGCGAGCGCGACGCCTACGCCAACCTGGTGCTGCCCGGCCTGTTGCGGCAGCGGGGGATCAACGGCCGGGACGCCGCGCTGGCCACCGAGCTGTGCTACGGAACGTGCCGCGCGCAAGGCCTGCTGGACGCGGTGTTGCAGTCCTGCGCGGACCGCCCACTGCCGGAGGTGGACGGCGGGTTGCTGGACGCCCTGCGGCTGGGCAGCTACCAACTGCTACGGACCCGGGTGCCGCCGCACGCCGCGGTCGGCGCCACGGTGGATCTGGTGCGTGCCGACCGGGGCAGCGCGGCCGCCGGTTTCGTCAACGCCGTGTTGCGCCGGGTCAGCCAGCAGGACGAGGCGGGCTGGGTGCGTGAGGTGGCGCCGGCGGTCGACGAAGACCCGGTTGGCCACTTTGCGATGGCGCACCCGCATCCACGCTGGATCGCCCAGGCATTCGCCGACGCGCTGGGTGGTGACCTCGACGAGCTGGCGCAGGCGTTGGCCGCTGACGATGCCCGCCCGCTGGTGCACCTCGCGGCGCGCCCCGGGGGGATCAGTGGTGCCGAGCTGGCCGCAGCGACCGGCGGCGAGACCGCCCGCTACTCGCCTTACGGGGTGTACCTGGCTGAGGGTGGCAACCCGGGCGAGCTGGCTGCGGTGCGTGATCACCTGGCCCAGGTGCAGGACGAGGGCAGCCAGCTCGTCGCTCTCGCGCTGGCCGGGGTGCCGCTGCAGGGCACCGACGCCCGCTGGCTGGACCTGTGCGCCGGGCCGGGAGGCAAGGCGGCGCTGCTGGGTGCCCTGGGCGCCGGTCGGGCAGCGAGCCTGGACGCCGTGGACAAAGCCGAGCACCGGGCCCGGCTGGTCGAGCAGGCCTGCGCCGGCCTGCCGGTGACGGTGCACATCACCGACGGCCGGGACAGCGGGCTGCCGGACCGGACCTACGACCGAGTGCTGGTGGACGCGCCGTGCACCGGGCTCGGGGCGCTGCGCCGGCGCCCCGAGGCGCGCTGGCGGCGGCGGGCCGACGACGTCCCCGGGCTGGTCCGGCTGCAGCGGGAGCTGCTGGTGACAGCCCTGCGGCTGGTCCGCCCGGGCGGTGTGGTCGCCTACGCGACCTGCTCGCCGCACCTGGACGAGACCGTGCGGGTGGTCGCTGACGTGGTACGGCGTACCGGCGCCGAGCAACTCGACGCCAGGCCCTGGTTTCCGGGTGTGCCCGGGCTTGGGGCTGGGCCGCACGTGCAGCTGTGGCCGCACCGGCACGGCACCGACGCGATGTTCTGCGCCCTGCTGCGCCGGTGACGCGTGGTCAGCGGCGCTGGATGCGGTGCAGCGGCCGATCCGGCCCCTCCGGTGGGTTCACTGAGCCGCTGTGCAGTGCGAAACGCGGGTCCCGTCGCAGGTCCTGACCTTTGCGGGCACCCGGCATCGAGCCGAACCACAGCTGACCGTCCACGAACGACGCCTCGATCCCGCTGATCCGCGGCGAGCCGTCGGCGCGCAGCGTCGCCAGCGTCTTGTGCCGGTGCGCATCCATCAGCGTCTGCGCTCGTCGGGCGAACTCGGGCTCGGAGTCCACCACCACGCTCCAGGCCACCACCTCAGCGCCTCTTGTCTGCTGTGACGAGGTAGTAGTCGATAAGTCCCCGGTGGTATGCCCTCAGCCAGTTGCGGCCCCAGCTGTCCGTGAACTCGGTCTGGTCCATCCAGGCGTCGAAACCATGCCAGACGTGCTCGCCGATGCTTTCCACCCGCACATCGTCGAAGCCTGCCCTGAGCAGGTCGTCTCGAAAGGAGTCGATTGTCAACACGACGTCGACGCCGCTGCCGATGGTCTCGATCAATTGTCGTAGCTCATCGACGGCGGCCGGGTGTGGTGTGAAGAAGGTCGTAACGGCGAGCCGGCCGCCGGGCCGGAGTACTCGATGGGCTTCGAAGGCGAAGGCGGCCAAGTCCTCGAAGTGCTGGGCCGCCTCGACCGAGTAACATTTGTCGAACATCTCGTCCGGGTAAGGTAGCTCCAGTGCAGAGCCCTGCCTGAGCACGAGCCGGTCGGGCTGTTGTGCAACCAACTCGGCGTTGGCCCTGGTGGCGCGGTCGATCTGGTTTTGCGACAGATCGAGCCCATGCACGGCGCGTGGATTGAATTCTCGAAGTATGAGTGCCGTTCCCACCGCGATGCCACACCCAACTTCCAATGCCACATCGGTCGGGTCAATTGACACGCTGCGCAGCACGGTGCGGTAGAGGTCAGCTTGGCTTTCAGTACGCTCGCCGACGCTGATGCACCCGGGCGTGAAATCCTGCCAATACCCGAAGTTGATATAGTTTCCCGAGAAGATCGCTAACGAGCTGAGATCATTTTCGCCGTACATCGCAGCTCGCTGCGCAGCACCGCTGTTGTCTGGCATGCTTCACCTCTCCGGTCTCGCCGCTCCGATCTGAATTTCTCCCCCGGCGAAGAAACGTTCTGCCGTTCTTGACGTACGGTCCCCAGCCTAGTCGCGTGGGTAAGCCGGGGTCGCGGACCACCAAAAGGTTCCATTTGGCGGTCTGCGGGTCTTCTGGACCACCAAAAGGTTCCACTTGGCGGGTCAGCCCGCTGTGGGTGATGGTGCGGTCGTGAACTCGACGTTTCCGGCGACCGCGAGGTGGCCGGTGTCGAGCTCACGGCGTGGGGTGGCGCCGAGTGCCCGGGTTCCGGGTGGCTCCTTTGTCGGCGGACAGGGCCAAGGCGGCGTAGGCACGAAGTGCGGTCGATACGGCTCGGGTGCGGTGGACGGGCTGGTATCCGTGGGTGGCTTCCAGCGCGGTGCGCCGTGCGGTGAGGGTGCTGGCGGAGATGTCGAGATGGATCGCCCGGTTCGGGATGTCAATCTCGATGAGGTCGCCGTCGTGGACGAGAGCGATGGTGCCGCCGGCTGCGGCTTCGGGCGAGATGTGCCCGACGGACAGTCCGGAGGTGCCGCCGGAGAAACGGCCGTCGGTGATGAGGGCACAGCTGGTGGCCAGGCCACGGCCTTTGAGGTAGGCGGTGGGGTAGAGCATCTCTTGCATGCCGGGCCCGCCGCGGGGGCCTTCGTAGCGGACGACGACGACGTCGCCGGGGGTGACTTGTCCGCCGAGGATGGCCGCAACGGCGTCGTCCTGGGATTCGACGACGACGGCCGGGCCCCGGAAGGTGCGGTTGGCGTCCTCGACGCCGGCGGTCTTCAGCACGCAGCCGTCCTCGGCGAGGTTGCCGCGCAGCACCGCGAGGCCGCCGTCAGCGGAGTAGGCGTGGGCGGTATCGCGGATGCAGCCGTGCGCGCTGTCGAGGTCCAGCTCGTGCCAGCGCTCGGACTGGGAGAATGCGCTCGAGGAGCGTACGCAGCCGGGTGCGGCGTGGAACAGCTCGACGGCCTCGTGCGACGGTGCGCCGCCGCGGATGTCCCAGGTGGTGAGCCATTCGGCCAGCGATCCGGCGTGCACGGCGTGGACGCCGGCGTCGAGCAGGCCGGCGCGGTGCAGCTCGCCGAGGATGGCGGGGATGCCGCCGGCCCGGTGCACGTCCTCGATCAGGTAAGTGCCGTTGGGTGCGACCTGGCAGAGACACGGTACGGCCGCCGACCGTGCCTCGATGTCGAGCAGGGTGTAGTCCAGCTCGGCTTCGTGGGCGGCGGCCAGCAGGTGCAGCACGGTGTTGCTGGAGCCGCCCATCGCGAGGTCGAGTGCCATCGCGTTGTCGAACGCGGCTCGGGAGGCGATCGCGCGCGGCAGCACGCTGATGTCGTTGTGGTGGTAGTAGCGGCGGGTGAGCGTCATGACGGTGCGGCCTGCCGTCTCGTAGAGGGCGCGCCGGGCGGTGTGGGTGGCCAGGGTCGTCCCGTTGCCCGGTAGCGCCAGGCCGAGCGCCTCGGTGAGGCAGTTCATCGAGTTCGCGGTGAACATCCCGGAGCAGGAGCCGCAGGTCGGGCAGGCCGCCTCCTCGATGCGGGCGATGTCGGTGTCGGAGACCAGGTCGGAGACGGCGTCGGCGATGGCGGAGATCAGGTGCAACCGGGAGCGCACGGTGCCGTCGACCAGGACAGCCGTGCCGCCCTCCATCGGGCCGCCGGAGACGAAGACGGTGGGGATGTTCAGGCGTAGCGCCGCCATCAGCATGCCGGGGGTGATCTTGTCGCAGTTGGAGACACAGACCATCGCGTCGGCGCAGTGCGCCTGGACCATGTACTCGATCGAGTCGGCGATCAGCTCGCGAGAGGGCAGCGAGTAGAGCATCCCGGCATGACCCATCGCGATGCCGTCGTCGACGGCGATGGTGTTGAACTCCCGCGGGATCCCGCCCGCGGCGGCGATCGCCGTGCAGACGATGCGCCCGACCGGTTGCAGGTGGGTGTGGCCGGGGACGAACTCGGTGAAGCTGTTGGCGACGGCGATGATCGGCTTACCGAAGTCCTCGCGGGCGACGCCGGCCGCGCGCAGCAGCGCCCGGGCGCCGGCCATGTTGCGGCCGTGGGTGACTGTTCGGGATCTCAGCTCGGGCATGTAGCCATTGCCGCACGCGGCACGACGACGAGGAAGACGCGGCTGCTCCTAGTAGCGGCAGCACTAGGATTGCCGGTGTGGCGAAGCGCCGTGGCGAGCTGGGGGATTTCCTGCGGAGCCGTCGCGGGCAGCTCGTGCGGTCGGACTTCGGGCTGCCGCCGTTGAGCCGGGCCCGCGCCTCGGGGCTTCGGCGGGAGGAGATCGCCTACCTTTCGGGGGTCAGCGTCACCTGGTACACGTGGCTCGAGCAGGGGCGCGACATCAATCCGTCCCGGCAGGTCTTGGACGCGGTGGCGCGCACGCTGCGGCTACCGCCGCCCGAACACAGCTACCTGCTGTCCCTGGCCGGGTACTCGACCCAGCAGGCCACCCCGGGGCCGAGCGCGCCGTCGATGCCGGCGCACCTGCAACGCTTGCTGGACGCGCTGGACGGGTTCCCCACCTACGCGATCACCGCCGACTGGTCGATCGCCGGGTGGAACGCCGCCTACGAGTGGCTGTATCCGAACGTCGCGAGCGTGCCCGTCGAGCACCGCAACCTGCTGTGGCTGGTCTTCACCGATCCCTCCGTGCGCGAGCTGCTGCCGGACTGGGAGGTGACGAGCCGCCGTTTCCTGGCCGAGTTCCGCGCCGAGGCCGGGCCTCGCCTCGGTGAACCCCGCATCTGCGACCTCATCCGCAGACTCACCTCGGCCAGCGACGCCTTCCGGCTCGGCTGGGACAGCCACGCCGTCGGCGGCTTCGCCTCGCGGGAGCGGGTCTTCCGCCACCCCGAGGCCGGTGAGCTGCGCTTCGAGCACCACCAGCTGACCCCCGCCGACCACCCGGACCTACAGCTGATCATCTACGCACCCCTACCCGGCAACCCGCTCGGCGAGGATCAGGGCGCCGGCCGGACCGGCCAGCGGACCGAGCGTGGCCGGGACGATGAAGTCGTCGCCGGCGTGTTCGGGCAGACCGGGATACCCGGCCAGCTCCGCGGCGAGAGCAGCGCGGATCAGCGGGAACAGCCCCGGCAGGGCGGCCACACCACCACCGATCACGATGCGTTGCGGCGCGAGCGAGTAGACGACAGTGCGCAGCCCAGCGGCCAGATAGCCGGCTTCGAGCTGGACCGCCGTCCTCAGCTCGTCGCCCTCGAGCTGCTCAGCCGGGCGGCCCCAGCGGGCGGCGATCGCCGTGCCGCTGGCCATACCCTCCAGGCAGCCGGCGTGAAACGGGCAGTTGCCGGCGAAGGCATCACCGGGCTGGCGCGGCACGCTGAGGTGACCCATCTCGGGGTGCCCCAGCCCGTGGATGAGCCGGCCCTCGACCACAGTTCCGGCGCCGATGCCGGTGCCGACGGTCAAATAGACGAACGTGTCCAGACCACGGGCGGCGCCCCACCGGCCCTCACCGAGGGCGGCCCCGTTGACGTCGGTGTCGAACCCCACCGGCACGCCCAGTGCATGCCGGACCGGCCCGACCAGGTCGACGTCGGACCAGTCCGGTTTCGGGGTGGTCCGGATGAACCCGTACCGCGGGTGGGATCGACGCAGCTCCAGCGGGCCGAACGAGGTGAGGCCGATCGCGGTCAGCGGCCCGCCGCGAGCCGTCTCCTGCTGGAAGAAAGCGACCACCTGCGCCAGCGTCTCGGCTGGTCTCCCGGTCGGGATCCGGGTCTGGGCCACGATGTGGTCGGGATCGGAGCCGACCAGGCACAGGACCTTCGTCCCTCCTGCCTCGATCGCGCCCCACCGCACCGCTGACCCCCACCGCACCGCTGACACAGTGCGGACAATAGGGCTCGTGCCCTACACCGAAAACGGCGGAACACGACTGTTCTGGGAAGAAAGCGGTGCCGGTCCGGCGGTCCTGCTCATCCATGGCCTCGGCTACACCCACGACATGTGGTACCGCACCATCCCGGTGCTGTCCCCGCGCTACCGGGTCATCCGGTTCGACAACCGGGGGGTGGGTCGCAGCGACGTGCCCCCGGGGGTGTATCGCGTCAGCGATATGGCGGCCGACGCCGTCGCGGTCCTCGACGCCGCCGCGGCCGACGTCGCCCACGTCGTCGGCGTCTCCCTGGGCGGTGCCATCGCCCAGGAACTCACGTTGCGGCACCCTTCGCGGGTACGTGGGCTGGTGCTCGTCGCCACCCTGTGCGGGGGGCCGCGGCTGGTCCCGGCCGAGCCCGAGGTCGGCGTCACGCTGCTGGCCCGCGGCAGGATGCCCGCGGAGCAGGGGATCCGGGTGATGAACCCGTACGTCTATGACCCCGGCACCCCCGTCGAGCGAATCGATGAGGATCTCGCGGTCCGGCTGCGGACCTACCCGAGCGCGCAGGGGTACCTGGGTCAGGTCCGGGCGTTGCCGTCCTGGTCGTCCTACGACCGGTTGCCCGAGATCACCGCACCGACCCTGGTCATCCACGGCCAGTCCGACCGTCTCGTCCCGCCCGGCAACGGCCGCATCATCGCCGAGCGCATTCCCGGCGCCCGCCTGACGCTCATCCCGCGAGCGAGTCACATCGTGTTCACCGACCAGCCCGAGATCGCGCACGGCGCCATGGTGACGTTTCTGGATGAGCTCGGTCCGGCACGACGCTGACGTGCGCCGGCGTACCGTGGGCATTGTTGACTGAGACGCGGCAGCGCCGCCGCTCGTGATTTCTGCGGCAAGGAGCTGTGATGCCTACTGATCCGGCCGATGTCCGGACGGCGATCGTGCTGCAGGGCGGGGGTGCCCTGGGCGCCTACGAGCTCGGCGTGCTCAAGGCCGTCTACGACCAGCGACCTGGGTTCATGCCGGCGGCGGTGGCCGGCATCTCGATCGGTGCGGTGACTGCCGCGGTGCTCGGTGGGGCCCGGGGCGAGCCCATCGCCACCCTCGAGACGCTGTGGCGCGACAAGCTGACGGTGCTTCCGCGGGTGCCGGGTTTGCCTGCGGTGACGATCCCGTTCCTGCCGCGCCAGGTCGAGCGGTCCCTGGCGATGCTGGGCAACCCCGGCATGTACCAGCTGAATCCCGCGCTGCTGATGGCGCCGTGGGCGACCACGAGCATCTACGAGACGGGGCCACTGCGCCAGACCCTGGCGGAGCTGGCCGACCTCGACAAGCTCAACCGTGGCGACATCCGGGTGATCGTGGGCGCCATGGAGATCGGGACCGCGCAGATCAGGTATTTCGACAATGCCGACCACGACTTCACCTTCGACGCGGTGGTGGCCAGCGGCAGCCTCCCGCCCGGCTTGCCCATGACCGAGGTCGACGGCAAATGGTATTGGGACGGAGGTCTGTTCACCAACACCCCACTCGGCCCGGCCATCAACGTCCTGGAGTCCTGCGAGCCGGACAACCCCGCCATCCACCGGGAACTGATCGTGATCGAGCTGTTCCCCATGGACGCTCCCGTGCCCCAGACGCTGCCCGACGTCGTCAGCAGGATGCAGCAGCTGCAGTACACCAGCCGGCTCAAGCTCGACGAGCAGCTCTTCCACAAGATCGACAGTGTGATCAGGCTCATTGAGCTGGTCAATAAGGAGATCCCGGCCGGCAGCCCGGTACGGGCCGATGAGACCTATCAGAAGATGTTGAGTCACCGCAGGATCGACAGCTTCACGGTCATCAAGGCCAACCTCGATCACGACCTGGCCAACGGCACCGACTTCTCCCGGGCGTCGGTCGAGGCCCGGATCGACGCCGGCTACGACGACGCCAAGCGCCAGGGCGTGACCTGGCCGCTGTCGTAGTCTCAGCATGCAGCAACGCAGGAGGGTCGGCTATGCCCGAGGGACCTTTCGGTTCCGGGTTCAACCCGCTGGGAGACCTCGTCAACCGGCTGGTCGACGGCCTCGAGCAATCCCTCGGCGGGGTGAGCCGGTCCGGAACGTCGACGCAACGGGTGGACCGCCACGGCCGCGACCTCACGGCCGCTGCCCGTGCCGGCCGTCTCGACCCGGTCATCGGGCGGGAGGATGAGATCGAGCAGGTCCTCGAGGTGTTGTCACGGCGCACCAAGAACAATCCGGTGCTGATCGGAGACCCTGGTGTCGGCAAGACAGCGATCGTCGAAGGCATCGCCCAGCGGATAGCCGACGGCGCGGTCCCGGAACCGCTGCGCAACCGGCGAGTGATTGCGCTCGACCTGGCCGGGATGGTGGCCGGCACCAAATACCGCGGCGAGTTCGAGGAACGGCTCACTGCGGTGATCAACGAGGTGACCGCCGCTGCCCGGACCGTGGTGCTGTTTCTCGACGAGCTGCATACCGTGATCGGTGCCGGCGCGGCCGAGGGTGGTGCGATGGACGCCGCCAGTATGTTCAAACCGGCGCTGGCCCGCGGTGATCTGCAAGTTGTCGGAGCCACGACGGTTGACGAGTACCGCCGGCACATCGAGCGCGATCCTGCTCTGGAACGACGGTTCCAGCCCATCCTGGTCGCCGAGCCGAGCGTCGAGGACACCATCGCCATCCTGCGAGGCTTGCGCAAGCGCTACGAAGCGCACCACCGGGTGCGCATTACCGACGGAGCCATCGACGTCGCAGCCCGGCTGTCCGACCGTTACCTGACAGACCGGTTCCTGCCGGACAAGGCGATCGACCTGATCGATCGGGCCAGCGCCCGGGCCCGGCTGCGGGCCGGCGCCTCGAGCGAGGACACCCGGGCGTTCGTGCAGCGCGTCGAACAGCTCACCCGGGCCAAGGACATCGCGGTGGACGCCGAAGACTACGAGCGGGCCGAGGCGCTGACCCGGGAGCTCGACCTGGCAATTGTGGAGCTGGACCGTGCCCGCGCCGCCCCGGCACGCCTGCCGGAGGTCGGCGCAAACGATGTGGCGGACACCGTTGCCCGCAGCACCGGCATCCCGGTCGCTCAGCTCACCGAGATCGAGCGGCACCGGTTGCTGAATCTTGAGGAGCAGTTGGGGCAGCGAGTCGTCGGGCAGGACGAGGCGATCGAGGCCGTCGCGCACGCGGTCCGGGCCAGCCGCGCCGGGCTCAACCACCCGGACCGGCCGGTCGGGTCGTTCCTGTTCCTCGGGCCGACCGGAGTCGGCAAGACCGAGCTGGCCCGGGCGCTGGCGCAGACCCTGTTCGGGTCAGAAGAACAACTCATCCGCATCGATATGAGCGAGTTCCAGGACAGGCATACCGTGTCACGGCTCATCGGTGCCCCGCCCGGTTACCTCGGCCATGAAGATGCCGGTCAGCTCACCGAGGCCGTCCGCCGCACCCCGTACACGGTGCTGCTGCTGGATGAGATCGAGAAGGCGCACGCCGACGTCTCGAACATCCTGTTACAGATCTTCGACGCCGGCCGGCTCACCGACGCCCGGGGCCGGACCGCGAATTTCGCCAACGCTGTGATCATCATGACCAGCAACCTCGGCGGGGATCAGCTGCTCGCCGCGACCAGCGCTGGGAGATCAGTCGAGGAGGTACGGGAACCACTGATGGCCAGCGTGCGGCGGCACTTCCGGCCGGAGTTCCTCAACCGGATCGACGAGATCGTCCTGTTCAGCGGTCTCGATCGGCCGCGCCTGCGCACCATCACCGAGCTGCTGCTGGAGCAGACCCGGCAACGGTTACGCGCCCAAGACATCACGCTGCGCCTCGACGACGACGCCATCGATTGGATCTCGGACCGTGGCTATCAGCCGGAGTTCGGGGCCCGGCCGCTGCGCCGCGCCATCGGACGTGAACTGGACCGGCAGCTGTCCCGCATGCTGCTCGCCGGCGACCTCAGCGGCGGCCAAGAGGTCGCCGGAAGCGTCGTCGAGGACCGGCTGGAACTCACCGTCAGCCCCGCTCGTGAGTGGCATTGAGTGCTATAACACTGTTTGCCACTCACGAGGCGCTACCGTTCATCCTGTGCCGCACCAGCCGATGATCGCGCCGTCCATCCTGTCCGCTGACTTCGCCCGGCTGGCCGACGAGGTCAACGTGGCACCGGGTGCGGACTGGCTGCACGTCGACGTGATGGACGGGCACTTCGTGCCCAACCTCACCCTGGGCCTGCCCGTGGTGCAGAGCCTGATGAAGTACACCGACATCCCGGTGGACTGTCACCTCATGATCGACAACCCGGACCGGTGGGCGATCGGGTACGCCGAGGCGGGCTCTTACAACGTCACCGTGCACGCCGAGGCTGCGCACGACCCGGTGAAGCTGGCCAAGGACCTGCGCGCGGCCGGCGCCAAAGCCGGTCTGTCGATCAAGCCCAAGACTGCCCTGGAGCCCTGGGTAGAGGTGCTGCGGCACTACGACACGCTGCTGGTGATGAGCGTGGAGCCCGGCTTCGGCGGGCAGTCGTTCATCCACGAGGTGCTGGACAAGGTGCGCACCGCCCGGCGGCTGGTGGACACCGGGCACCTCACCGTGCTGATCGAGATCGACGGGGGGATCAACGCCGACACCATCGAGGCCGCCGCGGAGGCCGGGGTGGACTGCTTCGTCGCGGGCTCAGCGGTCTACGGGGCGGACGACCCCGCTCGGGCCGTCGAGTCACTGCGGGCGCAGGCCCGGGCGTGCGGTGGCCGGTGAGGCACACCGCCAGAAAGGGCTGATGGCGTGTTCACCGGCATTGTCGAGGAACTCGGGGAGCTCGTCAGGCGCGACGAGCGGCCCGACGCGGCGCGGTTCGCCGTTCGCGGGCCGCTGGTCAGCTCTGATGCGCGCCACGGTGACTCGATCGCGGTCAACGGGGTGTGCCTGACCGTGGTCGACGTCGACGGTGAGGTGTTCACCGCCGACGTGATCGGGGAGACGCTGCGCCGGTCCAGCCTGGGTCCGGCCGGCATCGGGGACCGGCTGAACCTGGAGCGAGCTGTGCGGGTGGGCGACCGGCTCGGCGGGCACCTGGTGCAGGGCCACGTCGACGGCACCGGGACCGTGCTGTCCCGCACCGCGCCGCAGGATGCCGCCCCGTGGGAGCTGATCCGGATCGGCATGCCTGCTGCGCTGGCCCGCTACCTGGTCGAGAAGGGGTCCATCACGGTGGACGGGGTCTCGCTCACCGTCATCGAGGCGGGCGCTGACGACTTCTCCGTGGGGCTCATCCCGACCACTCAGCAGCTGACCACCCTGGGCCTGCGACGCCCCGGCGAACTGGTGAACCTCGAGGTCGACGTGATTGCGAAGTATGTCGACCGAATGGTGACTCGAGTGCCATGACGGCTAAGGTTTCTTGTCGTGTAGGTGGTAGGTCGACCAGCTCGATGCCGATGGCCAGGACGCCGGGGGCTTCACGCTCGGGTGGATAGATCTGGCGGATATTGGCCAGCTGCTCGTCGCGGGTGGCGAGTGGGTTGACCGAGGTGACGGATTCATGGTCGAACATTTCGTCGAAGCTGGTGTATCGGACGATGCGGGTGACGCGCGTGAGGATCTGGTCACCTTGGCAGTGGAACCGGATCAGTGAGCCTTCCTTGATTTTTTTGCGACTGGAGTCGTTAACCCGGATCTCGGTGGTTTTGCGGCCGGTGGCGATGAGGTCGAAGTAGCGCTTGTAGATGCCCATCTCGTGGGCGCGGACGGCGGGTTCGGCGGGGCGTGCGGTCATCAGTCGGCCGAGTTCCTTGACGGTGAACGAACGGAAGAAGTGTTTGGGATCGGTGAGCAGTTCGCTGACCAGCCAGACCATGGCATCGACGTAGTCGTCGGTGTCGCCGGGCCAGGCTGTGGTGTCGAGCATCCAGGGCTCGACGTCAGGAGGTAGGGCGCCTTTGCCCTGTTCACGCAGCAAAGACCTGGACAGCTTCGCCCCGGTTGGCGCGAGCACCTGTGGCGTGAAGATCCGCGTCGGCATCTGCGCGGCAGGGGTGGCGCGCCGTTGATCTGGGTGCCGACCACGAACTCGATCCGCGCCGGTCGCGCTGCATGCACCCGGGGCCGCAGGAGATCGATGGTGCGCAGCAGCGCGTTTGCCAGCACGCTGTTCGGCGACAGCAGCAACGACGGTCTCCCAGGGCGATTCGGTGTAAACATCGCGGGTCACGCTCCTCGGCTGGGTTTGGGTAGGCGCAGGTTGGCGCAGATGAGGTCCAGTCGGGCGGCGGCGGAGTCGGGGGCGACGAACACTGGTTCGTAGCCGGTGTCGTAATAGCCCTGCACGATCAGCTCGTGAACGCGGCGGATTTCCCGGTCCTTGGCCCAGACGATGTCGTCGGGGTCCTCGAAAGTATCGAGTGGGTCCAGCACGAAGACTACGTCGTAGCGATAAAGCCGCGTGGCCTCCTCCAGTTGCGGTGTGGGTCGTAGCCCGAAGAATCCTTCCCAGTTGAAGCCATCCCGGCGACCACCTCACCCGCGGCTGGGATGTGGGGGCGAACGCGGCGCGACCTTGAATACCGCTGACCTACTGAAAGAAGTATCGGTGATGGCAGTACCGCCAACCACATTACCCTGGCGTGGTGTCGCGGTCCCCATCACCCTTACGCCGCTGTACGCGCTGCTGCGGAAGAGCGCCATGAACTCGCCGGGGCCGTAGCGGTCCTCCAGCCAGCTCTGGAGTGGGGCGAGGTTCCCGTCGAGGGTCGCGCGAATGATCAGCTCGTGTAGCTCGTCGGAGTCAGGACCGCCGATCTCGCCAAGGAACGCGGCGTAGGGGGCCGTCACCAATGCGGCGTAGCCGTTCATGGCGGTCAGCCAGGGATTGGCGCGGTCGGGGGCACTCAGCCCGTCTCCGGTGCTGTCGTGCCAGGCGTACCGGTCCATACTCGCCGTTGGGCACGTGATGCCAGCGGTGGCGGCCACGTCGCGGACCACGGCCGTCGCTTCTCGATCGAACGCGCCTTCCATGATGACGCCGAGGTTACGGGTCGACGCCGAGCCTTGCGGGTCGCGTGCGGAGTAGCTGCTGCCGTCCTCCCGGCGGAAGTTGATACCGTGCTGGTTGCGGTGAATCCCGGTGGGCCCGAGCCGGTAGGACCGGAAGGTCCCCCAATGGAAGCAGTCGTGCGTGTAGCTGCGGATCAGGTCGAGTCCAGCGACGCCGGAAGTGCTGGGCATGTCGCCGTGCAGGTCGCCGTAGCAGGTGATGACCGCTGCGGCTTGGACATAGCGGTAGCCCGGCGGCAGTCCTTCCGGAGCCGGGTTGGGGTAGTGGAAGCCGCCCCAGGCTGGCCGCGTTGAGGTGACGCCGACGAACACGCGCTCGTGCAGAAGCAACTCAGACAGCCCCAGTTCGGCGAATCGCTCTCGCGCCAGCCGTACGCCGAGGGTGAACACTTCGCGGTCGCCGAAGCCGGCGAGCACTTGGTCGAGAGTCTGGAAGGCCAGGCTTGGATGCGTCTCGGATAGTTTGAGCGTGTGGTCGGGTTGCTGGCGGAAGCGGGTCAGCCGCTCATAGATCTCCCGCTTCTGGTGTGGTGTGCCTGTGAGCTTTTCGTTGGGCGTGAGCACGGTCAACGTCGTCCCCCTTGAACCAGTAGCGATGGCGCTCGATCAGATCCCGGTGCTGCGGCAGCAGGCCATCCGGCAACTCGTCAATGTCGAAGAAGCCGGCGTCCAGGACTTCCTTTGGATCGGGCCGGTAGGAACCGCCGACGAATTCGGCGAGATAGGCGACCTCGGCGCGCAGCTTGAAGCCGGTGACTAGGCGGACCGGGTTGGGCTCGGCTCTCACCTCGAAGCCGGTCTCCTCGCGTGCCTCCCGGACGACGGTGTCCTCCCAGCGCTCGCCGGATTCGGCGTAGCCGGTGACCAGGCCCCACGGTCGGCTCGGCTTCCACATGCGGCCCTTAATGAGCAGCACTTGGCCAGCGTTGTTCCGCACAAGCCCGGAGACGCCGACGATGTACTTGGTGTGGGCAAACCACAGGATGCGCCACTGCGCGCCGCCCGCGTGGCGTCCGATGAGCGTCCAGATCTTCTCTCGCATGGCCGTCAGCCTCGCAGCCGTCACCGGGTCGCGGTGGGAGAACTCACCGGACAGCGCTTGCCGGTCTCGTCGGTGTGGAAGGCCCGTATCCCAAAGCCGAGGACCAGCAGCACCACCCGCACCTGAACCGCCACGTCCGGGCCCGCCGACTGGTGTGCGGTCCTCGACGTTCTCCAACACCCCGGACCGGCTGAACTCATCCGCCGCATCCGGGCGGGTCCGTTGATTCGCATTGCGCAGGTATTCGATTGGCAGATCGCCAGCGACTCGCGCTCATCCGAGCCACTCGATCAACGTATCACGGAGCACTCTGGCCCCGTCCTCATCAATCGTGATCTTGCAGGCGCCGGCGGCGTGCGGGTCCAGCTCGATCTTCCCGCCGTGCTTGCTCACCACCAGGTTGGTGAAGCCCACCGGGCCCCGGTGCAGTGCACAGGTCGCGTGGATCACGCTGCGGCATGTGCCCGTCCCGCGTGTTAAGAATGGGTCGTCGGTCATGGTTGACAACAGTGCAGGCGATCAAGCCGGTGGCCTCTCTGCCCTGAGAGATCACCTAGCTAGGCTATCCGAGCAAACCGGCCCGGTAGGCCATCCCCCGCAGCTCTCGACCCACCGAGTCCCGGCGTGACCTGGACAGTAGCTCGGCGAGCACCTCGCGGACGAACGGGTGACGTTGCACCCGGGCCGGCGAGATCCGCTCTGCCCGTCGTAACGCCCGCACGGCATCGTCCTGACGTCCCCGCAGCCGGGCCAGCGCCCGGCCGTAGTCGGCCCAGTAAGCGGCCCGTCGGCTGGCGTTGGGAAGCAGCTCGGGCCGCAACTTTTCCGCGATAGTGGCGGTCAGGGGGTAGTCCCGAACTTCCAACGCAACTGCCATCCGCCACACCCCGACATTCGTCGGCCCGAAGCCCAACCAGTAGGCATTGCCTTGGCCGGTGCGTTGCGCCAAGTCGCTAGCGTGATCCAACGGGGCAGCGACGTCTCCCGGGCGGGTATCCGCAGCAGCCACCAGCGACCGGGACAGCGCCAACATGCCGGCAAGCTGCTCAGCGGCTTCCGTCGTCGTCGGCACGACCACCGAATCGAGTTCGGCCCGTGCCACATCGAACTCACCGGCCGCCAGCAGCCCGTTCGCCGCGCCGAACGCGGCCAGACCGAGCACATCGGCGCCACCATGCTCGCGGGCGGCCTGCCGCGTCAGCGTAGCGGCCTGCCAGCACAGGTCAGGGGACGCGCCTGCGGTATGCAGGAAGGCTTGCGAGCCTTGCACGTGCAGCAGCACCGCCAAGGCGAGCAGTTCGCGGATATCCCGCCCGGCTGCCATGCTGGTGTGTAGATCCCGGATCAGTGCGGGCAGCTCACGACCGACCTGCTCGTAATGGCACTCGGTTTTAGCCGCCACCAGGACCTCCACCCGGATCCGCAGTGCGTCCGGGGCGACCACCTGCCCGCCTGGTTCGTCACGGCTGATCGCGATCAGTGCGCGCCGTATCGCCTTGACTGCGGCGTTTTCCCCGTTGCCTGGCGCCGGCACTGGCAGCCTGGTCAAGTCCGCGGGGGAGATCTGTAACGCGTTAGCCAAGGCCACAGTCTCGGATCGGCTGTCGAGGGCGCGCTCACCGCGCTCGATGCGGGAAAGGCTCGCTCTGCTGATCCCGGCCAATCCGGCGATCACATCCAGCGACTTACCCCGCGAATTCCGAATCTGGCGCAGCCGGGTGCCGATTGTGTGCGCGTCGTCGTCAACGTCCACGAGATCCCTCTCTCGCCGAACCTCCGCCGATGCCCCGGGGCGGACACCTCGGCGAGAAGGTGACGCAAGGTTACGCCGCGCCGGTACCGGTCCGCCGAGCGTGGTTGTCCTGCCCACATCATGCCTCCGCTAAAGCTGGCGTGGGGGATGATGCGGGAGAGGGAGGACGCGATGACCCACAGCATTTTCGCCGGCATCGATCGGGCGATAGCCGACGTGGCGGCGGGGCGCCCGGTGATCGTGGTGGACGACGAGGAGCGCGAGAACGAGGGTGACCTGATCTTCGCTGCGGCCCGGGCCACTCCCGAGTTGCTGGCGTTCACGGTCCGGTACACCTCGGGATACATCTGCGTGGCGCTGACCGGGGAGGACTGCGACCGGTTGGACCTGCCGCCGATGTTCCACACCAACCAGGACAAGCGCGGCACCGCGTATACCGTCACGGTCGACGCTCGGGAAGGCGTCACGACCGGGATCTCGGCGGCGGACCGGTCCCGCACCATCCGGCTGCTGGCCGACCCGGACGCCAAGTCGGTCGACTTCGTCCGCCCGGGACATGTCGTGCCGCTGCGGGCCAAAGAGGGCGGGGTGCTGCGCCGTCCCGGGCACACCGAGGCATCGGTGGATCTGGCCCGGATGGCCGGGCTGCCCCCGGCCGGGGTGCTGTGCGAGATCGTCTCGGCCAAGGAGGACGGCGAGATGGCCCGCCGCGACGAGCTGGAGGTCTTCGCCGCCGAGCACGATCTGGCGCTGATCACCATCGCGGATCTGATCGCCTACCGGCGCCGGTTCGAGAAGCAGGTGCAACGGGTCGCGGAGGCTCGGATCCCGACCGTGCACGGGGAGTTCCGGGCGATCGGCTTCGACTCGCTGCTCGACGGCGTGGAGCACATCGCACTGGTCACCGGGGAGATCGGGGATGGGGCTGACGTGCTGGTACGGGTGCACTCGGAATGCCTGACCGGTGACGTGCTGGGCTCGCTGCGCTGCGACTGCGGCCCGCAGTTGGACGCCGCACTGGCCGCGGTGGCCGCCGAGGGCCGCGGGGTGGTGCTCTACGTGCGCGGTCATGAGGGGCGCGGTATCGGGCTGATGCACAAGCTGCAGGCATATCAACTGCAAGACGCCGGCGCGGACACCGTCGACGCCAACCTCGCCCTGGGTATGCCCGCCGACGCCCGGGACTACGGCACCGGGGCGCAGATCCTGGCCGATCTCGGGGTGCGCTCGATGCGGTTGCTCAGCAACAACCCGGCCAAGCGGGCCGGGTTGGAGGGTTACGGCCTGACCATCACCGGCCGGGTCCCGCTGCCCGTCCGGCCCAACCCGGAGAACCTGCGCTACCTGCGCACCAAGCGCGACCGGCTGGGCCACGATCTCGACGGCCTGGACCCCACCGGTAGCCTGCGACCATGAGCGGCACCGGCCAGCCCACGCTGGAAGTACCGCACTGCGCACAGCTGCGGCTGGGCATCGCTGTGACTTGCTGGCACCAGCGCATCACCACCGCGCTGCTGGACCGGGCCTGTGCCGCCGCGGCCCAGGCCGGGATCACCGAGCCGACCGTGGTGCGGGTACCGGGCGTGGTCGAGCTGCCCGTGGTGTGCCAGGAACTGGCCCGCCGGCACGACGCGGTGGTCGCGCTGGGGGTGGTGATCCGCGGTGGCACCCCGCACTTCGAGTACGTCTGCGACGCGGTCACCGCCGGGCTCACCAGGGTCGCGCTGGACGGGGGGGTTGCGGTGGGCAACGGGGTGCTCACCTGTGACACCGAGGAACAGGCCCTGGACCGCTGCGGGCTGCCCTCCTCGGCGGAGGACAAGGGTTTCCACGCCTGCGTCGCCGCGCTGCAGACCGCTCTGGTGCTGCGCGGGTTGCGGCAGGGCGGGTGAGGCCCACCGGCGTGCTCTTCGAGGCCCGGCCGCGCAAAGCCCGCTGGGTCGCGATCGCCGCCGCTGTGCTGCTGGTGGTGGTGTTCACGGTGGTCGCGGCGCTGCTGCGGCGAACCCCCACCGGTGTCTACTTCCAGGTCTCCGACCAGGTGGCCATGATGCTGATCGGGCTGCTGCTGGCCGGAGCAGCCCTGCTGTTCGCCCGGCCCCGGGTGCGCGCCGGCGCCGACGGTGTCGAGGTGCGAAACCTGGGCGGGTCCCGGACGCTGCCCTGGCAGCTGGTGGTCCGAGTGTCCTTCCCCGACGGCGCCCCGTGGGCCCGCCTGGAGATCCCCGACGACGAGTACCTTGCCGTGATGGCGATCCAGGCCGCTGACGGCCGCCACGCCGTGCAGGCCATCCGCGCGTTGCGCGCGCTGCACGCCGAGCACATCGCGCCGCGTGATACCTCGGGCCGGGACCTGTAATCCACCGGCACCACCGTCGGACTCAACGTGTGACTTGTGCTGAGCCCACGATGCGTCGTCGCTCAGTGACGGGTGGCCAGATGCACAGCGCCGTCGGCAGCGTGGTATCGCGGAAATGTCGGCCCGGCGAGTTACCGTCCCGCTGTGCCCATGAAGGTCATCGAGGTCGTCCGTCTTCTGGAGCAGGACGGCTGGACACTCAAGCGGGTCACCGGCTCGCATCGCCACTTCGCTCATTACTGCCAAGCTTGGTCTTGTGACTGTCGCCGGCAAGCCGAGCGCTACCGTGAAGCCGAAGACTGAAGCGAGCATCCTCAATCAAGCAGGTCTGCAAAGGGAGCGGTCTTGAGAGGCTATGTGGTCGTGTTCGAGGGAGACGACGGGTGCGGCTACTCGGCGTACTCACCAGATCTGCCGGGTGTCGTGGCGGCGGCTGACACGCGTGCCGAGACCGAGCAACTGATGCGGGAAGCAATGGCTGAGCACCTCGTTCTGCTTCGCGAGACCGGACAACCGGTACCGGAACCGGCCGATGCCGTCGACGTCACCATTCTCGATCCGGCAGCTGCCTAACGGTCGGTAGCACCGATCACCTCATACCCGGGTCACGATGAGGTTCTTGCCACTGTGCTGAGCGAGTGTGGTGATGTCATCCGGCTCGGTGGTCAGGATCTCGTCGCCGTCGACAGCGGCGTCGATGAGGGAACCGTCGACGACATCGCGTCGGCGCGGACATCATGATCAGCTGGACGGCGGTCTCATGCTGCTCCCGACGCCAGGTCACACCCCGGGATCCTCTCGTTGCTGGTCCGGCGCACCGGGCAGGTTCGCTACTGATGGTCGACGACCTCACCAACGACGTGGGACTGCCCACCGCCCGTGATCTTCCCGTCGTAGGTGTCAAACACCAGCTCGGGCTGACGCCTCACAGACCGAGGCCCTGCGCACGCTGGCCGGTGCGTCCCCTGTCGCCAACGCGCTGAGCCGATGCTCCCGAGCGGGTCGTGCTGACCGAGCCGTTCGCTGAGCTATCCGCGGATAGGTCGACTGATGTCCAGGATGTACACCTTGATGTGTGCGTCTGACGGAGCGGTGGAAGCCTGACGTTCAAGTTGCTCTTGAATGTCGTTTCGGTCGGTGCGCTTGGTGCGGACCCAGCCCTTTGGTCGCTGATCGGGCGTTATCCAGTAGATGAGATAAATCCCGTGCTGTAGTCCAAGGGGAACGAGGTAGCGTTGTACCAACTGGTTGTCCATTGCAGTCATCAGGTCGGGGTTGTTGATGAGTTTGGCTTCGATGATCACGCGGGCGGTGCTGGGTGGTTGCGTGGCGGTCGGTGCCGTGGCAGTGAGATCGATTCGGGTGCCAATTCCGCCTTGTCTGATCCGCTGGACTTGGATCTCACGGTCGATGACGAGACCGCGGTGGAATCGTTCTTGTAGTCGTCGCCGTATCCAGTCTGAGATGTCGTCTTCAGTTTTTGGATGTGTGGTGTCATTCCAGATGTCTCCGGATGCGCCGTTGTGTGTGATCTGGCGCTGGAGTTCATTGAGGTGCTCAAGAACGACATCGAGTAGGTCGGCATCGTTGCGAACGAGGCGACTGTCACTTCGGCCGAGTAAGTCGAGCAGTCCTTTTGGGCTCAGCGGTTCGAATGCGATATCGGCTTCCCGGGTACGGGCGGTACGTTCATACCCCGATAGTGCTTTCCGGTCGATTGGTGGGCGACCTTCTCGCAGGTCGATGAGGGTCTGTGTGTGACCGAGCGCAGCGAGTCGGCGCAGCACTTCGGCTCGGATCTCGCGAGCCTCATCTGTGGCATCGCGGCTGTGGAAGCCAGACTGGGGTGGAGGGTCATCGTCGTAGGAGAAGGCGTCGAGGAGAAGGCGGCCAGCGTCGGCGAGGTGTTCGTGGTCCAGTGCGTCGACTCGGAGATACCGGATGATCTCGGCGAACTCGGCTGTCGAGAGTTGTGTGGTGGCGAGGTCGTCCACGGTGCCGTTAGGGTCCAGCGCCGCGAGGTGCTGGGCGGCTTGCGTAGACAGAGCTGATTCGGGCTTATCCTTCAACGCTCGACATGCCTGTCGGGCTATGGCAGGTGAGTGTTGGGTTAGCAGGTCGAGCAGCCCGTGGCCGATGCCGCTGCTGTAGCGTCCGGCGGGTAGCCGTTGTGCAATTTCGGCCGCGAGTTCTTCGGCGAGGTACTCGTAAAGCGGGTATAGCGACAGGTGTTCGCCGATAGTGTCAAGTATATCCAGATGGTCGAGTGCGGCTCTGACGATCTGTTGCCGTGCGTGGGGTGGTGCCAAGTGGACAAGTTCTTGGCGCAGACCGGCGTCCTCATCACGATCGAAGTTCCAGGCCGCCACGATGGCCGGCGCCCACTCCTCCCACACAGCTGGCTCCAGTGCGCGAATTATTTCGGGTGCGTGGCGGGTCAGTGTGGTCATCAGATAAACGCCGGACCAATGCGGGATCACTTGGTTCACAGTTACGGTCTTCGGGTTGCGCCAGTCTGCGGGGTTGACCCGATGCGTTCGAAGATGATTCAGCCCATCGGTGAGGACCCGTTCTTGTTCTGTGGCGCTGAGCAGCGGCCATCCCCGTCGCCGTTTCAAGTCGTGGCTGAATTTGCTCTCGCTGCTCGCACGGGGTTGGTCGTCAGAGGAAATGAGGACGGTGATCTGCCACCAGGTCGATGGGTCGGAGGCGGATCGTTCGAGGGCGGCTGCCAGCTTGGCGCGGAGTTGCTTCTGATTGGCGGATTGCTGCTGCTGGGATTCGAGTTCTGCTGCGGATTTTTCGGACCATTGTGTGACAGGAAGTGTGTTCAGGTCGACTGGCTGCCGAAATCTTCCTGTTGAATCGTAGGCGGGATGTGAGAGGTCCAGGTTCCGGATCCGGTTGGCGATGTCCTCGGTCGGCTCGTGGAGAAGGTAGGGAAGACATCTAGCCAGCACGCAGCTCGCGCGCGGAGACAGTGACGGTAGCTGGTCGATAAGCCAAACAACATCATCGGCAGCGAGCAGGCTCAGTGGGAAGAGTGTGTCCCACGCGTCCGCGTTCACACTCTCTGCGACAGCAACAGCCAACTCCCGACGTAACTGCACATCGCCATTCGCCCATGGGGGTTTCTCACGTCGGGATTCATGAAGAATCCGGCGACCTAAGTGAGCATCGGACGACAGAAGATCAGCCAGCGCGGTGCGGATTCTACCCGAGTGCGCTTCTGCCCATGCGCGGTGGACCAGGCCGAAGAACAGCTCCTCGAATAGTTCGCTGCCGCCAGCGGCGCGTGTCTGGTCGGCGAACCAATTGAGGAAGGTGGGCAAGTCGTCGACCGGGACGCGCTCAGCTAAGTGTCGGAGAGTTACCCAGTAGCCGCCAAACAGGTCCGGTGATTGCGGAGCTCGTAGCGTGGACAGTAGCTCTTCGGTGGTGAGCATCTGGGGGTAGAGAGCGTCGATGGCGGCTGAGAGCAACTCATCATCGGGATCTTCGGTCGGATCGCGGGCAAGGAGACTCCGCAATGAGCGCCGTGCGGTCTCGTCAGCCAGTTCGCGCACAGCTTTGACGGCCGCGCGACGTGCCCACGGTTTCCATCTGGTGTCGAGCGCGTGTCTGGCCAGCAACGGAGCCAGCTGTTGGCACTTCCCGGCGACCGCTAGCCGGGCGGCCCACCACAGCTGCTCGGAGCTCTCGCACCCGCGTTCTAAGTGCGAGGCGAGCTGCGCGTCGAGTTCCGGATGTACTAGCCCCGACAGGTCCAAGCCCCACTCGGGCCCCAGTTCAGCGCATGCTGCTTCTCTTAAAAGGCCGTCGACCACGGCGGCGCGTGCCTGCGTTGGTAGCTCGACGGCTGCAGCGGTGAACGCCTGCGCGTTGTCCGTGATCAGTTGGGTAACCAGGGTGGGTCGCATGGCGGCGAACCATGTGGCCACGCCAACCATCACACCGGGCAGAAGGCCGTTGTGGTGAACCCCCAGCAGCGCGGGCAGTTGCGCCGCAGCAACGCCACGATCGGCCAGGTACGAGGCCGCGAGATACTCGGCGTACTGCTGATGCCGGAATGTCAGCGCACCCGACGGGCCCGCATCAAATAGGGCCGTGCCGAGGACCTCGCAGTACTCAGCCGGGCCGACGACGGTTCCCGGCTCGTCGGGTTCCGGGCTCGATGGTAGGTCAACAACGCTGGTGGCGTGGGCGTCGTCAGTCGATGCCATCGCTATCCGGCGGACACCAGCGAAGGTGGTGATCGCGCCAATTCTTTTTGCCACCCTGGCCGCCCGGTCCGCGGGCAATTGAGGGTGGCGCCTGTCGTCGGTCTCCTTCAGAAACTGGCTGACCTCGAACTCGATGGCGACAAGGTGGCTGTCCGGTAGAATGCGCTTCTCGTGCCAGTGACGAGCGGTCGCTAGCAAACGCTGAGGAGTTGCGGACAGGCGTCCGAGGTTGGCACGGATAAGCGCTTCTATGAATTCCTCCCCGTCGAATCCGGCGCTCGTCACGGTCTCCTGCGCCGTGGTCCTGTCCATGGGAAGTAGCTTGAGTTCTTCGAACGCTGGGAGAGATCCCTTGAGCGCGCTGGTGAGCGACACCTTCCACGCTGCCGGCCTGCACGCGAGCCGCCATGCGTTGCCGCAAGCGGTCGGTGCCGTCAACTCCTTTTCGAGTACGTGAGACAGTCGGGGTTCGTAGAGCTCGGCTTGGTCAAGTGCGTCCAGGTAGACCGGCACGCCATCGGCGATGGCCGAGGCAATCTCTTGCCTGAGCTCGCCAAGTTCCGCGACGGTGAGATCGATGTACCGTGCGTCACGCTCTGCGCCTGAAAGTCCTTTGAACGTGACGGTCTTACCGACACCACCGGGTGCAAGGAGCACGTAGCTTGCGGAGCTTGTTATGAGATCACCAACCGGTCGCGGTCGCGATTTCGGATCAAAGTGCCACACACCGTCGGCCGGAACAAAGAGGAAGCCGTCACCGTCCAGCCTTGTCTCCTCGCCAGCGGGCAACACGTATCGACGCAGTCCGTCCGTGTCTACGCTACTCAGATCTTGCATGGTGCCTCCAAACGGGGTTCAACGCATGACGGTCGCGGGTCCGCACCAAGGTGCCCGCCGTACGGCTTCGCAAGCCAGTTTGCAACTGTAGTCTAGGCCAGCGCTATCTCCGCGGGACACGCCGAGATAAGCGGGGACGATTGGTAAAACCAATGGTCAGCGACGTGCATATGTCGCACGCGCCGGGCAAGCAATCGATCTTCGGAGACACTGGGGCTGCTTGGTGCTCACAGCTTGTAGCTGCCTTCAAGCACCAGTCGCCTGATTGTTGATATTTCTATTTATCTGATCGAGGCTTACCCGCCCCCTCGTGCAATTTATGTAAATATTATCGTTGCCTCATGGCGTAGCGTGCCAGAATAGCAAGTATCCACTGAGTCCGGCCGGCGATCCTCGCTATGGTGACCATGTCCTCCTGTTTGTACCTAATCCCACCTCTTCAACACTTCCAGCGGTGCGCTCGGCTCTCTCGCCGCGCTCAACCAGTGCCACGCTGGTGACGAGTACTTCTACCGGTGGTAAAGGACCGGGGCACCCGCCGCGCCTGACCCTGCCGTGAGACACTGCTCATCTCAATCAGAGGTACTCCTCATCCAGTCTCGCACTGATCTGCTCTGGAGACCACTTCTGTTCCAGGAATTCGCTCACCGCATCATGCAACCGGGACGAGGCCACCAACTTCCGCTTCTTCGGTCGCACCTTGCACAGGTCAAGGCCCACAAGCTAACCTCTTGATGCGCCCGCGGGCCAGATGACTTCGACCGGAACTCCTCGCGAGCGCGCATATTCCACTACTGATACGGTACTGCCTTTGTCCGGGCCGCTCTGCCCATCCCACACGGCAAAGAGCGTGTCACAGGTCGAGACAAGCACTTCATTCGCGGCTTCGTACGCTACCCGGTCGGCCTCTTTGTAGGGCATGACGTGTACGGTCCTTGCTTGACGCATCAGCTCGTCAAACTGTGTCGCGTGGTCGGGCTTGACCTTCTGCTCTCGGTAGCCGGCCGCTGGCAATACCACTTCGAGCTTGCCGCCAGCGTCGAGCACTGCTTGGGCAAAAAGGGAATCAGCACCGCGCGCAATGCAGCTTATGCCGGTTAACTCGTCGCTCGTGTAGGGTGCCAATGCAGCAGTGATTGCCTTGCGGACGAGGGGTGCGCTGTCGGCCGTCAGGTTCATGTGGCCGGTAATGGCAATCCGTGGCACGGTTTCCTCCGTGGTCAGGCGGGCTGCGCGGCGCACAGCGACCGGATACGGTCCCGCAGGCTGGCAACTACAGGGACATTGTGGTACGCGTTGCTGTACTGGTATAGTCCGGCGAGCTTGACGCGTACCCTGTCTGATGACGTTTGCTCGACCAGTGCGGCAGCTTGATGCCCCAGGCGCGATGCCTCTTCCATCTCGCCTTGAATAAGCCGGACCTCGGCCAGCCCGATCTGATCAAGCGCCGAGCTGCGCAACTGGCCAGGACGACGCAGCGCTATCGCCTGCGAAATACGCCCGGCTGTTTCATCCGCAAGCTGCTTGTCTTGGTGGGCGAGTTCACGCAGTCGCCCACCTATCGTGCCTTCCAGCTCGGCTACATCGAAGTAGGTAATCCAGTACGGGTCTTCGGCTGGTTTCGCCTCGGTCAGCGCGTCTTCAGCTTTGCCCGTCGCCCGACGAAAAGCCGACGTGCGGCCCAGTTTAGAGTACGCCCACGCTTCTCGGGTGTGCAACATAGCGCGCACGGACGCCGTGACGTAACCCGCCGAATTCTCCTGCGCAAGACGCATCAACTCCAAGGCGTCATTCGCATGGCCGAGGTACAACAGTTGCCGTGCCATCGCTGCCATGACGTTCGCGCCGAACGCCCGGTCGCCGGCAGCTTTGGATGCCCGGAGGGCTAGCACATAATAACGCTGGGCGAGTGCCTGGTGCCCGGAATCCCATGACATCATGGCTGCGGTTTTTGAGAGCTGCGCCATTGCCCCGAACAGGCGCCGCCTTATCTCGGCCGGATGTGAACTTCGGAGCAGGATGGCAACCTCGTTCAACTGGCCGACCACGGCTTTCCGCCGCAAGCCCCCACCGAACTGGTCGTCCCAACCGTGAAAAATCCGCGCGGTCTTTTCGATCTGCTCGACTTCTTGATAACCCACCGAACCCAGCCGACCAGCGCGCGGTTTTTCTGTAGCGCCCGATAGCCAGCGTTCAAGCGGCTCCAACAAAGCGCTGCCGAAGGCCACGCCCGCAAGCATGTGCGTCACCTCCCGTCGGTCCAACGTGAGGTCCTTCCTCGTGAACTGGCTGACGATCTCGACCGTACCCGTAGGCGCCCAGCACAGCGACACGTCAACATCGTCAAGGGCGATCAACGCTGACCGTCCAGCTGCTGCCGGCACCAAGCTGACGCCGGGCATGGCGGCCCGGTCGTCCTCCGGAAGCGTGAACCACAAGCATGACGACGGGATACGTAGTACCCGCGCCCAGTGCATCAACCGGTCGAGATGCACGATGGTCGGCCCGTTCTCGATGCGGCTGAGCTGCCCCTGCGTTACCCCTATCCAGCCCGCTACCACGTCCTGCGGGAGTGGTCGGCGGCCGTGGAACGGATGGCAGCGATACGCCCTGATCACCGTACCCATATGGCGGCTCGCAAACGCTACCCGCATCGCGTGACCATCCCAGAACTCAGCGGGCACCTCGGGTGGGGCCGCGAACCGGTCACGGCTCCCTACCATGCACGGCGCGCAGTAGGCGCCTGGATTGTCGTGCGCTAACCGCGTACCGCAGCGGTGGCACTGTGCTTCGCGTCGAACATTCATGGAGAGCGGCTCCGCTTGCCGAGAGTAGAGAAGTAACCGAGGTCGCCCGGAGTCTAAGCCCTGTCGTGCATGCCGGCTGCACAGTATGTAGCCGATACATGTTGATCATGCGTCGCTGTCCATGTGACGGGCGGTTGCACGGGCGGAGTATTCGGCCATGGTGCCGGGACGGGGTGCGAGTCGTGAGGCAGAGCTTCGCTCCTCACGATGGCGCCCCGCCCGTCTCGGTGTTTTCCAGCTTGAAGCCCGACCAAAAAGTGCACGAACGGAGTTGAACGACTGGTGAGTAACACGACCCACGACATGGGTGGGTTTTATCACGGTGACGATCATACCTACATGTCAGCTATCCGCAGGGTGGACCGGCGGCCTTCGTCGTCGGGGAGAAGACCGAGTTAGTGTGGCAGCCCATCGAGAAGGTGTAGCTGTGATCCGTGAAGATCGGGAATTGCTGGCCGAACTAGCTCGGCTCAATAGGGATATGGCGTCGCTGGGCATGCGTATCATGGATGGAAGTGCTAGCGCTGACGAGCAAGTGAACTATGCGCAACGGCTGATTGCGGCGGGGAAACTGCTTCGGCGGCGGGCGGGCGGAGTACGGACGGTCATCGAAGGGTATGTTCTCGTCGACGGACCGATTGCGCTACCGGTGCATACCGTGGAGTCTGACCGGAGATCGTGAGTGGCGTGCAGGAGATGCGGCACCGGTTGCTCTTCGAACAGCTGGAGCAGTGGGTGGAGAAACTCCGTGGTGAGGAGCCGGTTGAGCCGGAGGTAGTCAAAGAGCTGGCGGTGCGACTCTTGGGAGTGGTTGTAATGCTGCTGCAGCAGCATGTCGTGAACAAGCGAGGACGATGCAGGTTGTGTCGCTCGTCGACGTGGAGGTGGCCGTTCTGGTGTCGCCGGCCACGGTGCACGGTGCTCCGAAGTGTCGATCTTGCCGTCGGGCAAGGCTTGGACGTGGTGTGGTGGCAGTTGCTTGGCAATGTGGGACAAGAGGCGAGGCTCGAGGAGGTGCGGGAGTGGGTCGAGCAGCGGAAGAAAGTAGTGTAGGCGCTTGAGCATGAGCAGTGAGACGAGCTGGCCGCCGTTGGGTGACTCAGTTGCTGAAGCCGAATGACGCCACGAAGGTGAAGTTGGCTGACTTGTTCAGGAGCTTGGTGACCACGAAGTCGTCGTATAAACCCGGTGGCACGTCGGTGTCCACGCGGACCCGGATGCTGACGAACACGGGGGAGGCGATGCCGGCGAGGTCGACGGGCACCTCGACAGCCACCTCCTTGCGGTTGGGGTCGGTGTTGCTGAGTCTGGCCCTGGCGAGCACGGTCTCTGTGGCGTGTGCGGGATCGTGGAGATCCGGTTGGTAGGTGGTCACCGTGATGAGGTGACCCGGATATCCGGCGAAGGTCTGTGGATCCTGAGCGTGCAGTACGAGCGTGGTGGTGTCCGGACCGGCGGGATCGGTCTTGCGCAGCGTCAACGGGAACTCCAGGGCGATCCCGGAGTATGCGGCATCGCCGTACACGCCCGGCTCGTCGCCCAGATGGATCCGGCCTTCCCAGACGAGTTCTGGTTGCGCGCTGAGCATGTGCTCTCCTTCGTGGTTGCGGTGCCGACGGTGGGATTCGAACCCACACTGGCGGGTTCCTAAAACCCGGGCCTCTGCCGTTGGGCTACGTCGGCTTGTGGTGACGAACACACCAAGTGCACAGGATACGGCGTCAAACTCCGAGGTCTTTGCGCAGCTTGGTGACGTGGCCGGTGGCCCGGACGTTGTACAGCGCCTTATCGATGCGGCCCTGGGCGTCGATGACGAAGGTGGAACGGATCACGCCGGTGACGGTCTTGCCGTACATCTGCTTCTCGCCGTAGGCGCCGTAGCTGGTGAGCGCCGAACGGTCCACATCGGACAGCAGCGGGAAGTGCAGGCCTTGGGCATCCCGGAACTTCGCCAGCTTCGCCGGTGGGTCCGGTGAGATGCCGAGTACCGCGAAACCGGCGGTGTCCAGCTCGGCGAGGTTGTCCCGGAAGTCGCAGGCCTGCGTGGTGCAGCCGGGGGTGGCGGCGGCCGGGTAGAAGTAGACCACCACGGACCGGCCGCGGTAGTCCGACAGCGAGACGGGCTTGCCGTCGGCGTTGGGCAGGGTGAAGTCCGGGGCGGGATCGCCGGGGGACAGCCGGATGTTGTCGGTCACGAGGCCGCACGGTACCGCCCGGACGGGGTGACTTCGCCACCCGGTTACGGTGTGCCGCACGCATCACCCGCGCGAGGAGGACTCATGGCCCGGGACGCCGACACCATCGAACACGACATCGAGCAGGCCCGTGACGCGCTGGCCGTGACGCTGGAGGAACTCGGTACCCGAGCTAACCCCAAGCGCGCGATCGAGGCCGGCAAGGAGCAGCTGGAGGCCACCCTGGCCAACCCGAAGGTGCGCTACTCCCTGATGGCCGTAGGCGCCCTGTTCGTGCTGGCGCTACTGCGCAGCCTGTTCCGCTGAGCAGGCCAGCCCCGGAAGCCGTGAACTCGACGTCAGTGACATTTCGCCTATCGTGAACGTGGCTGCTGTCGAGTTCACGGCACGCACCATCGTTACGTTGTCAGCGCTACCACGGCGAAGGACTCGCCGGTGAGGTGTGTGCTGTGCTGTGCGGTGGTGGCTGGTCCGGAGGCGAGCAGAACCTGGGCGGGCCGGCCGTCCAAGGCCACGGTGACCGGTTGCGCGCTCAGGTTCACCACCACCCGGAGCGTGCCGCGGTGTAGTACCAGGGTACGGGCTTCCACGTCGACGGCCAGCCGGTCGAGTCTGGGGTCGGACAGCTCCGGGCAGCGCTTGCGCAGCGCGATCAGGTCCCGGTAGAGGCGCAGCAGGGTCGCGTGGGGCTCGGCGCCGGGTTCGGACCAGTCCAGCCGGGAGCGCAGGAAGGTCTGCTCGTCGTTCGGGTCGGGGACGTCGACGTCGTCCCAGCCGTGCTCGGCGAACTCGGCGTAGCGACCGCGACGGATGGCCTCGCGCAGCGCTGGGTCGGGCATGAACGAGAAGAACTGGAACGGGGTGGTCGCACCCCACTCCTCACCCATGAAGATCATCGGTGTGTACGGGGAGCACAGCACCAGCGCCGCACCGCAGGCCAGCAGGCCAGGGGACAGGGTGGCCGAGATCCGGTCACCGGTCGCCCGGTTGCCCACCTGGTCGTGGTTCTGCAGGTAGGCGAGGAACTTCCAGCCGGGCAGCCGTGCGGTGTCCACCGGGCGGCCGTGGGTGCGCTGCCGGAAACTCGACCAGCGCCCGTCGTGGAAGAACGCACCGCGCAGGGTGCGGGCCAGGTCCGGCAGCGCGCCGAAGTCGGCGTAGTAGCCCTGCCGCTCGCCGGTCAGCGTGGCGTGCAGGCAGTGATGGATGTCGTCGTCCCACTGCGCGGCCAGCCCGTAGCCGCCGGCCGCGCGTGGGGTGACCAGCCGCGGGTCGTTGAGGTCGGACTCGGCGATCAGCGACAGCGGCCGGCGCAGGCCCACGGCCAGGACGTCCACCTCGATGGCCAACTCCTCCAGCAGGTGAGTGGCCCGGGTGTCGCGCAGGGCGTGCACGGCGTCGAGCCGCAGCCCGTCGAGGTGATAGTCGCGCAGCCACTCCAGCACGTTGTCGATGACATAACGGCGAACCTCGTCGGAGTGCGGCCCGTCCAGGTTCAACGTCGGCCCCCAGATGTTGCTCCCGGCGAAGTAGGGGCCGAAGCGGTCCAGGTAGGCGCCGGACGGGCCGAGATGGTTGTGCACCACGTCCAGGATCACGCCCAGCCCGCGGGCGTGGCAGGCGTCGACGAAGCGCTTGAACGCATCCGGCCCGCCGTAGTTCTCGGTGACCGCGTACCAGCCCACCCCGTCGTAACCCCAGTTACGGGGCCCGTCGACGGCGTTGACCGGCATCACCTCGACCAGGTCGACGCCCAGCTCGACCAAGTGGTCGAGACGCTCGACCGCGGAGTCGAAGGTACCGCCTGGGGTGAACGTGCCGATATGCAGTTCGTAGAGCACGCTGCCGGCCAGCGCCCGCCCAGTCCAGTTCTGATCGGTCCAGCGGAACTCGCCGTGGTCGTAAACGCGCGAGGCCGCGTGCACCCCGTTGGGCTGCCACCGCGATCGAGGGTCGGGAAGCGGGGGGTCCTCGTCGTCCAGCCGGAACGCGTAGTCGCTGCCCGATCCGGCGCCGGCGACGGTGCCGCTCCACCAGCCACCGGCCGCTCGGGCCAGCTCGTGCTCGACGCCGTCCACCACGACCCGCACCCGTTGCCGGGTCGGGGCCCACACCGTGAAGTCCATGAGCCCCGATCCTGTCAGGGTCGGGTGGCATTGTCTGGTCATGACCACAGCGAGGGAGCACCATGGGGGCATGGTTATTGGGCTGGACGGGTTCGGCCCTGCGGAGGAGTTCACCGTCGAGGACCTCGAGCGGATGCCGAACGACGGCCTCCGTTACGAGCTGCTGGACGGGATGCTTCTGGTGAGTCCGGCACCGGGATTGTGGCACCAGGAAGTCGTGCTCGAACTGGCGATCAGGCTGCGGGCCGCATGCCCGCCGGAGCTGCACGTGGTGATCGCCCCGTTCGAATGGCGCGGCAACCGGCGGACCGCGCTGCAACCCGATGTGCTGGTTGCCCGGCATGGTGATCTGCTTGCCGTAGCGGGTGGCAAGTACCTCGGAGAACCCCCAGTGCTGGCCGTTGAGGTGCTCTCGCCCAGCACTCGGCGGATCGATCGGCTGTCGAAGCTGTCCGCCTATGAGGAGGCAGGCGTCGCGTCGTACTGGCTGGTTGACCCGGATCCCGCGCACCCCTCGCTGCACGCGTTGAATCTGGTGGACGGCCACTACGTCGAGGCCGGGTGCGCTTCGGGTGACCGCTCATGGCAGGCGCAACGGCCGTTCCCCGTCATCCTGACGCCTGCGGACCTTGTCGCAGGTCTTCGCCGGAACTGACGGTGTGTCCCCGTCACTTGGCGCCTCACCGACCTCGCGATGGCGCAATTGTCAGTCGGCCAGCAGCAAGGCGACCGGGTAGGGGGTGAGCAGATCGGCCAGGGGGACGGATTCTGACGTCGCGAAACCGGTGAACGCGTCGGTCCAAGAGCCCTCGGGCAGGAGTAGCGCCGTCTGACCCCAGCCACCGCGCCTGGCTAGGCCGATCGGCAGCCGGGTGGCGACTGCGACCACCCCGCGGCGGGCGAAGGCGACGGCGTGCGGCGCGGCCACGCCGTGTGCGTGCAGCGGGGTGTAGCCAGTGAACCGCTCGGGATGGTCGCGGCGGGTGCGCAGGGTCCGGGACACCACGAGCAGCTTGGCCGCGCCGACGTCGTTCGGATCCTGGGCGCCCAGGTCGGGCAGCCAGCCGTCGGCTATCCGCCGCAGCAGCTCGGCCCGGACGGTGAAGTTCACCGGGCGGCGGTTGTCCGGGTCCACCAGCGACAGATCCCACAGCTCGCTGCCTTGGTAGGTGTCCGGCACGCCGGGCATCGCCAGCTGCAACAGCACTGCGGACAGCGAGTTCGACCGGCCGGCCGGGGTGATCTGGGCCGCGACCCGGGCGACTGCGGCGCGCAGCGCGGGGTTATCCAGCGCGGCGTCGGCGACGGCATGCATGGCCGTCTCGAATCCCTCGTCCGGGTCGGTCCAGCTGGTACGGGTTCGCGCCTCCCGCATCGCCTTGTCCAGGTAGGCGTGCAGCCGGTCCGGGGGCAGCGGCCAAGCCCCCACCAGGGTCTGCCAGAGCAAGTGGCCCAACGCGGGGTCGGGCACGGTGGCACCGGCCAGGTCGGCCAGCCCGGTGAACTCCTGCACCGCGTCGGCCCACAGTGCCGGGAGCTCGGCAAGCACGGCAAGCCGGGCCCGCACGTCGCCGGAACGCTTGGTGTCATGGGTGGACAGCGTGGTCATCCCGTGCGGGGCGTGCTGCTCGCGACGCGTCAAAGCGGCGTGGAAGTCGTCGACGTCGAGCCCGAAGCGGGCCGGATCCCCGCCCACTTCGTTGAGCGCGATGAATCGGGTCCAGCGGTAGTACGCGGTGTCCTCCACCCCCTTGGCCATCACCGCACCGGACGTCTGCTGGAACCGGACCGCCAGCTCATCGGCCGGATCCCGCAGCCGGGGCGACAGCGCTTCCAGCGTTGCGGCCAGCTCGGGACGTCGGCGGTGGGCCGCCGCCAGCGCTTGGTCCAGGTGCTCGATCCCGTCGGGCAGATAGGACCGGTAGACCGGGAAGCAGGCCAGCACCTCGCCCAGGGCGTGCGCTGCGTCTGCGCGGTCGGGTGCCAGCGCGGCCAGACGGCGCAGCTCGGCGCCGAGCATGCCGGTGGCCACGTCGAGCTTGCAGTCGTGCACCAGCTGCGTCCAGGTGGTCTGCCCGCCGGTCAGCGCGGTGTCCAGCGCGGTGAATGCCGCTTCCCCGGCTGGGTCGATGAGCACCCCGTCGACCTCGGCGAGCGCGTCGTAGCCGGTGGTGCCCTCCACCGGCCACCGGCCGGGCAGCTCCTCGCCAGGCTCGAGGATCTTCTCCACCACGATCCAGGTGCCCGGGGCGAGCTCGCGTAGCCGGTGCAGGTAGCCCCCCGGGTCGGTGAGGCCATCCGGGTGGTCGACTCGCAGGCCGTCGACGTCGCCGTCGGTGACCCAGCGCAGTACCTCGCCGTGGGTGGCGGCGAAGACCTCAGGGTCCTCCACGCGGACCGCGGCAAGCTCGCTGACCGCGAAGAACCGCCGATAGCTCACGTCCGCCCGGCAGGAGACTAGCTGGTAGTGCTCTTGCTGTGGGCTGCCGGTCGTGCTGGAGGAGGTCAACGGAAAGGCACGCTCGTGGTAACGCAACAGATCGCCATCCACCCGCAGGTCGGCCAGCGCCTCCGCGGAGTCGGCCAGGACGGGAAGGCGCAGCGGCCAGCCTGTGATGTCGAACCACCGGGTGAAGGGCGATGCCGGCCCATGCCGCAACAGGTCCCACCATGCCGGGTTGGCCTGCGGATCAGCGACCCCGAGGTGGTTGGGCACGATGTCGACGACCAGCGCCAACCCGTGCTCGCGAACGGCGGCCACCAGCGCGCGCCGGCCCGGCTCCCCGCCGAGCGCCTCGGACACTCGACCGGGGTCGGCCACGTCATAACCGTGCTGCGATCGCGGCATAGCCTCCAGCAGCGGCGAGGCGTACACCGCCCCGACACCCAGCGCCGCCAGGTAAGGCACCACGGCGACAGCATCGGCGAAGGTCAGACCTGGACCGAACTGCAGCCGGTAGGTCGATGGTGGCGGGCTCACACGTTGGCACGCTAGCGTGCTCGTGAGTGGCATTGCGTGCTGGAACACTGTTACGCACTCACGAGTGGTTTATTTGCCCGCGTACCTCGCCCAGAGCGATGACGGTGCGGTCGGGACCGGGCGCGGTGGCGCTGATCGAGACCTCGTCGCCGTCGGCGAGGAAGCTGCGGGTGCAGCCATCAGCGAGGGTCAGCGGGGACGAACCGTTCCAGCTCAGCTCGATCAGTGAGCCCCGTTGGTCCGGTGCCGCACCGCTGACCGTGCCGGAGGCGAACAGATCACCGGTGCGCAGGCGGGTGCCATTGCTGGTCAGATGAGCTAGTTGCTGCGCAGGCGTCCAGTACATCCCGGCGAATGGTGGGCGAGAGACCAGCTGCCCGTTGAGCCGCACCTCCAGGGTGATGTCCAGCCCCCACGGTTCGGTGCCGGTGTCGTCGAGGTGGGGCAGCGGGCGTGGGTGTCGCGTAGGTGGCCGGATCCGGACCGCGCTCAGAGCGTCCAGCGGGACCACCCACGGGGATATCGAGGTGGCGAAGGACTTGCCCAGCAACGGTCCGAGCGGGACGGACTCCCATGCCTGGATATCCCGGGCGGACCAGTCGTTGATCAGGCACAGACCGAACACGTGGTCGGTGAACCCGGTCAGCCCGACTGGCCGGCCGGGTATCGAGGGCGTGCCGACGACGAAGCCGATCTCGGCCTCGAAGTCCAGCGCGGTCGACGGCCCGAAGGTGACTGTGCCGTTCGGGAGGCGGCGCTGCCCGTGCGGCCGGTCGACCGGCGTCCCGGAGATGACGACGGTGCCGGCCCGGCCGTGGTAGCCCACCGGCAGGTGGCGCCAGCTCGGTGGCAACGGCGGCTGGCCGGGCCGCAGAATCTGTCCGACGTTGGTCGCATGCTGCTCGCAGGAAGAGAAGTCGACGTAGTCAGCGACGGTGAACGGCAAGCGCATCGTCACGTCGGCGGCCGGCACGAGCAACGGTGCCAGTGCCTCGGCGTGTCGCTGGTCGGTCAGCCAGCCGGTCACGGTGGCCCGCAGTGCTGTCCAGGTCCGGCGCCCGGCGGCCAGCAGCGTGTCCAGGTTGCCACCGCGGAACAGCGCGGCATGCTCGGTTAGCAGCACCGCGCTGGCCGCAGTGAGATCAAGCACCCGCTCACCCACCGCCACCCCGACATGCGGCTGCGGCCCCGCCACGTCTGCGTTCTGGGGACAGCTTGCACTTATCGCGGCCGGATTACTGCAATCTGTCCCCAGAACGAAGACGCCGTAGGGCAGCGTGTACGGGCTGAAGGGGTGGTCGGGGGGTATGCCTGTCCAGCTGGCCACCTGCCCGGGTTGGGGGCTCTTCAAGGGCTGCCAACCGGGGGGTTGGCAGCCCTTGAAGAGCCCCCAATGTTCGGCCCTCGCCCCGACCAGCTCCACGGGTACGCCGGATCCGCACAGGCGGCAGCGCCCTCGCCCAGCTCCAGCGGGCGGAAGGTGTCCACCATGATCGCCAGCTCGTCCACGGACTGCGCCCCGAGGCTGCGCTCGACCGCCCCCGGCTGCGGGCCGTGTGGATGGCCGCCGGGATGCAGGGAGATCGATCCTGGTCCGATACCGCTGCCTTGACGCGCCGCGTAGTCGCCGCCGCAGTAGAACATGACCTCGTCGGAGTCGACGTTGGAGTGGTAGTAGGGCACCGGTATCGCCAACGGGTGGTAGTCGACCTTGCGGGGCACGAAGTTGCAGATCACAAACCCGGTGCCGGCGAAGACCTGGTGCGCCGGCGGTGGCTGGTGGATCCGTCCGGTGATCGGCTCGAAGTCGGCGATGTTGAGCGCGTACGGGTACAGGCAGCCGTCCCAGCCGACCACGTCGAACGGGTGCCGCGGGTAGGTGTACACCGTGCCGGCGACACCTGCCGTGCCGCGATGCTTGACCAGCACCTCGACGTCGACCCCGGCGGCCACCACCGGTGCACCGGGAGCCCGCAGGTCGCGCTCGCAGTACGGTGCCTGCTCCAGGAACTGCCCGAACCGGGACAGGTAACGCGGGGGCGGGGCGATGTGGCTGTTCGCCTCGATGCAGTAGGCGCGCAGCGGTTCGGCCAGGTCAGGCACCCACCGGTGGGTGGTGGCGCGGGGCAGCACCACGTAGTCACCGCTTCCGACCGGCAGCGGACCGAACACCGTCTGCACCGTCGCCGAGCCGGACTCGACGTAGACACACTCGTCACCCAGGGCATTGCGGTACAACGGCGAGGCGGCACCTGCCACGACGTAGTAGATCCGCACGTCGGAGTTGCCGAGCACCAGCCGCCGCCCGGTCACCACGTCGTGGCGTTTCCACTCCTCGCCGTTGAAGAGGGTGTGCAGCCGCAAATGCCGCGGTAGCAACGGCTCGTTGGGTGTGGTGGTGTGGTCGGGTAAAGCCCACGACCGGGCGTCGACGATCGCTGCGGGGATCTGCTCGTGGTAAAGCAGTGCCGAGTCCGACGAGAAGCCCTCCGCGCCGATCAGCTCCTCGTAGTACAGGGAGCCATCAGAGCGGCGGTGCTGGGTGTGCCGCTTGGGGGGGATCGTGCCCGCCTGCCGGTAAAAAGCCATCACAGGTTGCCGCGTCGGGCCTGCTCGCGCTCGATGGCCTCGAACAGAGCTTTGAAGTTGCCCTTGCCGAAGCCCAGCGAGCCGTGCCGCTCGATGAGCTCGAAGAAGACCGTCGGCCGATCCTGCACCGGCTTGGTGAAGACTTGCAACAAGTAGCCGTCGGAGTCCCGATCAGCGAGGATCCGCAGCTCGCGCAGCGTGTCGATGGGCACGCGGGTGTCGCCGACCCATTCGCCGAGGGTGTCGTAATAGGTGTCCGGCGTGTCCAGGAACTCCACGCCACGTTCCCGCATCGCCGCCACGGCGCCGACGATGTCGCCGGTCGCCAACGCGATGTGCTGCACGCCCGGGCCCCCGTGGAACTCCAGGTACTCGTCGATCTGCGAGCGTCTGCGGCCGACCGCGGGCTCGTTGAGCGGGAACTTGACCCGGTGGTTGCCGCTGGCCACCACCTTGGACATCAGCGCGGAGTACTTGGTGGCGATGTCGTCACCAATGAACTCCGCCAGGTTCGTGAAGCCCATCACCCGGTGATAGAACGACACCCAGGTGTCCATGCGGCCTAACTCGACATTGCCCACACAGTGGTCCACGGCCTGGAACAAGCGGCGTCCGGGGGTCACCAGCGGCGCCCGGGCGGCAAAACCGGGCAGGAACGGGCCGCGGTAGTCCGACCGGTCGACGAGGGTGTGCCGGGTGTCGCCGTAGGTCGCCAGCGCGGCCAGCCACACCGTGCCGTGCTCATCGGTGGTGCTCGTCGGTTCCTGTAGCACGGTGGCGCCCTGCCGGCGGGCGAACGCGACCGCTCGGTCCACGTCGGGCACCTCGAGGGCGAGGTCGCTGACCCCATCGCCGTGCGCCGCCACCCGCTCGCCCAGCGGAGTGCCGGCCCGCGCCGCGCCGGTCAGCACGAACCGGGCCCGGCCAGAGACCAGCACATACTCCGCTGAGTCCCGGTAGCCCTGCTCCGGACCCCGGTAGGCCACGCAGGTCATGCCGAACGCCGTCGAGTAGAAGTGCGCGGCCTGGCGCGCGTTGCCGACGGCGAATCGCAGGTGGTCCATGCCGATCACGGGAAAGAGGTCCGGCCCGGAGTCGTGTGCGATGCCACCGATCAGGGTGTCGACGTCGGCGTCCACCGACGTAGCGGCATCGGACAGTGGGTAACTCATGACATAGACTCCCTGGTGCGCAACCGCTAAAACACGATGCTATCCCCGGCGCAGCGCACCCGAAGCGCCCGTGAGCTCGACGCCACGGACGTTTTCGCCCGCACCAGAGGTTGCTGACGTCGAGCTCACGGGCGGCGTGACACTCAAGTGGCCACGGTGATGCCGGGGATCCCTTTCAGCTCGCTGACCAGCGCTGAGCCCACAGTTACCGGGTAATTGTCGATCGCCACAACCAGCGGTGTCTCCCTGCCCTCGCGGCGCAGCACGATGTGCACCGGCGTGCTGCCCTTGTGCGCGAGCAGCGTGCCGCGTAGTTCCATCGCGACGTCGTGGTTGAGCTTGCTGACCTCGGCGCGGAGCACGAACGCGGACGGGGTGGTCGGGTTGCGCTCGGCGCCGGTGATGTCGAGTGGGATCACCTCCGACCCGAAGACCGACATCTTGTCTTCCCGCCAGTTCACCCGGCCTTTGACGGCTACGGCAGTATCGGCCACGAGTGCCTCGTGGAACACCGCGTAGGACTTGGCGAAGAACAGCACCTCGATCGCGGCATCCAGATCCTCCAGCGTCACGATCGCCCACGGCTCACCCTGCTTGTTCACTCGACGATCGATGGTTGTGATCATGCCGGACAGCAGGATCTCGCCCTCCTTGGGCGCTTCGTCGAGCACCGCCGCGATCGGTGTGGGCGCGTGCTTGCGCAAGATCCGCTCGGCCCCGTCCAGCGGATGAGCGGACACGTAGAGCCCGAGCATCTCCCGCTCATGCATCAGCAGTTCCTTGCGCGGCCATTCCTCGGTCCGCAACACCAGGTGCGCCAGTGGCGAGTTGTCGGCCTCCGTCGCGGCATCGTCACACGAGCCGAACAGGTCGAACTGCCCGATCGCCTCCTGCCGTTTCAGGCCGGTCACCGCATCGACGGCCTCCTCGTGCACCTGGACCAGCGACAGGCGGGTGTGCCCGAACGAGTCGAACGCGCCGGATTTGATCAAGGATTCAATGGTGCGCTTGTTGCAACACACCAGCTCGGCTTTCTCCAAGAAGTCGGCGAACGAGGTGAAACTGTTTTTTTCCGTGCGGGTGCCGACGATCGACTGCACCACGTTCGCGCCGACGTTGCGGATGGCGCCCAGGCCGAACCGAATATCGGATCCGGCGGCGGCAAAATATAATCCTGAATCGTTGACATCGGGCGGCAACACCTTGATGCCCATACGGCGGCACTCCGCCAGATAGATCGCTGACTTGTCCTTGTTGTCGCCGATCGAGGTGAGCTGGGCGGCCATGAACTCGGCCTGGTAGTTGGCCTTCAAATAGGCCGTCCAGTAAGAGACGAGCCCGTAGCCGGCGGTGTGGGATTTGTTGAATGCGTACCCGGCGAACGGGAGCATCACGTCCCACAGTGTTTGGCTGGCCTCCGGCGAGAAGCCCGAGCTGGTCATCCCGGCCCGGAAACGCTCGAACTCCTTTTCGATGATCTCCTTCTTCTTCTTGCCCATCGCCCGGCGCAACAGGTCTGCGCCGCCCAGGCTGTAGCCGGCGAGCTGCTGGGCGATGGCCATCACCTGCTCTTGGTAGACCAGCAGGTGGTAGGTCTCCCCGAGGATCGGGTCAAGCGCGTCTTTCAGTTCAGGGTGTATCGGCTTGATTTTCTGCCGACCATTGGAGCGTTCGGCATAGTCGTTGTGGGCGTTGGCGGCCATCGGCCCGGGCCGGTAGAGGGCGAGCACAGCGGCGATGTCCCCGAACTTCTTGGGCTGCATCCGGCGCAGCAGGTCACGCATGGCGCCGCCGTCGAGTTGGAACACCCCGAGCGTGTCACCGCGGCCCAACAGTTCGTAGGTGGCCGGGTCGTCCAGAGTCAAAGTGGCCAGGTCGATGTCCACACCGTGATTGGTGCGGACTTCTTTGAGGGTGTCGTCGATGACGGTCAGCGTGCGTAGCCCGAGGAAGTCCATCTTCAGCAGGCCGATGTCCTCGCAGGCGGGGAAGTCCCAGCCGGTGATGATCGAGCCGTCGTCGCGCTTCCACAACGGGATCACGTCGAGCAGGGGCTGCGCGGACAGGATCACCGCGCACGCGTGCACGCCTGCGTTGCGGGTCAGTCCTTCCAGGCCGCGGGCGGTTTCCATGATCTTGGCGACCTGCGGGTCGGACTCGACCAGGGTGCGGATCTCGGTGGCCTCGGGGTAGCGCTCGTGCTGCGGGTCGAAGATGCCCGCGAGTGGGATGTCCTTGGCGAAGACAGGTGGGGGCAGGGCCTTGGAGATGCGGTCGGCGAGGGAGAACCCCGGTTGGCCGTGCAGCACGCGGGCGGCGTCTTTCAGGGCCGCTTTGGTCTTGATCGTGCCGAAGGTGATGACCTGGGCGACGTTCTCCGCACCCCACTTGTTGACTGTGTACTCCATGACCTCGCCGCGGCGGCGCTCGTCGAAATCGAGGTCGATGTCAGGTGGGCTGACTCTTTCCGGGTTGAGGAACCGCTCGAAGATCAGTGAGTGCTCGATCGGGTCGAGGTCGGTGATGTGCAGGAGGTAGGCCACCAGCGACCCGGTCGCCGAGCCACGGCCGGGGCCGACCGCGATTTTCTGCGATTTGGCCCAGCGCACCAGATCGCCGACCACGAGAAAGTAGCCGGGAAAACCCATCTGGGAGATCACACCGAGCTCGATGTCTATGCGTTGCCGGTACTCCGGGGTCAATCCGTCCGGAAAGCGGGTCGGTGTGTACTGCTCGACCTCACGGCGCAGCACCAGATCTTCGGTCTCGCCCTCGGACAAGGGGAACCGAGGCATCCGGTTCACCTCGCCGTACACCTCGTCGTACGGCTCGATCCGTTCGGCGATCAACAGGGTGTTGTCCGCTGCACCGGGAACCTGAGTGTCCCAGTAAGCGCGCATCTCGGCAGCCGACTTGAGATAATAACCGTCGCCCTCGAACTTGAACCGGTTCGGGTCGTCGAGTGTCTTGCCGGACTGTACGCACAACAGCGCAGCATGGGCGTCGGCTTGGTCCTGGGTGACGTAGTGGCTGTCATTGGTGGCCAGCGGCCGCAGATCGAGCGCTCGGCCGATCTCCAAGAGACCCGCACGCACGGATCGCTCGATGGGCAGGCCGTGGTCCATGAGTTCCAAGAAGAAATTGTCCGGGCCGAAGATGTCCCGGTAGTCCGCGGCAGCCTGCATCGCCTCGGCGCGCTGGCCCAGACGCAGCCGAGTCTGTACCTCCCCCGAGGGGCAGCCGGTGGTGGCGATGATTCCCTGGGAATACTCGGTGATGAGGTCGCGGTCCATGCGCGGCTTGCGGTAATAACCCTCGAATGAGGCGAGGCTGGACAGCCTGAACAGGTTACGTAACCCTGTCGCGTCAGCCGCCAGCATGGTCATGTGCGTGTACGCGCCGCTGCCGGAGACGTCGCCGCCCTCGCCGAACTCGTCGCTGCCGCGCTGGTTGGCCTGCCCCCAGAAGATCGGCTTCTTGTGGTAGCGGCTGGCCGGTGCGAGGTACGCCTCGATGCCGATGATCGGCTTGACACCACACTTCTTCGACTGCCGGAAGAACTCCGCGGACCCGTACATGTTGCCGTGGTCGGTCATCGCCACCGCGGGCATCCCCAGCCGCTGGGCCTCGGCGAACAGCGGGCTGATCTTGGCCGCACCGTCGAGCATCGAGTACTCGGTGTGCACATGCAGGTGAACAAACGAATCAGGCACAACGGCCCAACTAGTCTGACTACATCCAGTTACGCTGCCGGACGGAAGGTCACAACTACCCCGAGGTCGAGCGGGACGCAACGGCGGCGTCCAGCGCGGCACGCATCGCGGCGACCGGCGCGCGGAGGCCGGTCATCAGCTCCACCTGCGCGACCGCCTGGTGCAGCAGCATTGCCAGACCGCTGACGACCCGGCAGCCCGCACGCAGCGCGGACGCGGCCAATGGCGTGGGCCACGGCGTGTAGACGACATCGAGCACGACCGGTCGGGCAGACCACAGCTGCGGGCTCATCGCGTCGGCGGCGCCGGGAGGCAGGGTGGAGATGACGATGTCGGCCTCGGCAACGGCGCCGTCGAGTAGTCCACCGGAGATCGTGGGCCGGACGCCGAGCCGATCGGCGGCGGCGCGGAGATCGGTCGTTCTGGCCGGATCCCGCACCAGCACGGTCGGCGCCACCTCCCCGAGCTCCCGCAGCGCGGCGAGTGCGGCTTGGGCGGTACCGCCGGCCCCGAGGATCACCGCGGCACTGACCCGCTCGACGCCGGTGTCGCGCAGCGCGGCGAGGATCCCGGCCACGTCGGTGTTCTCCGCCCGGCTAGCACCCCCTGGCCGGCCGAGGACGAGGGTGTTCGCCGCGCCGACCGCGCCGGCCAGCGGGGAGATCTCGTCGGCCAGGGTCAACACCACTCGTTTGAGCGGCATCGTCAGCGACAGACCAACCCACTGCGGCTCGAGCCGCTCGACGAAGGTGGGCAGGGTTGTCTCATCGCATTCGACAGCCTCGTAGCGCCAACCGGCCAGATCCAATGCCGTGTAGGCAGCGCGGTGCAGCACCGGCGACAGCGAGTGCCGGATCGGGCAGCCCAGCACCGCCGCCCGTCGCGCCGCCTCGCCGCCCACCGTTGACCCCGTGTGCTGCACGGCACATCCCTCGCTCGGCATGGCGCCTAGTATGAGCCAGCAGGGAGAAAACAGTGAAAACGGTCGAGCACGCTGATTCGGGGCCTGCGACCGCTCGGCATCCAGACGCCGTCGATACCAACAGCTAAGGAGAGGGTGACCGATGAACCGGCCGAACTGGGCGTCGGACAGCGTGGACCTCGACAGGCCCAGCGTAGCTCGGGTGTATGACTGCTACCTCGGTGGCTCGCACAACTTCGCGGTGGACCGGCGGGTAGCTCGTCGGATGATCGAGATGTGGCCGGAGCTGCCCTTGGTCATGCATGCCAACCGGGCGTTTCTGCGTCGCTCGGTGCGTTACCTGATCAGCCAGGGAATCACCCAGTTCCTGGATCTCGGCTCGGGTATCCCCACCGAGGGCAACGTGCACGAGGTCGCCCAGGCGGCTCTGCCGGGGGCTCGGGTGGTCTATGTGGACATCGATCCGGTGGCTGTGACGTATAGCCGAGACATTCTGGCCGGCAATCAGCACGCTGACGTCGTCCAGGCCGACCTGCGCGATGTGGCGTCGATCCTCGATGATCCGCGGACCGAGCGGCTGATCGACCCGGCCCAGCCGCTCGGTGTGCTCATGGTGTTCGTCCTGCACTTCTACCCGGATGAGGAGGACCCAGCGGGGATCATCGCGCAGTACCGCAGGATGATGGCGCCCGGAAGCCGTCTCGTCGTCTCGCATGCCGGCTTTTCGGGCCCCGAGGAGATCGGACCGACCGTCGAGCACTACCGGCGTACCACTGCTCCGCTGACGATGCGCACGCCCCCGGAGATTGAGGCGTTGCTCGACGGGTTCGATCTGGTGGCACCCGGAGTGGTGGGCCTGCCGCTGTGGCGTCCGGACTCACCGGCCGACGTCGGGAAGCATTCCGAGCGGTACGGCTACGCGGCGGTAGGCCGGCGAGGCTGATCTGTTACGGACAGTGCAGGAGGTCGCCGATGTCAGGTTCTCGGTCAACCGAACGTGCTGGGCGTTATGTCGCTGGCTAGAGATGGAGCTAGTATCAAGCAAACAATGAGGCAACGGCTGACATCCTTCTGACACGGGGCGCTTCGAATCTGTCAGTGAGGGCCCGCGGTTCGCGGCTGTTCGGCATTCGGGCGTCGACATCAGTGGGAGGGTGACCAGTTGAGCCGGCCGAGTTGGGCGTCGGGCAAGGTGGATCCGGAGGTGGGTCGACGCGGATGACCCAGCCGGATCGAGAGGCGTTCGCCCGGCGTTGGGCCGAGGCGATTGTCGGCACGAGCTATGTGTCGATGGGACGCGACGGGCTCACCAAACACCTGCTCGTTTATACCCACCAGCTGGTCGACGCGGCTTCGGCCGCTGAGTTCGATCCCTCGGTCGGGCGCCGTATCGGCGTCGAGATGGTCGCAGCGCACTTCACCGGCACCGAGACGCTCAGCAAGACCCTGACACTCATTGGCGAGGGCATGCTGGCTTTGCTGGGCTCGGCTCCGCTCTGCGTGGACGTCCCTGGTCGGGTCGCCCAGCTGACCGGTAGCTTGGCCGCTGGTTACGCCAATACGCTGCGCGAGCGCAGCCTGGATGAGCAGGACGCCATCTATCGTGCTGGATTGCGCGCGCGCCGGCAGGCCGAACAGGCATTGGCGGCCAGTGAGGCGAAGTTCCGTGCGGTGTTCACCGAGGCTCAGATCGGGATCGGTATAGGTGAGTTGGATGGCACCATCACCGATGCCAATCCAGCGGTGCAGCGCATGTTCGGTTATACCCTGGAGGAGTTCCGCAAGACCAACATCAGCGCGCTGGTCCACCCGCAGGACGCTCCCAGCATGTTGGAGATTCACGGGGAGTTGGTTCGTGGTGAGCGGGAGCACTTCCGGATGGAGAAGCGGTTCTACCGCGCCGATAGCAGTGAGATCTGCATCGACCTGTCGGTGTCGCTGATGCGTGACGAGGCCGGAGCCCCCTCCTACCAGGTCGCGCTGCTAGAGGACATCACCGAGCGGCATCGGCTGCAGGCCAAGTTGCAGTACGAGGCGCACCACGACCCGCTGACCGGGCTGGCCAACCGGGCGATGGTCAACGAACGCTTGGCACAGATCTTCGCCGCACCGGCAGGTAGGCGCCGGGTCGGATTCTGTTCTCTGGACCTGGACGGGTTCAAGATGGTCAACGACAGCCTGGGGCACGATGTCGGCGATGAGTTGCTCAAAGCCGTCGCGTCCCGGCTGATTCGCTGTTGCGATTCGGGGCAGCTGGTGGCCCGGATGGGCGGCGACGAGTTCGTGATCATCGTCGAGGGCACCGCCGGAGCGGCGGACCTGGCCGCGCTTGCCGAGGAGATCCTGGCCGCCATGGAGAAGCCGATCACCATCGGCGAACATGAGCTGATGGCCAGGACGAGCATCGGCGTCGTCGAGTTGCCGGTGGCCGACACCAACCCAGCGGACCTGATGAAAGCCGCCGACCTCACCATGTACCAGGCGAAACGGGGTGGCAAGGGTCGCTACGCGATGTTCGATCGGGACCGTAGCGATACCGAGGTGACCCGGTACACCCTGTCGGCTGCGATGCCGGCAGCAGTGGAACGTGATGAGTTCTTCGTCAACTACCAACCGCTGGTCGGGCTGGCCGATGGCGTGCTGCGCGGGGTCGAGGCGCTGGTGCGCTGGCGTCACCCGACCCTCGGTGTGCTCGGGCCCGAGCAGTTCATCGAGCTGGCCGAGGAAACCGGCTCGATCGTGCAGCTCGGGCACTGGGTACTCACCCAGGCGTGCGAGCAGGCCCGCCGGTGGGAGGACGCCTTCGGTGCTGCCGCGCCGGTAGTCAGCGTCAATCTGGCGCCCCGGCAGCTGCATGTCCCCAACCTGGTGGCCGAGGTCGCGATGATCCTGGACGGCAACCGGTTGGATCCGTCGCGCCTGCAACTCGAGCTCACCGAGCAGTCCCTGATAGGCGACGACCCAGGTCCGCTCAAAACGTTGACGGAGTTGTACCGGATGGGCGTGCGGATCGCCATCGACGACTTCGGCACCGGGTACTCCAACTTCTCCTACCTGCGCCGGCTGCCGATGCACGAGCTCAAGCTGGCCGGCTCGTTCGCCCAGAGCCTGCAACCGCCCGACTCCGACCTCGTCGATGAGACGATCGTGGCAGCTCTGGTGAACGTGGCGCATGCCTTGGATCTGACCGTGACCGCGGAGGGCGTGGAGACCGACGCCCAGCGCGAGCGGTTCCGGGCGCTGGGGTGTGACGCCGCGCAGGGGTTGCTGTTCGGGTCACCTGGCACCCCTGAGCAGATCGATACCTGGTTCGAGGAGCAACCGATCCCGCGTGCAGACGTCTCGCAGAGGGTGGCCGATCCCGGACTGGACACGCCGTAGGGCGTCGCCGGCAGTAGCGCAGCGTTGACGGCTGTGCGCGCTACGTGTTCACTTTCACCGGGAGCCCGACGTACCGGGCAGCCGAAGTGCAGGACGAAGGGGAGGGTTCATGACTCGACGCGGTGTGCTGACCGGTCTGCTCGTCACCGGTCTGCTCGCTGGGGGTTCGCTGGCCGCCATACCGGGAGCTGCGCAACCGACATCCGCGCCGCTGTCCTCGTCGCTGGTCGTCCGGCTGGTCGCCACGACCACCGGCCGGGTGCCGTTGATGGTGCACGGTGCGACGCTGGCCGACGCCGAGCGTGCGGTCGCCGTCACCGGCATGCAGCGCGTCACTACTTTCGGCAAGATCGGGGTGGTGACCGCGTGGGCGACCAGGCAGCAGGTCGAGGCGGTGCGCACCCAACCCGGCGTGACCTACCTCGAGGGTGACCAACCGATCGCCTCGCACGCCGCCGCCTCTCAGGTGGCCACCCGCGGTCTGGAGGCCCGGCAGACTTTGGTCGGCGCGAACGGCTCATCGCTGGACGGCGCCGGGGTCAGCATTGCGGTGATCGACTCCGGGATCGACCCGACGCATCCCGCCTTCGCCGGCGGCAAGGTCGTGCAAAGCTTGAAGAGCGTGTGCCTGGACGAGGCCAACACCGACACCAGCTGCGTCATGCGGGTGCCCACTGCAGTCGACACCGACACGCTGTCGCTCGGTGGTCACGGCACCCACGTCGCCAGCATCGCTGCTGGCCGCAGCGTGACTCTCAGCGACGGCAGCACGGTGTCCGGTACCGCTCCCGAAGCCAAGATCGTCTCGCTGTCCACCGGAGCGGCAGTGGCGGTCATCAGTGCTGACACCGCGCTGAACTGGGTGCTGGAGAACCACGCCGAGCCATGCGGTGCGGGAGTGTCCGCCGCGCAATGCCCGCCGATCAAGGTGGTCAACAACTCCTACGGTGCGCCGGGTGGGGGTGAGTTCGATCCGGAGTCGGCTACCGTCAAGCTGCAGCGCCAGCTTGCCGCTGAGGGTGTGGTCACCGTCTGGGCCGCCGGCAATGACGGCGGGGACGGCTCGAAGAGCCTTACCAACGCACCTTCCCAGGATCCCACCGGGGGGATCATCTCGGTGGCCTCCTACAACGACAAGGGCATCGAGACCCGGACCGGCCCGGTATCCGGGTTCTCCTCCCGGGGCGCCAAAACTGATCCGTCTACCTGGCCGGACATCTCCGCGCCGGGCGAGAACATCGTGGCCGCCTGCCGTGCTTACCAACCGATCTGCTCCACCGGGCTCAAGCCGCAGAACGGCCCGGGAATTCTCGACCTGGGCACCTATAACACACTCAGCGGCACGTCGATGGCGGCGCCGCAGATCGCTGGGATCGTGGCACTGCTCTTCCAGACCAACCCGAACGCGACACCGGCCCAGATCGAGAACGCGCTGAAGTCGACCGCCTTCCGGTATTCCGACGGCGCGCCCTATCAGAATGTGAGTGGATACTCCACCTCCTTCGACAAGGGCGCCGGGCTGGTCGACGTGGTGGCTGCCGCGAAAGAACTGGGGGCGCATGCCCCCTGAGCGCCGGCTGGTGTTGCGGTGAGTCGCTGGCGTATCGGCCACCGCAAGGGCACAATGAGTAACGGTGTTCATCGATCAAGTGGCTACGTGATCGCAAGGACGTAGGGGAAGACGCTCCTCGTCGATCAGCGGAGGTCACCAGATGAGCACCAGTGGAACGATCTACGTCCACTCGTCGCCGTCCGCGGTATGTCCGCACGTCGAGTGGGCGGTGGCGGCTGCCCTGCAGGTCAGGGTTGGCCTACGGTGGACTGCCCAGGCAGCCGCACCTGGGCAGTTGCGGGCCGAATGCGACTGGTCCGGGCAACCCGGTGTCGCAGCGGCGGTGGTCAGTGGCCTGCGGACGTGGCCGATGCTGCGTTTCGAGGTGACCGAGCAACCCAGCCCTGGGCTGGACGGGCAGCGGTTCTGTTTCGTGCCCGGGCTCGGCTTGTGGCATGCCCGCACCAGCGCTAACGGCGACATCGTGGTCGGCGAGGACCAGCTGCGGTCCCTGGCCGCCACTGCCCGTAGCCGAGAAACCTTTGCCCATCAGCTCGACCAGCTCCTCGGCGCGGCGTGGGACGACGCGCTGGAGCCCTTCCGGCGCGCTGCCGACGGCGCGCCGGTGACCTGGCTGCACCACGTGGGCTGAGTTCCCGGCGATGACGCCGGTCCAGTCCCGCGCCCGGAAGCACCAAAGTGATTGCCCGTGTTGTGAACTCGACACCAGCCACGTTCCGGCCGCTGGAAACGTGGCTGGTGTCGAGTTCACAACACAGATGAGGGTTGGTGGTAGGGGATACGCTGCTCTGGTGGGGTGGCGGTTTGGGTGGGGTGTGCTGGTGGTGGTGCTTGTCGCGGGGGTGGGTGTCGGGTTGGTGGTGCGTGAGCTAGCGCCCGCTGCGGGGGCGGGTGGCACTGGTTCGGTCGCCGACAACGGCCCGTCTCGCGGGCCCGAGCCGGGGCCGACCGCCGTCGCGTTGGCCGAAGACGTCCTGGTGCATCCGGACGCCGCTCGGGTGCGCACGGTGCTGCAGCGGTACTTCGACGCCATCAACACCGGCAATTACAAGCTGTGGCGTAACACCGTTACGCCACAGCGGGCCCGTGATACCGGGGAAGCAGCCTGGCGCGAGCAGTTCAAGTCCACCCTCGACGGCAGTATCGTGCTGCACCGGCTTGAGCCCCGGGCTGGTGGCGGGCTGATCGCGCTGCTGTCGTTCACCAGCCTGCAGAACCCTGCCGACGCGCCGCCCGAGCTGCCGGTGCGCTGCCTGCGGTGGTGGGTGACCTACCCGCTGATCGGAGAGGGTGCCGAGCTGCGACTTAGCCCGGGCTCGTCGGGCGCCGCCCTACGGGTGCCCTGCTGAGGTTGGTGGCTCTTCAAGGCCGGCCAACCCCGGGGTTGGCCGGCCTTGAAGAGCCACCAACTACAGCGGGATGTTGCCGTGCGCGCCGCTCGCCGGTGTCGCTGCGGCCAGCGCTGCGGCGAGCCGCCGCCGGGTCTGCGCGGGCTTGACCACCTCGTCCACCACGCCGATCGCGACTGCGCGATCGACCCCGCCGGTGATCCGCTCATGGTGCTCGGCGAGTCTGGCGTGCAACGCGTCCCGATCATCCTGGGCGGCCGCGGCCAACGCCTTGCGATGGAGGATGCCCACGGCGGCTTTGGCACCCATCACGGCGACCTCGGCGTCGGGCCAGGCGAAGACCTGAGTCGCCCCCAGAGATCGGGAGTTCATGGCGATGTAGGCACCGCCGAATGCCTTGCGGGTGACCAGGGTGACCCGGGGGACGGTCGCCTCGGCGAAGGCGTACAGCAGCTTGGCGCCACGACGCACCACACCGTCCCATTCCTGGCCGACACCGGGCAGGTAGCCGGGCACGTCCACCACCACCAGCAGGGGGACGGCGAACGAGTCGCACATCCGCACGAAGCGCGACGCCTTCTCCGCCGAGACCGAGTCCAGGCAGCCGCCGAGCCGCAGCGGGTTGTTCGCGACCACTCCGACGGTCCGACCGGCGAGCCTGCCCAGCCCTACCACGATGTTCGGTGCCCATTTGGGCTGTAGCTCGGTGAAACCGCCGGCCGCGTCGGAGGACTCGGGCTGGTCCAGCATGGCGTGCACCAGCGGGCGGACGTCGTAGGCCCGTTGCCGCTCTGCGGGCAGATACTCGGAGAGGTCCACCTCCTCGCCCACCGAGTCCAGGTCGAAGGTCCCGGGCCGGGTGAACAGCCCGGCGAGGTGGCGCGCGCGCAGCAACGCGTCCGGCTCGGATTCGGCCAGCACGTGCACCACGCCGGATTTCTTGCCGTGTGCGCTGGGACCGCCCAGGGACTCCATGTCGATCTGCTCACCGGTGACGCTGCGCACCACGTCGGGACCGGTGACGAACACCCGCCCCTCCGGTGCCATGATCACGACATCGGTGAGGGCCGGGCCGTAGGCGGCCCCCCCCGCGGCGGCCCCGAGCACCACCGAGATCTGCGGTACCCGCCCGGAGGCCCGGACCATCGCGGCGAACACCTGACCGACGGCATCGAGAGCCTCGACACCCTCGCCCAGCCGGGCCCCGCCGGAGTGCCACAACCCGATCACCGGGCAACGTTGCTGGATCGCGGTATCGATGGCGGTCGCGATGTGCCGGCAGCCGGTGGAGCCCATCGCACCGCCCATCGTGGTGGCGTCGGTGCAGTAGGCGATCACTTCGATCCCGTCGATGCGGCCGCGGGCGGCGAATGCCCCGCTGGTGTCGCGGGGCTGCAGCGCAGTCAGCGTCTCGGGGTCGAGAAGCCGGCTGAGGCGCAGCTGCGGATCCCGTGGATCAGGTGTCTCGCCTTTTCCGGACGGGGCGGCGCAGTGCCGATGAGCGAGAGCTGTCATCGCAAATCTCCTGGTGGAAAACGATCGTGGGATCCGGACGGGGACCGGCAGGTCAGGCCGAGGTGAAGGCGAGCGCGACGTTGTGCCCGCCGAAGCCGAACGAGTCGTTGACGGCGGCGCGCACCTGCACCTCGCGGGACGAGCCGACGACCACGTCGAGCTGCACGCCCGGATCGAGATCCTCCAGGTTCAGCGTCGGGGGCACGACACCGTCACGGATCGCCAGCACGCAGGCCATGCTTTCGACCGCACCGGCGGCACCGAGCAGGTGACCCAACGCCCCCTTGGGCGCGGTGATCGCCGGGTGGGTGCCGATGGCGTTGCGGATCGCGGCCGCCTCGGAGACGTCGCCCACCGGGGTGGCGGTGGCGTGCGCGTTGACGTGCCCGATGTCGGTCTTGGACAGCCCCGCGGTGCGCAGCGCGGCCGAGATGGCCCGGCCGGCGCCGATGCCTTCCGGCTCGGGTGCGGTGATGTGATGGCCGTCGGAGCTGGTGCCCACCCCGGCCAGCCGGCCGTGCACGAACGCCCCGCGCGCCGCGGCGAAGTCGGCCCGTTCGAGGACCATCACCCCGGCACCCTCGCCGAGCACGAACCCGTCCCGCGCGATATCGAAGGGGCGCGACGCCCGTTCAGGCTCGTCATTGCGGGTGCTCATGGCCCGCATCTGGGCGAACCCGGCCAGCGTGATGGGGATAATACAGGCTTCGGCTCCGCCGGCCACCACGATGTCGACCTCCCCGGCTCGCAGCATCCGCCACGCGATGGCCAGTGCCTCGGCGCCGGAGGCGCAGGCAGCGACCGGGGAGTGCACGCCGCCCCGAGCGCCCAGGTCCAGACCGACGTGGGCGGCCGGCCCGTTGGGCATGAGCATCGGGATGGTCAGTGGCGACACCTTGCGCATCCCGGCGTTCTCCAGCAGGTCATCCTGCCCGAGCAGGGTCAGCGCCCCACCGATACCGGTGCCGATCACCACGGCGAGCCGCTCCAGCTCGACCTCCGGCGCGCCGGCATGCTGCCACGCTTCCCGCGCGGCGATCACCGCGACCTGCTCGCAACGGTCCCAGCGGCGGGCCTCCACCCGCTTGAGCACGTCGGCCGGATCGACGGCCAGCTTCGCGGCGATCCGTACGGGTAGGTCGAAGCGATCCACCCAATCCTCGGTCAGCGCGACGATCCCGCTCTTGCCGGACCGCAGCGCGTCCCAGGTCGAGGCCGCGTCCCCGCCGAGCGGTGTGGTTGCGCCGAGGCCCGTGACGACGATGTCCGGGAGAGTCATCTCTGCGCCTCCGCGGGCAGGTGTAAGTCGGCGCGCGGAGTCATGCGGTCTTGGCGACGTAGTCCACCGCGTCACCGACGGTCTTGAGGTTGCCCAGGACATCGTCGGGCACCTTGACCCCGAAGCGGTCCTCCACCTGGACGGCGATCTCCACCATGGACAGCGAATCGATGTCCAGATCGTCCACGAAGGACTTGTCCGGGGTGACCTCGCCGGTCTCCACACCTGCCACCTCGTTCACGATCTCGGCGAGGTCGCTGAGAATCTCCTCGTTCGTCATTCCATGTCCCCCTTCTCTCGGTTGTGGACGATCGGGGCCGACCGCCCCGCACGGTGAGCTCGCCCACCGGTTGTTCGCGTAATAGGTGTTCGACCCCTGTCGAGCCGCAGTTCACGGCAAGATCACCGCCAGCCCCGCGTAGGACAGTCCGGCCCCGAATCCCACCAGCAGCGCGAGGTCTCCGGAGCGGACCCGGCCGTCGGCGCGCATGTGGTCCAGGGCGAGCGGTATCGACGCCGAGGACGTGTTGCCCGAGTGGACGATGTCGTCGGCCACCACCATGTCCGCACGGGCACCGGCGGCTCGCAGTCGCCGGGCGATGGCCTCGACGATGCGCAGGTTCGCTTGATGCGGCACCAGCACGTCGACGTCGGCCGGCGCCAGCCCGGCCAGCTCCAGCGCTCGCAGCGCCACCGGCGCGATCTGGGTGATCGCCCAGCGGTACACCTCCCGGCCTTCCTGACGGATGAAGGAGGTGCGATCGGCCACCACGATGGTGTTCACCAGATCCCCGGCGCTGCCTGCGGCGATCGGACCGATCCCAGGCCCCTCGTGCACACTGGCCGGGCCGACCACCATTGCGCCCGAGCCGTCGGCGAAGATGATAGAGGTCGAGCGGTCCATCGGGTCCACCCAGTCGGACAGCTTCTCCGCGCCGATCACCAGCACGTGCCGGGCGGAGCCCGCACGGATCATGTCCGACGCCATGCCCAGCCCGTAGCAGAAGCCGGCGCAGGCGGCGTTGAGGTCGAAGGCCGCCGCGGCGTGCACCCCGATCCGATCCGCGGTCTGGCCGGCGGCGTTGGGTATGTGCGAGGGCATGGTGCAGGTCGCGACCAGCACCACATCGATGTCCGACGGGGCCAGCCCGGCGTCGGCCAGGGCCTTGGCGCCGGCATCGACGGCCATATCGACCACCGACTCGTCCTGGCGGGCGAAGCGCCGTTCCACGATGCCCACCCGGTCCCGGATCCACCGGTCGGTGGTGTCGACCCCGCGAGCGGCGATGTCGGCGTTGGTCACGACCTGCTCGGGTTGCCTGCTGCCCAACCCGAGGATGCGCGCGCCACCCCCCGGGTTCGGCTGCTGCAGGCGAGCCCTCATGCCGGGTTTCCCGCGTGGTCGGCGATGACAGCCGCGACCCGGTCGAGGTCCTCGGGCTTCTTCAGGGCCAGCGTGACGGTGCCGGTCAGCTCACGTTTGACCAGGCCGGACAGTGTGCTCGCAGGCGGCAGCTCGACGGTGGCAGTGACACCGAGGGTACTGAGCCTGGCCATACAGCAGTCCCAGCGCACCGGTCTGGTGACCTGCGCGACCAGCCGGTGCAGCATCTCCGCGCCCTCGGTCACCACCTCGCCGTCGGCGTTGGACAGCAGCGGGCGCGCGGGATCCTTCGCGGTGAGCTGGATGGCGTACTCGGCCAGGGCTTGTTCGGCCGGGGCCATGAACCGGGTGTGGAACGCCCCGGCGACGCGCAGCGGCGTCACCCGGGCCCGATCAGGCTTGTCCTGCGCCAGCGCTGCCAACGCGTCGATCAGGCCCGCGGCGACGACCTGGCCGGCGCCGTTGCGGTTGGCCGCGGTCAACCCCAGCCGGGTCAATGCCACGGTGACCTCCTGGGGGTCGCCCCCGAGCACCGCGGACATCCCGGTCTGCGCCAGCGCGCAGGCCGCAGCCATCTCGCGACCACGAACGGCGGCCAGCGCGACCGCCTCATCAGCAGTGAGCACCCCGGCTACCGCCGCCGCGGTGAGCTCCCCGACCGAGTGCCCCGCGACCGGGGCGTCCGCCGGCAGGTCGATCCGGCGGGCCAGCTCCTCGGCGGCGAGCAGCGACAGCGCCACCACCAGCGGCTGGGTCACTGCGGTGTCCTTGATCTCCTCGGCGTCCGCGGTGGTGCCCAACCGCGCTAGGTCAAGCCCGGTCGCCGTCGACCACGCCGCAACTCGGGCTTGGGCGCCCGGCAATGCCAGCCACGGCGCAAGCATGCCCGGAGACTGAGCACCCTGTCCGGGGGCGAGCAGGGCGATCACCGCACTTACCGTGCACCATGCGGCAAGCACGATCAATAACACTTCTCACGAAGTCCGGCCCGGCATTATGTGGAGTGTCTACAACAGGTTGGCCTGACCAGGGCCAATTCGGCGGTCTCGGTTGTTCGTTTGGTCTCGTGAGCGAGGCTGAGGCGTTGACACACCTTACCACATTCCGGACAAACGGTCTTATAAGGTCCACCCCGGAACGGAGGGGAATAAAATGTCGGAGCGAGCATGCCGATGCGGAGTCGCCGCTGACGGTCTCCGACCTGGCCCGGCTTCGCCAGTTTGGTGACAGCACGTCAAGCCGGGATCCGTTCGCCAACGACAGCGAGAACCGACACCTGTCTCGGCACCCGCGCCGCAGTGCGGTCGCTCCGGCGGTGAGGGCGAGCTGGTGGAGTCATGCCGACCCGCACCCAAGTTTGTGAGGATCGCCATCATGCGGCGGGTGGCGGTAGACGGCCGCTGTCCCGGAGAACCGTGACGTACGCCGTCAGCAACTTGATCAGTCTGTAGGTGTGCGTCCTCAGCCTCCTCGCGGGCAACAACGACACCAGCGCCAGGAGGACCACCACTCCGGTCACCAACACCAGCGGCAGCGCTGCCACGAATGCGACCGCCAGCGGCTTCTCGACCAGACTCTTGATCACCATCGTCGCCTCCGGGCACCCGTGCCCGATCAGGTTTGTCCTGCGCCGGCAGCGCACCGTTGCTGTTGGCCGCGTCCAATCCCAAACGGATCCATATCGCAATCACCTCGTTCGCCAAGCATGGCGCGAGCAGCGCGATCATCTACCTACTGAACACCAGGCAAGGCAGCACCGGTAGATGTCGATGTCCGAAAAATGCAGGTGGCTTTTATGGAGTTCCTACAAGGTTGTGCATTACCACAGACCGCGGGAACGGGCAAGCCGGCCGACCGCCAGGCCTACCCTCAGCACCAGGGCATCGCGCGGGTTACCCGGCACCCGCCCGGTGACATCGGCGATCCGGCGCAACCGGTAACGGACTGTATTGGGATGCACGTGCAGCTGTCGGGCGCAGGTCTCCAGAACCCCGCCGGCGTCGAAGAACGCGTCGAGGGTCTCGATCAGGACCCCGCTGGCCGCCTCCAGTGGACGCATCACCTGATTGACCAGCAGCCGTTCCGCCTCCGGGTCCCCGGCCAGCGCACGCTCGGGAAGCAGCTCGGCGGCCGGTACCGGGCGGGGTGCCGCGGGCCAGGCCGCGACCGCGCGCAGCCCGGACAGGGCGTCGGCGGCGCTGCGGTGCGCCTCGGCCAGCGACGGCACCGTCGGCCCGATGACCACCGGACCGTCGCCGAATGCCTCCATCAGGCTGGGGTTCTCGGGCAGGTCGCGACCGCTGACGACCAGCACCAGGCGGGACCCCTGCACGCCGACGAGCATTCCCCGGCCGGTCCGGATGGCGATACCGCGGATGTCGGACAGCAGTTCCGGTGGCTCGTCGGGAGGCGGGTTGCCCACCACCACCGTGGCCGGGGACGCCGGTTCCAGACCCAGCGCTGCGGCCCGGGACAGCAGCCACTCCTCGCCGTCCCCGCGCATGATGCCGTCCACCACCAGCGCCTCCAGCCGGGCGTCCCAGGCGCCCCGGGCCTCGGCGGCCCCGGCGTAGGTGCTGGCCGCGGCGAAGGCGACCTCGCGGCCATAGCGCAGTGACGCCTCGGTGAGCACGGCGCGCTCGGCGTCGTCGGCGGCCAGCTCGGGCAGCTGCTGCTCGAACACCAGGGTGGCGACCCGGACCAGCTCGACGGTCTGGCGCAGGCTGACCCAGCGAGCCAAATCCCGCGGCGCGGAACGGAACACGTCAACGGTGAGCTTGATCGAGTGCTGGGGGTCCTTGAGCCACTCGACGAAGTTCGCCACGCTGGTCTGGGTGACCAGCAGGACCCCGGCCCGCTGGTCGGCCGGCAGCCGGCGAAACCACGGGTAGCGCTGTGCCATCTCGGCCACGCTGGCCGTGGCGAGCCCGCCGGAGGCCCGTTGCAGCCGGCGCAGGGTGCCTGCCGGCAGCGGATGGGTGCCCACCTGGACGGTCATGTCTGCCAGCATCGCACGGCGGCTACCTGGGTAATGTTGAGTGGCACGATCGTGCTTACTGGACCCGGCAGCGGCGAGCCCGAGGAGCGAGACGATGGTCAGCGCGGCACCGAAGCTCGTACCCGCGGTCGATGTGCGCCGGGCGGGGCAGCGTAAGCGCACCGAGCTGGAGTGGCTGGACTCCCGGCACAGCTTCTCCTTCGGGCGCCATTACGACCCCGCGAACACCCACTTCGGCCTGTTGCTGGTGAGCAACGACGATGTCGTGCAGCCCGGGATGGGGTTCGAGACCCACCCGCACCGCGATATGGAGATCGTCACCTGGGTGCTGGACGGGTCCCTGGTCCACGAGGACTCCAAGGGCAACACCGGGGTGATCTACCCCGGGCTGGCCCAGCGGATGAGCGCCGGCACCGGGATCCGGCATTCCGAGAAGAACGACTCGTGGCGACTGGACGGGCAGCCGCACGATCAGGACGTGCATTTCGTGCAGATGTGGATGCCCCCGGACACCCGCTCGACCACCCCCGGCTACCAGCAGCTGGACATCAACAGCGAGTTGGGTCCGGTCGGCGCCGGGTCGGGGGAGCTTGTGGTGGTGGCGTCCGGGATGGATGTCCATCGCGACTGCCGGGCGATCCTCATCCGCCAGCAGCACGCGGCGCTGCACGCCGCGCGGCTGCAACCAGGCGGCGGCGTCGAGCTGCCGGCGGCGGCGTTCGTGCACCTGTTCGTCGCCCGCGGTGCGGTGGACCTGGAGGGCACCGGCCCGCTGGACACCGGTGACGCCGCCCGGATGACCGCAGCCGGTGGCCAGCGGGTCACCGGCTGCGCCGGCGGCGCCGAGATCCTGGTCTGGGAGATGGCCGCCGGCCTGACGGCGCGCGGCTCGTGAGTGCGTAACAGTGTTATAACACTGTTACGCAC
>JBOHGE010000005.1:0-127497 GCA_050700055.1 Pseudonocardiaceae bacterium
GTACGACGGACTCGATGAGGAACTGCTCGAGGATCGCGCGGCGGGTGGCGCCGATCGCCTTGCGGATGCCGATCTCGCGGGTTCGTTCGGTGACCGAGACCAGCATGATGTTCAAGACACCGATCGCGCCGACGATCAGCGAGATCGCCGCGACGGAGGCGGTGAACAAAGTGAGGATGCTGAGGATCTGATTGAAAGTGGTGAGCCGGCTGCGCAGAGATTGGACCTCGAAGTCCCTTTTCGCGGTATCTCTGATCCGGTGCCGGTCGCTGAGGATGCGGATCACCTGATCCTCAGCGGCCGGTACGGCGGCGGCTTGGGTGGCTTGCACGATGATCTGGTTCACCGCGTCACCGCCGCCGAAGATGTAGCGGCGGGCAGTGTCCTGCGGCATCACTGCCGCACTGTCATTCGGTTCACCGAATGCCTCCAGCACCCCGATCACCCGGAAGCTCTGGCGGTTGATCCGGACCGTCTGGTTCAGCGCGGCGGCGGGATCCGCGCCGAAAAGGTAGGTCGCCACGGTGGGACCCAGCACCAACACCTTGGCGGTGGAGCGCACCTGGGTCTGGTCATAGAACGATCCTGCCGACAACTCCTGGTTGTTCACCTCGAGCCAGCTGTCGGTGGAGCCTACGACAGCCGCCCGGAACTTGCGGCTCTCGGCCTCGAGCAGCGCTTGGCCGGTGGTGGCGGAGATGACGTTGGCGACGTCGGGAGCCCGGTCCGGGTCCTGCAGCGCCGCGACATCGGCGTCGATCAGATCTTTCGGGGCGGTGCCGCCGGGGATATTGCCGACCGTCGGCACGATGGTGATGAGGTTGGCCAGCGGTTGGATGCGCTCATTGACCGAGGTCTGCACCCCGTTGCCGATCGCGACGAGCAGGATCACCGCAGCGACACCGATGATGATGCCCAGCATGGTCAATGCGGAACGTAACCGATTAGCCCGCAACCCGCGCAGGGCGATCCGCACCGCTTCCCGCAGGCTCATTCTCTGATCTTCGCCCGGCTCGGCGCCAAGGATACCCCCACAATGTGAGACATAACCGTTTATCGCCGTTTTTCGCAAGCGTTTTCCTGAATATCCGCTGTCCGTGGTGGTGAGGTGGCCGCGACGACCGGCGACCATTCCGGTGATCACTGGCCGTACGCCGGCCGGCTGGGCCGATCCCGGCCCGCCGTGGGTCGCCGCGGTCGCCGCCGGCGAGCGGGATATCCTCACCGGCAGTCACTTCCGTGACGTAAGCCGTGACTGATCTTGGGTCGGGGTTCGAACGAGAGGAACGCTTGCATGTACCGGCGTATCGTCGATGGTCCCCGCCGCGCGGTCAGCGTCCTGGTCACTGGTGCCGCGGTCGCGTCGGTGGCTGCGTTGCTGCCTGGCGCCGGTACCGCCGCGGCAGCGCTGCCGGCCTGGGCGCCTGCCGCGCAGGCCACCGTGCACCCCGGGGTGATGACCGATACCGAAGGCGGGCAGTGCACCGCCAACTTCGTCTTCCACAACGCGACCGACGTCTTCCTCGGGCAGGCCGCGCACTGTGCCGGTACCGGAGGTGCCACCGAGACCAGCGGCTGCACCTCGGACAGCAAGCCGTTGGGCACCCCGGTCGCCATCACCGGGGCCAGCAAGCCAGGCACCTTGGTGTACAGCTCGTGGCTCACCATGCAACAGCGCGGCGAGAAAGACGCCAACGCCTGCGCATTCAACGACCTGGCACTGGTCAAGATCGATCCAGCTGATCGGGACAAGGTCAACCCGAGCGTGCCGTTCTTCGGTGGGCCCACCGGTATCAGCACCAACTCCACCGCGCTCGGTGAGCGAGTGTTCACTTACGGGAACTCGCCGTTGCGAGGTGGGATCACCCAGCTGTCCCCGAAGACCGGCAGCAGCATCGGCGACCAGGGCGATGGCTGGTCGCACAATTGCTACACCGTCTCGCCCGGTGTCCCCGGTGACTCGGGCAGTGCCTTCCTGTCCGAGGACGGCAAAGCGTTGGGTGTGCTGAGCACCCTGTCGCTGGCCCCACTGGCCGGCAGTAATGGTGTCGGTGACCTGTCCAGAGAATTGGCCTATCTCAACACTCACGGCGATCTGGGTGTGGTCTCGCTCGCCCTGGGTACCGAGCCTTTCGACGCGAAGTTCTTCTGACGGATCAGGGTGAGGATTCGCCGATCGCATCGGCCAATGCACCGGCTCCAGCGGTGACCGCTGCGGGGACTGTGGAGTAAGAACTTGCCGGGGCCGCGGCTAGTATCACCACCACATAACGCAGCTCAGTCCCGACCAGTCCGGTGCTGTTCATGATCGCCTGGGAGCCGCTGGTTCCCCAGCCCTGTTTTACCGCCCAAGCGCTGGTGGGCATAGCGGCTGGAATGCCGAAATGTTGATCGAATCCGTCGGCGGCGATCTGCGGGGTGTTGCTGAGTGCGTCGAGCAGCAGGTCTCGGCTGGGGCCGGGTAGCTGATCGGTGATATAGCGATACACCGTCACGATATCCGCCGGTGTGATCAGCGTGTCTCCCCACTGGCTGGGTTCCTCCGGCGGCAGGGTGGCGGTGAGTCCCAGCAGGTCGACCATCCTGGTTACGATGGCGGGGCCGCCGTTGGTGCTCCACAGCTTGTTGGCGATGCCGTCATCGCTGCTGGCGAGCATCTGGTGCAGTTCCTGCTGCCTGGCGGTGTCCGGGACCACCCAGCCGGCACCGGCCAGCGTGTCCAGTGCGATCAGCAACTTGACTACCGACATCGACGCGAATTGCCGGTCAGTGTCCTGGCTGGTCAACAGGGTGTCGCAGGCCCGGTCGAAGACCGCGAAGCCGACCTGGGCGGATGGCAGGACCGCCTGCATCGCTCTTACAGTTGCGGTGGCGGCCTGGTCAGCAGGGCAGTGAGCCGGTCTACCGACTGTGGTCGTCGGTAAGTAGGTCGGTTCCCCCTTGCCGGTGTCGTGGGTCGCGGTGCTGTCCCCGGCCATCACCGATCGGTAGGCATTCGAGGTGATCGCCGCTGCCGAGGAGAGCTCGACGCCGATAATGGCGACGCTGAGTAGCGTGCTGATCACCGCTGAGTACAGCCGTTGCATACTCTATAGTTGCGGTATCCGCCCCAGCTTAAACGCTGTGTCCGAGACTCTTGTGGAATCTTCAGAAAAATCCCAGGTGCTCCTCCCGGATGTCGCAGAGTGTGAGGTCTCGGGTACTGCTGGTATCGACGGTCAGCGATGTTCGGGGTTCTCGAAGTCGAACCGGCAGCCAGCGTCCCATTCCGAGCGCTGGTTGCCGTGCACGGGGATGCCGCCGGCGTCTTTGAGCATCCGGGCCAGGTGCATCAGGTTCCAGGTCATGAAGGTGGTGTTCCGGTTGGTGAAATCGTTCTCCGGTCCGCCTGAGCCGGGGTCCAGGTAGGACGGGCCCGGTCCGGCTTCGCCGATCCAGCCCGCGTCGGCCTGCGGTGGGATGGTGTAGCCCAGGTGTTGCAGGCTGTAGAGCACGTTCATCGCGCAGTGCTTGATGCCGTCCTCATTACCGGTGATCAGGCAGCCGCCCACTCGACCGTAGTAGGCGTACTGGCCGGCGTCGTTGAGCAGGTGGGAGCATGCATAAAGCCGTTCGATGATCTGCTTGGTCACCGAGCTGTTGTCGCCGAGCCAGATCGGTCCGGCGATCACCAGAATGTTCGATGCCAGAACCTTCTGGTAGATCTCGGGCCACTCGTCGGTTACCCAGCCGTGTTCGGTCATATCGGGCCACACCCCGATGGCTATGTCGTGGTCGATCGCCCGTAACACCTCGACCTGCACGCCGTGTTTCTCCATGATACGGGTGCTCACCTCGATCAACCCCGCGGTGTTACTGGGCTCGGGGGATCGTTTCAGGGTGCAGTTGATGAACAGTGCTTTCAGGTCGTCATAACGTGGCTCGGCCATGATTCTCCTCGGTGGGTTAATTGACGCTACAGCAGTTCGGCGTCCTGTTCGACGCACAGCAGCGCGTCGAACAGGACTGGGTGTCCAGGCACGAGTCCCTGAACGTAGACGCCGTCGGCGCGCTCGTCGACCTGGTAGGCGTGTGTCCGTGAACTTCAGTGCTGACCGAGCCTCAGTGCCGGCTCGCGGTCGAAGCGTTACACCAGACTGATCGTGGCAGCCGGATCCGTCCGGACACACCATCGGGTATGCATCGGTTATGATCCGAGTATGAGCTTCTCGCGCATTACGATCAGCGTTCCCGAGCGGATCGCTGCGAAGGCCCAGCGAGCTGTCGAGGCGGGCTAGGCCGAGAGCGTGTCGGGATACTTCACCGGGCTGGCGGAGCGGGAGCCTGACTGGGCGCAGGCGCACGCAGCGCTGGACGAGATGATCGAGGAAGCCAGCGGAATACCGGAAGAGGACCGGCGCTGGGCACGTTCGGTGCTCGGTCTCAGCGACGGTGACCCCCGGTGACGGTGATCGTGTTGGACTCTGGCGCGATGATCGCGCTGGAGCGTCGGGACACCCGGATACTGGCTCTGGCCGACGAGTTCCGGAGGACGTCGCGTACCGTTTGGGGCTGTTGCTCGCCGAGTTCGGTACGTCGGACGTGGTCGATGCGCATGTGGCACTGCTCGCCCGTCGCCTGCACGCGACGGTGTTGACGTCCGATCCCGACGACCTGACAGCGCTGGATCCCACCCTCACGCTCGTCACCCTCTGAGCCGGTGTGACGAGATGGCCGTCGGCCTGGTAGCACTACCGCACCGGATCATCTTGCTGAGATCCGCGAAACGCGAACTCGATGTCCGCGAAAAGCGGGTTAAGCGCTACGGTCAGCTCGTGACAGAGGCTGACCACCCAGCTCGGTTGATCAGACGGTAGGTAGCAACGCTCGTCGAGGACTGCCACTGCCACGTAGTTGAGCGTCGGTGGGGATGTCGTGGTGATCGGATGGCCTGCAGAGCAGCTGTGGTACGACAAGGTGATCTTGGTGGGTGGCGGTCCTCGGGGTGGTGATCGCTGTTTGGGTGCCGGAAACGACAAATTTTGTCGTTTCCGGCACCCAAACAGCGATCATGGGGGTCGTGGTAGCGGGGGACGCCGGGGATAGGTGGATTGCCGTTCGGGGATCGGCTCATCGCGTTGCCCATCTCGTTGTTGTGGGGTGGTGCTGCCCCGCCTCCGACGCCATGACGCTCAGGGACAAGCTCTGTCCCATCGCGTAATCCAGTGCCGTGTACACCGTGCACCGTCGTCGTCCACGCCAGCGCCGCCACTTGCACCTGGTCCAGCCGCAGAACCGGCATTGGCCGCGTTTGTTGACGTGGTGCTGCCGCAGCAACGTCAGGACGGTGACCAGTAGCTGCACGGTCCACTCGTCAGGCCCGGCCGGCGCTATGGGTTTGGCGTCGTTGCTGAGCCGCTGTGCGAGTTCCTCAAGCTGGTGTAAAGCCAGCCGGTGCTTTGTTTCCCATATACTGCTCACTGTCTCGATTCAGACTCCACCGTAAGCGTGATCGACGTTGCGGCCACGATCTCGCCCTCGACGACTGTGCCGCCTATCCGGTCCGCCCGGTGCTGCAACCGTTGCCCTGCGGCGATGAGCCGATTGGCGTAGTGCCGCTGCTCGGCCGTGCTGGCGCTGTCTTCCATGACGCGCAACGCCAGTGCGGCCATATCCCGATTCAGCCGGGCCAGCTCGGTCAGCAGTTCGCGGTCTTCCCGGATCACCGCGGCCCGCCCTGCACGTCAGACACCTGCACCAGCAGACTCCCCGCCCTCGTTGTCCACGTGTTCTCCGCACCTTCAGGAGGCACCCAGAGCCGGGGCGAACCGCTGGCGGCGATGCGGGGTGCGCAGCACTGCCGGCCGGATCCGCCACCCGTAGCGGCTGGCGTCGTCGGGGCCGACCGGCAGCACCACCCCGCCCGGCGGGTCGGGCATCCCGGCCCTGGGGCCATGGAGATCATCGGTCGGGATGACGGCTTCGTGGTAGTGCGAGCCGACGGGACAGCAGATGAAGCGGCGTGTCACCTCGGGCGAGAGTTGCTCGCAGATCGGCGCATGCCGCGCGGAGGTGTCGTAGGGTGTGCTGTCAATGACCGGCCGCAACTCACGCCACGCCACCCACGATGATCCAGAAACATACGGGCGCTCGGCTCACGACCCGCGGTGTGCCGCGCATCTTCGGTTGCGGTTGCTCATAGCGGCGGGTGAGCCACCGAGATCCGATACCGCGCTATACCACGCGATCGCCCGGCGGATCGCCGGATGCTGTGGGTACTCGGCGCTCAAGAGTCACCGCTTGGCCTGGGGCTGGACGGTAGAACATGCGGTGAACGCCTTCCACGTCATGTGTCAAGAGCAGCGACTCGGTGCCCGCGGGTTGACCCAGCGTTCGTGGCTGGGATGGGAGGCCGGCGGCCAGCCCAACGACGACTACCGCGACTTGCTGTGCCGGTTGTTCCAGACCGGCCCGGTGGCCCTCGGCTTCGGGCGCGACTACACCCCGGACCCAGGGTCTGCCGTAATATCGGAGCCGCAGGCACCATCAACCCTCGGGCAAGGAGGTGGCGCCACGGATCGGCGGAGGGCACTCAAGCTCGGTGGCCAGGTGACCCTAGGGGCTGCTGTCGGTGCTGGGCTCGGTGCTGGACTCACGGATGCTGCGGCCGACGCGATGGCGTTCACTCAGCGCGCGGAGGCGAGCGACGTCGGGCCCCGTACGTTAGAGCACCTTGAGCTGGCAGTCGCAGGTATGGCTGCGGCTTTCACGTATACGTCACCCGCCGAGCTTTTTCCCCAGGCGCGCTGGTACCGGCACAAAGTCGATGGCCTCCTCGACGGGCCGCACACGCTCCGTCAGGGACGCGATCTTTACCGTCAGGCCGGTTGGCTCTCGATCGTGCTTGCGTGGCTGAGCCATGATCTCGGCGACAACGTGGCCGCCGACGCCTACGGTCTCGATGCCTACGAGCACGGCTGGCAAGCAGAGGACAACGAGATCTGCGCGTGGGCCATGGACGTCACAGCGACCGTCGCGAGGGCGAACCATCGTCCGGCTGCGGCGCGTGACGCCGCCCTCAAGGGACTTCACCACGCACCCGAGGGCAGCGCCGCTGCGGTCCGGGTCTCGGCTCAGCTCGCTCGGGCGTACGCCTGGACCGGTGCTGAGGACCAGGTCATCGACACGCTGCGGGCGACCCGTTCCCGGTTGGACCGACTCGCTGCACCCGGATCGGGCTTGTTTGCCGTCGACGCAGGTCGGGTGGCGTGCTACTCGGCGTCGTCCTACGTCTTGCTCAGGCGACCCACGGAGGCAGTGCCGCACGCGAGGGAGGCCATCGCCTTCTATCGCGAGGTCGGTCCCGAGAGGCGCTGCCCGACCCGGGAAGCCATCGCCCGCCTCGACCTCGCCTCGGCTCATATCGAGCTCGGCGCCCCGGACGATGCCGCACAGGAGATCCACACAGCGCTCAACTCGGAGCGTCTCACCGGCTCAGTCGTGAGCCGCCTCGGCCGCCTTGCCGACTCGATGAACCGGAAGTACCCACAACTCGACATCACGCGCGCCGTGCACAACCACCACCTGGCCCTCACCGCCAATTTCAGTCAGCCCGCCGAGCCGAGCCTCTGAGCCGCTGGAAGAGCTGTGCAGGCAACCAGTGAGCGACGCGTTTTCGCTCATATCTGCGCGAGGCGGACGTCGTTCAGATGCGTATCGGATTAACGGGTACACCTAGCCATATGCACTGTTCGCCGGCCGGGGTGACAGTGACGCCAATTTGATTACGGTTGGGTTTACCGTTGCTGGCCCATAGGTCGTGAATATGTTCGAGCTCGTCCCATAAACGTTGCGGTCCGGCTTGCTCGACGTTGCCGGATGCGGTGTCGTGATAGGCCCATGAGCCGTCGGAGTGTACGAGCCATTGCACGTTTCCGCTGTTGCGGATGATGTCGGTGCGAGCAACGTCGGGCATGAGGAGGTCGGCGAGATAGGTCCAGGCAGGGCCGTTGTCGGTGATTGGCCCGGGGAGCTTCGAAGGGCGCGTGTCGCCGTTCTGACTCATGGCGTCGCGGATGATTGCGGTGAGGTTGGGATGCTGATGTGCGCGCAATGGCATGAATCCTCCGGCGTCATCGAGGAGCGTTCCGCTGGCGGTGCCGTCGTCTGCGACGGTGAGCCGTAGGAGGCTTTGGCCGACGAGTTCCCGGTAGAGGTTAGTGATGATGATGCCGCCGGGCCGTACCTGGTCGATCCAGGCGGGTGGGATGGTGGCTACCGAGCAGGTGGCGATGAGTCGATCATACGGCGCGGCGGCTGCGTGGCCACCTTCCCCGTCAGCGACGGCCACGATAGGGTTATAGCCGGCATCCTGAAGGTTGATCCGGGCCTGTGCGATCAGGTCAGGGTCCACATCGACGCTGGTCACCTGCTGACCGGTGACTCGGTGGGCGAGTAGAGCGGCGTTGTAGCCGGTGCCGGTGCCGATCTCCAACACCCGGTGACCGTCTCGTAAATCGAGGGCTTCGAGCATGATTGCCATGAGGCTCGGTTGTGTACCTGAGCAGGTGGTCTTACCGGTGATGGGGCCGTGCTGCACCGCGCGTTGCCACGCGGTGGGGTCTGCGTTGAGTTGGGTGGGCCAGGCGGCGTTGCGATATACCAGTTCCAACCAGTTCGGGTGATGTTCGTCGATGGCGAGATAGGCCGCGCCATCCGACGTGAGGCCGAAGAAGCGGCGCAGGAACGCATGACGGGGCACAGTGGCGAACGCGTCCCGCCACAGGCCGGTGGTGAGCCAGCCATTAGCGGTGAGTTCGTCGACGAGTCCGGCGCGCAGCGCCACATCGTCGATCACAGGTGCGGCTCTTTCGTGAGCGCATCGGCGATAGCTATGGTGATGGGTAAGCCGGTGGCGTCTTGCAGCCACGCCCATTGCCCGTTGGGATTGGCTTCCAGAAACACCCATTCATTGCCGGGGGTGACCACAAAATCCAGTGCGGCGAACCGCAGCATCAGCATTTTCAACAAGTTCCGTACCCCGTCGCGGACTGTCTCGGGAACGGTGATCTCTGAGTAGTGTAGATGGGTGTAGTCAGTGCGCCAATCGACCATGGCCGCCGCAGAGTCAGCGTCTATCCGCACCGCGAACAGGTCATCATCGATGACGGTCAGCCGGACCTCGAACGCTTTAGGTACCCATTTCTGGAATAGGTGCACGGTGGCGGTCACGGTGTTGGTGATGTCGTCGGCGGTGATCCGGTTAGCATACACGATCCGGTATTGCCCCTGCTCGAACACGCCGAGAGAGGAAAATGGTTTGTAAATAATGTCTTCGTGTTCTTTGGCGAAGCGGCGAGCTTCATCGGGGTCGTTGGTGATGAGCGTGTCGGGGACGGTGAGGCCGACCGTGCGCGCGTGGGCCAGTTGTAGCGGCTTATATTCAGCTCGTGCAATATCACAGGGATGGTTGAGCCACCGGGGAAGCGCGGCAAGAACGCCGCCCAATCCCAGGCGCGCCTCAGTAGAGGCCCAGCGACGCTCCTGCGCACTCAGCGTCGTGGGGAACTCGAACACGGTCGGGCGACGATACCACGCACATCCCACATCCGCGAGGTCGATAGTGCGTCCGGGGAGATTCAGACTACCGGTCCAGCCCTGACTAAGTCCCGCAGATACCGACAGCGCGCAGGGGAAATCGCCGAGGTTGCAGCGGAACACCCGCGCCCCGCGTTGCTGCAACTCGTTGACTACGTAGTCGGCGGTCACATCGAACGGCTGTGTCAGAATCAACACCGTCGGCCCGCTGCGCATAGCTCGTCAGTCCTCGGTGTGATCGGTGTCGGAGTCCATGGACTTGTGGCCATCCGACGTGCGAGTAGCGGTCTTCCCGGTCGAGTGTTTACCGAACACCGCGATACCGGCGTGGTCGATGCTCAGTTGTCGGTCGGGGTCGTAGTGCAGTCCGGATAGGTTCACGATCACCGGCGCCACACTCGCGGTGGCGAACCCCAAACCGAACGGCCGCACACCGGTACCGCCCGGTGCGTCGTCCTCGGATTCGACCACGTCCAGGCTACGTCCTAACGGCATCAGGTCGGCGACACGGAACAGTGGTTCGGGTTCGTCGTTGGTAGTGGTCATGTCGCGTGTTCCTTTCGCTTGCGGTGTGACGAGAGCCTGGACGGACTAATATCCAGAAATCGGCTCCTGTCCCCACCTCATGGATCGATGCTGTTAATCTGGCGACTTGACGCGGGACCGCTGGGACTGGCGCCTTGCTGTAAACAGTTCGGCGTGCCTTGCATCGAGGGGTCGTATAACACGGCTGGGCTCGCTATTATTTGTCGTGTAACGAACAGCGCGAAAGACCTCTTCCCTGGACTTGGGTCAACTCGCCTAGTGTATCCCGATCGGATTGCCAAGTCAATGCACTAATGGGTCCACCAACGTCACGTTTTCGGTGAGCGCTGTCCGATCCCGTCTCGCCGGATTTGGCACCACGCCTGGACCACCACGACTTCAATGATTGATACCCGGTCAGCGTCAGTGATGCGACGGTTCGCGAGTGTTTAGCTGGGCGAGCTGCTGGTTGACGGCGGCCAGGTGACTTTCATGCCTCCGACCTCGCCGAGTCAGGGTTCGTGTTCGGCTTCGTCGATGCGGCTGGTCAGGTTGTCGCCGATGTCGCCAGGCGGTGACGTTAGGTGGGATCGGGGCGCAGCAGCGGGCGGCTAGCAGCGGATGCACGATGCATCCGCTGCCGCACGCGCGTCTGCAGGAGCCGAGGGCGACCTTGCGGTGCTCGAAGTGCCCGAGAAACCCTTCCCGTTCCCGTTCCCGTTCCCGTTCGCGTTCGGTTGGGGTCCGGTATCTCTTACTGAGGCGTAGCTCCCGTCTGTGGGTGATAAAAGGATCTTGGTGGATGGCGGTCCTCGAACAGCGATCATGGGGGTCGTGGCAGGGGGACGCCGGGGATAGCTGCTCTTGATCACTCTGGCAGCTGTGCTACCCACCGTGCTCGCACAGCTCTGCCGGCAGGAGATACCCATAGCTTCGCGGTACCGGCCATATGCGGTGCGGGGGTTCGGATAGCCGACCGGTCAGCCAGCAACGCGACAATGCTCATTATAATACTTTCACGACAATGGGGACGAATCGTCGGTCGGGTTCACGAATAAGTAAACTCGGGTGCAGGGAACAGTCAAATCCAGCACCGAGCGGCCGGATGTGGGATTACCATGCCGATGGGCAGCTCCGGTTGGAGGGGACACTCCATGGGCCTCAGCTCGCGCTCCAAGCCATGCCGCGTCGGCTACGGTGCGGTGCGTACCGAGGTGCACACCGGCCCGTGACGACTCCGGTACTCGACCTCGACGGCCACGTGGTCGGCCGGCGCCACGAGCTGGCGCGACTCGACGGCGTGCTCGAGACGGCAGGGCGTCGCGGTGGCGAGTGTGTCCTGCTCAGCGGGGTGCCGGGGGTGGGCAAGTCGACGCTCATGCAGGAATTCGGTGGCGGGGTCTCCCGACGCAACGGTGTGTTCGCCTACGGCAGGCACCAGGAGGGGGCGCGGGCACCGTACTCGGCGTTAAGCGAGGCGCTCGGGGCGCTGGTGCGCACCATGGAGGCCACGGGCGCCGGTGAGCGCGGCCGGTGGCGGGCGGACCTCGACCGCGGGATGTCCTCGATCGCGGGCGCCCTCGGGACCCTGGTGCCCGGCCTGGGCGCGGGCGCCGCGCCCGAGCTGGCCGACCTCGACGCGGCCGACGGTCGGCACCGGTTGCAGCGGGCCGTCACCCGGCTGGTATCCATCACCGCGTCCTACCGGCCGGTGGTCCTGGCCATCGACGACCTGCAGTGGGCCGATCAGGACTCGCTGCTCCTGCTGTCCGATCTGCTCGCGGCGTCGATCCGCAACGTCGTGCTCCTCGGTGCGTACCGCACCGGCCAGTTCGATCCGAGCTCGATGGACCTCAGCTCGGCGAGCCTGTGCACCATCGACCTCGCGCCGCTGTCCACAGCGCAGCTTGAGGTGCTGCTCACTGAGGTCTGCGGGCGCACGGTGGAGCTCAAGGACGTCGCCGCGGAGTTCCACCACCGGACCGGGGGCAACCCGCTGCAGATCCGCCAGCTGCTGCGCCGGGCGCAACGAGAGGGCGCTCTCACGCAGCTCAGTGCCAGCGGGCGGCCGGCTTGGGATCTGCATGCCCTCACCTCCATCGAGATCACCGCCAACGTCGCCGATTTCCTCGGACGGGCCATCGACCAGCTGCGACCGGCCGACAGTGCCGTCCTCAGCGCGTTGGCGTGCCTCGGCCACGAGTTCGATCTCGCCGACGCCGCGGACGCTGCCGCGCAACCGGCCGTGGTGGTGGCCCAAGCCCTCTGGTCGGCCCTCGACCTTCGCCTGCTCGAGGCCGTCGACCGCCGCGGACGCCGGATCGCCCAGGTGATCAACCGCGAGACCCGCTACCGCTTCAGCCACGACCGGGTGGCCGAGGCGGCGCGGGCGCGCCTGCCCGACGAGGCCCAGCGACAGGTGCACCTGCGGATCGGTCGGCGGCTCGTCGAGCTCGGGGAGGATCAGCTGTTCGAGGCGGCTCGCCACCTCGGCATCGGTGGCATTGGTGGTCTTCGGATGGAGGGCGACGAGCGAACCCGGTTCGCCGAGGTGGCGCAGCGGGCCGCACAGCTGGCCCGCCGGCAGGCATCGTTCCCGCTGGCCCTGGAGTGCTGCCGCACCGGCCTGGCCCTGCTCGGCGAGCGGCGCTGGTCGGCGCACCCCGCGCTGGCTCGGGAGCTGCAGCTCGGCGCGGCCGAGGCCGCCTACCTGGTGTCCGACATCGCACTGCTGGAGGTGCTCCTCGACGAGGCGGAGCAGGTGCTGCCCGAGCCGGCCGACCGCGCCCGCTTGGCCTTCCTCCGGCTCAAGGGACAGGTAACCCAGTACCGCCTCCAGGAGGCGTTGGAGACCGGCCTGCAGGCGCTCGACGAGCTGGGCGAGTCCCTGCCACGCCGGCCGGGCAAGCCGCAGGTGGCCGGTGCCCTGATGCGGATGCGGCTGACGATGCGCGGCTGGAACGACGAGCGGCTGCTGCAGCTGCCCCGCTGCGCGGACCGGCGCATCATCGAGATCCAGCTGATCCTCGAGGGGCTGCGCGACATCTCGTACCACGTGCGGCCCGAGCTCTTCCCCTTCGTCGTGCGCAAGAAGCTCGAGCTCACCTTGACCCACGGTCTCGTCCCCAGCTCCCCGGTGGTCATCGCCACGTACGGGGTGTTGCTGGTCATGCGGGGCGACCACGCCGGCAGCCAGCGTTTCGGCGAGGTCGGCCTGTTGCTCGCCGACCGGCCCGAGTTCCGCGACGCCCGACCGCAGACGCTGTTCCTCTACCTGAACTTCATCCGCCACTGGCGGCACCCGATCCGGGAGGGCCTGCCCCAGCTGCGCGACGCCGTCCAGGAGGCGCTGGACCGCGGTGACCACGAGTACGCCGGATTCCTCGCCGCGGTCCTGCTCTACCAGTCGTTCTGGGTCGGCCGCCCGCTGGCCGAGATCGACGCCCTCGCCCAGTCCCTCATCCCCGAGATCCGCTCCCAGCACACGCCCAGCTCCCTGTGCCGGTCGACGCAGCAGCTCTGCCTGAACCTGATGGGCAGGTGCGACGACCCTTTCCTGCTCGCCGGCGAGAGTGGCTACGACGAGCGCGTCGTGCTGCCGGTAGCCCGGCGCCAGCACGACGCGGTGTTGCTGGGCGTAGCGGCGATCACCAAGCTCGGCCTGCATTTCTGGTGCGGTGACGACGCCGGCGTGCTCCCGTTCGCGGAGCAGACCGCCCGGCATCTCGGGGGCCTGACGGGCACGCCGAACGTGCAGCTCTTCCACCTGACCAACGCCCTGAGCAGGATCCGGGTCGCGCCCGACGACCGCTCGACGGCCCGGGCCGTGCGCCGGTCGCTGGCGCTGCACCGGACCTGGGCGGCGGCGGCACCGGCGAACTACGCGGCGCCGTGCGCGCTCGTCGAGGGCGTGTGGGCGCGGGCGCGGGGTGACCTGAGGCAGGCGGAGCGGCACCTCGACCTGGCGATCGCCCTCGCCGAGGAGCACCGACTGCCCCAGCTGAGCGCTCTCGCGCACGAGGAGGCCGGCGCCCTGCACGCCCAGACGGGGCGGGTGTCGCTGAGCGAGCTCATGGTGCGCAAGGCGCACCAGAGGTGGCTGAGCCTGGGCATGGCGGTGCGCAGCGACCGGCTCGAGCAGACGCATCCGTGGCTGCTCAGCCGCGACCTCCTCCAGCTGGGCTCGGCGACGGTCGACCCGATCGGCATCCACCGCCTCATCCAGGCCGCCCCGACCTCGGACCGCTTGGCCGAGGTCCTCCTGCACAGCGTGGCGGACACCACCGGCGCGGCCCGGGTCCTGCTGCTCATGGGTGAAGGGGAGCACCTCGTGGTCCGGGCCGTGCGCGAGGCCGGGATCACCACGATGGTCGACGAGGCGTCGGTGGACGTCGCCTACCACCGGTCGATCGTCCGCGACGTGGTGCGCAGTGGCCGGCCGCTGATCGTCACGGCCGGCCCCGGCGGTGACCATCCGCAGCGCGGAGCCGCGGTCTCGGTGACGCTCGCCGTGCCGGTGCGGGTGCGGGACAGGGTGATCGGGGCCGTCTACGCCGAGCAGCACGAGCCGGTACGGGCCTTCGGCCCCGGGCACGAGGAGGCAGTCGTCGCCCTGTGCGCCCAGGCCGCGGCGCCGCTGCGGAACTTCGAGCTCGAGGGGAGGTTGCAGGCGGCCGATGAGCACCGGGAGTCCCTGATGGACGTGCAATCGAGGTTCATCCCCAGCGAGCTGCTGCGCATCCTCGATATCGACGACATCCGCCGCGTCCGGTACGGCCACCGGGTCGAGCGCCGGATGACGGTCCTCATCTCCGACATCCGGGGCTACACGGCGTTGCTCGAGGGCATGAGCACATCCGAGGCGAGCGATGTGGCGATGGGGTTCCTCCGGGCCGTGGAGGTGCCGATCATCACCTGCAACGGGTTGCTGCAGGACGTGCGCGGGGACGAGGTGCTCGCCGTGTTCGACGCCGAGCCCGACGACGCCGTCCGTGCCGGGCTGGCCATGCTGCGCTCCTTGCGCGAGCACAACCGGGAGCGGGTGGCCCGGGGCTCCCATGAGCTGCGCGTGGGGATCGGCATCAACACCGGCGTGGTGGGGCTCGGGCTCATCGGTGGCGTGAACCGGATGGCCCTGACGGTGATCGGCGACGCCGTGAACCTGGCCTCCCGGGTCGAGAGCATCACCAAGCGCTACGGCTCCCACCTGCTCATCTCGGCGGAGACCTACGCCCAGCTGGTCGATGGTGACCAGTTCGACATCCGGCGGATGGAGCGGGTGATGGTGGTGAACCGCCGCCGGCCCGTGACGGTCTACGAGGTGTACGACGAGGACCCCGAGCCCGTGCGTGCGGCCAAGCGGGCCGCGCAGCCCGCCTTCGATGAGGCGTTCGCCTGGTTCGATGCCGGCGACGCCGAGCAGGCGCGTACCGCCTTCGAGCGATGCCGCACGTTGCTGCCGGACGACCACGTCGCCCCGCTGCACCTGACGCATTGCGATGCGCTGGCCCGGGGGGACATCGCGCCCGGCCAGGAGGTCGCGCTGCTGCAGAAGTAGGTCGGGTCAGGCTTGCGGGTCGGCACCGGTGATCTCGATGCTGCCGGCCTCCCCGCGCTGTTGCAGCCGGGACGGGAGACGGCCGGGGATGCGTTGCCCGCGGAAGCTGCCGAATCCCTGGAGACTGTCAGGGAGACGCATGGCGGAACCCAAGTCCCCGATGGGTGGCACGGTTTCGCCCCCGATCGTGGGGCGCGACACGGTCGGGGGCTCGACGACATCCCCGCCTGGCTGCGTCGCCGCAGTAATGTCGTCCGACGGCGCCGGGCGCTGTCGCCCTCGATCGAGTTCCCGCCACGCTGGTGGCGCCGAGCTGGTGGCGAGGGCCGAGTAGAGCGACCGGGCCGCCGGCGGAACGGGAATATCGGAGCTGAGCGGGCCGCCGGCCCCGCGGTATGCCGAACCGGGTTGTCGGTCGGGCACCGGTCCGGCTGGCAGCGTTGTCAGATCCGAGTGGTAGAGCGACGGTCGGTCGGGCTCCGGCATCGCCTGCTCACCATCGGCAACCGGGGTGGAGGCCGGCGCGTAGGAGCCGCTCTCATCCGTCGGGCTGGGCGGCACGAGTTCCCCCGACGGTGTCGACAATCCGGGCGGCGGCACCGGCGGTGTCGGAAGTATCGGCGGTGTCGGGAGCATCGGCGGTGTCGGGAGCATCGGCGGCCACTGGCCGGTCGGCCAGGGCTGCCCCGGTGTCGCGGCGCTCGTCGCCTGCTCCAGGTACTGCCGCCAGGCGTGCAGGTAGGTGAGCAGCTGCCCGGTGTAGTCGCTCGGCGAGGTTGTCATCGGTGGGCCTCCGGCGAGGGGTGGGACGGGCGCGCCGACCAGGGTAGGGCCCGTCGAGTCCAAGGGGTGTGGCAGCGCAGCCCGGTAGCGCTGCGAGTCGAGGTTGCGCAGGCTACGAGTGTCCAGGGGCTCACGGTTCTCGATGTCGAAGACGAAGCAGTAGTCGCCAGCCGGTGACGGCAGCCGGATCGGGGTCGAGAAACCCTGGTCGAGGAAGCCGAAGGGGAACTGCCAGCGCAGCGTCGTGTTCTCCCGGCGGTCGGCACCGCCGGTCTCGACCCAGATGTAGTGGTCCAGGATGGCGTTGACGGCGTGCCGGGCCGACTCGCACGCCGCCTCCATGGAGGTCATCCGGGTGAACGTCTTGGTCCAGGTGCCGGCGAACACCAGCGAGTTGTGGTGCACCTGGTAGCCGCCATGGCGGGCCTGCCAGACGTCGCGCCGCTCGAGGTCCTCGAGCCACTGGTCCTGCGTCGGCCGGGTGATCCAGGACGTACCGTGCGGGTTCCAGGGCTCGCCGCCGGGCCGGTTCGTCCAGTCCCCGACGATGGGAACCAGGTACGGTGCCTCGTTGCGCACCGGGCGGCCGTCGCCCTGGCCAGGGCCGTCGGCCAGAACCAGGTTGCGGTCGAGCGCGTACCACACGGGCCACGGGATGAGAGCCTCGGGAACGTTGTCGACGTTGCTGGTGATGGCGGCGACGATCTGCCGCCACACCTCCACGGCCAGCTCGTCGGCCGTGCAGTCGCGGGCGGACTTGCCCTGTCCGAGTTCATCGACCAGGTGGCGGGACGGGGTGTTGAAGTCGCCGACGTCCACCGAGAGCACCGAGACGTGGCCGTCGCGGACCAGGGTCGGTCGCCGCTCCCACAGGCCCTGCTGGTTGATCGACGAGAGCCCCCATTCCGTGCCCGAGTAGTACACATGCCCGCGGACCAGCTGGAACTCCGTGTCGAAGTAGTACTGGATGCCCGCCAGCGTCTGGAACCGGTCCCAGGGCACCCGCCCCATCTCGGCCATGACGAAGGGGTCCCGGCGAGCCGTCGGTCGCGTCGCCCTGGGTTGCAGCGGCCCGGTGGGCGGCGGGATCGAGGTGGCGAACCCGTCGAGCCCGGCCACGGCGCCGCCGGTACCCGCCGCGCGCAGCGCCCCGGTGATGCGCTCAGCCGCCGGGGCGTCGACGGCGACCACGACGTAGTCCGGGGCCAGCCTGGTGCCGTCGGCCAGCACCACCGTCACTCTCGGCCGCAGGTGCGGGGGCCGGAGCCGGTCGGCGGCGGGGGGCTCGAGGTGGTTCGCCGCGCCCTGGACGAAGCGGACACCGAGCTCGACGAGGTGCCGGTACCAGTGGTCGAACCACGACTCGGTGGTGGGGCCGTTGAGCACGCCGTCGGCCTTGTCGTCGCGGCGGTCCATCTGCAGCTGCAGCTGCAGGTAGGTGGTGATGTTGGTGCGGGCGTCGCCCCAGCGCGAGTCGAAGGCGGCGAGGACCTTGGGCATGTCGAGGATGAGCGCCTCGAACCGGGGGGTGTAGGACAACCGCCGGTCCGTCGTGGCTTCGCGCCCGACGAAGAAATCGTAGGCCGACAGGTTCTGCAGCTCCGCGGCCCGGCGCAGCGGGCTGGTGACCAGGTACCGCAGCAGCCTGCCGGTGAAGGTCTGCACGTCGCCGGCGGTGAACCCGTATTCCACCAGCTGGTTCGTCACGGTGAGCATCTCGGCCAGGCTGCGCGGCGCCTCGCGGGGGAAGATCAGCGACGGCTTGCCATCGACGGTGGTGGCCTGGGTGACCACCCGCCGGACGTTGTCCATGACGGTGCGCGACGTCGGGTGCCAGACCACCTCGCCGTCGATCTGCCGGTGCGTGGGTTGGTAGAGCGGGATGCGTTGCAGCAGGTCCCAGATGTGCAGGTAGTACGCCGGGAAGAAGCGGAAGCCGTGCTCGCCGGCGACCGCCCGCTGCGGCGGCCGGGGCCGGCCCCGCCGGCCCGGGAACGGTCGTAGCCGGGCCCGGCTGCCGTCGGCGCCGGGGCCCACCGTCGAGTATTGGGAGGCGGCGAGGCCGCCGATCTTCACCGGCGGGTAGGGCGCGGCGCCCAGCCCGGCCCGCTCGTCGGTGCGCGGCTCGTAGACGGTGACGTCGAAGCCGCGCTCCACCAGTTCGTGGGCGGCGGTGAGGCCGGCGATGCCGGCGCCCAGGACGACGACCGTGGGACGCGGATGGCGCGAGGCCGGCGTGGTGACCGGGTGGCTCATCGGGCGCCACCCGGTCCGTCGCGCAGCACAGCCAGCAACCCGGGCATCGACGGTGCCCGCACCGCGGCATGGGCGTAGGCGAGCAGGCCGTCGTGGGCCCGCGCCACGTCGTCGAGCGAGCCGCGCACGTCCACCCGGCCGGCCTGCACCGCCTCGGGCAGCCCGACCTCGGCGTCGAGCACGTCGATGATGGCGGCCCGGGAGGTGCTGACCCGGACGCCGGCTGTGTCGTCCACGCCGTCGGCGACCTCGAGCCGCCGGCCGCCCCGCACCGAGAAGAGCTCGCCGTCGACGTCGATCTCGACCACCAGCGGCCCCAGCTCGGCGACCAGGTGGTGGTAGCTGTCCGGGACCTCGGCCGCCAGATGGTCCAGCGACCGCCGGAGCAGCGAAGCCACCGGCTCAGCCATGGAGCAACTCGAACACGCCGGCTCCGACGAAGTCGATGCCCTCGCCGTTGACCGACCCGCTGACCCGGGCGGTGCCGCTGGTCTCGGACAGCACGACCGACCGGTCGAGACAGACCTCGCTCGGCTGCGCCAGGCGGGCGTAGGACTGCGGGCAGAACTCGGCGTGCACCGCGTCGCCGGACCGTCTCGCCGTGATCTCGATCGACGCCGGCACGTCGGACGCCTCGCCGCCCAGCACCAGCCGCATCGGGGGTGGCAGGGTGCAGTCGGCAGGGCGACCGAGCAGGCCGGAGCAGCGCACCTGCACCGCGGCGTCGCGCAACATTGCCGCCGGCTCGTCGCGGTGCCAGACGTAGAGGGCCTGGGACAGGCTGCGGAGCCGTCGCCGGTCGGTCATCCGCATGAACACGAACGACCACGGGTCCTCGGGGCGTGCGGGCAGGACCGAGCCCCACTCCCAGCCGAAGTCGTCGCCCCAGCGAAAACGGCCCCAGTTGTGGTCGTGGTAGGCCACGTCCCCGTCCAGGTGCTGCTGCCGGCCACCGATACGAAACCAGCCGTCGGCTCGCAGTCTCGGGACGAACAGCCAGCTGAGCCGCCCTTCGCCCACCGGCTGGTTGTTGACGACGAAGGGCCGGCTGCTCGGTGTGAGGTGCAGCTCGCCCCGGATGTCGTGGCCGGGCAGGTCGATCACCACCCGGTAGCCGTCGGGGCCCACGGTCATCCGGTTGCCGCCGATGACCAGCGTGCCGAGGTCGGCGGACACGTCCAGCTCGGCGTCGTCGAACCGCTCGACGGCGCCCGTCCAACGCTGATCGTGGACGATCACGATCACGCGGGGTACCAGCCGGGGTGGCCGGCCGCGAAGCGCCTCGCTGGTGAGGCTGAAGTTGACGAGCAGCCGCCAGCCCGGACGGTGGATCACATAATGGTGCCACTCCTTGAAGCCCTCGGGCCGGGCGGTGGCCAGCACCGGGGCCCGGAGGAAGTCGCTGCGGGGCAGTACCGGCACTGTCATCGCAGCCACCGGGTTGTCGTCGAGGGGGCCGCCACTGATGCGGGCGGCAGGTCGGCGGCCGTGCCGAGGTGGCCCACCGCCGCACCCAGGCTTGCCACGGCCAGCAGCAGGTGCACGAAGTCGTCCGCTTCCCCGGCGGTGGCCACCCGGGGGTTGCCGTCCGCAGCCAGCGCGCGGACCAGATGGGCCAGGCCGGCCAGCCCCACCAGGCCGTTGACGAAGCTGCCCTGCTCGGCGAGCGCCTCACGGGGATCGGTGAGCATCAGACGAATCCCTCCGGTCGGAGCCGGGCCAGCACGGCGTCGTCGAGCCCGTGCCCGGTGATGGCGTCGGCCAGCAGCTCCGCCCACGCGTCCGGGACCGCGCTCGGCGGCGCCGGGCCGTCGAGCACGTTGAGGCTCACCGTCTCCCAGATGCGCCGGAGGTGGTCGACCGCTTCCGAGGCGACCAGCGCGTCGCGCAGCTGCGCCCCGGCGGCGGTCTCGGCATAGCGGCGGCCCTCGGCGACGAGCAGGTCGTGCAGGCCCCGCGCGGCCGCGGGATTGCCGAGCACCGCTCGACGGGCGCTGACCAGCAGCTCGTACATCGCCCGCTCGCCCCCGGCGGTGCCCTCCGGGGGGACGGGAAGCAGCTGCGGGACGCTGCGCTCGACGAGCTCGACGGTGAGTGCCCGGATCCGGTCCAGCTCGGCCAGCACGCCGAGCAGCGCCTCGGGGGTCGGGGCGCTCATCGGGTGCGCTCGTGGACGTAGTCGACGAGCCCGCTGAGCACGTCACGATGATGGCTCGGGGGCCACCAGTCCAGGGTGGCCAGGGTAGCCGCGGCCGCGTCGGCATGCTGGTCGGCCACCGCCCGGGCATGCTCGAGCGAGCCGGCCCGGTGCAGCAGCTCGTACAGCCAGCGGATGTCGTCGAGGTTCTTCGACTCGGCCGTGCCGAGGTGCGCCAGGAGCTGGGCCCGCCCGGCCCGGGACAGGTCGCCCCGAGCGGCCAGCAGGTCCAGCAGCTCGCCGAGCCGCAGCTCGGTGCCGGCGGTCGGTCGGCGCTTGGCCAGGATCTGCAGGGCGCGCTGCCGGTCGGCCGGCGCGGCGTGGCGCAGGGTGTGCAGGAGCATCAGGGTCCGCTTGCCCTCCCAGAGGTCGCCGCCGATCTCCTTGCCGTAGTCCTCCGGGTCGGCGCGCAGGTTCAGCAGGTCGTCGGTGATCTGGAACGCCGCGCCGAGGTGGCGGCCCAGGGGCTCGAGCAGCGCCAGCTGGTCGGGGCGGGCACCGGCGGCGATCGCGCCGACCTGCAGCGGCGTGATGAAGGAGTACCAGCTGGTCTTGCGCTCCACCATCGCGAGGTAGTCGGCGTCGCCGAGCTGCCAGGCGTTGGCACGGACCCACTCGAGCTCGAGGGCCTGGCCCTCGACGGTCTGGCGGGTCATCCGGGCCACGGCCTGCAGGATGCGCAGGGCCGGCCCCAGCCCGACCCGCTCGACATTGTCGAGCAGGGGTTGCAGCGACAGCGACATCATGGCGTCACCCACGTTGATGGCGATGGGGATGCCGTGGTCGACGTGCAGAGTGGGCTTGCCACGACGCCACAGTGACTCGTCCTCGATGTCGTCGTGGATGAGGAAGGCGTTGTGGTACAGCTCCAGCGTCGCCGCGGTCGGCAGGATGGCCTCGATCAGCCCGCCCAACCCCAGGCAGGTCGCGATGCTCAAGGTCGGCCGGAGTGCCTTGCCACCGCGCAGCGGGTAATCGAGAATCAGGTCGAACAGGCAGCTCGATGTCCGATCACCAGGAGAGTAGAGCCGGCGGATCTCCGCTTCGCACGCTTCCTGGCACGCGGCGAGGTAGGTGTCGAGCACCAGCGGGGTCATCGCGGTCGCCTGGTCTCAGGTGTGGAAGACGACGACGCCGCGTTCGTCCTTGACCCTCGTCGCGAAGCGGATGCGGACGGCGAGCTCGATCGCACCTGCAGCGTTCTCACCGATGACCTCCAGGCTCGGCGCGACGCTGATGGCGAGGTCGACGGGCTCCTCACCGGGCGACGCGGCACCGGCGCTGCCCGGCGCGATCTGCTGCCTGCGCCCGAGCATGAGCATCAGTTTCACCCCGCCGACGTCGTCGAGCTGCGTGGCCCGGTGCAGCGAGCTGACGTTGCCCCCGGCGAGCAGCCCCTCGGTGGCGATATCGCTGCCCACCCACTGGCTGAGGTCGGTGAAGTGCGCCGTGCTGGCGATCAGGCAGGACGGCGCCCGGTACCCGCTGTCCTCGAGCAGCCGCCGGCCTTCGATGAGCGCCGTGAGGATCTTCCCGACATCCGGGGCGGGGGCGGCCAGCGTGGGGTACCAGGAAGACGCGCTGGCGACGGCCTTCGCGCTGAGCGTGGCGAGAACGGAGTCGTCGAACCGTTGCGCGAGATCCACGGCTCGGGATAGCACGCCGGCCAGCAGGGCGTCGGGGGTGGGCGCCGTCGTCTGGGCCAGCGTCATCTGGAAACGCACGTGGTGCGCGACGAGGTCGATGGGATCGGCACCGAGAGGGGCCGTACCGGGCTGCGGGACCGGCGGGGCCTGCACGCCCGCGATGGCGAACGTGACGTCGTTGCGGACCATGACCTGCGCCGGATCGCCGGTGTCCCAATGCGGTACCGCCTGCCACGCGATGCTGGCTTGCTCGAAGGTCTGCTGGATGGCGCGGTTGGCGATCGCCACCCGCTCAGCGCTCAACGACACGGTGGCGGCCCCCTTTACCTGTGGTCGCATGATGGCAGAAGCAGTGTCCGGCTCGCCAACGAGAATGCATGGCGACTGGCGTCACTCACCGCGGTGAACGTCCTCTCAACTCTGCTCACGCGTCGAACATCCAGGGGCTAGGGATCCGTAGGCTTTGGTGCGGGCGTGCCCTACCCGTCGCAAGCCACCGCGGTGGCGAGGGCTCGGCAGAGGTCGGCCATTCGCTCAGGACCCAGATACCCGATCCGGCTGACGAGCTTGTCCCTGCGTAGAAGGGTCAGATTGTCCAGGGTGGCGATGCAGTCGCGGTCGATCCCGTCGTCTGGTCCGAGACGTACCGCCGTCGGAATGTCGCGGATGGTGGTGGTCAGCGGAGCTACCAGCACAGCGTTGAGCATCCGCCCCGCGAAGTCGCGATGCATTACCACAGCCGGGCGCAGCTTGTCCATCTCGGCCAGCCATACCTCGCCTCGCCGGGCGTGCTTACCAGTCAAGGTTCGCCGCCCGGAGGCCTTCGACACTCAGGTCGGCCCACTCCTGCTCCTCCTGGGCAGGTGGAGACACGCCGTATCCAGCGGCCAGCTGGGCGTCGATTGCGGCTTCGCGGCGCCGGGCCAGCATCTCGTCCACCGCGGTCCGCAGCACCGCGGCGCGGGACGGGAACTGGCTCGTGACGAGCGCATCGACCTGGAGCAGTACCTCATTGTCGATCTGGAAGGCAACCTGAGTGACATCGGACATGGAGATATCATACAGAAGCTGATGGGCTGCCGGGTATCATCGATCCGCCCTGTCCGGCACGCCTCCGAAGGACGTGGAGTGGGTCAACGTCTTCGCCACCGGCGGCTGCCCCGTTAACGACCGTTGTTGCGGTGCCATACGGTCAGTAATATGGTGGCGACTATGGCTAGCAAACAGGTCACCATCACGGTGGACGAGGAGTTACTCGGCTGGTTCGAGCAGAAGGCCGCGCAGACCGGCAGCAAGCTCTCGCCGACCATCGCGAGGGCCGCACGGAACTGGCTGCTGTGGGAAGACGCCGCCCGGTTGGCTGAGGCTGACCAGCGCGCCGGCCGCACCACCGCCGACCAGGCCGAAGCTGAGCTCACCGTTGAGCGCGAGGCCGAGGCTACCGAGGCCGGACGGGGACGCGCCGCGTGAGGCGAGGGCAGGTCTGGCAGTTCGAGCGCGACCGTCCGACCAAGGAGGATGATCCCCGCACGCCGTACCGCGTCGTCGTCAGTGCCGACTACCGGTTGCCGCCGGAGCGCCGATGGGTCCTCACCGCCCCCATCGTGTCCACCCTCGACGTCGACACCCCGGTTGCCGTAAGGCTCCAGCCCGGCGACCCCGTCAAGGGGTTCATCCGCGCCGACGAGGTAACCCGCACCTACGTACCGTGGCTGACCGGCCCGGTAGGAATGATCACTGTGGTCACGCTGGACGCGCTCGCCACCGCACTCCGCACCGAGATGGACCTCTGACACCGCCTGTGCCCGGGTAGGTGGCTTGACCGCGACTCCGGTCGAGGTCTTGGCATCACCCGGGACTACGCCAGGAGGAAAACCGGTCGCTGCCGCTGCGGTGCCGTCAGTATCGTCCGGAATTGTCAGACCCCTCTGCCAGGCTGAGCTGACTGAGACGGGACGGAGCCGATCGATGGATCACGCGATCTGGGCCGAGGGGCTGGTCAAGCGCTTCGGTACGACCACTGCTTTGGACGGAGTGGATCTCGCGGTGCGCACCGGCACCGTCCTGGGCCTGCTCGGCCCGAACGGTGCCGGCAAGACCACCGCTGTGCGCGTCCTCGCCACCCTGTTGCGGCCCGACGCCGGGCACGCCACGGTCGGCGGCTACGACGTCGTCCGCAACGCCCACCAGGTACGCCAGCTGATCGGGCTGACCGGGCAGTACGCGGCCGTCGACGAAGCCCTCACCGGCACGGAGAACCTGCAGCTGATCGGCAGGCTGCTCGGGATGCCACGGCAGGAGAGCAAGCAGCGCGCCCGCGAGCTGCTCGCGAGGTTCGGCCTGACGGACGCGGCGGGTCGGGCGGCGAAGACCTACTCCGGCGGCATGCGCCGCAGGCTCGACCTGGCGGCGAGCCTGGTCGGCCGGCCGCAGCTGCTCTACCTCGACGAGCCGACCACGGGGCTGGACCCGCGAAGCCGCCTCGACCTGTGGAGCCTGGTGCGCAGCCTGGTGGCCGACGGTGTCACCGTGCTGCTCACCACGCAGTACCTGGAGGAGGCCGACACACTCGCCGACGAGATCGCGGTCATCGACGGCGGCCGGGTCATCGCGACCGGAACGCCGGACGAGTTGAAGGCCAGGACCGGTGCCCGATCGCTCGCCGTGCGGCCGGCGGATCAGGCGGACCTGCCTGCGGTGATCTTCGTGGTCCGGCAGCTCACCGGGGTCGTGCCGGAGGTGGCCGGCCAGGTGGTGACAGCGCCGGTCACCGACCCTGCGGTGCTTCCGGCCGTGGTGCGCCGGCTCGACGACGCCGGGGTGGTCGTCGCCGAGCTGGCGCTGCGCAACTCCAGCCTGAACGAGGTTTTCCTGTCCCTGACCGGGCATCCGGCGCAGGAATCCGCGCAGACCGAAGAGGCCCTCGTATGAGTACTACGACCGTCGCCCGGGAACTGGCCCCCAGGGTCAGTGCCGTCGAGGGGCTGCGCCAGACGATGACGCTGGCGTGGCGCACCCTGGTGCAGATCAGGCACAACCCGTGGGAACTGGCGGACTTCAGCATCCAGCCGATCATGTTCGTGCTGCTGTTCACCTACGTGTTCGGTGGCGCGATCTCGGGATCGGCCGGCGAGTACCTGACCTACGCGCTGCCCGGGATCATCGTGATGAACATGTTCTTCGTCACCATGTACATCGGCATGGGGCTCAGCATGGACCTGACCAAGGGCGTGTTCGACCGGCTGCGCTCGCTGCCGCTGGCCCGGTGGGCGCCCTTGACCGGCCGCATCGTTGCGGACTTGGTGAAGCAGACCTGGTCGATCGTTCTGCTGCTCGGCATCGGTGTGGTGCTCGGTTTCCGGATCGGCACCTCGATGGTCGACCTGCTCGCGGCGGTCGCACTCATCCTGGTGTTCGCGCTCGCCTTCTCCTGGACGTCGGTGTTCGTCGGCGTGCGCGCCGCGGACCCGGAGAAGGTGCAGCTCTTCGGGATGACCACGCTGTTCCCGATCACGTTCGTCAGCAACGTCTTCGTGCCGACCGCGACGATGCCGGGCTGGCTGCAGGCATTCGTGAACGTCAGCCCGGTGACGCTGCTCGCCGACGCGACCCGGGGGCTCATGGTCGGCGGGCCCGTGACGGGGCCGGTCCTCGGGTCACTGCTCTGGGCGGCGGTGATCCTCGGCGTCTTCGCGCCACTGTCGTTACGAGCACTCAAGCGCCGGGCGTGAGCACCACTGTAGGCCTTTCTGATCATCTAGGCAGCAGTCGTCGCAGCAGGCCGCGGCGTCGCTGGGTTGCCGTTGTTCCCGACGCAGTGGCCAGGACTGCCGCGCAGGCCGGGCATGGCGGGCCGGGCGGCGCGGCCAGCGGCGCCGCAATGAACACGTCGCCGCATAACGCCTGGTAGCGGTCGGGAAGACGGGCGGCCAGGGCCGCGTCGCTCACCCGATGCTCGAGCTGCTGGTCGACGAACTGCGAAGTGATCGCCGTGGTCCGCAACCGCCGACTCCCGCCATCCCGCATCACAGCTCCCGTAGGTTTTCCGCGTTCTGGGGACGGATTGCAGTAATTCGACCCGTGATACTGCAATCCGTCCCCAGAACGCACTTGGTCGCCCAGGGACGGCGATCGACGGCTGGGGGTGTGGTCGTGGCGCTGTCCCTGGGCATCATTATGGTCGTGCTTGGTGTCAACTTGCTTGTTGGTACTTTGTTGACACTACAAGGTAGCTACTACTGGTCAAAGTCTGCGGTGACCTCCCTTCGGGTGAACCTGTGGGGGGTGGTCGTGGGACTGGTGAGGAGGGAGAACGCGAGATGGTGACCGCATCGAGTCCTGCCGTGCTCAAGCGGTGGATCGGGTTGGAGCTGCGTCGGCTGCGGCAGGCCACCGGGAAGGGGCGGCCCGAGGTGGCCGCGCGGCTCAAGCAGTCCCGGACCGCGATCGGCCACCTGGAGACCGCCCGGAACCTGCCGTCCGGTCCGGCGCTGGAGGTGCTGCTGGGCTTCTACGGGGTGCCCGAACGCCTGCCGTTCTTCCTCGACCTGATCGACGCCGCACGCAAGGGCCGTAACTGGTGGGACCGGCTCGCCGGAACGGCGCCGCCCTGGTTCGACCTGTTCCTCGGCCTGGAGGCCGGTGCCGCTGAGCTGAACATCTTCGACGCCTACCTCGTGCCCGGCCTGCTGCAGACCCCCGGGTACGCCGAGGCGGTGTTCCGGGCCGACCCCGACCTCACCGACGAGGAGCTCCAGCAACGCGTGGAGCTGCGCCTGGGCCGCCAGCAGATCCTCGACCGTGCCGACGACCCGGTTCGGCTGTGGGTGATACTCGATGAGTCCGTGCTCTACCGGCGGCGCGGCACCCCACAGATGATGGCCGCGCAGATCGAGCACCTGATCGAGGTCTCACAGCGGCCCAGGATCGACCTGCAGGTGCTCCCGCTGGACGCCGGGGCGCACCTGGCCCAACAGGGCAGCTTCCAGCTACTGAAGTTCCCCGCCGAGATGACCGGCGATCCCGGTGTGGTGTATCTCGAACTGGTCGTCGAGGGCCGCTACTACGAGAATCCCGAGCAGATCGCGCGGTACGACCGGGCCATGACCCGGATTCGCGTCCAGGCCGCCTCCCAGGAACAATCGCGGGCACACCTGCAGCGAGCCCTCAAGGAGGCGACCACGTGACCGAGCACCCGCTCGACCCACCGCGGGGCGTCCAGTTCCACAAGTCCAGCTACAGCACCGACCATCAGGCATGCGTCGAGGTCGCCGTCGCCCCCGACGGTGGCCGGTGGCTGCGTGACACCAAGGACCGCACCGGGCCGGCGCACTACTACCCGTCCACCGAGTGGACCGCCTTCATTCGTAGCGTCAAGAGCGGCGAGTTCAACTGACGATGTCAGGTGCCTGAACTCCACGCTTGCGGTCACCGACCCGCAACCGTTGACCGCAAGCGTGGCTGCCACGTCACCCTGAGCCCGACTGCCGCGCCCGCCGCACCGAGCGGGCTCTGGGGGTGCACTCTTTCGGGGAACGGGACCAGAGTTATCCCTGCGCACGTCGCGCAATGGTCAGCTGTCGCGTGCCGCAGTGTCGGTGGCGATGTCGACCAGCTCCTCGGCCGGTCGGGTGGGGCTGCCGTTGCCGGATGCCGCCGGCGAGGTCGCCTGCTGCGGCGAAGCGAAGCCGGCGGGAGTCGCGAGCTCCGGTCCGGACCTCAGTAGCAGCGCCCCCGCGGCGCCCAGCACGCTGAGCACGGAGGTGATCAGGAACAGGTTGCCCGTCGCGGTGACGAACACCTGTAGCTCGGTCTGCTGGTGCAGGGCGTACTGATTCAGCCAAGCCGGGGCGGTCGGGCCGAGGTCCGGCGCGACGGTGCCGGTGGGCTGCAGCCCGGTGCGGCCGGCCATCTGCTGGGCATGCTGGGTGGTGAAGATCGCGGTGAGCACGGCCAACCCGATCGCACCCGAGACCCGCTGCACGACGTTGTTGTACGCGCTCGCGGTGTTGACCTGGGTCACCGGCAGGACCGCCAACCCCCCGGTGAACAGCGGCATCATGGCGATCCCCAGGCCGACTCCCAGCAGTACCAGCATCCACATGATTTGCTCGCGGGTGGTGTCGGCATTCATCGTGTGCATCCAGTACGTGCCGGTGGCCACGATCGTCAAGCCGACAGCGGCCGGCCAGCGGGGCCCGATGCGGTCATAGATCACCCCGGACAAGGGCATCAACACCCCCATTACCAGCGCCTGGGGCAGTAGGGTCAGCCCGGCGTCGAGCGCGCCCAGCCCCTTTACCTGCTGCAGGAACAGCGGGATGTAGAACAGCACCCCGTACATGACCACCATCAGCATCGCGATCAGCAACATCGAGTTGGTGAACGCCCAATACCGGAACACCCGGATGTCCAGCAACGGCTCGGTGACCTCCAGCTCGATCACCACGAACAGTGCCAGGCTCAGCACGCCGAAGGTGATCAGACCCAGGATCCGGTAGGAGTCCCAGTTCCAGTCCGGTCCCTTCGATGCCGCCAGCAACAGCGCGAACAACCCGCCGGCCACGGTGACGAAACCCAGCACGTCGAACCGTCGTCCCGGCCGGGTGGGGAACTTCGGCAACACCAGCATCGCCGCCACCACACCCAGGATCCCGAACGGCACATTGACGAAGAAGATCAGCCGCCAGTCCACGTACTCGACCAGGTACCCACCCAGGGGTGGCCCGATCGCCGGGGCGGTGACCACGCCCAGGCCGTACATGCCCATGGCGGCGCCGATCCGGTCCCGCGGCACGATCCGAAACAAGATCGACAGTGTGACGGCCGGCAGGATCCCGCCGCCGATCGCCTGCCCGATCCGGAAGAGCACCAGGCTGTCCAGGCTCCACGCCAGCCCGCACAGCGCTGACCCGGCGGCGAACCCCAGCAGCGCCAGGTTGTACACCCGGCGCAGTCCGAAACGATCTCCCAGCCACGCGCTGACCGGTACCACGACTCCCTCCGTCAGCGCGTAGGCCGTGACCACCCACTGGGCGTCGTCGGTAGCCGCTCCGAACTCGTTCTGGATGGTGGGGATGGCCACATTGACGATGGTGATATCGAGGATCGACATGAACACCCCGACGATGAGCACCGCCAGTGGCAGCCCCCAGCCCGACTCCGGTCGCTGCTGGGCCCGTGACGCGGGTACACCTCGGCCAACCATCCCATTCGGGCTCGGCTGCGCCCCCACGCGGGTCATGGCTCTACTGTGCCAGCGGAACGCCGCGTGCTCTACTCTGTTCTACCGCTCGATACAAAACGCTCGATGTGATCTGCAGCAGTGTCGCCTGCAGCATGAGAGGTGTGGACGTTGAGCCGCGTCGACGAGGCTTACCAGCCGGTGAAGGTCGGGGATGATCACCGTAAGGGCCCGCGACGCCGCGGGGACGCCCTCTACGCGGCGATCTTCGAAGCCACCCTCGACGAGCTGACCGCGGTCGGGTACGCCGAGCTGAAGATGGAACATGTGGCCACCCGAGCCCGGGCGAGCAAGGGGTCGCTGTACCGGCGCTGGTCCAGCCGCGCCGAGCTGGTGGCCGACGCCGTCCACCACACCCTTCCCGGCTGTGCTGAGCCGCCGGACACCGGCAGCGTGCGCGAGGATGTTCTGGCCTGCCTGCGCGGGTTCGCCGGCCTGCTCAACGGTGCCTCCGGGGCGGCTATCCGTGGCCTGATGGCCGAGACCATCCGGCACCCCGACCTCATGGAGGTCATCCAGATCCGTTTCATCGACCCCAGCGTCCGGCTCTTTCTCGACGTGCTCCGGCGCGGAGCTGTTCGCGGCGAGGTTCGCGCTGCCGCGCTCACGCCCCGCATCGCGGGCGTCGGTCCTGATCTGCTCCGCCAGCATTTTCTGGTGCACTGCCCACCGATCCCGGACCAGGTGCTGATCGAGATCGTCGACGACGTCATTATTCCCCTGATCCGCCCGTGATCTGGTCGGCCGGCGAACTCCCCAAAATAGGGTACGGCGCGTAGTCTATGAAGTAGGCTTGAGCTGGATCACATCACTGGGGAGGTGTGAGGATGGAAGGCCCGGTGTCGCCACCCTCGGAACCGGCCGACCAACCGCCCGCCGACGGCACTGCCGCCCCGCCGGGACGGCGCAGGCTCACACGCTCCAGTCGCATCGCGCTGGTGGTCATCCTGGTCGTGTCGCTGATCGCCGCCGGAGGTTTCGTCACCAGCTATCTTCTCCACGCGCGCAACTTCGTCAGCACGGACAACGCTCAAATCGATGGTGAGAAGATTCTGGTCAATGCGCCTACCACCGGCACCCTGGTGGACTGGCGGGCCACCGAAGGCACCATGCTGAACGAGGATCAGGTCGTCGGCCGCATCAAGATCCAAGGCGGCTTCGCGCAACCTCTCATGAGTATCCGCGCGCCGGCCGATGGCATTGTGGCCGTGGACAACGGCGTACCGGGAGCATTCGTCACGGTCGGTACTCAGCTTGCCGTCGCCTACGATTTCGACAAGATCTTCGTCACCGCGCGCATCGATGAGACTGATATCAAGCAGGTCTACCCCGGCCAAGTCGTCGATATCACCGTGGACGCCTTTCCGGATGTCCAGCTCTATGGCCATGTCCGCGAGATCCAAGGTGGGGCCGCCGGGGTGTTCTCGCTGTTCCCGCAGAGCAACAGCGCCGGAAACTTCCAGAAAGTCACCCAGGTCATCCCGGTCAAGATCACCCTCATGGGTGCCCAGGGTCTCGACCTGGTTCCCGGCATGAACGTCACCGTGCACATCCACAAACGCTGACCGGTCGACCTGGCTCGGCCGTCGTCTCGCCGGCCTTATCGCGACTCTTTGTGAGCAGGTATGTGCACCGTACCTTCAGTACCCGGTTGGTCTATGGCGGTGCACGTGAACCGGATAGACACTGTACGTTCTGCATACGATGTAAGATCAATTGTCGATGTAAACGTGCTCAGGGGACTGAGATGATCACGAGACGTAATATCGAAGCGGGCGCCGCCCGAGCAGACACCGCAGGTCCAGCCCGTGTCGCCGCCAGTGGGTGCGACGACGGGATCGCTTGGGACGAGGTCTTGCGCCGGTACGGCAAGCTCGTGTCCGCGACGGTGCGGTCGTTTCGGCTGCAGGACGCTGACGCGCTTGATGCGATGCAAATGACGTGGCTGCGGTTGGCCGAGAATGGTCACCGCGTGCGGTGTTCCGAACGGCTGGCCGGGTGGTTGGCTACCACCGCCCGCCGGGAGTGTCTGTGCATCCTGCGTCAGTCCAAGCGCACCCCGGTCCCCGTTGACGTAATGGCCGACGCGGTCGCCGACCCTTCGATGAGCCCCGAGCAGAGCCTGATCGATATCGACGTCGCTCGGACGCTGTGGCAGTTCGTCGAGGAGTTGCCGTCTCGCCAGTGCATCCTGCTGCATGCGCTGTTCACCGACTGCCCCCGCCCTTATATCGAGGTTGCCCGCAGCGTCGGAATCCCGGCCGGCGCTATCGGTCCTACTCGTGCGCGAGCCCTGCGTCAACTCCGGCGCAGGCTCGAAGCGCACGGGCTGGGGCCGGCTGCTTAGGGGATCCTTCGACGCCAGCAGCGTGCCACTTGGGCCGAGTTTTTGCAGACGTCTCTTACGGGTGCACGGTCGGCCGCTTCGGACGAGTCGCCATTCGGAGCCGAATGGCGGTGCACGGGTGCTGCCGAGCGCCATTCGGAGCCGAATGGCGGTTCACGTCGCGTTACCGATCACGGTGACCCGCGTCTCGGCGGTCCGAGGCGCAGCGTGCGACTGGGATCCTTGGTCCGATCTGGGAGCTGAGATAGCTGATCCACCGAGCGATTTTCGGAGTACGCTGGAGAGGTCTTCCTGGGCGAGGGGCCCGTGATAGGAAGTAGGAGGGGATATGAAGATCGCGGAAATCTTCGGCAACAGTGGTTATGACTGGGACTACGACTGGGGTCATCGACGTCACTACCACCACAAGCGCCACTGGTATCACCACAAACACCACTGGCGCCACCACAGGCGGTACTGGTACCGCCATTGGTGAGATCGTTAATGCGGTGAGTCGCCGGCGGCGGCTCTCACCCTCGTGAGCGGGCTTTGCCGGTCTGTGTTAAAGGGGCGAGTGCCGCTTCCGGCTGGCTGCGTCGAAGTCGAGCGCTCGTGGGTTAACCGATGTGGACTGTTCCCACACATTCACCACCAGCGCGATGATGACGGACCACGCCGCGCCCAACGTCCAGCCGGCCAGCACATCACTGGGGAAATGCACGCCCAGATAGACCCGTGATGCACCGACTGCGACGATAAACAGCAGTGCGCCGGTCCATGCCATATCCTGACCGGCTCGGCCACGGATCACCCACCGGGTGACCATCCAGGCCGACAACAACCACACCACCGTGGTGCCGGTGGTGTGACCAGAAGGAAACGAGAAGCCGTCCTCACCCAGCACCGCGATGGCTCGTGGTGGGCGGTGCCGGCTCACCAACCACTTCACCGTCAAGTTGATCATTCCAATGCCCGCCGCGCCGAGCCCGACAATCAGCAGCGGCAGCCACGACCTGCGGGTGCACGCCAATGCCCCGCCCACCACAGTGGCTGTGATCGCCGCGCCAAGTGGGCTGCCCACCTGGCTGACCACCTGCATTCCGGTGACCAACCAGGGCTCGCGGTGTGCGGCGAGGAAGCTCAACACCGGGCGGTCGGCCGCCGCAATGCCGTCACTTTCGAGCACATTGTCCAGTAACTGCCCGAAAGTCAACCCCAAGACCAGCGTTGCGCCCAGGCCGAGCGTCAAGGCCACGCCGGTAGCCTTCCCGGGCACCGGTAGACGACCCAGCAATCGCCACTGCTCGGGGTAGCGCGACCGGGCCCATGCCACGGCCCGGAGTTCGGCGACCCAGCTGAGTCCGGCGCGGATCCGGGCCGGATGTCCGACGACCCACCGTGCGGTCAGGCCGGTCAGGACCGACACCCCCACTATGAGGACCGCCACAGCGGCGGTCGCCAGCTCCCCACTCACCTCTGGAGTGTGTCACTCGTGAGTCGCGTTGCGTGCTATAACACTGTTACGCACTCACGACCCCCCTTGACGGTGACCTTGTCGCGCATCTCCGACCTGCCGCACGCGCTGCACGACGGCCAGCAGCTCGCCGGACGCCTGGCCGGTCGCCGGCCGGCGGTGTTCCTCGACTACGACGGAACGTTGACCCCGATCGTCGACCGCCCCGAGGACGCGGTCATCTCCGACAGCATGCGGCAGGCGGTGCGCCGGCTGGCCCAGCGTTGTACGGTCTGCGTGGTCAGCGGCCGGGATCGGCCCGTCGTGGCCCGGTTGATGGGCATCGACGACCTGGTGGTGGCGGGCAGCCACGGCTTCGACATCGGAGATCACCGGGCCGGTGTGGTGCACGATGCGGCGGCCGGCTTCGAGGATCTGTTGTCCACCGTGACGGATCGGCTACGCAAGGAGGTCGGGTCGATCCAGGGTGTGGCCATCGAGACCAAGCGATGCTCGGTCGCAGTGCACTACCGGCTCGTCGCCCCGTCGCAGCGCCCGGTCGTCGATGCGGTCGTGAACATGCTGCTCGCCGGTTACCCCGACGACCTGAAAGTCACCCCCGGCAAGATGGTCTACGAGATCCAGCCGAGGGTCGACTGGGACAAGGGCAAGGCCGTCGCGTACCTGCTGCACACCATGCGCGTCGATGCCGACGAGGTCGTGCCGCTCTACCTCGGGGACGACATCACCGATGAGGACGCTTTCCGGGTGCTCCACGACCGAGCAGGTGTCGGCGTCGTCGTCGCTGACCAGGGGGAAGTCGGTCGGGTCACTGCTGCGGACTTCATGCTGGACTCGATCGGGGAGGTGGAGCGGTTCTTGAACGCGCTGGCGCACTGACCGCGGCGGGCTCGGGTCTGACCATCGGTGTCGACATCGGTGGCACCAAGGTCGCAGCCGGCGTCGTCGACCCGGGTGGGACGACCATCGCCACCACGTACCGGGACACTCCCGCCGACGACACCTCACAGATCGAGGATGCGGTCGTCGCTGCGGTCCGGGAGCTGGCCGGCGAGCACGACGTCGACGCGGTCGGCATCGGGGCGGCCGGCGTCATCGATGCGCAGCGGTCAAGGGTGATGTACGCCCCGAATCTCGCCTGGCGCGACGAGCCGCTGCAGGCACTGTTGCAGCGCCGGCTCGGGCTGCCAGTGGTGGTCGAGAACGACGCCAACACCGCCGCCTGGGCGGAGGTCCGGTTCGGTGCCGGCCGCGGTGTGGATCACGTGGTGACGCTCACCGTGGGTACCGGGATCGGTGGCGGCATCGTGGTGAACGGGCAGCTGTTGCGGGGGCAGTTCGGTGCGGCCGCAGAGTTCGGTCACCTCACCGTGGTGCCGGGTGGACGACGCTGCGGATGTGGATTGCAGGGTTGCTGGGAGCAATACGCCAGTGGTCGGGCGCTCGAGCGGGAGGCTCAGGATCTGGCCCGGGTCTCGCCGGCGAAGGCCGGTGAGCTGCTGCGGCTGGCCGGTGGCCGCCCCGAGGACATCACCGGCCGGCTGGTCACCCGGGCGGCGGTGGCCGGCGACGTGGCAGCATTGCAGTGCTTCGAGGTGATCGGGACCTGGCTGGGCCGCGGGTTGGCCGGGTTGGCCGCAATCCTCGACCCTGGGCTGTTCGTCATCGGTGGGGGAGTATCCGCAGCCGGCGAGCTGCTCCGCGTCCCCGCATCGGCCGCCTTCCGGCAATACTTGACCGGTGGCAGCCACCGTCCCGTGGCCGAGCTGCGCATCGCCGAGCTGGGTCCCGAGGCGGGCCTCATCGGCGCTGCCGACCTGGCCCGGGTTGGTTGCTCTTCAAGAACCACCAACCCCCGGTTCTGACGTCTCAAACTGCTGCCAACCCGCGCCAGCTTTACTGGCGCGGGTTGGCAGCAGTTATGAGCAACGCTCGGGGGGGTTGGTGGTTCTTGAAGAGCAACCAACGGCGTCAGGGCACCCGGCAGGAGGGCTCGCGGCCGGCCAGGAAATCTTGCAGGTTGTCCAGCACGAGCATGCCCATGGCGGTACGGGTCTCCAGGGTGGCGCTGCCCAGGTGTGGCAGTAGCACGGCGTTCTCCAACTCCCGTAGCGCCTCGGGGACATCGGGCTCGCCCTCGTAGACGTCCAGCCCGGCACCGGCAATCGTGCCCGCCCGCAGTGCCTTGACCAGCGCGTCAGCGTCGATCACATCACCACGAGCGCTGTTGACCAGAAACGCGGTCGGCTTCATCCGGGCCAGCCGGGCGGCGTCGATGAGGTGGGTGTTCGCCCCGCCGCCGGGTAGGTGCAGCGACACGAAGTCGGCGAGACCCAGCAGTTCCTCGACGGTGCCGACCCGCCGAGCGCCGGGAATCCCGTGCTCGGGCTCGAAGTCGACCGGGTCGTAGAAGACCACCGGCATGCCGAAGCCGAAGTGGCCGCGGCGGGCCACCGCCGCCCCGATCCGGCCCATGCCCACGATGCCCAGGGTCTTGCCGGTGACGTCGGCACCCATCATGTGGGTGGGTCGCCACCCGGTCCACCGCCCGGCGCGGACCTCCCGCTCACCCTCACCGGCGCGCCGGGCCACCATGAGCAGCAGCGTCATCGCGGTGTCCGCGGTGGTATCGGTGAGCACCCCCGGGGTGTTGGTGACCACGATCCCGGCCGCGACGGCGGCATCGACGTCGATGTGGTTGTAGCCGACACCGAAGTTGCCGAGGAACCTCGTCCGCAGCTCACCGGTGAACAGCTCGGCCGGCAGCAGATCGGAGACGGTCGGCAACACCACGTCGGCCTGCTGCAGCGCCGCACACAGCCCGTCACGCCCGAGCGGGACGTCGTCGGCGTTGAGCTGGACATCGGGGAACCGCCGCGTCAGCTCTTGCTCGACCGGCTCCGGCCAGCGCCGGGTGACGACGATGACGGGCTCATCCACAGCGATCCTCCAGAAGCTCAGATTCCCGGGGTTGGCTGTTCTTTAAGATGATCGACAAGGACGTTGGTGGCTCTTGAAGAGCCCCCGACCAGGGGGTTGGTGGCTCTTGAAGAGCTACCAGCCAGGCCGTGCTCGGCGAGGACCCGGGCCACGGTCTCGCCCATCGTTGACGGGTTGGACGCCATGGTGATGCCCGCGGCGGCCAGAATCTCGGACTTCTCCTGGGCGGACTCGCCGGCTGCGGACACGATCGCGCCGGCGTGCCCCATTTTGCGGCCCTTGGGGGCGGACAGCCCGGCGATGTAGGCGATCACCGGCTTGGTCATGTGGTCGCGCACGTAGTCGGCGCCCCCAGCTTCCTGCGGGCCGCCGATCTCACCCACCATGATCACCGCGTCGGTCTCGTCGTCGGCCTCGAACAGCTCCAGGTGGTCCCGGAACGACGACCCGTTCACCGGATCACCACCGATGCCCACCGAGGTGGACACCCCGATGCCCAGCGCCTTCATCTGGGACGCCGCCTCGTAACCCAACGTGCCGGAGCGCCCGATGATCCCCACCCGCCCGGGCAGGTAGATGTGACCGGGCATGATGCCCAGCAGCGCCCGTCCCGGAGAGATCGTGCCGGCGCAGTTGGGTCCGGTCAGGGTCATCTTCTGCTGCGCCCGGTAGCGCCGCATGTAGCGCTTGACCACCATCATGTCCTGGGTCGGGATGCCGTCGGTGATGCACACACAGAACCGGATCCCGGCGTCGGCGGCCTCCATCAGGGAGTCGGCGGCGAAGGGGGGCGGCACGAACACGATGGAGGCGGTTGCCCCGGTCTCGGCCACGGCGTCCTTCATGGTGTTGAAGATCGGGCGGTCCAGCACGTACTCGCCGCCTCTACCCGGGGTGACCCCGGCGACGACCCGAGTGCCGTAGTCGATCATCTCCTCGGCGTGGAAGCGCCCGATGCGACCGGTGATGCCCTGCACCACCACGCGGGTGTGCTCGTCGATCAGGATGGCCATGGCCCCTCCAGCCTGTCACACCGGAACATCAGCGATGGCCACCACGGCGACGACCTTCTCGGCCGCCTCGGCGAGGGTGTCCGCGGTGATGATGGGCAGCCCGGAGTCCCGCAGGATCGCTCGGCCCTGCTCGACGTGGGTGCCGGCCAGCCGCACCACCACCGGGATCTCGACGTCGATCTCCTTGAACGCGGCGACGATGCCCTGGGCCACCCAGTCGCAGCGGTTGATTCCCGCGAAGATATTGACCAGCATCGCCTTGACCTTGCCGTCGCGCAGCACCGCGCGAAACGCCTTGAGCACCCGTTCCGGCGACGCCGCACCACCGATGTCGAGGAAGTTCGCCGGCTCGCCACCGGCAAGTTTGATCATATCCATGGTGGCCATCGCCAGACCGGCGCCATTGATCATGCAGCCGATGTCACCGTCGAGACCGACGTAGGCCAGCCCGCGGTCGGCCGCGTGGCTCTCCCGGGCGTCCTCCTGGCTGCGATCGCGCAGCTCGGAGATGTCCGGGTGCCGGAACAGCGCGTTGTCGTCGAAGGACATCTTGGCGTCCAGGGCAACCAGATCACCCGTGCCGGTCACGGCCAACGGGTTGATCTCCAGCATGGTGGCGTCCAGATCCCGGAAAGCCCGGTACGCCCGCCGGAATATCCGGGTGGCCTCGGCGATCTGCCCCGGCTGCAGACCCAGCGCAAAAGCGATCTCCCGGGCCTGGAACTCCAGGAAGCCCACCGCGGGCTCGATCGTCGTGCGCAGCAGCGCCTCGGGCTCGGCCGCGGCCAGCTCCTCGATCTCCACCCCGCCCTCGGCCGAGGCGATGATCACCACCCGCTCGATGTGGCGGTCCAGCACGATGCCGAAGTACAGCTCGCGGGCGATGTCGGTGGCCTCCTCGACGTACACCCGGTAGATCAGCTTGCCGCGCGGCGCGGACTGCCTGGTGACCAGCCGCTGGCCGAACAGGCTGTTCGCGACGTCCTGCACCTCGCGGTCGGAGCCACACAGCCGCACCCCGCCGGCCTCGCCGCGGCCCCCGGTGTGCACCTGGGCCTTGACCACCCAGGCCGATCCGCCGATCTCGGTGCACCGGTAGGACGCCTGCTCGGGGCTGTAGGCCAGACCGCCGCGCGGGATGGGGACCCCGAACCGGGCCAGGATCTCCTTGGCCTGATATTCGTGGATGTCCACGTCCGCCCCTCAGGCCCGGCTCGCCGCGGCGGCCCGGATCGCCTCGTCCATCGCGAGCACCGTCTGGGCCATCCGCTCCGACGCGGCGTCGATCATCTTGCCGTCCACCGACGCGGCGCCCCTGCCCTGCGCCTGCGCCGCGCGCAGCGCGTCGATGATCCGCTGGGCTCGGTCCACCTCGGCCGGCGGCGGGCTGAACACCTCGTTGGCCAACTCGATCTGGCTGGGGTGGATCGCCCATTTGCCCTCACACCCGAGTGCAGCTGCCCGCCGGGCGCCGGCCCGGAAACCGTCGGGGTCGGAGTAGTCACCGAACGGGCCGTCGATCGGGCGCAACCCGTAAGCCCGGCACGCCACGATCATCCGCGACAACGCGTAATGCCACTGGTCACCGGGGTAGTCCGGGTTCAGCCCACCGATGCTCACCGTGCGCGCCCGGTTGCTCGCGGCGTAGTCGGCCACCCCGAAGTGCAGCGCCTCCAACCGGCCGGGGGCGGCGGCGATGGCCTCCACGTTCGCCATCCCCAGCGCGGTCTCGATCAGCGCCTCGATACCCACCGCGGTCCGGTAGCCCTTGGCCTGCTCGATCTGGTCGACCAGCGTCTCCACGCAGTACAGGTCGGCGGGCACGCCCACCTTGGGCACCAGGATGGTGTGCACCCGATCACCGGCCTGCTCCAGCACGTCGACGACGTCGCGGTACATGTACGGCGTGTCGAGCCCGTTGATGCGCACCGACACCGTCTTGCCCTTGGCCGCCCAGTCGATGTCGCGCAGTGCCTCGACGACGTTGCGGCGGGCCTGCTCCTTCTCCGGCGGCGCGACCGCGTCCTCCAGATCCAGGAACACGAAATCGGCTGCGCTGTCCGCGGCCTTGTCGATGAAACCGGTGTTCGACCCCGGCACCGCCAGCTCGCTGCGCTGCAACCGGGGCCGGCGCATCGAGTGCAGGGTGTGGCTCATCCGGGCTCGCTCTCCAGTGCCGCGACCGCGCTGCGGTAGTACTCGGCTGCTGCGGCCACCCCGGCGCCGAGCTCGACCTTGGCCCCGGCGTCGGCCAGTGACATCTCGGCACTGGCCAGCGCGGCGAGGCAGGACACCTCGTTGAGGTCGCCGAGGTGGCCGATCCGGAACACCTTGCCCGCCACCTTCGACAGGCCGGCTCCGAACGCTGTGCGGTAGCGGTAGTGGCCGATCCGGCAGACCTCCGCGCCGTCCACGCCCTCGGGCGTGCGGATCGCCGTGACGGTGTCGGAGTACCACTGCGGATCCAGCGCGCACAGCGACAGCCCCAAGGCGTCCACTCCGCGACGCACTCCCTCGGCGAGCCGGTGGTGGCGGGCGAACACCTGCGGCAGCCCCTCGGCGAACAGCAGGTCCAGCGAGCACCGCAGGCCGTGCAGCATCGGCACGGACGGGGTGTAGGGGAAGTAGCCGAGATCGTTGTTCTTGATCATATCCTCGAAGCTGAAATAGCAGCGTGGCATCGTCGACGAGCTCGCTGCCTGCAGCGCCTTGGCGCTGACCCCGAGCAGGGACATCCCGGCCGGCAGCATCAAGCCCTTCTGCGAGCCGGTCACCGCCAGGTCGACCCCCCAGGCTCGCTGCTCGAACGGGATCGAGGCCAGCGAGGACACCGCGTCCACGTACAGCAGGGCGTCCGAACCGGCCTCGTCCAGCACCCGCCGGACACCGGCGACGTCGGAGGTGACCCCGGTGGCGGTCTCGTTGTGGCAGGCGAAGACGCCCTTGATGGTCTTGTCCTCGGTGAGGTGGCGCGCGTAGTCGTCCAGTGGGACGCCCTCGCCCCACTCCCGGTCGACGCAGATCACGTCCAGACCCAGCCGTCTCGCCATCTCGGCCCAGAGGTGGGAGAACTGGCCGAAGCGCGACATCAGCACCCGGTCACCCGGGTTGAGGGTGTTGCTGATGGCCGCCTCCCAGGCCCCGGTCCCCGACGACGGGTACATGAACACCCGGCCGGTCTCGTTGCCGAAGACCTTCTTCAGGTCGGCGAACAGCGGCAGGGTCAGCTCGGGGAAGTCGGGTGCCCGGTGGTCCTGCATGCCGACGTTCATCGCCCGGCGCACCGCGTCCGGGACATTGGTCGGGCCGGGGATGAACAGGTGCAGCGCTCCGCTGGGCATCCCCGTCACCGCGTCCCGGCACTGGGTGCCAGCTGCGGGTACAGCGGGTAGCGCTTGGTCAACACCCTGGTGCGCTCGGTCAGCGAGGCCCGCTTGGCGTCGTCCAGCTCGCCGGTCAGCGCCGCGGTGATGATCTTGCCGATCTCGCGGAAATCGCTTTCCTGTAGGCCCCTGGTGGCCAGTGGCGAGGTCCCGATCCGCAGCCCGGAGGCGACCGACGGTGGTCGCGGGTCGAACGGCACCGCGTTGCGGTTGACCGTGATCCCGACCTCGGCCAGCCGGTCCTCGGCCTGCTGGCCGTTGAGCGGGGACTCCCGCAGATCAGCAAGTACCAGATGGGTGTCGGTGCCCCCGGTGAGCACGTTGATCCCGCCGTCGAGCATCTCCTTGGCGACCGCCCGGGCACCGGCTCGGGTGCGCCGCTGGCGCTCCCGGAACTCTTCCGATGCGGCGATCCGCAGGGCCACCGCCTTGGCGGCGATCACGTGCATCAGCGGCCCGCCCTGCCAGCCCGGGAAGGTCCGAGAGTTGATCTTCTTGCGGAACTCCTCCTGGCACAGGATCATCCCGCTGCGCGGCCCACCCAGGGTCTTGTGGATGGTCGTGCTGACGACGTGCGCGTGCGGGACCGGGTTGGGGTACTCCCCGGCGGCGACCAGGCCGGCGAAATGGGCCATGTCGACGAACAGGTAGGCACCCACCTCGTCGGCGATCTCCCGGAAGCGGGCGAAGTCGACCTCGCGGGGGTAGGCCGACCAGCCGGCGAGGATCATCTTCGGCCGGTGCTCCTTGGCCAGCTGGGCGACCTCGTCCATGTCGATCAACGAGGTCTCCTTGGTCACCCCGTAGGGCACCACGTTGTAGTACAGGCCGGAGAAGTTCAGCCGCATGCCGTGGGTGAGGTGCCCGCCGTGGTCGAGCTTCATCCCCAGGAAGGTGTCACCGTGCTCCAGTAACGTGCTGAAGACGATGGCGTTGGCCGAGGCGCCACCGTTGGGCTGGACGTTGGCGTGCTCGGCCCCGAACAGCTCCTTGGCCCGGTCGATGGCCAGCTGCTCAGCCACGTCGACGTGCTCGCAGCCGCCGTAGTACCGCCGGCCCGGGTAGCCCTCGGCGTACTTGTTGGTGAGCACCGAGCCCTGGCAGTCCAGCACGGCCTGCGGCACGAAGTTCTCCGAGGCGATCATCTCCAGGGTGTGCTCCTGGCGGGACAGCTCGTTGGCGAGCACCTCGGCGATCTCGGGGTCGACCTCGGCGACCGGCTTGATGAAGAAGTCGGCAGGCAGCTCACTCATCAGCGAAATCCTCGGCTCGTAGGGCTGGAGCTCTGGCAGTGCAGGGAGGGGACGCCTAACCCGGGCGAGCATATCGGCGCGACGCCCGGCCAGACAGCCCTGTCTCGTCAGCACTGTGAGTCAGCCCAGATCACCAGCCAACGCGGTCCGGCTCAGACACCGATCAGTAAGCGCCGGGCTTCCGCTGAGCGCTATTCGCTCCGAATAGCCGGTTGGGCGGACTGGACGACCTCGAACTCCAGCAGCGAGGAGCCGCTGGCCACCGGTTTCGCCCGTTCGCCGGAGTGCGCTTCCATCGCCGGGCCGGTGCGCCAGGCATGAAAGTGCTCCTCGGTCTCCCACTTGGTGTAGACGAAGTACCGGTCGTCTCCGGCCACCGGGCGGAGCAGCTCGAAACCCAAGAAGCCCGGGGCGGACTCCACCGCCCCGTGGCGGGCGGCGAACCGCCGTTCCAGCTCGGGGCCTGCGCCTTCCGGCACCTCGATAGCGTTGATCTTCACTACGGCCATGCCGCCAGCCTACGGGCGCGGTGGCCGCTCAGCGGTGCCCGGGCAGGGCGAAGCGGCCGTCGGAGGTCTGCTCCACGAGGCCGTCGATGAGCAGTGAGCCCAGGCACCGGTCACGTTGCTGGGCGTCGACCCACACCGCGTCCAGCCGGATCCGGGCTACCGGCTCGGTGCTGGCCCGCAGGACGTCCAGCAGTAATCCGCGTACCTGACGGTCGGTGCCGGCGAAGCGCTGCCCGGGCCGGCCGGCGGTGGCTCCGGCGGGCCGGCCCGCGCGCTGCCACGCGCATGCGTCGACCAACGGGCAGTCGGCGCAACGCGGGTTTCGCGCTGTGCACACGATGGCACCGAGCTCCATCAGCGCGGCACTGAAGTGAGCGGCCTGCGTTGCGGGCAGGATGCCATCCACATCGGACAGATCACGGGAGACCGACGGCGCAGCGGGGTCGGCCATGCCGTGCACCGCGCGAGCGATCACCCGCCGGACGTTGGTGTCCACCACCGGCACGCGGTGGCCGTACCCGAAGGCCGCCACCGCCCGAGCGGTGTAGGCGCCGATCCCGGGCAGAGTAAGCAGCACGTCCACGTCGTCAGGGACGATGTCGTCGTGCTGGGCGGCGATGGTGGTGGCGGTGGCGTGCAGTCGCAGCGCCCGCCGCGGGTAGCCCAGCTTCCCCCAGGCGCGGATGGCGGTGCCGGGTGTCTCGGTGGCCAGGCTCGAGGGTGCGGGCCAGCGGGCCATCCACTCGATCCACCCGCCGGTGACCCGGTGCACCGGGGTCTGCTGCAGCATGAACTCGCTGACCAGCACCCCCCACGGCGTGGTGTCGGGCTCGCGCCAGGGTAGGTCCCGGGCGTGCACGTCGTACCAGGCGATCAGCTGCGCAGCGTTCACGGTTGGGTGGGCGGTACCTCGGCGAGGTCGCCGGTCTCGACATCCACCACGAAGCCACGCACCGCTGTGGTAGCGGTCAAAAACGGGCTGCGTCGAACCCGTTGTACCGACTGCCGGACGTCGGCTTCGGCATCTCGAAAGGTCTCCACCGCCCAGGTGGGTCGCAGGCCGGTGGCCTCCTGAAGCTCACACCAGAAGTCCTCGTCGGTGAACGTCACCATCCCGCACTGGGTATGGTGTAGCAGCATCACCTCGGTGGTGCCCAGCTTTCGCTGGCTCACCGCCAGCGAGCGCACGACGTCATCGGTGACGACGCCCCCGGCGTTGCGGATCACGTGCGCCTCGCCCGGCTGTAGACCGAGCAACTCGACCGGGTCGATCCGGGCGTCCATGCAGGCCACCACCGCGACGCGCAGTCGAGGCGGCGACGGCAGCCCTCCCAGCCCGGTGCTCGAACGCGACGCGTTGCGCCCCACCAGCTCCTCGATCGCCGTCATGGCCGCATCCTAGGACCCCGCCCCCCTCCGCATTCAGCGGGCTGAGCGGGGTTATCGGCACCTGCCAGACCCCGCTCAGCCCGCTGAATGCGGGTAAGGATCGGAATTGGGTTGTGACTGTCGGTTCAACTGCCTACTCTGGGCTACGGGGCGAGGCGCGGTGATGATGCCTGTCGATCCGTCGGCAGGTACACGTTGCTGTTCGCATCGAGACGAGGTGGTGAGTGTGGTCGGTTCTCGCTCCGCCGACGAGTTCGTACACCCGGCGTTGTTCTACCGTGGCACTGCGGAGTACCTCAAGGGCACTGTGCAGTTCATTCGCGATGGGCTGGCGGCCGGCGAGCCGGTGGCCATCGCGGTGCCCGGCCCTGATCTGCGGCTCATTCTCACCGAACTGGGCTCCGATGCCGGGCGGGTTCGCCTGCTGGACATGACCCGCGCCGGTCGCAACCCGGGGCGGATCATCCCCAGCGTGCTGCGCGCCTTTGCCGACGCCCACCCCGACGGGCGGGTCCGGATCATCGGCGAGCACCGGTGGGCTGGTGGTGCCGCAACGGAGTACCCGGCTTGCGCCCAGCATGAGGCATTGATCAATATGGCGTTCGCCGGCCGGCGCGTCACCATGCTGTGCCCCTATGACGTCGATCGGCTCGGTCCGAGCACCCTCGCCGACGCGCAGGCCTGCCACCCGCTGCTGATCGATGCCGGCGGTGAGCGGGTCAGCACCACCTACGCACCGCAGCAACATTTCGCCGACCCGGACCGGTCCGTCTTGCCGGTGGGCGCGGCCAGTCTCACCTTCAATGCCACCGATCAGGCACTTGTCCGCCAGTTCGCCAGTGACCAAGCCAGCCGTCTCGGCCTGAACGGTGATCACGCAGAGCTCAAGCTGATCGTTGGTGAGCTGACCGCGAGCAGTCTCGCCCACGGTGGATCGAGCGGGATGTTCTGCATCTGGGTTGAGTGTGGCTACCTGCTCTGCGAGGTCCGGCCCGCCGGACCCGCCGCTGACCCGGTCATCGGTCGCCAACCGGCCGGCCGGGCGCTGCTGCTGGTCAGCTACCTGTCCGACCTGGTTCAGCAGTACACCGGCCCGCAGGGGCCCACCACCCGGGTGTATCTGAGGCTTCCGGTTGCGGATGAGCTCGCCCCCGAGCCGGGCGAGTCGATTCCGGCGCCGCGCACCCGCCGCGCGCAGCCTCGCTCGACACCGTTGCCGTGGCAGACCTACGAGGCGCTGCACGCCGCGGAGCGCTTCGGGCGATATCTCCCGCAGGACACCATTGCCAGCGCAGAACGGTCCATGCCCGCGAGCAACCAGCCGCCCATGGACGGCGAGCCGGTCGAACCGGTGCTCGAGGCATTGGCCGCGGTGGAGACGCTGGCCCGGGTGGTGGACCGGTGGCGCGCCAGGCTGGTGCGGCTGGCTCGGACCCGGGGCGCGCCATGGACTGATATCGGTCACTCGCTCGGCGTGAGCAAGCAGGCCGCCCATGAACGTTACGGGCAAGCCCGCCGGCGCCGGGTCAGCACGCTGCCTGGCCACGTCGACCAGCTACCGCCGGTTCGGGGCGCGTAGCCGGCTTTACCAGGCCCACTCGGAATACAGTTCGGCATGCCAAAGATGGGGATATGACTGGTCGATGACGAAGCCCATCCCCACCCCGCGGGCAAGTGACACGCTGCGCTCGAGCTTGCGGGTGAGCGGCGCACCGGGAGCGTCCTTGTTGTCCCACCACGATTCCCACTGCCGGATGCAGGTTCGGGTGCCGTAGTAGCTGTTGCGGCAGCTGCTGGGCGCCGACCACGTCTGGGTGTGGAAGAAGTCCACGGTCTTGCCGGTGAGCTGCTCGGTGATGGTGCCCCACGCCTGCAGGCAGTACGCCCGCGGGGGGATCGTCCACTGCACGTAGTGCTGACGATCCCCATCCGGGGGTATCGGCTGCAGGTTCCGGCACGATCCGTCGCCGACCAGCTCCCGGTGCACCCGCTGCAGGTAGTACGTGCCGTGATCGCGCCATCCGTCCAGCAGTACCCAGTTGCCAGTGTGCAGGAACCGCTCGGCATTGGCTGGTGGCCACTTCGATGGGTCGCCCCACAGCACCTCTGACTCGTCGCCCCGCGGTATCCACGACCACTGCCCCGCGGGCCTGCCGCCGGAGTAGAACAGCCCGGTATGGCGCTGGGTCATCAGCGAGTACTGGCCGTAGTCGTCAGGTTCCGCGGTGGCGACGAGGTTGTCGGTGAACAGCAGCGAGGTCAGCAACGCGAGCGACAGTGCAGCGCGCAACGTCGACCCGATCAGCGGTCGATTAGTCACTCTGAGGCGCATCGCAGGTCCCCCGTCGCACGATTGCGTGATCGATTCTACTGCTTCGTCGCCAGGGAGTAACTAGACGTTATCAGATTATCCGTCAGGGGTTGCGTAGCAACGTCCGGAACCGGGGTCCCAGCCACGGCTTGCGGCCCCAGGCCATCAACTGCCCCTTGGCGATCGCATTCCACTGACTCCGGCGGGCCCAGAACACCATGAAGAACGCTGCCGGATCGGCCCAGAGATGGCAGTCGACGCTGCGGGGTGACGGCTCTTCGACCGTGAGTGACCCGTCGTCGAAAATGAAGTGCAACCGGTCGCATCCGCGGATGCGGACGTCGTAGGTGGCGTACAGACCGGCCGCCGTTGCGCCGTTCACAAACGCCCGAGGGTCGGCCGCTTGCAAGACGGGGACGAAGAACTGCCGGACCACCATGGCCGCATGGGCCGGTTCGATCCGCCACCTGCGCCCGGCGGCATGGGCGATGTCGTAACCGTGCATGACGGTCTCGTTCAACAAATGGCCGGTTAGCGTCGCCACGGAAACGGTGACGCCTTCGACTATCCAGGGGCGAAGCGCATCGGCAGCACGCCCGGCGCACTCGCCGAAGTACTCCTGCGCCCGCTGCTCTATGCGGTCAGCCAGAACAGCCGGATCGCGTTCCGGGTCGGATCTCACCCCGAGTCTGGTCATCGCGCCCAGATCCCACATGTCATGGATCAGCGAACCGCTGGCCCTGTCGGTGCTGCCGGGCACCACTGCATGGAACCGGGAAAGATCGCGCCTGGCCAGACCGGGGACCACTATCCAGACCTGCGACAGATGCATGGCGACATCACCGAGACTCCACTGTCCCACCGCAGGAGCCGTTGGATCCTGGATGGATCGCAACAGCGTCGTCACCCGCGCAACCTCGTCGAGAAGTGCGTCCTGGCTGCGCTGCCAATCGATCTCTGATCTGCTTGCCACCACGTCAGCCTCTATGTATCGGCGCCTGGACCTGGCCTTTCGCTGTGGTAGTGACGGTAGCCATCAAGCTGGGTCGTGCACAGCCGCTATCCGATGGATACTCCCCACAGTGCGCGCGGCCGATTCATGACCCTGGCCCGGTGGCGTCCGCCAGCGGAGATCAAGGCCCTGGCACAAGCTTGCAGCGCGCCGGCCAGATCGTCATGCATGTCGAGTAACTCCGCCAGGGCACTCATTTCCGGCGCGGTGATGGCTTCGTCGCCGGAATTGACCACGACTGCGACGTGGCCGTCGATGTGGTAGCTGTCCAGAGCTTCGAGGATGGTCCGCAACGCGGCGGGATCCAACACAGTGACTGCGGACAGGTCGATCACGAGATGTGAATGGTCGTCATGGACCGCTTCGGTGAGCGTGTCGATCAGAATCGGTGCGGTGATCAGGTCCACCCTGCCGGTTACTGTGCAAACGGTCGTGTCCGGTTGCGGACAGCTCAACGTCGCGCTCACCAGGTAGCCGTCAGACGGCGGTGAGACGGTTTCACGTGAGATCGCGTCAAACGGCATGACGCCCGCGTTGGCGTCGAGCCTCACGGTGTCGCGTGCGATGGTGCCAGTGTGGTGTGTCACTGGGCGACTCCTCCCCCCCGGGTGTTACAGTCGTGACAGAACCGTACACGCTCTGTATTAGACGTCAACCAGGTTGTCAGGAAAGCCTGACGATTCCGGCATCGTGATTACGGTGCTCAGGTGCTGAAAGTCCTGATCCGAAAATCGAGCCGGGGACGGGCGAGTGGAACCACCGGCTCGGCGTGGCGGTCGGAGCCGGAAGAAGAAGGCATCGTGGAAGACTCCAGCGGCCCAGCCGAGGTCAGCGTGCCCGGAGGTTTCGGCGATGGCTCGCCCGAGTTCCCCGGAGGCGACCGCCAGCCCGATCGAGGTCGTCGAGAAGCGGCACGCGCGCTGAGCGCCGCCGGTAGGGTCCGGGTGGCATTCACACAGGTTAGTCAGTCCAGCGGTAGTAGCGTTGCCTGGAGCGTGGCTGAGGTACTATGTGACCCCTGGTAGCTGCGCTCGTAGGAGCGTTATGCCTTTGATGTGTCCGCACTCTGGGTGAGATCGACGGAATGGTCATTAGCGAAGGCACGATCTACCCATTGCTCTGCCGTTTGCGCCGGGACGGGTTGATCGAGACAACCTGGCGGGAGTTCTTCAGCGGGCGGCCCCGCCGCTACTGCCGGATCACAACTGCGGGCCAGCGGGCGCTGACGGAGTTCAGGGTGCAGTGGACGTAGTTCCGCGACGCGGTGGATCGTCTGGTGGAGGGGACCTTGTGAGCACTGAGCGGAGTCAGCCGGCCATGGTGCGACGCTACCTGCGGCGGCTGTCACGGGCGGCGCGGGAGTTGCCCCGGCAGCCGCGGTCGAGGCTCATCGACCAGATCAGCGAGCATCTGAACCAGGCGCTGGGTCCTAACGCCAGCGAGGCGCAGGCACTGACCGAGCTTGACCGGCTCGGTTCGCCAGACGAGATCGTCGCAGCGGAACGGGACCGGCTCGGTCTGCCCGAGCGCCGGTTCGGCGGCCTGGAGACTTTCACCCTGATCGCTCTGGTGCTGGGATCCGTCGTGCCCCTGCTCGGCACCCTGGCAGCGTTCGTGGGGTTGTGGAGCTCGCGGTTCTGGACCCGGCGAGACAAGATCGTCGCGACCGCGATCGTCCCGCTCACCTGCGGTGTGTTGCTCTTGACCGGGTACCTGATCATCTGGGAGGCCGTGTTTTTCAGCGTCCTCGGCGGGCCGCCGCTGGCCGCGCTGTACCTCTTGGTCTTCGGCGGTCGCACGAAACACCCCGCGCGCACTCAATAGCGCTTCCGCGAGTCCAGGGCAATTGATTGCCGATCTTTGCGCTCAGCGCGGCGTGCGCAACATCGGCCACATCGGCGGCGAGCTGCCGGCTTGGATGACGCCGATCGCCTCGAATCCATGACGCTCGTACAACGACTTGTTCCGCTCGCTCGTCGCCTCGAGGTAGGCCGGGACGCTCTGCGCATCGCACATGGTGAGCCCACAACGGAGCAGTGCCGAGCCGTATCCGCGCCCCTGTCGCGCCGGATCAACACCGATCAGTGGCAGATACCAGTGCTGGCCCGTGGGGTGGTACTCGCCCATCTGGCCGAGAAAGCCGAAGATCTCCGCTCGCTCTGCGGCGGGGATCGCCTCCTCCATCAGCGCGCCCAGCACCTCCTCGTCGGGAGTCACACCTGGCGGCAGCCACAGCGCCACGCCCGAGAAGGCTCCGGCGGAGTGGGCCGTTCCGCTGCCGAATGCTCCGCCGGCGAAGACGCGCACGAAGCGCGGAAAATAAGTCAGGTATTGGTGCGCATCGCGGAACGACCATCGCGCAATGGGGTCCGAGATAAATGCAGCCGTGACGGTGCCGATGGCCCGGTCCTGATCGACGGTTGCCGCGACGTCCGCTTCTGTGGTCGACATTCGCCCTCCATTCACGCCTCGCCGCACAGGTTGAGCGAAGCGGAGTAATACCTCGGGTTGCTCGGCAAAGCTGGTGCTGACGGCCGGAGACACTGAACTGCCCGCCCGGCCGGCCTGGATGGGACCGCTTCGATTACGCTACTTGTCCAAGCCGGCGCCTGGTTGTGATCCATGCGGCGTTGCCGGAACAAGCAGAAAAGCTGCTGGACGGTCCCGGTAGCTAGCCGAGCAGCAAGGCTCGCACGGCGTCGATGGTGTTCGCCTTGGCGGCGATCTTGTCCGTCCGGTAGCGCTGCACCCGGGGGCGGCGCGGGCCTGTTCGCGGTGTTCCCAGCTGCTGGAGATTCCGGGCAGTACTCGGGCCCACTCGGGGTGCTCAGCCGCCAGTGCGGGGAGGTGGTCCAGCACTGACATCGGGACGGCGATCTCCACAATTCCCCCGATGCGGTCACCGTGGGTGCTGGATCGAGTGGGGCGGCGGCGAGTGAGATCACCATGGAGCAGATACCCGTCGGTGTCGACGATCGCGATGCGCCATTGCGCGGCGTGTTGGGTGGCGACGAGGTCCCTACTGTCATGGATCGACCATATGTTCGACCCCTGACAGAGCCGAGTCGCTCCGGGGATCATCATCCGGATTCACCCGAACGGGTTGGCCAGCGGCAACCGTCGGGCGCTAGTCATGGTCAAGATGCCCCGTGGGGAGGGTGTCGAGCGAGCCGCACGACGTCACGCCGCCAGCGGCGTACGGAACGCATCGCTGGCCGCGGGTGGTCCCGCTCTCGTCCGATGAGGTCGGCGAGTGTCTCCTGACGGGGAGACCGGCGCGCCGGCTCATCCCGTGCCACATGCGGGTTACAGCGGCTGCCGGGAGCGGTGCGCACGTCCACAAGTTCCGCGACACCGGCCCTGCCGAGTAGCTCGAGAAGACGTTCCCGCAACGCGGTGCCGTGACCGAGGGCGCGGGCCAGATCCCCAGGGTGGCCCGCACGACCAACCCAACTTGTCGGTGCTGTGGTGCATCGTGTCCCCAGGCACCCGGCAGACACACCTGAGGGGAAAGGGGACACCATGTGCTGGACATGCGACCACCCGGGCAACACCTACCAGGACCAACTGGATCACATGCGCGGCCTGATGATCAAGTATGGCTGGGCTGTGCAGGGCGTCGAACGCGACAAGATCCACCCACCGTGGGCGTACACCCTGGGGCTCACCCAGTGCGGTTTACCGGAGTTGGTGGTCACCGGGTTGCCGCTGGGCCGGGCTACCACGTTGCTCAACGGGGTGGCCGCACACGTCGTGCACGCCGAGCCACCCACGCCGGGTGAGCGGATCCCACTCGTGGACGGGCCACTGGTCGAGATCGTCGAACTGCCCCACCCCGACGCACATCTGAACACCGCCGTCGCCCTTTTCGGCCGGAAATTGCGAGCGTTGCAGCTGGTGTGGGCCGACGACCGCAGCCGCTGGCCATGGGATCGGGGGTTTCGGGGTGGCCGTGGCGGTCAGCCGGTGCTCGGCCCGCGCAGCGTCTCAGATTGTACTTCAGCGCGTTGATCGGGGAACCGGGGCAGCGCCCCGACCCGCAAGGACACCGCACGCACCTCGTCGAACGAGCCGGTCGGCGCCGCCGCGACCACCGACACGAACCCAGGCGCGAGGCCGCGCTGGGGCATCAGCACCGCCCGGGCGTGGCTGGGGGTCGACATAGGTGTGAACGTAGCGCCGGCAGCCGCCGCATGGGCGCGGCTCATCGCCTGATGCCGATTCCTGGTCCGACGCAATGCCGGTCACCGGCGTCAGATCGTTCAGGGCTTTCGCGCGATTCCGCAGAACTCGTAGACCTCGACCGGGCTGGTACCGATATCCCGGGGGTCGGGGCGCCACAGCGAGACCGAGACCAGGCCGGGTTCCAGCAGCTCCAGACCGTCGAAGTAACGGAGAAGTTCCTGGCGGCTACGTCCCCGCACCGGTGGCCGTCCGCCACTGTCGTTGAAGATCTGCATGCCCTTCTCCACCAGGTCGGTGTCGAGCAGTGCGGTGAAGTGCGACATCATCAGATAGCTGCCCGCGGGCAGAGCATCCAGCAGCCGGTTCACGATTTTGTACGACTCGGCGGTGTCCATGATGTGATTCAGGATCCCGAGCAGCATGAGCGCGATAGGTTGGCTGAAGTCCAGCGTCCGGGCGGCTTCCCGCACGATCTTGCCGGGATCACGCAGGTCGGCATTGAGATAGGGGGTGACGCCCTCTGGCGTGCTGGTGAGCAGCGCACGAGCATGGGCCAGCACGAGCGGGTCATTGTCGACATAGACGATGCGACATTCCGGTGCGGTCGCTTGGGCGACTTGGTGGGTGTTGTTCACCGTGGGCAGGCCGGTGCCGATGTCGAGTAACTGGCGAACACCCATCTCACTGACCAGATACCGCACCCCGCGGTCCAGGAACCGCCGGACGGCGCGGGCGGTGTCGACGATGCCCGGCATAGTGGCGGCGATGTGGTCACCGGCCTCGCGATCGACGGGGTAGTTGTCCTTGCCACCCAGCCAGTAGTTCCACACCCGAGCGGTATGCGGAACTGTGGTGTCGATGCCCGGAAGCTGCTCCCGCCCGCTCTGACTCACGGGTATCTCACCCCTCCATTGATCCCCGACCTGACTGAGCAACTGTATTCCCCCGAGACGTCCTGCCCCGGGGGTCGCCACGGGTCGTGCCCGGCCGCTGGCGTCAGATCAACGAGAACATGTTCATGGACGACCTCGACCAGCGGATCCTCGACCTGCTCGGCGACGCCGCCCGCCAGTCGGTCGCGGTGCTGGCGAGACGGCTGCGAGTGCCCCGCTCGACGTTGCAGGGGCGCAGCGCTCGTCTCGAACGCGCCGGCGTGATCGCCGGTTACACCGTCCGGCTCGGGCCTGCGGCCACCGGGCAGCGGGTCACCGCCCATGTCGCCATCACCATCGACCCCAAGCGCGGGGACCACGTGCAGCAGACACTGGGCCGGATCGCCGGTGTCCGCACACTGCACACAATGAGCGGGCCGTTCGACCTGATCGCGGTGGTGGCCGCCGAGCAGAGTTCTGGGGACGTCCACCGTTGTGGTTGCCCGTTCCAGATTTCGCAGACAATGGGTCTGGGCAGCGAGTTCGGGGTGGCCCAGACGGTCGTTTCGGTCCTTCGCAGCGACAGCCCTGCATGCGCCGAGCGCGACACCAGAGCTGCTCGGGTGGCGTCGGACAGCGCTGGTGTCGCGCTCGGCGACAGTGGAGCGGCCGAGTGGGCGCTGTCCGCAGGGCGGCGTCAGGTCGTAGCCCGGCTCAGGTCGGGTGTGCCGCGTTACCGGTCAGGGTGACCTGCGCCTCGGCACCCAGCAGGCGTACCGCAGCGAGCTCGAAGTCGGCCACGTCCAGTGCGTCCCGGTCCTCGGCGACGTGGCCCACCAACCGGCCCGTGCAGGCGAACCGCAGATCGAGCACACGCGCCATGAGATCGGTTCTGGTCGACGACGACACGGGCATCAGGCTCTTCGTCAGTGGGGGATACTGACTGTTATGCCACAGCCACGGAGTGTGTTTGTGAGTCATACGTCAGAGCTGCAGCGGCTTCCGATGCGGCGGCCGTTTGTGGCGGCGGCGCAGGAGGCGGTGTCTCGGGCTGGGGCCGCGGTTGTGGATATGTCGTATCTCGGGCCGCGGGATGAGCGGCCGGCGCAAGCGTGCCGAAACGCCGTTCTGAAGGCCGACGTGTACGTGGCGGTGGTGGGATTTCGCTACGGCTCGCCGGTGGCCGATCGCCCGGACCTGTCCTACACCGAATGGGAGTTCGAGACCGCCGGTGCAGCGGGGTTACCGCGGCTGGTGGTGTTGCTCAGTGCGGAAGCCGAGGGCCCGCGGGATCTGTTCGTCGACCTGAATTACGGCGCTCGGCAGGAGGAATTCCGGGCTCGGCTGGCCGACAGTGGGGTGACCATGGCGACGGTCCGGACCCCGGAGGAGCTCAGCGAGGTGCTGTTTCAGGGCTTGCGGGATCTGCCGGCTACCCGGTCGGCGGAGGTGCCGGCGGGGCGGGTGCGAAACGTGCCCGCCCGCAGTCCGGTGTTCACCGGACGAGATGAGCTGCTCACCACGTTGCATGCGGCGTTGGCGGGGGGACGCTCGACGGCGGTGGTGCAGGCCCTGTACGGGATGGGTGGGATCGGCAAGACCGCGCTGGCCATCGAGTACGCCCACCGGAACGGGGCCGAGTACGACGTGGTGTGGTGGGTTCCGGCGGAGGAGCCGGCGCTGGTGACCGACCGGTTGGCTGAGCTGGCCCACGCCCTGGGTTTAGCCACCGTCACGGATCCGGCGGCGATGGCGGTGGCGCGGCTGCTGGGGGCGTTGCGGGAGCGGGATCGATGGCTGCTGATCTTCGATAATGCTGAGGAACCCGCGGTGCTGGCTCCCTACCTGCCCGGGGGTGGTGGGCACGTGGTGATCACCTCCCGCAACCCCGGCTGGGACGAGTTGGCCACCCCAGTGGGAGTGGATGTGTTCGACCGGGATGAGTCGATCATCCTGCTGCACCGGCGCGCTCCGCAGCTGACCGACAGTGCTGCGGGGCGGATCGCGGACGTGCTGGGGGACCTGCCGCTGGCTCTGGCCCAGGCCGCTGCGTACTTAGCCGAAACCGCCACTACCGCGGAGGACTACCTGACCCTGCTGGACCAGCGAACCATCGAGCTGCTGGCCCAAGGAGCGTCCGCTGGTTATCCGATGTCATTGGCCGCCAGCGTCCAGATCGCTGTCGATCGGCTCGCTGCTCAGTCCCCGGCTGCGCTGGCGCTGCTCACCCTGGCGGCCTACCTCGGCCCGGAGCCGATCCCGTTGACCCTGTTCACCACCGACCCCGCCCAGCTGCCCGACCCACTCGGGACCGCGGCGGGAGATCAGTTGGCGTTCAGCGCGCTGATCCGGCTGCTGCACAGGCACGGGCTGGTCCGCGTCGAGTCCGTCACTCTGGCGCTGCACCGGCTGCACGCCGCGATCCTGCGCGCCCAGCCCCGCCGGCAACCCGACCTTCCCACCCTGGCGGTTCGGCTGTTGCGGGCCGCGGTGCCGGCCGGCGATCCGTGGTTCAACCCACCGGCCTGGCCGATGTGGCGCCGGCTCCTGCCGCACGTCCTGGTCGCCACCGACCCTCACCGCACCCTGACCGGGGTTGGCGAGGACGTGGCCTGGTTACTTGACCGCGCCGCTGCGTATCTGCAGACCCGGGGGGAGCTCGCCCCCGCCCGGGTCTTGTTCGAACGCGCCCAGGAGCTGTGCCGCTCTCTGCTGGGCGAGGACCACCCCGACACCCTGCACACGGCCATCAGTCTCTCCTACAACTTGTGGGAGTCGGGGCACTATGAGCCGGCTCGTCAGCTCGGTGAGGACACCCACACCCGCTGCCACCGAATCTTGGGCGAGGACCACCCCCATACCCTGCGCTCGGCCTACCTCCTCGCCATCTACCTGTGGGAGTTGGGGCGGTATGAGTGGGCTCGCCGGCTCAGCGAGGACGTCCGCACCCGCTTGCTCCGGGTCCTGGGTGCAGACCACTTCGACACCCTGCGTTCGACCTACCTCCTCGCTCTCGTGCTGTGGGACTTGGGGCGGTATGAGCGGGCTCGTGAGCTTGCCGAGGATGCCCGCACCCGCTGCCGCCGGGTCTTGGGTGTCGACCACCCCGACACCCTGCGCTCGACGTACATCCTCGCCCTCACCCTGCGGGAGTTGGGGCAGCATGCGCAGGCGCGCGACCTCGCCGACGACGCCCGCACCCGCTTGCATCGGGTCCTGGGTGCAGACCACCCGGTCACCCTGCGCTCGGCTTACATCCTCGCCCTCATCCTGTGGGAGTTGCGGCAGTATGCGCAGGCGCGCGACCTTGCCGACGACGCCCGTACCCGCTTGCATCGGGTGCTGGGTGCGGACCACCCCGACACCCTGCGCTCGACCTACATCCTCGCCCTCGCCTTGCAGGAGTTGCGGCAGTACGCGCAGGCGCGCGACCTTGCCGACGATGCCTACACCCGCTTGTGCCGGGTGCTGGGTGCGGACCACCCGGTCACCCTGCGCTCGGCCAACATCCTTTCCACCGTCTTGCGGAAGCTGGGGCAGTATGAGCAGGCCCGGCAGCTCGCCGTGGACACGCTGGCCCGGATGCGCCGGGTGCTGGGTGCGGACCATCCCGAGACCCTGCGCGCCGCTCACTACCTTGATGCTGACCCGGAGGAGTAGTGCCCTCCCGATCAGGATGGTCCGCTGGAAGAGTGAGTCACGTTCCGGTGCTCGACGGGTCGGCGCTGCGCCGCCAGCGTGTCGGTTGGTACGCCTACGGCTGGGCCAGCCATGCCTTCGAGACCACCGTGATCACGGTGTTCATGAGCCGCTACCTGCCGGCCGTGGCGGCCAACGCGGTGGGCAGCGACGGCCGGCTGCACGTGCTGGGCCTGCCGATCGCGCCCGGCTCGCTGTTCACCTATGTCGTGTCGGCGTGCAGCGTGCTCCTGGTGCTGCTGATGCCGGTGGTGGGTGCGGTCGCCGACCGCACCGGGCGCAAGCGGGAGTTGTTACTGGGCTTCGGTTACCTCGGTGCGGCCAGCTGCGTGGCGATGGTGCTCATCGGCCGGACCGACTGGGTGCTGGGTTGCGTGCTGCTCATCGTGGCTTTCCTGAGCTACAGCTGCGCCAAAGTCGTGTACAACTCGCTGTTGCCGGATCTCGCGGACCCGGATCTGCGGGACCGGGTGTCGTCGGTGGGCTGGGCGGCCGGCTACCTCGGCGGCGGGATCCTGCTGGCGATCAACTTAGCGGCCTCGTTCCTGATCGATGACGGGGCACTGCTGGCCAGGCTGTCCCTGTGCAGCGCCGGGGTGTGGTGGGCGGTCTTCTCCCTGGTGCCGTTGCGGATCCTGCGACACCTGCCGCCCGCCGCTGTTCAGCGTGGCCCGGTGCCGGGCTCGGTGGTTCGCTCGGGGTTCCGCGAGCTCGGCGACACCCTGCGCAGCCTGCGGAGGTTCCCGTCGACGCTGCTCTTCCTCGCCGCATACCTGTGCTACTACGACGGGATCTCCACGGTCACCACCCTGTCCGCGGTCTACGGGGAGCAGGAACTGGGGCTGGGTGAGACGACGTTGCTCAGCGCGATCCTGATGGTCCATTTCGTCGGGTTCGCCGGCGCATTGCTGCTGGGTCGGTTCGCCGAACGCTATGGCGCCAAACGGGTCGTGGCGGCCAGCCTGGTGGTCTGGATCGGTGTCGTGTTCGCCGCTTATCTCCTGCAGGCGGGTAGTGCGCTGCAGTTCTACGCGTTGGCGTTGGTGTTGTCGATTGTGCTGGGCGGAACCCAGGCGCTGTCCCGCTCGCTGTTCTCCGGCATGATCCCGAAGGGCAAGGAGGCTGAGTACTACAGCTTCTACGAGATCTCCAGCTCGGGCACCAGTGCGCTGGGCCCCTTGCTGTTCGGGTTGACGCTGCAGAACACCGGCAGCTACCGTGATGCGATCGTCTCGCTCGTCGTCTTCTTCATCATCGGTCTCGCCCTACTGTTGTTCGTAAACGTCCACAAAGCGATCTCGGCAGCCGGAAACGCACCCCCGACGGTGCGATAACGCGATGGTATGCCGTGAACTCGACACGCTGACCCGTCTGGTTGAGCGTGCCGTGCGGCGTGGTCAGCGGGTGGTGGAGGTGAGGAAGGTCCGCCAGGCGGCGGCCGGGACGGTCAGCGTGGGACCGTCGGGGTCTTTGGAGTCGTGCACCAGGACCCGGTCCGGCGCGGAAGCGACCTGAACGCAGTTGCCGCGCTCGGCGCTGTAGCTGCTGTGCCAGATGACGGTGTTCGACTCAGACGTGATCATCAGAATCCTCACGATCGGCGTAGAGCTCAGTTGCCAGGCCCGCAATCAGCTCCCTGGATTCTGCCTCGCCCAGCGCTGTCTCCGCCAGGGACCCGAGGATGCTCCGGTAGGCAGCGGTCTCCTCCGGCAGCTCCAGGAACAGGCTCGACGTCGTGCTCTCCAGGTAGGTCACCGGCCGAAACTCGGCGAACTCCATGAATCTGAACGACCCGGACATGGCCGCATGCGCGCCGAGCGACGTCGGAACCACCCGCAGGGTGAGGTCGGGGCGCACCGACATCCGCAGCAGGTGGTGCAGCTGATCGGACATCACCGCCGGGCCACCTACTGGGGTGCGCAGCACGAACTCGTGCACGTAGAAGAAGAACCTGGTCCGGCCGTCCCGGTTGAACCGGTTCTGCCGGGCTAGCCGAGCGGCCACCCACTCATCGACCTCCTCGGCGGGTATGTTCCCGGAGCGGCTGATCAGCGCCCGGGCGTACCCCCTGGTCTGCAGCAGGCCGGGAACCACAATCGCCTCGAAGTCGCTGATGGTGCTGGCCTGGTTCTCGTGGTCGATCAAGGTCACGAGTTGCTTGGGCAGCCGGCAGCCGTGTTGCTGCAGCCAGCCCGGGGTGTTCAGCTCTTGGCACAGTGCGAGTAGCCGGTTCCGCTCGGCGGCCTTGACCCGGCATACGCCGAGGAACGCGGCGATGTCCAGCGCATTGCCGCCGCGCTTGCCCGACAGCAGCCGCGACACCCAACTCGGTGACCAGCCGAGCACATGCGCGGCCTGCTTGCCGGTCAGCCCGGCGCGTTCCATCGACCGGCGTAGTCCCGCGCCCAGCTCCCGGCTGCGTACCGTGGGCTCACGATCCCGTATGACCACCTCCCTCGGGTCGACCCCGTCCGCGGCGGCCGAACGGGTCTTTCCGCAGAGGTTATTGGGTGTCCTGAGGACAACCAGACCATCCGAGACCTTCGGCGCGTTCGCTCATCGTGCGACTCGTGGGCACCCGGTCCGCAGTTAGCACGCCAGGATCAGTCTGGCCAGTGACCTCAGCGCCGCATTCTCACCAGATGGTTTCCAGGTCGGTGAGCCGGCGAAGCCGACGGTCGTAGGTCACCAACGGGGCGGCTCTGATCAGTGCGGTAGCAGCGATCATCCGGTCGAATGGATCAGCCACTGCCGTGCGAGGGATGCGACCGACTGCACGTGCCACGGCTCCATCCAGCGGCGCGACCTCGAACCCGGAGCCCGCCGCGTCGAGAATCTCGTGGAATGCGTCGACATCGGCTTCTGAGAAGGTGCCCTTCTCTACGAGATAAACCAGCTCGACGAGGGTTGCCGCCGAGATCATCAGTGGGACGTCTGCCGACGTGGCATCATCCATCGCCTGGCGCGCTTTGGCTGACAGGCGGGGTGATGCCTGGACATACCAGATGAAAGCGTGGGAGTCGACGACGAGCGAACCGTGAGCGGTCACTGCCCATCTGCCAGATCGCCCCACACCTGACGTCGCTCGTCTGCGATGTCGTCAGCGCTCACGTCCGGCAGCCGGCCGGCCAGCGACCCATACATATTCCGCCGAGGACCGGCTGTGCTGATCGTGAGGTGTACCCGCTGCCCGGGTATAAGCGACAACTGTCGTACGACCTCGGCGGGTACTACCACGTCGCCACCGGCCGTGACCACGGTATCGACGTCTGCCCTGGACCCTGTGTCCATGCCGATCACCTCCCGCTACCGCGGCAGAGCTTACCTGGGCGGCTCCGGGCTCACGAGCCGACGATGCCAGCCCGCTAGCGTCATAGCCCTTGCCGCTGGCATCGGGAAGCAGGAAATGGTCCTTCTTCCCCTCCCACCCAAGATTCTGAACGTGATCGACCTAGTGCTCGCGGAGCAGCCGACGAGGCGGTTCGACGAGTTGAAGTGGAAGGCCAGCAGCGGCGCCTCGGTGGATCGAGACACCCGTCAGTACGACAGCTGCCGAAGCGTCGCGCCGCTGAGTGCTGCGGCGACTACCGGTTTGTACGACACCGGAACCCCCTTGAGATCGCTCCCACCGTATCCTCCGCCACTGACAATCCTGGCGTCACCGCACGGAGAAGCCGCAAGCAGTGTCCGGCTGCCTCGGTGCCCGGTTGGCGCTCACGGTAGCTACCGTTGACCTACCCGTGCATCTGAAGAGCAGCGAGTCACGCCGTGCTGGTCTAGTTCTTGTCTGTCATCGACCCGATATGGCGATCCGATCCCGAGGAGATCCAGTGCCCGGGGTATCGGCGGTTCCCCACCGCTGGAGCCGCTGTGGCCGATCGAGCCGCTGTGGCCGATCGGTGATCCGGAGACGCTGCTGTGGCGCGGTGCCGGGCAGGTCACCGGGCAGCGTGCGGAGCGCGAGACTGAACTGGTGGTGACTTGGCAGCCGGAACTCGCCGTTCGTTTCCGGCAGGAGCCGGACGGTGCCGAGGATCTCGCACTGTTCTGTGCTGCGAGGTGCGGCGAGGTGCGGCTTCGGCTGTCGGAGCCTGGCATCGATACCCCGGCGACTCTGAGTGGGCTCCTGTCGCAGGAGGGCTCGCCACTCCCGCGACAGCTAGATCCGGTCGATGAGGGAAAGCACTCTTCTACTGATGAGCGTTGCGACACAAGTTCGCGCGCGGTAAGTGGGTAGTCGATAAAGGGTGAGCGCGAGCGAGCCCTGCGATGTCGTAGTAAAATCCTACAGTAGATCACAGCAAGCTCACCATGTCCAGAAAAAATACTGGACACACATCGCAACACGCCGCCATGCCCCGGCCGCAGGTCGGGATCTAAACGCCAATCTCCAGGCTTGGATCTGGGGCTTGCGCTGGCAGGACAGCAAGCCGCACCATCAGCGGTGAACACGCCTCACACCGTTCTCACGCTGTGGTCGCCGAGTCACCGCCAGTAGAGGAGCGCACTTTGGTACGTACGAGCGTCATCATCGCTGCGCACAACGAAGGACTGTCCCTCCGGAAGACGGTGCAGTCGTGCATCGAGACATCCGCCGGCCTCGACTATGAGATCATCGTCACCGACGATGCGTCCAATGATAGATCGATCGAAGAGGTCGAGCGGTGCTTTACTCAGGTTCGTATACACCGTCACGCTAAGAGGCAAGGTGCCGCGCAGACCAAAGCTGACGGCGCCCGAGCCGCCCGCGGCCAGGTGCTCGTCTTCCTCGATGCACACACCAAGCCTGAAGGCAACGCCATCCTGCAACTCGTGCGTGACGTCGAGGACCTCAACGGGGAAGCGATAGTCACTCCGGCCGTGCCATCTCTGGATACCGAAGAGTGGAAGAATGATACCGACCTCATCGGTCACGGTTACGGGATGGACCTGCTCGACTTGTCCTGTTACTGGCTCGATCTATATCAGATGCAGAAAATCATGGACATCGGGCGACCAATGTATGAAACGCCGGCGCTGATCGGCTGCGCCCTGGCGGTCAGTCGCCAGCTCTACGAAGAAATACGAGGATTCGATCCCTATATGCGATCCTGGGGCATCGAAGACCTTGATTTCGGGCTCAGGTGCTGGCTATTAGGAAACCGCATCCTCCATGATCCCGAGGTGCACATAGGACACCGGTTCAGGGACAGTTTCGACAATTACGCCGTCCCCGTTGTCGATGTTATCTCAAATCAGATTCGGATGGCTTACAAAAATTTTACACCCAGCGCTTGGGCGCAGTGGGTGGAGCATTGCCAGCTCCGCAGCTCGCGCCGCCTGGAGGGTTACCCTGAAGGTCTATGGGCACACGCTTGGCAGCTCTTTCAAAATCGCCTGCCGAGCGCTGAAGAGGACCGTCGCTACCTGCATTCCAGGCGGGTACGCGATGAATTCTCTTATTCGGATCGTTTTGGGCTGCCGTGGCCACAGTTAGCCTCGACCGAAAATGCGACGACCCTGGCGCAACGCAGCATAGGTCCGACTCCGAAACCGCGACGCAGCCTACGTCCGAGCCCCAGACCAGAGATGCCACGCATACCAAGGACACCGCGGAAGCCATGGTGGAAGCCATGGAAATGGAGCTTTACCGGCATAACGCCCGCTGCGGTTACCGTCCAAGTGGGACAGTTACAACGATTCCATGCCATCGGCCTGGATCTCCACAACGTGCGATGGAGCGCCCCGGGGGGAGATCCTCCGAGCGGGACCGGATCGACCTTTGCGACGCGATGGGCTCTGCCCGGGTCTCGAGAACTGACAGCGGGCTGCGAAGGTTCCGTACACCATGCGTCTGCGCAGATCGTGGCAACGGCAGTTGAGTCGGAGGTGGCGCTCCCTGCCGGAAAGTTACTGGTTCCCGAGATATTTACGGTGAGCCTGACACCAAACGGCAACGGTGCAGTAACCCGTCACGACGCAGAATCCGGTGGTGACGAGGTGTGCCACGATAGCCAGCGCCCACAGGGCACGCACTGACGCCAGGAGCGATTCGCAATGCTTCCATTTGTCTTATTTTGTGAAGCGCGCACCGGGAGCACCACACTCATGCGCATATTTAATCTGCATGCCGAGATTTGCTGCGTCGACGAGCCGTTCAACCACGATTACGGCTCAGTTTACACGGGGAGGGTCGCGGACATCCAGTCGCTGAACCGGGTACTCGCAGAGGTCTGGCAAACCTACAATAGCATTAAGCATGTCGTCGACCTCAGCGGCTGGCCTTTCAAGAAAGTGGAGCTGAATCGTAACCTACTGCTGAACCCTAGTCACAGTCTGATCTTGTTGACGCGACGAAATAGATTGCGCCGTGTGATTTCGGCAGAGATCGCACTGCAGACCGGAGTGTGGCACCCGTGGAGCGAAGAAGATCGGAACAGGAGTCGGCTTTTCAAGTACTCGCCCATCCCGACGACGCTACTACGAGCCAGGCTCGACGCGGAGGCACGTTTCCTCGAGGACGTCAACTCGGATTTTCGTATCAGAGCCGGCCGATCTTTCACGCTTGACTACGAGGATCTCTTCGGTGTCGCACGCAACCAGACAATCACCATTGTCAACGAAATGCTGGCTTTTCTACAGCTCGACACCTTTCAGTCGGACACATTTTCCGAGATCCTCGAAATATTAGACTTGCGTACCAGTGTGACGGCATCCGACTCGCCGAACCTCTATCGACTTATTCTCAACATCGAACAAATTGAGGCCGAACTGGGATCGGCGGAGAATGGCTGGCTATTCAAGGATCCGGAATGCCGCGAAAGCGAGAATCTTGCACAGGAGGGCCTGTGAACCTGACTTTTCGGAACGGAGGAAGCGGGGGCGCACAGGAGTTCATCGCTACGCTTCGACCGCTACCTCCTGGGACTCGAAGCCGCAGCAAACCGGGTTCCTGTCTAGGCGACGCTCCTGTCGACACCACTACCGCGACACGTGACGTCAACAATTGTTCAATGCGAAAACATGGTCGAAAAATCCACCTCGGCGGCAATGGTATCGCGAAGCATCACCGCAGCGGCTGGGCGTTCGCTCTCGAACAGCTACGCGAACTTCATGCCTCGGATGGGATATACTTCGATGATTTTGTCGAGAAAAAATTCTCTCGGGCGGGCCGCGCAAGCGCTCGGCACGCATTACCGTACGCCGAGCCTTGGGTCGGAATTATGCACAACCCCCCGGAGTCCCCCACTGGTTCAACACCAACGAGCAGGCACCGCAGTCCATTCTGCAGGACGAGCGATGGTCGGGAAGCTTGCCGCATTGTCGCGGACTATTCACCCTGTCGACGTATTTGCGCGACTGGCTGGCATTACGTGTACCGGTGCCAGTCGAGAGCCTCATGCATCCCACAGGCCCTCCGACAGTGATCTTCAACCCCTCGGCGTACCGGGCGAACCGCAGCAAAAGAATTGTCCAGGTCGGCTGGTGGCTCCGCAGGTTTCACTCTCTCTACCTGCTTCCCGCCACACGACTCCAGAAGATTCTGCTTCGTATCGGCGAACCATGGGTAGAACCCGCGATGCGGGCGGAACTCGATTTTGTCCCTACCGGCATCCGAAGGGACGTTCGGGTTGTCCACCACCTGACGAACATGGAATACGATCGCCTTCTCTCTCGAAATCTCGTGTTCCTCGACCTGTACGACAGCAGCGCGAACAATGCCCTTGTCGAGTGTATTGTTCGCGGCACTCCGGTTCTGGTGAATCCGCTTGACGCCGTAGTAGAGTACCTAGGCGCAGATTATCCTCTATACTTCAATAATCTCACCGAAGCGGCGGTCAAAGCGGAGGATCTGGCATTGATAGTGAACGCGCACGAGTACCTAATGGACAGCCCCAATCGGACAAGATTATCAGGGCAACATTTCCTCGAGTCCGTCGCTGAATCCAGAATCTACCGATCTCTTTGAGGCTGGCGACCAGACTGGGAATGCCATATGGTAGGAACCTGTGGGGTCGGGCTCGGATCCGGGCCAGCGTCGTCGGGATACCCGTGACCAACAGCATCGTACCCACCACTGCGACGACGGCACCTGTGGCCGGGGACTGTCAGGAGCAGCACCAGGCCGGTGGCCGTGACGCACCCCGCGCCCAGCACGTCGAAGTGTTCCCGCCGACCGCCGGTGGGAGCCGTGCGTCAGAGGATCGGCCGTGCGAGCAGCCCGGCCAGTCGGCTACAGCATTTCCCATTCAGCGGGCTGAGCGGGCTTAACAGCACCTCGATAGCTTCGCTGAGCCTGCTGAACGTGGTCCAGGGTCTCCTTGACGCCGCGGGTGGTAGGCCTGCAATGCTTCCCCGATCCGTAGTCGCAGCCGAGGCATGACCACTGCATTGCAGGGGCGGTTACTCCGGATTCAGATCTGTGATGTCGTACCATGCGAGTTCGCAGGTCGGCTCGTCGGCGTACCAGGCGTAGGTGCCGACCGCAAGGTCTTTGAGCCGCCGGCGAGAAGCCTGGTCGTGGCGCGAGATGAATGCCGACAGAAAGCGGCACTCCTCGCGTGGAACATTGTGATCTTCCGCCCAGTGGATGAGCTGGTTGCGTCGATCCTCGGTAATCGGACCGTCGGATGCGACTGCCTCGATGATCCAGAATTGTGGAGGCGACGTCCCGATGTCGACGATCACGGCATCGGGCAGCAATTGGCTGGTGTTGATGGTGATCCCGAGTCGGGCGAGGGTGGCGATGTCACCGATGTACACCTTGTCGCCCGGTTGGGAGATTGACAAGACGACCGGGTCGAAAAGACGGACGGGCGCCCAGTTCTCGAGCACGCCCTTCAAGATGAGCGAAGCCTCGCCGGGCTCCAGTGATCGCATCTGTCCATCGGGGAGCTTGACGAGAACGGCATGTACCCTGCGCTCCCGTTCCTGTAGGCTATGGATTCTCATCAGCGCACCGGGCTTCATGTGGCGTTCTCGCCATGATTCGGCCTCGTTCGCTAACGCGTCGCCAACTAGCATGGGATTAAACAGATCCGCAAAGCTCGCTGTGAGCGCCCAGATCGGTCTGGGGGAGTTCTTTGCTTCACCCGGCCGATCCCGGGTTGCACCGTGTTCGAGCCAAGCCGGGAATGTCTCATCCCGAAGTGGCTCGCGGGTGGTGTCGGCGTACCATGGATGATGTTCAAGACCCCAGTTTTCAAGTAGCTCAACGAGGTGTCTTTTAGTGCGTAAAGCAGCGGTGCGCCAGGCGATGCGTTCATGCGGCTCGTCGTGGACTAAGACGTCATCCTGCATCCAGAGGCACGTCGAGGGTCGGACCCACACAGCGTTGTCAGCCGGCCCCTCGTCCGGCACCACGGCGTCGACGTAGAGCATGGTCGCGATGGCGGCGGCGCCGAGCGGGTTGGCGTGCGCGGGATCGAAAGCCAACCGGGGAAAAATCAACCTCAGCCGTCGTTCGCATTCGGCGCGTGACAGGACGGGACGAAATGTCATGCCGGCTCCGGTCGATATGCCGAAGCTACCGCAGCTTCCAGGGCGGTCCCGGTCAATGAGTTCCAATCCTGCAGCACCCCGGCTGAAGGTAGCGGCAGTGATTCAAGTTCGTATGCGCTGACCGCGACCGATCCGGACATGCACCGCATCACCCGGTCAAGGGTCCTGGTAGCTAACACACGATTCAGGGTGGCTTGACTGAGCAAGGGGGGAGTCGCGGTGGCGGGTCGCACGACATTGACGTGATTCTCCACAACCACGGCGCCCCCCCACGCTCTGAGCACGTCAGAGGTCAAGTCGGTGGCGACTAACCGCCGCGACTGTTCGGGCGCAGTCGTGCGCTGCACGAGCACGGCCGGCTCGGTCAGCATCATGACAGCTCGGTCATTGGGAACGCGCAACTCCAGGTACCGCAGGTGGTCGCGCACCCGGTCGCGGTGGAGGTGACCACCGTCGAGGTCCGCCGCCCACAGCACAGGCACTCGGTTGGGTCCCGGCTCCGGGTGAAGGTCGCGGCTGCGACGATTCCACACCAGCGGTCCCGTCGATACCCGCCAACCGGCGGCCGTCAAGTTCAGCGGCATGGTGACGGCAGCAGCGGCCAACGGGGCATCGTCGGATCGGCGCGGAAGCAGCCACGGCCCGTCGCCCCGCGGTGACCTCACCCGGGCTACGTTTGTGCGCATTCCATGAAGACTCGCGATCGTCGTGCGTCGAGCCTGGCGCCGGCTGAACACAGCCAAGCATGTCTCTTGGAGCACACCCGCGAAAACACCACCTCGATCGACCACAAAGGCGACCTCGGTAAGGGGCGCCGTCGTGGCGAGCGCCGCTCTCAAGTTGCGGAAGTACAGTCCCGAGGTAAATGAGGTTGGCACTACGGCGGCAATCACGCCACGCTCATCAAGGTTCTCCAGGGCTGCAGCCAAGAACAAGCCATAGAGGTTGGCGTGACCGTACAATGTCGGCGCGAACCGTGCGCGGTCATCGGGCGTCAATCGAACCCGACCGTACGGCGGGTTCATCACTATGGCAGCTGCTCCCAACTCGTTGTGTTGAAGGCCATCACCAAGTCGGATCAACGTCGGGAACGGCCTCCTGTGCCGTGCGGGAACAGCCGCCAGTAACGGAAGCGCCTCGGCGGCTGTCAGGACATTGGCCAGCCATACGGCAGCGGGATCCGTGTCGACGCCCCCGATCACGTGTGGCAATCCCGCAATAGCGACCTGCGGATCGATTCCTCGAACCGCTGCCACATGCTCACGTAACGGCGGTAGCAACAACGCCCCGGCACCGCAGGCCGGATCATGAATGAGTCCTGGCAGCCGCTGCACCGACCCTCGACGTAATCCAAGAGCGCGTCGGGTCATCGTCCACAGCTCGTCTGCGAGCGTGCGCGGTGTGTAATGCCGGCCGTGTCGGGCTCGAACCTGTGGGGATAACGCTGCGACATAGGCAGAACCGACATCGTGCGCCGATGCTGTGACCGACACGCTCTCGTCGGGTTCGGTGCCGTGCACCCCTTCCGGGAGCGGCGCCGCCAGTGCACGACCGACGTCCAACCATGAGCCCGACAGCTCGGCCGCCGCCGCCCGCGCCGCCCACCATGCCGGCACTGCCGCCAAGACCGCGCGGGCTGACTCTGGAAGGTCGCCCGCTGGGTCGGGGCCTGCGAGCGCGGCTCGTGATCCACGCGGTCCGAGGTCCCGAGCGATCGTACTCGCTGTGATCATCTCGGGCGCCATGTCCGCATTATCGTGGTAGGCCCTGACGACATCGGATGTGGACACGCCACGCATCCAGCCGGCACGCCGGGCACGAAGCCGCAGTACGGTGGGTCCGTGGCCGAAGACGGGCGGAGCCGGCTCCTCGAGCTGGTGGCCGCGGTGATCGTGCTCGGTGCCGCGGTGCTGCACTTCGTGTACCTGGTGACCCATGGGAACGATCGCTTGATGGCTCTGCTCTACGGTCTGATCGGCGCCGTCCAGATCTGGCTGGCCATCGCGCTCGGTCTTGGCCGGCCCAAGGCGGTGAAGATCGCTCTCGGCGTCAACGCCGGCCTGTTCGCCCTCTTTTTCGCCGCCCGGGTAGCGGGCCCGGTAGTGGGGATCAAGCCGGAGGTCGTCGGCTTTCTCACGGTCCTCAGGAAGTCACTGGAGGCGCTCGCCGTGCTCCTGCTCGCGCTGTCCCTGCGGAGGCCGAAGGTCCCGTGACGTCATCCCTCTTCTGCGGTATCGCCTTGGCTGAGCGCATCGAGCGGGTCGAGGCGCAGCTCATCGCCGAGGGCAGCGAGGCCGCCTGCCGTCGCAGGGCAGACCCGGCGGGCTTCGTGATCCCTCTTGCCGGCGGTGTGGCGAGCTTCGCCGAAGCGGGCTCGCCGCTCAACAAGGTCGCGGGGCTCGGCTTCGGCGGCGTGCCGAGCGCGATCGCCCTCGACGAGATTGAGCGGGCCTTCACCGCCTGCGGTGCCCCCGTGCAGGTCGAGCTCGCCCACCTCGTCGACCCCGCGATCGGCGCCCTGCTGACCGGTCGAGGCTACCGGCTCACATCGTTCGAGAACGTGCTTGGCCTCGCCCTCCAGGGCGAGCCCGAACGAGTCACGCCACCCGGGGTCGAGGTCCGGCCCAGCGGCGACGACGAGTTTGAACTATGGCTCGACGTCGTGGCAGCGGGCTTCGCCCACCCCGACACCCAGGGGGTGCCCTCGCCCGAGGAGTTTCCTCGTGCGGTCATCGCCAGCGCCATGCGTGATCTCGAGGCGGCGGCCGGCGTCATGCGCTACGTCGCGCTGCGCGACGGGGTCGTCGCCGGCGGCGCCAGCGTCCGCGTGGCAGCGGGCGTCGCGCAGCTCACCGGCGCGGCGACCGCGCCCGCGCACCGGCGTCGGGGCGTCCAGACCGCACTGCTGTCGGCCCGGCTCGCCGACGCCGCAGCCGCCGGTTGCGACGTCGCCGTCATCACCACGCAGCCGGGGTCCACGTCTCAGCAGAACGCGCAGTGTCGGGGTTTTGATCTGCTCTATACCCGCGCCGTTCTGGTGAAGCAGCCCTGAGCCCGCAGCCCCCCGAACCGCGCTTGCTGCGAAAGCCCCCGGGCACTACTACCCGACCTGGCCTCGGGATCACGGGCAGGTCCGGCAGGATCGTGGCATGGCCATCGATCCGCGACGATCCGCGGTTCTCGCTCTGCACTGGCAGGTCAACGTGATCAAGCCGGAGGGTTTCTTCGGTCCGATGCTGAGCGCGTCGGTAGCACGCAGTGGCGTAGTGAAGCGTGCGGTGCGGTTCCACGGGTCGGTCCGCGCTGCCGGAGTGGCAGTGGTCTTCACCCGATTCACCGTGCCTGCTGGTGAGGGCAGCTTGGTCCGAAACACGGAGCTGATGAGGGTGGTCGGCGATGCCCGGGAAGCATTTCGCCCGGACGCCGCGGGCGCGCAGCTGATTGAGGAGATGTCAACGCTGGCCGAGCGCGATCGAGTCGTCGATAACCAGAAACTGTCCGGACTTGCGGGTAACGACCTTCCCGGCTGGTTGGCTGAGCGTGGGATCGACACTGTGTTCGTGACCGGCGTTGCCACCAACCTCGTAGTCGAGCAGACGGCCCGACATGGAACCGACCTCGGCCTCACGGTGCACACGGTCAGCGATTGTGTCGCCGCGGCCAACGACGCCGTTCACTCCGCGTCCCTGGCCAACCTGGATCTCACCACTGCGGGTTGCCTGAACGCGGAGCAGGTGCTCAGGCTGCTCCGATAACCGCTGTCCATGCCGATCCTGAGCTGGTCGAGCAACTCCCCAGTCCTTAAACGAGGATTTCGGCGACGTATCCGACCCAACCTGAGACTGAACATGACGCCGTCCGACAGGCGGATCACCTGAGTTGTCGCGGACGGGACCGCTTATCCGAAGATCGCCGATTAGGCCGGTCTTTGGTATGTCAGGTGTCACCAGGCGTGACGCCTATTCCGATCGAGCAAGCCACGCCCGTGCCTCCTACTATAGCAGTCGCCGTTCGGGTTGTTGGCGCCAGAGGCTCGAAGGCTGGCCGGGATGCGGCACATGTCGCGTTCGTGCCGCGACCCTTGCGCTGGTCTGGTTGGATGGTCGGCAGGGTGAGCACAGCCTCATGGTGCTTTTTGGGGGTACGCACCACGCTCACCCTGCCGACCGTGCGGCCGGCTACTGCGGTTTCGGCGTCACGCAACAACCGGCGGGGTCTTATCCCGCGTGATGAGGCACCTGCTTATCGATCTGGCTCGATGGGACTGTGGTTCGTGCTGGTTCGACAGTCAGGAACGCATGTGCCCACTTCCATGTGCCACAAGGCGCGGAAACCTTGCGCCACCATCGGGAACAAGTTGGGCACTTTCCGCTGACAGTTGCCTCGTGCTTGGTGAGCAGGGTGACCCAGTACCGCACATAGCGGGGTAGCTCGGCGCGAGCAATGATTGCAATCATCCGATCATCCGGGCTGTCGAGTGCAAGGGTGTATCGATTGAGTCGGACATATACGGCCTCCCGATAATGCTCGTATTTACTACGATCGTTGCTAGCCATCGACGTCTACCGCGGCGGTAAGTCGCTGTGGCGAGCGGCTGAGTCTCTTTTTGATCACGTTGCCCCTCCATCGCGTCCGGCCGATCACGTTTCCAAAGAAGACACGGCTGGCAAACGACATAACTGACTGAAATATCCAGGGCGTGCATACCTGCACGTCACCAACCTGTACGTCAGCTAAGATGCGGCCCGACAGATACGGAGGATCGAAAGTGGTGAGGTCGGAAGGCCAAGAGCGGCGCTGTCAGGGGTGCGGGACCCGGCTGGCACGGGACAACCGCTCGCGACTGTGCAGCCCGTGTGCCCGTCACGAGGTTCAGGCCTCCAGCGCCCCGGTTAAGCAGGATGGTTTTTGGCAACGAGCGGCGCTCCGAGACACGCTGGGGTCCCGGCACTTCGGCCAGGTGCTCAACGCCTACCGCTACGAGCATCGGCCAGTGCTGACCCAGGCGAAGGTCGGTGGCTGGCTTGGTCTCACACAGGGCCAGGTCAGCCGTTTGGAGCGCACCGCGCAACCAATTCATGACCTGAACAAGCTCGACCAGTGGGCTCGCGCCCTGCACATACCTCAGCGCTACCTCTGGTTCCAGTTATCACAACAACCAGCCCACGCATACATACGGCCGCATGACGTTCTTAACCTCGACGACGAGTCCGAGACAGGAGGCGAGGACGTGCAACGGCGTCAGTTGTTCCAAGCCGCGGCGGTAGGTGCAGCATCCGCTGGCAGCTCGACGTTCGGCTGGTTCAGCACGCAGTCCACACCACGGTCCAGTACCCGGGCAGTGGGTATGGTGGATGTGCAGATCATCCGGGAGATGACGCAGACCTTCCGCCGGCTGGACAATCGATTCGGCGGGGGGCATGCCCGCTCAGCCGCTACCAACTACCTGGCTTCCGACGTGTTCCCTCTGTTGCGTGAGAGCCGGTACCGCGATGACGTGCGCCGAAAGCTGTTTGCAGCGGTCGCCGAACTCAACCAGTTGGTCGGGTGGATGTCGTATGACGTGGGCGACGCCTATTCCGGATATCGGCATTTCCGCCACGCGATGCAGCTGTGTCAAGATGTCGGTGATGATGCACTGCTCGGCGAGATGTTGGCAGGAATGAGTCATCAGGCCGCATTCCTGCGCTCCGCCGATTCGGCTGTGGATCTGGCGCGGGCAGCTAAGGGCAACGCTAAGCGGGCGGGAGTGCCAGCGCTGGTCGCTGAGTCGGCGGTCATGGAAGCCCATGGACTCGCGCTGGTGAGCGACGTACACGGGTGCATGGCAGCCCTTCGCGAGGCTGAATTGACATTCGCAGCTGCGGAGGATCAGGACCGGCCGGACTGGCTTGCGTACTTCGACGGTGCCTACTTGGCGGCGAAGTTCGGGCGCTGCTTTCGTGACCTCGGGCGTCTGGCTGAGGCTGAACGGTTCGCAAGACGCTCGCTGGACATGATCGACGGCTACGACCGCGGGCGCCTGTTCAACCTGGTGTTGCTCGCCTCGGTGTTGGCTGATCAGCGCAAGGTCGACGAAGCCTGCGAGACCGGCTCAGCCGCGGTGCGCGTTGCCTTCGATGTGCGGTCAGCTCGGACTGACGCTGACCTGGTCGACCTGTCACATCGGCTCGCGCCATTCCGAGCTGAGCCGGCGGTGCGGATGCTCGACGAACAGATCGGTCTGCTGGTTCAGCGCGGCTGGGGTGCATGAAACGCGAGGATGTGCAGGAGCCCGATCTGGGTACCGGCGCCGATGATCTCGCCTCGGGCGATGCGGTCGCGGACTGAGTCCAGGTTGATCCACTCGACGCGGGCAGCTTCGTTGATATCAGCGGGCACTCCAGTGTCCTCGGCGCCCTCGCCCAGGAAGAGCAGGTTCTCGAAGTCGGCGCTGCCGACCAGTGGCTGAAACCGGGTCAACAGCGTCATGCTGCGGGGGCGCCAGCCAGTTTCCTCCTCGAGCTCACGTGCCGCCGTGATCGCAGGGTCCTCGCCGGAATCGACGTATCCACCGGGTAGCTCCCAGGTCCAGCAGGCCGGCACGAACCGGTGCCGCCAGATCATCAGCACCCGCTCCCGCGCATCGTCGAGCAACACCGTCATCGCAGCCTTCGGCATCCGCAACACGTACTGCTCGAAGTGCACCCCATCGGGCAACTCCACCTGCGCGATGCTCAACCGCAGCCGCCGGGTGTCATCGACCAGCCGCTCACCATGAATGGTCCAACGGGTCGGCTCCGGGGCGACCGGGGGCCGGGGGTTGGCCATCGTTAAAGGCGCTCGAGATCCGGGTTGGTGGTACTTGAAGGCACACCAACTGGGCAGGTGACGCCGGTGCCGCCTAGGCCGCAGTAGCCGTTGGGATTCTTGGCATCTGACAGGTACTGCTGGTGGTAGTCCTCGGCGTAGTAGAAATCGTCCAGTGGCGCGATCTCGGTGGTGATCTGGCCGCGTCCGGCGGTGGTGAGCGCCTGCTGGTAGGTCGATCGGCTGGCCTGCACCTCGGTGGCCTGATCGGCGTCTGTGGAGTAGATCGCGGAGCGGTACTGGGTGCCACGGTCGTTGCCCTGCCGCATGCCCTGCGTCGAGTCGTGGCCCTCCCAGAACACCCGCAGCAGCTCGGGATAGGAGACCTGCGTCGGATCGAACACGACCAGCACCACCTCGGTGTGCCCGGTCCGTCCCGAGCACACCTCCTCGTAGCTGGGGTTGGGGGTGTGGCCGCCGGCGTAGCCGACCGCGGTGGAGTACACCCCGGGAATTCGCCAGAAGATCCGCTCAGCGCCCCAGAAACAGCCCATCCCGAACACCGCGGTCTGCAGGCCGTCCGGGAACGGGGGCACGATGCGGTGCCCGTGCACGGCGTGCCACTCCGGAACGGGCATCGGGGTGGATCGTCCGGGCAGTGCCTCCGCAGCGGTCACCACACGCGTCTTGTCACGTCCGAACAGCGCCATACCCCCACATTACGCCGCCCCTCCCGAGGCGCCATATGGATGCTTGTCGCTGTCCAGAGGTCGCCCCGGATCGCGATATGGATGCTTATCGCGGTTGGGCAGGTAGCGGCGCAATGACAGGGTGGGGTGCTCGATGTAGTGCCAGGACAACCACCCGCACAGATAGGACAGTGGTAGGGCGGCCATGGCCAGCGGCCACGGTTTGCCCACGCCGGCCATGATGAGCAGCTGCTGGATAGGGTACGCCCACAGATACAAGCCGTAGCTGCCGAATACCCAGGAATCGTAGCCCTCGAGACGAGCCGGCCAGTGATTCGCGAGCACGACGGCGCCATATCCGGCCATGAACGGGAGGGTGAGCGCCTCAGCCTTTGTGGAGTGCACGGCGATGTACAGCACGACCAGTGACCACGCCACCAGCGGGGACAGTGGGATCCGGTCCCGGTAGGTGTGCAGCACCATGCCCAGGCTGAATGCGACGAGAAAAGCGACCATCGAGCCGATCGGCACCTGCAGGAACAAGCCGCCATGCCCGGGGTTGCCCGCGCTCGCCTCGAACCGGAAGTTCAGCCCGACCAAGGCCAGCAGCAGGGCGATCGTCGACCACGGTGTCCGGCGGAACAGACCCAAGGCGCCGAACGCCAACACCAGCAGGTAGCCGGTGAGCTCCATCGACAGCGTCCAGAGCGAGCCGTTCACGGACCCGGGATAGGGATTATTGACGAACACGCCGGGCAGCCGATGCTGCAACGTGTACAGCCCCGCATTGTGGACGATGTATCCCCACGTGGAATTCGTGGAAACATACTCGGTCAGGGAGAGGGTCGAGACCAGCGGCCCGATCACCAGGGCTGTGACGAGCACCACCAACAATAGCGGAGGCCATAGTCTCAGTACCCGCTTGGCGCTGAAGCGCCACCACGACGGATCCTCGCGCCAGCTGTCGCTGATCTGGTAGCCGCTCATCGCGAAGAATCCCATCAGCGCGATATAGCCGAAGGACAGATTCCAGGACAGCGGAAAGATGGTCGGGCGCAAAGGATCGGCCAGCTGTGCCGAGTGATCGATCACGACGGCGAGCGCACCGATCATCCGTAGCCACGCGAAACCGGTATTCGGGTGCGCCTTCGGGGGCTTCGGCACGCGCGAGAGGGTAACACCGGCGACGGGCGGGGCCGGCCGTGCGCGCACGGTGGGAGGTCGGCCGTGAGCGCAGGGTGGCCGCTGTGCACAATGTGCCCCCGAACGATGACGCCGACCCGATGATGCCGGGCCCGACGAGACACCTAGGGGGTGGCAGCGTGAAGCAGGATGAGTCGCCCGCCTCGGGTGCACCCGAAGCGGGCAGCCCGTTCCCACCGGCGTTCCGTTGGGAGGTCTCCTCGCCGGAGGAGACGACGCAGGTCATGGGTGTCATCGGGCGAGATGATGTTGCCGGAGCCACTCGGGTGGCGCCGCCCGGCGTCAGCGGAGCCTCTGGGCACTTCCAGGCACCCCGGCCGAGCCAGGTCCCGGACCTGTTCCAGCCGATCGGCAAGCCCGTCGACACGCATCCTGACGGGGCGTTCACCACGCTTCGCGACACCTCGGCGCCGCCGTGGGCCGACTCAGACCTGCCACCGATCGCCGAGCAACCCATCGCTGAGCAACCCATCGCCGAACAGCAGACTGCCGCGATTCGCCGGGGCACCGAGGTGTTCAGGACTCCGGCGCGAAAGCAGATCCTCGGGATCGCGGTGCTGGCGATCATCGTGCTGGGGTTGGTCGGGGCCACGGTGGCGTACTTCGTGACCACGGCCTCCCCGGACCGGACTACCAGCGCCGCAGCACAGCCGACGGAAAGCCCACCCGATCTACCAGCCACACCGGCTACGCTCCCGCCGCCGGTGGACACCGAGCAGGCCCTGATCGAGCCACCGGGCCGGACCCGCGGTGGCGGCGGGCTGTTCGATCTGCCCCAGCTGGAGCGCACCAACCTGCTGCCCCGTCCCATGGTGAAGGCCCTGCAAGCCGGCCGGATGATCGACGGTGTGCTCAAGACCACCACCGCAGGCGGCGGCACCACGATCGGGATGTTCGCGCTGACCATGCCCGACCGGCAGGCCGCGACCACGGTGGTCCGCAGCATCGTCGCCGTGCAGTACGAGGGTGGCCTGCTGGCCGACAACAGCCGGGCACTGCAGGGTGTGGCGGTGCTGGGCAGCGCTCCTGGGCCACCGTCCACGGTCTACCGGGTGGCCTACGTGCTCTACAACCGGGCGATCTACTTCGAGGTGTTCGGGCCCGACCGCAACTCGGTGCTCAAGACCGTCGACTTTCTGATCAACCAGCAGGTGAGCCACGCACCACCGACGGTCCGCGGCGGTTAGCTCGACGCCAGCTTGGCGGCGGTGTCCAGGACATCCTGCAACGCCGCGCGCGCTACCTCCGACCCGAACTGCTCGGTGATCGCGTCGGCCCCGGCCGCCGACAACGTGGACCACAGTGCGTCGTCGTCGAGCAGCGCCACCACTCGATCCGCGAAGCCGGCGGCGTCGGCGGCCACCAACACGTGCCGGCCGTCGACCAGCTCCATCCCTTCGGCAGCGATCGGCGTGCACACTGTCGGGAGGCCGGCGGCCATGCTCTCGCCGACCTTGCCCTTCACCCCGGCACCGAACCGCAACGGCGCCACCGAAAGCCGGCAGCGTTGGTGCAGCGCCACCAGATCGGGCACCCAGCCGTGCACATGAACGGTCTGGTCGGCCAGCTCCAGCACGTCGGGCGAGGGGTTGCTGCCCACCACATGCAGCACCGTCCCGGGATGCCGGCGGAGCACCAGCGGCAGCACGTCGCGGGCCATCCAGCGCACCGCGTCCCGGTTGGGCAGGTGGTCGAAGCCGCCGACGAACAGCAACCCGGTGCGACGTCGCGGCCCGGGTATCTCGAGAGCTCGGTGGTGCACATTGGACAGCACGCGCACATCGGCTTGCGGGACCAGGTCACGCAGCAGGCGCTGCTCGTGCTCGGAGACCACCAAGGTCAGGTCGGTGGCCCGCACCAGGCCCAGCTCCAGCTCCTTCGACGCGGTCGCCTTGCCCGCCAGCCGCGCCGCACCTGGCCCGTCGTCCATCGACGCGGCCAGCTCGGCCTGCCGCTGCAGGCGCAAAAAGTGCAGGTCCACGGTGTCGTAGCTGATCAGGCAGCGCGGTGCGAGCATCCGCAGCTCCTCCAGCAGCGTCCAGGCGACCTGCGGGCGGGACAGCACAGCCATGGTGAGTGCCGCACCCGCCTCCCGCAGGAAGCCGGCCGGGTCGGCGAGCACGGTGATCCCGTGGCGTTGCAGCTGCGCTGTGTAGGGCTGCGGGAGAGCCCCGTTGTAGGGGAAGAACACCACCCGCTGGCCGAGCTCGACCAGCGTCAGCAGCAGCCGATGCATGCGCATCGACCCGGAGTCGTGGTCCGGGGTGGGCACCCGGTGGTCGGCGACGAGCACCAGGCCACCCCGGTGCCCGGCCGGTCCCCGCTGCCGCGCCAACCAGACGTTGAGCTCGCTGGCGGCCGGTAGCTGGTCGACCAGTGCTGCCGCCCACTTGTCCACGAACAGGGCGCGGTTGACCTCCTGGTAGCGCTTGACGCCCGCGGTGAGGTCGGTGCCATGGGTGACGCCCTCGTGGTGCATCACCACCGCGGCCGGCTCGACGATCGTGCGGTGCCCGGTGGCCCGGATGGCGAAGGCCAGGTCGGTGTCCTCGTAGTAGGCGGGAGCGTAGCGCTGGTCGAACCCGCCGACCTGCTCGAACAGGTCCCGGCGCACCAGGATCGCCGCTCCGGAGCAGTAGTCGACGTCGCGCCGAACCTGGAACTCCGGTGCCTCGGCGTTGCGGCCGCGCCCGTAGTTCCAGCCGGAACCGTCGGCCCAGACGATGCCGCCGCTTTCCTGCAGCCGCCCGTCCGGGTACACCAGCGCCGCGCCGACCAGACCGATCTCGTCGTCCGAGTCGGCGGCATCGACCAGCGCGTCCACCGCGCCGGACCGCGCCTCGGTGTCGTTGTTGAGAAACAGCAGGTAGGCCCCGCGGGCGTGGCTCGCACCCAGGTTGCAAGCTCCTACGAACCCGACGTTGCGCTGCGTACGCACCAGCCGCAGGCCCGGGCTGGCGGCCACCAGCTCGGCGGTGCGATCCGGTGAGGCGTCGTCGACGACCAGTACCTCGAACGGCACGGTCGGGCGGTGCTGCTCGAGGCCGGCCAGGCAGGCCCGGGTGTACGCCCACTTGCCGTGCACCGGCACGACGATGCTGACCAGCGGTGACGTGCTGGTGCGCAGGCTCACCGGACCAAGTGCCGGTTGCCCCGACAGCGCCGGCCGGCGCCCGAAGGCACGCTCGTAGACAGTGCGGCGCCGTGTCCCGCGCGGCGCGGCCCGCTCGACGGCACGCCGGTAGCGAGAGATCAACCGGTGGGCGGTGGCGGACTGCTCGGCCCGCAACGCCAGTGCCTGGCGTTCCAGCGCGTCGGCTCGGCGTTCGGCGCTGCTAGCGAGCTCGTGGCGCCAGGACGCCAGCGCCTCCGCCCGTTGTGCCCGGCGCTGCGCGGCGGCCAGCTCGGCACGCAGCCGGTGCACCTCGCCGGCCCGTTGGTGCAGCCGGGGTGCAGCGCCGAACTCGGGTGGCTGCGGCTCGTCCATTCGCGGTCTCCCCAAGGTCGGCGTGTCGGCGGGTGCAGAATAGGCGAGCGGGTAGCGTTACGGTGCACGCCATGTCGGTGACCCAGTGATGTCGGTGACCCAGGGATGTCGATAACGCAGCTATGTCGATAATCCAGCGCAGGCGTCTCGACGTCTACGCGGTGCGGCCTGCCGGCCGCCGGCGGGTCACGTTGATCTGTGCGGGGCTGTTCTTTCTCGGCCCGATCATCGTGTTGGTCCTCGGTGCCCAGGCCGCCCGGTTCGAGAACCGACCGCTGGCCGCTTTCGGCGATCCCCGAGACGGGTGGTCGTGGTTTGCCGGGCTGCCCGCCTGGGCGGCCGACAACCTGCCGTTTCGGGACGGCGCGGTCCGGGCTACCGATGTGGTGAGCAGGGGAGTCTTCGGTGAGCCTGCGTCATTGGCGGTGCCGGCGGCCGGGCCCGAGACGGTGTTCCCGGCGGTGATCGAGGGCCGCGACGGCTGGCTCTACCTCGGTGCCGATGTCAGTGGCGCGTGCCGGCCGGCTCGCTCGCTGGACGACACGCTGGAGTCGTTGCGCCTGCTGCGTGGCCTGGTGGAGGCTTCCGGACGGCAGTTCGTGCTGGTGGTGGCCCCGGACAAGACGACGATGATGCCCGAGCGGCTGCCCGCTGAGTACCTGGGAAGGGACTGCTCGACGCAGGCCAAGGCGGAGTTCTGGCGCCGGATCGTCGCCGAGGCCGGCGCGATCGACCTGCGCCCGGCGCTTGCCGAGATAGCCCAGCGCCAGGGCTCCCCGGTCTACTACCCGGCGGACACCCACTGGAGCCAGGAAGGTGGCCTGGCGATGACCTACGCGCTGGCTGATCGGATCGAGCCCGGCATCACCCAGACCTGGCAGGTCGCCCCGGCCGGAGCGATCCCGTGGCCCGACGACATCAGCCCGCTGATCGGCCGCAGCGGTGAACGGGAGATCTCGGTCTACTCGCTGGCCCCGGCTGGACTGCCGGACCGCACCCGCTCGGTCGCCAGCGACTTCCGGGTGCCGCTGGCGCTGACCTCGGCGCCCGCCGTGGGCGTCGTCGACCGGCCCGTGCGCATGATCGCCGACTCGTTCACCCAGTTCGCCAGCCGCTACCTCGCGGCGGCCTTCGCCGACATCACCGTCGTGCACCCCGAGACCGTCGCGACCGCCCCGGGGTCGGCCGGGGAACTGCTCGCCGGCGGGAAAGTCGTGGTCCTGCAGGTAGCCGAACGCAACCTACTCAGCGGCACTTCACCGATCCTGCTGCACCCGGTGATCGACGAGATCGGCTCTCACCTAGCCCAACGTCCAGTCCGCTGATCCGCTCCCGGCGGCGTTAGCCGGGCAGCAGCGTGAAGGCATCGACGTGCCCGGGCCGCATCGCCCGGAAGTGACGGTGATCGAGGGTCGCGATGTCGCTGATTCCCAGCCGCTCGGCGCAGGCGACCACCGACGCATCCACCGTTCCGAGCGGGAAGTCCCGGTACTTGTCGACCAGCTCGATGACCCGGAACCAGTCTGTGACGGCCACCGGCTCGACGCTGAACGCCCCCGATGCAAGGTCGCCGAGAAACAGTAACTCTGCATGAGTGCCCAGCCGAGTCTGTATCAGGTAGCACACCTCAGTGATGACCAGCGTGGGGACGATCAGGGTCCCGTGGTAACAGCTCAGGAACTCTGCGCAGCGTTGGTGCGCCGCGTCGTCGGCGTCGGTGTAGGCATAAAGTGGGCCGGCATCGACGATGACGGCAGCATTCACCGGGCGGCGCCGAACTCAGCGGAAAGGATCTCGGCGGCGCGCTGCGCCACGTCGGATCGCCCGCTGGCACCTGAACCGGTCGCGAGTAATCGCCGCTGGCCACCCTGCCGTGGGAGATGAGCCTCGATAGCCTCCCGGGCCCACTCCGACAGTGTCATCCCGCGACGCTGCGCCTCGTCCCGCATCGCGCGGTCGACGTCATCCTGAATCTTGACGGTTGTCCGCTTCACGTATGCCAGCATACCCGATGTGCTGAATCAGGGCGGTTCCCTCGATCCTGCCGGGGTTAATCGGGCAGCCGGCGGCGTCCGGCGATGCCGAGGTCGGATCGGTGGTACCAGGCCAAGGTCGGCTCGCCTTCCAGCCAGCACAGCCGTACCGAGACACCGTCGAACTCGGCGGGAAAGTCGATGAGGAACGGCGCGAACCCCTTGAGCTCGATGCACTGGTCGCGAAACCACTCGAGCATGTCGTCCAACCGGGCTTGCAGTGCCTTCATCTCGGCGAGGCCGCCGAGTGCGGATGAGCCTGCCTGGCGCAGGTCGAACGACAACTCGGTGAGATTCGCTCGCGCCTCGATCAGGGCATCGACGCGCCGGCGAACCTCGGGCAGCAGCGCGCGAGCTTCCGGCACCTGGAACAGTCGGTGTTTTGCCACGCCGGCAACGGTAGTGGGTCAGCCGTTGGTCGGCGGCCGTTCCACGAGCTGGCTGAGGTAGAGCTGCTCGCCGAGCTTGTCCATCAGCTCCAGGTTGGTCTCGAGGTAGTCGATGTGGCCCTCCTCGTCGGCCAGGATGTGCTCGAAGAGGTTGGCGGTGGTGACGTCACCCTTCTCGCGGCACAGCGCGATACCGGGACGCAGCCGCTCGACGACCTCCATCTCGACGGCTAGATCCGCCTCGAACTGTTCCCGCACGGTCTGCCCGATCCGCAGCGGAAGCAACCTCTGGTAGTTCGGCAGGCCCTCCAGGAACAGGATGCGGTCGGTGATCCGCTCCGCGTGCTTCATCTCGTCGATGGACTCGTCCCGGGTGTGCTCGGCAAGCTTGGTGAAGCCCCAGTTGGCCTGCATCTTGGCGTGCAGGAAGTACTGGTTGATAGCGGTCAGCTCGCTGGTGAGCTGCTCGTTGAGCAACTCGATGATCTCGTCGTCGCCGCGCATGTCGTCCAATCCCTCGAATCAGGTCCTTGATCGCGACCGTACGCGTTTCAGCCAGCGATGTCACTGAAGGTGAGCCTGGCCTGACCAGGAGTTATGTGGGTCTCAGGACTGATGGTCAGGCGCTGTGATGACTAAGCGCTACGCCGCAGCTCGTCGGCAGGTGCGCTGAGCAAGGCGACGATCTTGCCGATGCAGGACCCGCATCCGGTACCGGCCGCGGAGTGCTTGACCACGTCCTTGACGGTGCACGCGCCGCTGGCGATGCACCCGCGCACCTGGGCCTCGGTCACTGCCCGGCAGATGCAGACGTACATGGCACCGATGTCCCTGGATCGACAGCGATTAGGTAAGGCTAAGCAGAACACATCATCTAGCCCGGCGTCCAGACCTCTGGCCAGCCGAACCGGTCTCCGGCGTGGGGCTGCTCAGCACAACCCGGGTCGGCCACGGTGTGCGCTGGCGGGCGCTCCGGGTGGGGGATCGAGCTGGCGTCGACGGCCGGGTGCCGGTGGGTGGTCGGGCGGTTACGCTGGGCCGACACCGTTGGCCGGCGCGTAGCTCGAAAGGATCGCAGGGGGCTTGCACATGACTCGATCAGTATGTGAGAGCGGCTCGGGTCGACGCATTCGCACTCCTCGAGGAAATGCTCCCGAGCTGGGCGGCTGAACAATTCTTCAGGCGCGAATAGACGCCGCCGGAACTGGCTTTTGCGGCAGGCTGACCGGCCGCTCCGATGCGGTAGGATCGCGTACCAGAGGATTGTGGCGGGTGCGGTGCTCGAGGATCAGGGCGGCAATCATGAAAGGGCCTGCGGTGGAGCGGGCGCAGTGGCCGCTCCGTTTGTGGATCGCAAGGCCGGCAGAGCATGAGCCGTATGGAATGGTATAGCAGTGCATGCAGGTGTGTTCCCTGTGGTCAGCGAGCACTGCTGAGCCGACGAGCCGCTGACCGGCTTGCGAATGCCGCCGAGGACCGTCTCGTCGTTTTCGAGTGCCCCGACCATCCTGATCGCTGGCATGTTATTTCTTCGGAAATCGAATTGAATCCGCGAACTCGTCCAGGGGATTAGCCATCTATTCTGAGTTCATTCCTCCGCAGGGGCCCGGATCTCCGGTGGTCGCTGAAGTTCAGGTCTGTTGACGTGGCTTTCTCGTTGCCGGTCGTTCCCGAGAGTTGCTGGTGGCACTCGGGGAGGTGGGGTGGTCTGTCGCGGATGTGCCAGGGATGGCAACTTCGGGGGAGAAGTTGCCATCCCTGGCACATCCGTAAACAGCGACAGTCCTTCCCCAGATCTCACCGACAGTGACATCGAGTCCGTGGTATCACGGAGCGTCAGATGATCGCGACATGTGGATTGTCAGTCCCCGGTGGGTCCGCTCGCCGAGGCTCATCAAGGCACTGCCTGGTGCAGGCGCTGTCCGGCCTGGCCCGTTCACGGGACGGTGTCCAGGATCGCCCGTGCCACCTTGACCGCATCCGTCCGCGTCAACCGCGCCCCCAGCTGGGTCTCGCCGTGTGGGTACCACGCCCAGGTCCCGCCGACCTCGTGCACCACCACCAGCGTGCACAGCGCGGCGTCGTCGGTGCGCCTGCCCTCCACCACGATCCGGTCTCACTGATGGCCTGTGGACGCCAACAGGGGGACTGATATTTTGCCGACCGGCGGCGTGTTCGAGGCTGGTCGGAGGGGTCCTACACTCGGGATTATCGGTACGTATAACCGACCGAGTGGAGATGTCTGATGCCCGGTTACCGGGAGATCGCCGCGGAGCTGCGCGCAGCGATCGAACGAGGCGACTACCCGCCAGGGGTCACCCTTCCGCGGGTGGTCGACCTCGCAAGTCGGTACGGGGTGAACCAGACCACCGCGCAACGTGCCATCACGGTCCTGCGCACCGAGGGGGTCGTCGCGCAGACCAGGCGCAGGGGTGCCGTCGTCCGGGACCGCACACCCGTCCGGTTGCCCGTCGCCCGCTACGCCGACGCGACCCCCGAGGCCGGTCCCTGGGAGATCGCCTGTGCCCAGCAGGGCCTCGACGGCTGGACCGAGGTCACCGGTGCGGACGAGCAACCGGCAGATGAGACCGTGGCCCGCGAGCTCGGACTCGAGCCCGGGGCCACCGTGATCCGGCGTGGGAACCGGATGCGCATCGGTGACCAGGTGGCCCAGCTGCAGCAGACCTGGCTACCGCTGGCGCTGTTCGCCGGCACTGCGCTGGCCGCGCCGGAGAAGGTCACCGGTGGCATCTACCGCGGCCTGGCCGACGCCGGCCATCCTCCGTCGGTCGCCGATGAGGTGGTCACCGGGCGCATGCCGACCCAGGAGGAAGCCGACGAGCTGGCCTTGGACCTGGGCTCGCCGGTGCTCGACATCCGGCGGACCACCCGCGACCGGGGTGGCCTGGCTGTGGCCCACGTGCACATCGTGGTATCGGCGGACCGGGTGAGCCTGGCCTACCGGCAGTTGCTGTAAACGCTCACCGGGGGTCATCGCCGGCGTGTGTCGGCAATCAACACTCGACACTCGGACACGATCTATATAGAGTTACGGTCTATGAGTGGTTTACGGATGACGGTGGCTGTCCAGGCGGTGCTGGGGGCGCTGCTCCAGCAGCCGGACACCGAGCTGTACGGCTTGGAGATTGTGAAGGTCAGCGGGCTGGAACCGGGCACGATCTACCCGATCCTGCAACGGCTGCGCGGCGCCGGATGGGTCACCGACCGCTGGGAGGACCCCGAGCCCGCCCACACCGAGGGTCGGCCCCCACGCCGCTACTACCGGCTGACCATGGAAGGCCGTACTCGTGCCGTCCACACCCTGCAAAGCAGTCGGGACCGCAGCGGCCTGAGCCGCCTGCTCACCCCGCCCTCCGCGGCCCCCGCACTCAAAGCAGACCCGGCATGAGTAGCCAGCGCAGAGGCAATCTCCCAGCTGTCGCCGCCGGCGTCGTCGCTGGCGCCGCCGTCGTCCGGGGACGACGCCGAGGCGTGCAGTGCCGGATGGGCCATCGGACTGTTCCGCCGGTGGCAACCAGGTCGTTGCGATGGGTGCGTGGCGTGCTACCTGGTGACGAGGGCACAGCGTGGTGGGCTGAGGTGACGCCTGCCTCGCTACTGCTGGTTGGCGTGCTGGCAGCGGTGCTGGTCTTCGCCGGCTGGCTCGGCGGCGGCGCCCTGGCCGTCGGATCACTCACCACCCTGCTCATTTCCCGACATCGCCCGAAACGCCGGGGTTGATGTGTCGTGAACTCAACATCAGTGCCATTCCACGCACCGGAAACGTCGCTGACGTCGACACTCACAGAGTTCACGACGCGAACAAACGCTGCGCCCCTCGTGAGTGCGTAACAGTGTTATAACACTGTTACGCACTCACGAGGGGCGCAGCGACCTACGCCGCGGACTTCGAAGCCGACGCGGGATAGCACGTCGGCGTCGAGCAGGTTGCGGGTGTCGACCACGATGCGGCGGTGCACCAGCTTGGCCAGCCGGCCCCAGTCCAGCACGCGGAACTCGGGCCATTCGGTGAGCACCACCAGAGCGGCGGCGCCGGCGGCGACCTTGTCCGGGTCGTCGGTGACTTCCAGATTGTCAGTCAGGCCGGGTACCGCGGCGGGCACCGCCGGGTCGTAGCCGATCAGCTCGGCGCCCTCGGCGGCCAGCAGGGCGGCCACCGTCAAGGCCGGGGAGTCCCGCAGGTCATCGGTGCCGGCCTTGAAGGTCAGCCCGAGCAATCCCACCCGCTGGCCGGCCAGCGACCCGCCGACGGCGTCGCGGACCTTATCGACCATCCGGTGCTGCTGGCGGGTGTTGGTGTCCAGGCTTGCCCGCAGCAGCCCGAAGTCGAAGCCCACCGCGGTGCACAGCTGCAGCAGCGCATGGGTGTCCTTGGGCAGGCAGGATCCGCCCCACCCCGGACCGGGCTGCAGGAATGCCTGGCCGATCCGCCGGTCGTAGCCGATGCCCTCGGTGACGTCCAGCACGTCGGCCCCGAACCGCTCGCACAACTCGGCGACGGCGTTGACGTAGGACAGCTTCATGGCCAGAAAGCAGTTCGCCGCATACTTGACCAACTCTGCGCTGGCCGCATCGGTGAGCACCGTCGGCGCGCCCAACCGGGCGTACAGCGCGGCGACCCGCTCGGCGGCGTCTTGGGCATCGCAGCCCACCACGATCCGGTCCGGGCTGAGGAAGTCCTGCACTGCCGAGCCTTCCCGCAGGAACTCCGGGTTGCTCACCACTGCCACGTCCGGGCGGTTGAGCAACCGCGCGGTGTGCGCCGCGGTACCCACCGGCACGGTCGACTTGTTGACCACCACACAGCCTGGCGGCAACAGCTCCCGGATCTCGGTGGCCACCGAGTTCACCGCTGTCAGATCCGCTGCGCCACCCGAGCCCATCGGAGTCTGCACGCACAAGAAGACCACCTCGGCTGCATCGGGTCCCTGACCCACCGCCGCGGCGGCTCCCATCACGAACCGTAGCCGACCGGCGGCGAGGCCCTCCGCCACCAGCTCGGGCAGCCCCGGCTCCAGGATCGACACCTCACCGGCACACAGCCGGGCCACTTTGGCCTTGTCAACGTCGGCGCACACCACCCGATGGCCCAACGACGCCAGGCATGCTCCGGTGGTGAGGCCCACATATCCGGAGCCGATCACCGCGATTCGACGCACGAACATATGTTCTCCTCTCACGCTGTGTTGACGATCTCATCGTGGCCCGGCGTATCGCAACCGGGTGCCGGATAACGGGTTACAGGTCGTCGGCATAGGGCACGTCGTACACCTGCTCGGAACTCATCCACAGTCGCAGAGCGTGGGTGGCGCCCACATCGTCGGCGTTGTAGGTGAGCAGCCGCTCCCGCTGGGCAGCATTGGGCGTGCCGCCGTCGAGCCCGACAGCATCGCGGTACCAGCGCATCGAGTTCTCCCCACTGGCCTCGGGATCGTGCCAGAAGAACCCGGCTGCCGGGGCGATCGTCTTGAGCCCCTTGCCGCGCGCGCAGAGGAACTCGCTGCTGACCACCCCGTACATGTCGACCCACTGCGGGGACGAGATGAACTCCTGCACCTCGGCGACGGTCGGCATGCCGCAGGCACCGGTGAAGCGTTCCGCGGAGGACAGCATCCAGCGGTTCTCGGCCTGCTCGTTGTAGCAGTAGGCGCAGAAGCTCAAGCCGCGCTGCGCGGCCCGCTTGCGGACGTCGGTCAGCCAGCACCAGAACGTGGCGAAGGACCGCGCCTCGTCGTGGGTCGGCACCGGCTCCCAGGTGGCAAAGGCGTGGTAGCCGCCGGGCACCCCGACGTCGGAGCCGGACAGCAGGCATCCCCACAGGTAGGCGCCGGCCTCATCGAAACTCTCCATGTCCACGTCCACCTCGACGTCAGCGCGTGGCACGACGATGTGCTGGTTACGTCGCACCAGGGTGAGGTCGCGCTGCCAGGCACGAGCCAGCAGCACCGCGTCGCGCAGCGGCATCCCGACCATCGGGACCGGTGGATCGCCGGTCGGGTCCAGCCCGGCCAGTGCGTCCACGGTGCGCACCCCGACCGCCTTCAGTGCCACGCTGTCCTCTCCCCGCAGCACCATGCTGACGTCGCGGGACGCCCGCAGGACCGGGCCGCAGGTCGGCCACCAGGGGCATGAGCGGCATTCGTTGACCCGGGACGGTAGGGCCAGCGGCTCCGATGAGTTGGCCGCGGCGCGCGCCACGGCCAACCGATCGGCGAACCGGATGTCGTACTCCGACATCGCGGTCCGCCCGCCGGGCCAGGTGGGGGAGTCCAGGTCGTGCCAGACCACCACGTCGGCGTCCAACCCGATCACCCCGCCGGTGGCCCGACCGCGGGGCGCCCGACCGGCTGCTTGCAGCAGCCGCAGCGTGTGCGCCAGCCGCAACTGGTCCCTCGACTGCGGGCGGATCTTGCGCGCCGGGTCGATGCGGGCTGCCGACAGCACGGGCTGAGTCAGTGGGCTGGTGCGGGCTCCGCAGCCGGGGTCGGTGACCTTGTGCCGGACGACGATCACCGGAAGGTAACCGCTGCGGTACCGCACCAGCAGCTCGGCGCCACCGCGACGCCCACCGGCGGAGTCCGCCGGTAACAACCCGCCCCAGATGAACGGCACGCCCTCGTCGAGCAGCGCCAGGGTGGCGGCGCGGCGCTGCGCGGCAGGCAGGTCGGGGCTGACCTCCCGCCAGCCGGCGCCGTAATGGCGGCCCAGCACGTCGGCGATCCGGTGACGGTGCGCGGCAGCGTCGGAGATCCGCCGCTCGGCAGTGGGGTCCGAGATTGCCCGTGGGATGTCGACCGTTGCGGGGTCGTGCTCCAAGTGCACCCGGCGACGGCATCGGGTGACCACGCCTGAGTCGAGCAGCACGGCTGAGTCCACGGCGTCAGACTAGATCCAGGGACCGACAGATCCGCGTTGCGCCAGCGACACTAGCCTGTTTGTGCGTGGCGGTCGGGTCTCGGGCCCACCGTGTCAAGGGCCACCCCGTGATGGAGACGACTGATGTCCAGCAAGCCGATCTGTCCGAGGTACCTGCTCGCGCTACTGGCGCTGGTGGGTGTGGCGCTGCTGGCCCCCGCCACCGCCACTGCGCACACCGAGCTGATCGGCAGTGACCCGCCGGACGGTGCCGAGGTGGCCACCGGCCCGTCGCGGGTCAGCCTCACCTTCACTCTGCCGGTGCAGCGGGGGTTCACCACGGTGACCGTGACCGGGCCCGATGGCAGCCAGTGGCAGTCCGGTCCGGCAACCGAGGACGGTGCGGTGGTGTCGGCACCGGTTCGCCCGCTCGGTCCGGCCGGCCGGTACACGATCGCCTACCGGGTGCTGGCGGCCGACGGCCATCCGATCCGCGGCGCGGTTCGATTCAGCCTCACCACCTCGGGCGCAGCTGCTCCAGCTCTGACCGCGGACCGATCCCCGGGCGTCGCTTCGACCGCGAGCGCTGGGCAGACCCAGGCCGGCAGCGGGTGGCTGGGCTTAGCCGCCTTGGTGGGAGCCGGCATCGTGGTGATCGGGTGCGCGGTAGTGGCGCTACGGATCAGGCGGGCCGGCTGAGCCGGATCAGTGCAGTGGCTGTTGTGCTGGAATCTGGCGCATCGCGTCGAGATCGGCCAACGTGCGCTCGGTGCGATCGCGTAGCTCGCGGCGGCTGATCCAGCCCCGCCCGTAGTTGCGGTGGTCTTGGGCCAGCAGTGCGAGTAGCGCCAGTGCTTCGGCTGGCCGGTCCCGCTGCGGTTGCGGCAACTGGCGGACGAACTCCAGCTCGGTGTTCACCAGGTCGTCCAAGTAGTCGGCTTCACGCCTGCTGCTGCGGCGGCGCAGCAACTCGAAACAATTCCAAGCGCGCCGCGGCCCGGCGTGGTGCTCAGTGATCCTGCCCAACTGTCCCGCCACGACGCACCGCCCTGATTAGTCCGGTCCTGATGAGCATCGCTGGACCGGCGTCTGGCGTTAGCCGCTGGACCGGATCAGCCGGGTTACCGGGTGCGCAGTCTGGCGGTGGCCAGCAAGCCTGGGTCCACCCGCCGGCGGCCCGCCACGTGTATCACCCGGGTGCGGGGCACCATCAGCAACGGCTGCGCGCCGCCGAGAATGCCGGCGTAGACCGGATGAAAGCCCCGATCGTCCAGACTCACCAGAAACTCCGCGCACAGCAGGCCCCGGCCATCCAGGCATCCGGTGCCGTGCCAGGGCAACAGCGCCGAGCCACCGAGGTAGGAGAAGCCGCTACAGCCGGGCCGCGAGGCCACGGTCGCCAGCCGGACGTGCGGCGGGTAGTGCTGGGCGACACCGGTTGCGGCGTCGGCGAGGGAGGCGGCGAGATAGTTGACGGAGCCCTGCCATGCTGACGCGATCACTTCCCGCCGGGCCGCGGCGAGGTCGGGCGACAGATCCGGCTCGGCGTAGCCGTCCGGCCAGGCGAGCACCGCACAGGCCCACTGTTGTGGGTCGGTCCCCGCCGGAGCCGGCACCGGTACCGAGTACACCAGGGAGGACAGGATGTCACGAAAGGACGGCACACCGGCCAGCAACCCGCCCGGCAGTGCTTCGGCCAGCCGCTGGTCAGCCCGCCCGGCGCTGTCCAACGAACGTGAGTCGGGGGTCAGTAGCGAGATCAACTCTCGGAATCTGTGCCGGTGCTGCTCCCGTCTTCGCCAACCCCGCGGGCCGAGCAACCGGGCGACGAAGCAGGACTGGTCGCGAAAGCACACCGAGTCGCCCAACCCGAGCCGTTGGGCGTAGCGCCGCAGTTGACGCTGGTAGCTCCGGATCTCTGCGGAGCCGCGCGGTCGTGCGTAGCCGCCGTCGTTGAGCAGCACCACCCGTGCGCCGGGTGGGTACAGTGCGCTGCAGGCGGTGGTCAGCTCTTTGAGTCGCAGCAACGCACCGAACTCGGCCAGGTCCGGCCAGGGGCCGGCCGCTTTGAGCCCATTGTCGTGCTGTTTGAACGGGAAACCGCTGGCCAGAATCATGATCGGTTGTCGGGTTTCGACAAACGGGGCGATCTGGGCCATCGCGGTATCCAGGGGATAGCACGAGCGCGAGCCTTTGAGAAACCGCGACCGGGTCAGGATCCGGTGCAGCCCCGCCACCACGTCCTGCGGGTCGTGCGGTGACCACCCACCCTTCGCCGCGATCAGATGCGCCAGGGCGTTGTCGGCGAGCCGGGCCGAGGCGGTGGCTGAGCCGGCCTGCAACGTGCTCAGCAGCGTGTGGACCTCGTCGTGGTCCAGCCACACGGGTCGGCGGTCCGCTCGGGTCGAGGGGCGAAACGACCCCAGCGGCAGTGCGCGCAGCGACCGAGCGTGCGAGATGGTGACCGTTGTGGCGTCGCCACCCACCGCACCGGCCCGGTCGGTGCGCAACGCGACCGCCTTCGGGGGAGCCGACGACACAGGGCTCGACGGTAACTGCCCGGGTGGACCGGCGCATCCTCCAGCCGTACCGTCTCAGCAGCGCCACGGTTGCCCGGTTCAGCGCCAGACGCTGCGCCAGCGGTCGGACAGCCGCCCAGCCCGCAAGCTGGCCATCCGGCGGTCGAACTCCGCCTGGACGGCCGGCGGGGATCCGACTCGGGGGAACACCCCGGCGATCAACTTGAGGTCGCGGATACCGTGCAGCACCTCGAAGCCGTCCCAGCTGCGCACGTCGAAGCCATAGGTCTGGATGAAGTCGCGCTGGTGGGCCGCGGGTCTGCTAAACCGGACATCGGATACCGCCACCGGGGTCAGGTCCCACTCCGGCGGCCCGATGGCACACGAGTCGAAGTCGCACAGCACCGGACCACCCGGCCCCGGGATGACGTTGCCCAGATGGGCGTCGCCGTGCACCACGGCCGTCGGGAGCGCGAAGCTCAGCTCTGCGACGGCGGTGGCCAGCTCAGCACTGCGATGCAGCAGGAAGTCACGATCCTTGCGCGACAGCGAAGTGGTATGCCGCAGTCGATTGTCGAAATCGGTGAGTGGATCCCAGGTGGGCAATACCCGGCTGGGCGTCGGTACGGCATGCACGGCCCGCAGCAGACCGGCCAGGCTCGCGCCGCCCGGCGGCGGACCGGTCGGCGACACTGCCTGCCATACGGTGGCGATGTGCTTGCCGGCCGACACCGGCTGCGCGACGCCAGGCAGCAGCCGGATAGCCGGCACGTCGTACTCGGCGAATACCGTCGCGGCGGCAACCGCGAGCCTGGCGCGCGGGATATAAGACGGCAGGGTGACCAACCGGATCACCACCGGATCCCGGGACAGCCGGAACACCGCGTTGTTGACGTTGCGAAGCAGCGTGGCACCCGCCGGATCCAGCCCGAGCTCGGCACACACCGCCTGCAACCCGGTGGTGAGTCGTTGAGCACGTGGGAGGGTGGAGCATGCTGTCACGGCAGACTGCCTCATACCCCGCGCAACTGCTGGATCACGTGGGAGAGATGACGAGCGTCCGAGTTGTTGGACCGTTGCGCCGCCTCGTTCTCCAACGGTCTCAGCCGGTCGGTCACCCGCTTCGACTTCAGCACGGTCGCCAGCCCCAGCGCATCCCGACCTATCCGGACACCCAGATCGACATCCCCCTGCCTGAGGTGGTTGGTGGCCAGCGCGGTGAGGGTGAACGCCCGGCTGCGACTCATCGACTCGTCGTATTCGCTCAAGGACTGGTTGAGTGCCGGAATCGCGATGGCGGTATTCTTTACATCGATTGCCGATAGCACGGTGTGCACTGTTCCGATCATCGCGTTCATGTCGGTCTTGTTATAGAAACGGGCCCAGTCGGGTATGTCATTGGGATCTGCTCTGGCCAGCTCGTCCCGGGACCGGCCGAGGAGTTTCTTGGCCTGCACGTCGTCGCCCAGCATCGCGTAGGCCCACGCCTCGTTGCCGCACAGCACCGCGACCGCCAGCTCCGAACCGGAGTCCTGCGCGGCGATCTGCCCCAGCTGGAACCACTTCAGTGCGTCATTGGGAGCATCGTGGTGCAGGTACACCCGACCGATTCGATACATGATGTTGGACATCAAGGCGGGATCGTTGGCCTGTTTGGCGAACTCCAGCGCAGTGGCGAAGTGACTGCGCGAGGAGTCCAGCAAGCCGACGTCGAAAGTGGTCCAGCCGGCCAGGTTCTGCAGATCTCCCAGCGCTCGGAACAGCCGGGTACGAACGATCTCCTTGCCCGAGGCGGACAGCAGACGCTGCGCCCAGGACAGTTGGGCGACGACCGCGTCGCGGCACGCGCCACCGCCGAATTGATAGTCCAGGGCGCGCATAGCCCGAGTAGCTGCCTCGACCTGCTTGACATCGGTCATACCGATGTTGCTGGGTGCCGGCGTCTGGGTAGGACTGGGCAGCCACTTGCCGCTGTCATCCCCGAGCACAGCGGTGCCGAACATCACGGCAGCTCCATGCGCCAGGAGATTCCGGCGCTTCACCGACTCATCCTCCTCGGCCAGCGCATCGTCGGCAGGTCCGACCATGCTCGTCGCGGTCGCGTCGTCGTAGGCGAGACCCATGTATCCCCGGGGGATACCCAGACCGTCGGAAATCCGGGCGAGCACGTCGTAGGCCATCACCTGGCGGCCCTTGAGGATCTCCGAGACCTCGGATTGCGACTGCCCGGTCAACGCGGCGATCTGCCGTTGCGAGATCCCTACCCGTCGGAGCAGCCGGTAGACAGAGCTGATGTCACGATCGACCAGGACCTGCTTCATGTCCGCCTCCTCCCAGACACCAGGAGTTAGCGGGTTGCCCCGCGGGCCGATCACGTTCATCTCGCCCCCTACTGCCGTCCGACGGGCGACGCACGCAGCTTAGGCGCGCGCGTAGTGACTGGTGAAGAGCACTTCGGCGAAGCTGATCGGCGCCACCGGTCAGTCCGTGCCGTTCACCGTCTTAGCATGGCCGATCGGCGCAGCGCAGGGTCATATCGGGTTTAGTAACCGTAACTATGTATCTAGAGGTTGCCGGACCGGGCCGCGTGGGAGCGGACACACCTGAGGTGCAGCCAGGAAGGTGGCGAGGTGGATCGCGTTCTGGGTCGGATTCTCCGGCAGGCCGTGTGGGACCGGCTCGACATGCTCGACGAGCTGGTGAGCAGCGCTGATAACGGATCGCTACTCTCGGTTGCACGAAGCGAGCTGCCGCGTTTGACGTACGGCTGGCGTGCGTTGCTGGCCACCCACGCGCCCGATTCTCGCGGACGCTGCCCGGAATGCTCAAGCCGTTGGCGTCCTCGAGTTTCGCCATGCAGCGTGTGGCGGGCCGCTCACGAGCATCTCATCTCCGCCGAGATCGTGCCGCCTCAGGCCGCACCGGTGCTTTCTAGCGTCGCGTTGGGGTGGCGTAGCGCGATCAATGCTGTACCAACTCCATAGAGCTGGCGGTTCGTCGCCTTCGTGGGCCTCCCCCCCACCCACGGGGCTTGAGCAGCCGCCTGGTGGCCGGTGATCTGACGATCGTCCGTGCCCCCGACCGCGATGTCGAAGGGTCACCGGCCACACCACCACAACTCCATAGCCTGGATCCAACTCGCTCCCCACCGAGTGGAGTGCCGCGCCGGTGGCACCGTCGTCGCCTGACCGACCGCCACCGCGAACGCTGCTCCGATGACCGCCGGATCCCACCGCCCAGTGCCTACCCGATCGTGCGCTGCAGGCCAGGGAGATCCCCCATCCGGCTCCGGACGCGTGCAGCGCAGGCACCCGCAATGGGGCGGGACCGTTCGAGAGGAACGGTCCCGCCCCATTTTTTTGTTATCAGCAATCCTCAACCCAAGTTCTTTAGTGCCAGCAGCTGGTTGTAGACCAGTTCGTGCACCCATCGGCTGATGGTGGCCGGGCGACTGGTCACTACCGGGCCGGGATAGCCGGCGTGCACGACGTCGACCGCTTCGCGGTCGACGTCGTGTGGCCCTGCGGCGGCCAGCACGGTCGGGCCGTAGTGCTCGGCGTGGATAAGGCACTCCACATTGCGGGCGATGTGCGCGGGCAGCAGCAGAGCCGTGGCACACAGGCCGGCGAACGGGGCGGCTCCGGTGAGCCCGGTCCGCCAGTGCCGGGCCGGCGCGATGATGCCGCTCAGCGCAACCGCGGGAGGCGGGGCGAGCTGTTGCATCTCCGGCCAGTCCCAGGTGGATACCGTTACCTGGTCGGTCACCGGACCCCAGCCCGAGCGGATCCGCTGCTCGTGTACCTCGCTGATGAGGTTGGCGACCACCACCACGCGGCGGCCGAGTAGCACTGTCGGGGGCAGTACAACGCCTTGCCAGCCCAACGCGTTGACAGCGGCGTGAGCCAGGTGGGTGGGTGCGGAGAGTACTTCGACGGCGTCGGTGGCGTAGACCTGGGGTCTCTGCGGGCCTGAGTAGGTCTGCACCAGCGATTCATGTGCCACGGGGCACGTTCTCCCATCATCTCCGGGGATGTTCGTCGCGACAGCCGGGGGTTACACGGCGATGGGTAAGGACTACCAGGCGGTTGCCGAAAGATGGTGGAAGCAGGGCCGGTGTGGCGTTCGGTGGCGGCGTTGCCGCGCTGACTGGTTGCTGGATTCCGTCCGTCGATGCCGCCGATCGGGTGGTCGCTTCGACCGGCGGGCCGGTTGGGGCGCCGATCGGAGTCGGCGACTCTCTGTGACCGCAGGCCCGAGCCCACCGCGTACACCCGCACCCCGGCTGACGCACGATGAGCCGGTGCGGCTGTTCGTGGCGCTGACGTCACCTGACGAGGCCATTGTGACCGCCGACGATTACTGAGTCATGGCACGCGTAGGGCGGGTAGGTAGTCGTCGTGCACACTGTGGCGGAGAGTGACGGGATTCGGTCCGGCTCCGCCGTCCTGCTGTCGCTCGGTAGCCGGATGGCCGGAAACCCGGGTAGTCCCTGCTGGTTTGTGCGGTAGGTACTTGCTCCGGGAATCTAGGTGCCCCTTTTCGCCGATGGCTGGGTGATCGATAAACCACTGTGTCGGCTAGGTGGTGCGGGATAAGTTTAGGTGTGAATGCATGTTGCTCTGGGCTGTTTCTTTGCGCATAGTTATGGGCAAGCCGAATCGGCGGAGGTGCTGATGAGGTGTTCCGTTCCGGCCCGGTGGGGGCCACTATGAGGAGGATTGAATGTCTGACGCATTGAGTTTCGCTGAGATCGATGGCCAGCACGTGGAGCTGCTCCCCGCACGTACTGTCCTGTCCACCTTCACCCTGGGTGGTGGCGGTGGCGATGGTGGCGCCGCTGGCGCCGGTGGCAATGGCCAGGGCGGCGTCGCTGTCAACGCCATCCTGGCTGGCGTCGGTGTCCTGGGCACTGGGTCTGCCAATGGTGGCAACGGCACCGGTGGCGCCGGCGGTGGCGCTGCTGGCGGTCGTGGCTGAGCCAGCGCAAGCATGAACCGGTGATGGCGTGCGTGCCGTTGGCTAGGGACGGCACCTGCGTGGCCGGCGGTAGCGTGGTGGGCGGTGCTGGGGCAGCCGGCTGCAACGCAGTCGTGCAGTATCGCCGCGCGATCGGATGATCGGGTGCGGTGCCGTCGGCAACGGAGGGGTGACCGAAACGGTCACCCCTCCGTTTATTTTATGCGAACGCTGTTTGCTCGGGAAACACGGGTGGCCACGACCCGCCCTGGCGTCGAGCTCGGCCGGTGTGCTGATCATCGCGACCACTGCCGTGCGCGGTGCCCCCTGCTCACCGGGCACTTGATCGCAGAAATGATCCACGGAAACAACAGCTGTTCTCCATTCCGTTGCTTGCAGCGGTAAGTGCATGTGTGTGGCTCGTCGGATTGGTGCGCGGCCCCGTTAAGTAGTGTAGAAAAAGTTTAGGTGGTGAATGCATGTTGCTCTGGGCCGTTTCTTTGCGCATAGTTATGGGCAAGCCGAATCGGCGGAGGTGCTGATGAGGTGTTCCGTTCCGGCCCGGTGGGGGCCACTATGAGGAGGATTGAATGTCTGACGCATTGAGTTTCGCTGAGATCGATGGCCAGCACGTGGAGCTGCTCCCCGCACGTACTGTCCTGTCCACCTTCACCCTGGGTGGTGGCGGTGGCGATGGTGGCGCCGCTGGCGCCGGTGGCAATGGCCAGGGCGGCGTCGCTGTCAACGCCATCCTGGCTGGCGTCGGTGTCCTGGGCACTGGGTCTGCCAATGGTGGCAACGGCACCGGTGGCGCCGGCGGTGGCGCTGCTGGCGGTCGTGGCTGAGCCAGCGCAAGCATGAACCGGTGATGGCGTGCGTGCCGTTGGCTAGGGACGGCACCTGCGTGGCCGGCGGTAGCGTGGTGGGCGGTGCTGGGGCAGCCGGCTGCAACGCAGTCGTGCAGTATCGCCGCGCGATCGGATGATCGGGTGCGGTGCCGTCGGCAACGGAGGGGTGACCGAAACGGTCACCCCTCCGTTTATTTTACGTGAAAGCTATTCGGACCCGAATGGCGACCGCCGGGGCCGTGCTGGCAAGCGCCGGCGCGGCCGGCCGAGCTGCGGAAACAGTACCCGTTCTCGATTCCGTTGCTTGCAGCGGTAAGTGCACGCGAGTGGCTCTGTCAAGTAGGGCGGGGTTAAGTAGTGCGGGAAAATTTTAGGTGGTGAATGCATGTTGCCCTGGCATGTTTCGCTGGTCATAGTTATGGGTGAGCCGAATCGGCGGAGGGTGCTGATGAGGTGTTCCGTTCCGGCCCGGTGGGGGCCACTATGAGGAGGATTGAATGTCTGACGCATTGAGCTTTGTTGAGATCGATGGCCAGCACGTGGAGCTGCTCCCCGCACGTACTGTCCTGTCCATGTTCAGTGTCAGTTGTGACTGTGGTGCTGCGCCCAGCGCTGGCGGCGGCGACGGTGGTGTCGGTGGTGCCGGGGGTAGCGGCCAGGGCGGCGTCGCTGTCAACATCCTGAGTGGTATCGGGATCCTGGGCACTGGGTCTGCCAGCGGTGGTAACGGCACCGGTGGCGCCGGCGGCGGCGCTCCCGGCGGTCGCGGCTGAGCCAGCGCAAGCACGAACCGGTGATGGCGTGCGTGCCGTTGGCTAGGGACGGTGCCTGCGTGGCCGGTGGTAGTGCGTGGGGCGGGGCTGGGCCAAGCGACCGCAACGCAGTCACGCAGTGCCGCCGCGTTATCACATGACCCGGTGTGATGCAGTGGGCAATGGTGGGGTGACCGAGATGGTCACCCCACCATTTTGGGTGAACAACTGTCACCGCACCGGTCATGACCGTGCCAACTCGCCCACGTGCCACCACTGAAAAGAGTGGGCGAGGGGGGAGTTGAACCCCCACGTCCTTTCGGACACACGGACCTGAACCGTGCGCGTCTGCCATTCCGCCACTCGCCCGAGCGACCGCGGAAGCCTAGCACGCAGACTCTGACATCTCGCCGGCGCTGCCCGCTGGCTCAGCCGGATACGATCGAGGCTGGCAGACCAGGATCCCTGGCACAACCTGCGAGAGGAGGTCGCCGTGGGCAAGGTACAGCGGTTCGAGCGCCGGTTACAGGGTATGGTCGGCGACGCCTTTGCCCGGGTCTTCGGCGGTAGCGTGGTGCCGCAGGAGGTGGCCCAGGCGCTTCAGCGCGAGGCGGACGACAACGCACGTCCGCTAGCGGGGGGGCGGGTGCTCGCGCCCAATCGTTATACCGTCACACTCGGTGCGACCGACCACGACCGGCTCGCGGGCGATGAGCAGCGGGTGGTCCGGATGCTCAAGGATTGTGTCCAAGACCATCTCAGGGACCATGCCTGGGATGTCTACGGAGACGTGGTGGTGGCCCTGAAGCGGTCGGCGACGCTGCATACCGGGCAGTTCCGCACCAGCTCGTCTGTTGATCCCGACGCACCGCAACCTCGTACCGCAGGAGACCTAGCCATGAGCCAGCAACACGGTGAGCACCCCGAGGACGCCCAGTGGAGCCCCGCCCCACACCAGGGGTACGGCCCCGACCAGGGGGGCTATGCCGCCCACCGGCACGGCTACCCGGTCCAGTGCCCTCCGGAGCAGGACTACCGCAACCCCAGCGGCGACCGGCACGGCTATGACCAGGGCGGGTATGACGCCGACTATGCCCAGCGTCACCACGCTGCTGACCAGGGCTATCAGCGGACCTACGGCGACCAGGGCTACGGCCCGGGATATGGGTACCAACCCGATGGTCATGGCGACCAGGGCTATAGCGCCGGCCAGAGTTACGCCACCCAGGGTTATGACGCTCAGGGTTATGACACCCAGGGTTACCAACCGCCCGCAGTGCCGGCGGGCTCGCAGCACCTGATCGCGTCACTCACCGTGGAGGACGGGTCCAACCGCCAGTGCCAGCTCGTCGAAGGCAGCACGGTGGTGGGCCGCGGGCAGGACGCCCAGTTCCGGCTGCCCGACACCGGTGTGTCCCGGCGGCATTTGGAGATCATCTGGGACGGCTGGACGGCGACGCTGGCCGACCTCGGGTCCACCAACGGCACGACGGTCAACGGCACTCCGGTGCAGACCTGGCAACTCGCCGACGGTGACGTGGTGCGGGTCGGGCATTCTTCGCTTGTCTTCCGTACTCAAGGTTGAGCCGAACCATCTAGCAGAGACGACCAGGGCGTGCCGGAGCTGGTGCTGCAGCTGACCAGAGCGGGCTTTCTCCTCCTGCTCTGGCTGTTCGTCGCCGCCGCGCTGCGCACCGTGCGCGCTGACCTGTTCGCGGCCTCCGAGTCGCGCACCGGCCTGCCGGGATCGCGCCGCAGCGCCCGCGCGGAGCGCAACCGGACCGCCCGCCAGCTGGTGGTCACCGCCGGTGGCCTGGCTGGTACCCGCATCTCACTCGACGGCAGACCGATCCTCATCGGACGGGCCGACGACTCGACCCTGGTGCTCGACGACGACTACGCGTCCACCCGGCACGCCCGGCTCGGGTTTCAGGGCGGGGACTGGTTCCTGGAAGATCTGGGCTCCACCAACGGTACCTATCTGGACCGGGCTAAGGTCACCGGACCTACTCGGGTTCCTCCTGGAGTCCCGATCCGTATCGGCAAGACGGTGATCGAGCTGCGCTCATGACTCTGGTCCTTCGCTACGCAGCCCGAAGCGACCGCGGCCTGGTCCGGCAGAACAATCAGGACGCGGTCTACGCGGGACCGCGGCTGCTGGCGTTGGCTGACGGGATGGGTGGGCACGCAGCCGGGGAGGTGGCCGCCAAGGTCGTCATCGCGGCATTCGCCCCGCTGGACGATGACGAGCCCGGCAACGACCTGCTGGACCAGCTCTACGAGGCCACCCTCGCGGGTAATGCCGCGATCAGCGAGCTGGTGCGGGAGGATCCGGAACGGGAGGGCATGGGCACCACGCTGACCGCGGTGCTCTTCGCCGGAAACAAGATCGGCTTGGCCCATATCGGGGACTCCCGCGCCTATCTGATGCGCGACGGTGCGCTCAGCCAGATCACCCACGACGACACCTTCGTCCAGTCGCTGATCGACGAGGGCCAGATCTCTGAGGACGAGGCCAGCCATCATCCGCAACGGTCACTGCTGCTCAAGGCGCTCACCGGGCACGAGGTGGAGCCCTCGCTCACCGTCCGGGAGGCTCGTGCCGGGGACCGCTACCTGCTGTGCTCCGACGGGCTGTCCGGGGTGGTCAGCGCTGAGACCCTGGCCGACGGGCTGATCATTTCCGATCCGCAGGCCTGCTCCGACCGGCTGATCGAGCTGGCTCTCAAGGGCGGTGGGCCGGACAACATCACCTGCATCGTGGCCGACGTGGTGGACGTCGACTACGGCGAGGACGCGCCGATCATCGGCGGGGCCGCGGGTGACGGTGTCGAGCAACCGCAGCCGGACTCGGCGGCGGCCAGGGCCGCGACCACCACCCGGCCACGCCCGGAGCCCCAGCGGATCGAGCCCAGCGAACCCGCTGCCCCGGACCCGCAGCTGCGCCGTCGCAGGCGGCGCCGGGTGTTGATCGGCCTGGCGGTGCTGATGACGGTGCTCGGCACGGTCACCGCGATCGGCTCGATCCTGGTACTCGGCCAGTACTACGTGGGGGCCACCGGCAGCGGCGAGGTGGTGGTCTTCCAGGGAGTCCCGGGCCAGGTCTTCGGCCTGCCACTGCACGCCCAGGAGGAAGCCAGCTGCCGCGCCGAGGCGCGTCGCTGCGAGACGATCTTCCTGCAGGGCCTGCAATCGCACGTCCGGGCGGACGTGCGGCGTGGAATGATCAGCAATAACGGGCTGGACGGCGCGCGCGAGATCATCGGCCGGCTGCGCACCAATGACCTGCTACCACCGTGCCCCCGGGCCGGCCCGGGCCTCCAGGAGCAGCCGTCCGCCCCGGTCACGACGAGCGTGCCGGGTCAGCTCGATGGCGGGCAGTCCGGTCAGCATCCCGAGCCCGAGGTCATCGGTACACCGGTTCCGGAGCAGCCCGCGGAACCGGGCGTGGACTGCCGAACGGTGAGCTAGCTGATGGTCACTTCGGTACCCGCCCCGGAGGTGGCGTCCGCGCCACCCGCCAAACGTGGCCTTGAGCTGATCATGCTGGCATTCGCCGCGATCGTGGTGACCACTGCGCTGGTGCTGGTGGAGCTCAACCAGCAGCACGAGGTGACCCGCGGACTGCTCTACTACGGTGCCGCCTACCTGGCTCTGTTCGGCGCCGCCCATATCGCGGTGCGATTGCTGGCGCCTTACGCGGATCCGCTCATTCTGCCCTGCGTCGCACTGCTCAACGGGCTGGGGCTGGTTTTTATTCACCGGCTCGACCTGGCCAGGGCGACGGTGGCCGAGTCGGCCGGCAAGCCGACCCCGATCGGCAACGTGCCCTATCAGATCGCCTGGACCGCGCTGGCTGTCGGGCTGTTCGTGGCCGTGCTGGTGCTGGTCACCGACCATCGCACGCTGGCTCGCTACGGCTACACCAGCGGGTTGGTCGGGCTGGGGCTGCTGGCCTTGCCCGGCGTGCTGCCCAGCGCCGTCTCCGAGGTCAACGGCGCGAAGATCTGGCTGCGCTTCGGTGGGTTGGGAATCCAACCGGGAGAGTTCGCCAAGATCTTCTTGATGATCTTCGTCGCCGCGTTCCTGGTGGCTAAGCGAGATCTTTTCACCACTGCCGGGCGCCGAGTGCTCGGCATGGAGCTGCCCCGGGCCCGAGATCTCGCCCCGCTGTTGATGGCCTGGGGTTTCTCGCTGGGTGTCCTGGTGCTGGAGAAGGACCTGGGCACCTCACTGCTGTTCTTCGGTATCGTGCTGGTGCTCATCTACATCGCCACCGAACGGATCGCCTGGCTGGTGCTCGGGCTGATCTTCTTCGTGGGGGGCGCGATGGCCGCGGGCATGCTGTTCGAGCATGTGCACAGCCGGGTCGCCGCGTGGCTCAACCCGTTCTCCGACTACGGCGGTGCCGGCTACCAGATGGCGCAGTCGCTGTTCGGGCTGGGTACCGGCGGGGTGTTCGGGACCGGGCTGGGGGCGGGGCGTCCTGACCTGGTACCCGAAGCGCATACGGACTTCATCACCGCCGCGATCGGTGAGGAGCTCGGCTTCGTCGGGCTGGCTGCGGTGCTGTTCACCTACCTGCTGGTGGTGATGCGCGGGATGCGCACCGCGCTCACCGTCCGGGACACCTTCGGCAAGCTGCTGGCCGCCGGGCTGTCCTTCGCCGTCGGGTGGCAGGTGTTCATCGTCGTCGGCGGGGTGACCAAGCTGATCCCGTTGACCGGGCTCACCGCGCCGTTCCTGTCCTACGGGGGCTCCTCGCTGCTGGCCAACTACATCCTGGTGGCGCTGCTGTTGCGGATCTCCCATGCGGCCCGGGTGCCGGCCGGCCCGCCGGCACCGCGCAAGCCGGTGGCCCCGCTGGCCGAGGCCCATACCGAGATGGTGCCGCGCTCATGAACACGCCGCTGCGCCGGGTGGCCCTGGCTGTCATGATCATGATCGTGTTGCTGCTGGCCAATGCCACCTACATCCAGGTCGTCAGCGCGGACACCTACCGCAGCGACCCGCGCAACCAGCGGGTGCTGCTGGAGGAGTACGGCCGGCAGCGCGGCAAGATCATCGCTGGCGGGTTGTCGGTGGCCAGCTCGGTGGAGACCGGGAGTCAATTGCGTTTCCAGCGCAGCTACCTCGACGGCCCGCTGTACGCCCCGGTCACCGGTTACTACTCGCTGCGCTACGGCGCGGGTGGTACCGAGAACGCGATGGACTCGATCCTCAACGGCTCCGACGGGCGGCTGTTCGTGCGGCGACTGTCCGACCTGGTCACCGGCCGGACACCGATCGGGGCCAGCGTCGAGCTGACCATCAATCCGGTCGTTCAGCGGGTGGCTTATGAACAGCTGACCCGCCGCGGTTACACCGGTGCGGTGGTCGCGATCAAGCCCGCTACCGGCGAGATTCTCGCGATGGTGTCGACTCCGTCCTACGACCCGAACCGGCTGTCCGCGCACGACGGCGCCGAGCAGGAGGCGGCCTGGAACGAGGCGACCTCGGCCCAGCGGGGTGCCGCGCTGACCAACCGTGCGATCGCCTCGATCTACCCGCCGGGCTCGACCTTCAAGCTCGTGGTCACCGCGGCTGCGCTGGAGACGGGTAAAGCCACCCCGAACACCCCGCTCACCGCTGCCCCCGCCTTACAGTTGCAGGGCACCACCACGTTGCTGCATAACTTCGCCGACGGTCGCTGCGGTGGTGGGGACACCGCCGCCCTCAAGGAGGCCCTGGTGCGCTCCTGCAACACCGCTTTCGCCCAGCTGGTCGCCACCGTTGGCGAGAACGACCTGCGCAAGCAGGCCCAACAGCTCGGCATCGGGCAGCCCGACCTCACCATCCCGGTCCTGGTGACGCCGTCCACCCTGGGTGCCATCTCTGATGTCGCGTCCTTGCAGCAGTCCGGTATCGGGCAGCGTGATGTGGCGCTCACCCCGTTGCAGAACGCGATGATCGCCGCGACGATCGCCAACGGAGGGCGCCGGATGAAGCCGCAGATGGTGCGCAACATCCTGGCTCCGGATCTCGCTGTGTTGGACCGGCTGGAACCCGAGGTCGCCGAGACGGCCATGTCGCGTTCCACGGCAGCTGCGCTGCGGGAGATGATGGTCGCCGCCGAGAAGAGTTACCGCAACGACGGTAAGATCAACGGCGTTGACATCGCCGCGAAGACGGGTACCGCCGAGCACGGTGTCGACCCCAAGAACACCCCGCCGCACGCCTGGTATGTGGCCTTTGCGCCAGCCCAGGATCCGCAGGTGGCGATCGCGGTGCTGGTGGAGGACGGGGGAGATCGAGCGCTGGAGGCAACCGGTGGCTCCCGGGCCGCGCCGATCGGTCGAGCGGTCATCGGCGCGGCGTTGCAGGGAGGTCGCTGATGGCGGTCCACCGCAGGGGGCACACCATGGCGGCCGGATGACGTTGACCAACGGCCAGCTACTGGCCCGGCGCTACCGGCTGGGCCGGCGCATCGCCATCGGTGGGATGGGCGAGGTCTGGGAGGCGGCGGACACCCGGCTGGAGCGTCAGGTCGCCGTCAAGGTGCTCAAGCCGGAGCTGTCCGGGGACGCGGAGTTCCGGTCCCGTTTCCACGCCGAGGCGCGGATGACCGCGTCACTGAACCACCCCGGTATCGCCGCGGTGCACGATTATGGTGAGACGGCGGTCGAGCCGTCCAAGGCCGGCGCTGATCCGGACATCGCCTACCTGGTGATGGAACTGGTCTTCGGAGACCCGCTGGCCGCAATCCTGGCCCGGCAGCCCCGGCTGGGAACCGACCGCACGCTCGATCTTCTCGGCCAAGCCGCCGACGCGCTGCAGGCGGCCCACCAGCGTGGCCTGGTGCACCGCGACATCAAGCCGGGCAACATCCTGGTCACCGCCGCCGGGACGGTGAAGCTCACCGACTTCGGCATCGCCAGAGCCGTCGACGCCGCTCCGGTGACCCGGCAGGGAATGGTGCTGGGCACCGCGCACTACATCGCCCCGGAGCAGGCCGCCGGTCACGACTGCGGGCCGGCTTCCGACGTCTACTCGCTGGCGGTGGTGGGCTACGAGTGTCTGGCCGGCCGGCGCCTCTTCCACGCCGACAACGCGGTCACCGTGGCGATGATGCACATCCGCGACCAGCCACCCCCGTTGCCGCCGGATGTGCCCGCCGAGGTCCGGGCGCTGATCGAGGCGGCCCTCGTCAAGGACCCGCGGCAGCGTTACGGCACCGGTGGTGAGTTCTCCGCCGCCATCGCGGCGGTTCGGGCCGGCCACCGGTTGCCGCTGGCCGTGACGAGGACCGCGCCGATGACCGCAGGCAACCCAGCACCGACCGCGCTGTTGCCGCTCGGCGGGATGTCCGGCCCGGTCGACCGTCCCGGGACCGGCCCGCACCTGGTACCCGGCCGCCTACGGCGCATCGCGCTGGCCCTGTGTGGCGTGCTTGCGCTGATACTCGCCTTCTACCTGGTCAACGAGGCACGGCAGGCCGGTGACGCGTCCCCCGCGGACAGTGCCGGCGACACCAGCACGGTGCCTGCCGCACCCGGGCGAGCCCAGCCGGTACCGGCCGAGCAGCGGCCCCGCCGGGAGTCCGGCGACGCCGGCCGTGGGTTGCTGCCGGGAGTGCTCATCGTCCCGACCGACTACTGGGGCGAGCGAGCCAGCGACGCCGCGGTCACCGCCAAATCCCGCGGCCTGGTGCCGCTGGTGGTGGACGAGGACGGTGCGCAGGTCGACCGGGACCGGCGGTCGCAGTGCCGGGTGACCGGGATCCGCCCGCTGGCCGGTCTTGTCCCGCCCGGGTCGACCCTGGAGCTGACCTGCCGGAGCGCCAGATGACCAGTCGACCCCTATCGGATGATAACCGGTCGGCAGGCATGATGGGGCCGGACAGCGAGCAGCCGGGGGCCACGAACGAGGAGCGGGACGGCCGCGCAATGACCACTCGCCGACTACTGTCGGAGCGTTATGAGCTGGGCGAGACGCTCGGCTACGGGGGCATGTCCGAGGTGCACCGCGGTCGTGACGTCCGGCTCGATCGCGACGTGGCGGTCAAGGTGCTGCGGGCGGACCTCGCTCGGGATCCCCAGTTCCAGCATCGCTTCCGCCGGGAGGCGCAGAACGCTGCGGCGCTGAACCATCCGGCGATCGTCGCGGTGTACGACACCGGCGAGACGGTGTCGGAGTACGGCCCGCTGCCCTACATCGTGATGGAGTTCGTCGAGGGTCGGACGCTGCGGGACATCGTCAAGACCGAAGGTCCGCTGGACGAGCAGTACGCGATGGAGACGATGGCGGAGATCTGCGCCGCCCTGGACTTCAGCCACCGTAACGGCATCATCCATCGCGACGTCAAGCCGGCCAACGTGATGATCACCACCGCCGGCGCGGTCAAGGTGATGGACTTCGGTATCGCTCGGGCCCTGGCCGACGGGCAGGGCGTGACGCAGACCGCCGCGGTGATCGGCACCGCCCAGTACCTGTCCCCGGAGCAAGCCCGCGGTGAGCAGGTGGACGCCCGGTCGGACGTCTACGCTGCGGGCTGCGTGCTCTACGAGCTGATCACCGGAGATCCCCCGTTCACCGGTGACTCCCCGGTGGCGGTGGCCTACCAGCACGTCCGGGAGGACCCGGCACCGCCGTCGCACCAGAACCCCCAGGTGTCGGCGGCGGTGGATGCCGTGGTGCTCAAGGCGATGAGCAAGAACCCGGCCAACCGGTACCAGTCCGCGGACGAGATGCGCACGGACCTGTTCCGGGTACTGTCCGGGCAGCGGCAGCTGGCGCCGGTGGTGATGACCGACGCCGACCGTACCTTCATGCTCGACGCCCCCGCCACGGTGGCCATCCGCCCCAGCCGGTACCGCCCAGAGCCCAGCGGCAAGCCCCCGCCGGGGCGACGATCCGGATGGGGGATGCGGGCGCTGCTCGCGCTCGTGGTCGTCTCCGTGATCGCTCTGCTGCTCGTGCTGTTCACCGACCTGCTCGATGGCGGACCGCAACCGGTCGCACTGCCCGACGTGGTCGGCCAGCCGGTGGAACGGGCCGAGCAGCAGCTCATCGCCGATGGGTTCCGGACCGAGACCCGTGCTGTGGAGTCACCTCCGGGCGATCTCGGCCGGGTGGTGGCCATGGATCCGGCCGGCCAGGCGCTGCCGGGCACGACCATCCGGCTCAGCGTCGGCGCCGGCCCGGCTGAGGTGGAGGTGCCCAACCTGATCGGGCTGGACCGCGTGCAGGCCCAAGCCTCCCTGCAACAGCCACGGGTGGGTCTGCTGCTGTCCCCCGACCAGCGCCAGCAGGTCGTGCGGGACGACAAGGACATCGGCCGGGTGGTCGCCCAGGATCCCAGCGCGGGGCAGCGGCTGGCCAAGGGCAAATCGGTGATCATCACCGTCGGCGTGCCGCCGGAGACCGTGGCGGTGCCCGACGTCGTCGGCACCAACATCGACCAGGCCCAACGCAACATCAACGGAGCTCGGCTGACCCCGCAGATCCAGGAAGTGGACTCCAGCGTGGCGAAGGGTCAGGTCCTGAAACAGAACCCAGCCGGCGGTACCGAGGTCAAGGCGGGTACCCAGGTGACCCTGACGGTGTCTCGCGGCAATCGGCTCCCGATGCCCGAACTGCGGGGGCAGACCCCGGAGCAGGCGCTGAGCGCCCTGCGACAGCTCGGCTGGACCGGTCTCCTGCAGCGGACCAACGTCGTGACGAGCGACCCCAACCTGGTGGGCCGGATCCTCAGCCAGGACGTGGCGGCCGGTAGCGGATTCACTCCGGACCAGACCATCAACATCACCGTCGGGCAGAGTGGTCCGAGCAGCAGTCCCAGCGACGACGACGGTGTCAGCGTCTCACCGCCGTTCCCTTCCATACCGAACTGATCCGGAGCACCGAGTCAGGGCACTACCGCGGCCGAGGCCAGCTTGCGCATCCCGATCTCCAGGTCATTGACCCGCGACTCGGCGACCTCGGCGCCCGCGATCCGTAGCCAGTTGGCCAGCAGCCGGTGCCCGCCGTCGGTCAGCACCGACTCGGGGTGGAACTGCACTCCGTACACCGGCAGTTCCCGGTGCCGCAGCGCCATCACGATCCCCGTCTCGGTGCGCCCGATCACCTCGAGCTCGTCCGGGATGGTCTCGGGTAGCACGGTCAGCGAGTGGTACCGGGTGGCCATGAACGGCTGCGGCAACCCGGCCAGCACGGCGACGCCGTGATGGTGCACCACCGAGGTCTTGCCGTGCAGCAGCTCCGGAGCCCGCGCCACGGTGGCGCCCCAGACCACGCCGATCGCCTGGTGGCCCAGACATACGCCGAGCACCGGGAGGTGGCGCCGGGCACAGTCGCCGACGATGTCCATGCTCGCGCCGGCTCGTTGCGGAGTACCCGGGCCGGGGCTGATCAGCACCCCGTCTGCTGCGTCGACATCGCCGGCCTCGACCGCGTCGTTGCGCCGCACCACGCACTGGGCTCCCAGCTGGGCCAGATATTGCACGAGGTTGTATACGAAGCTGTCATAGTTGTCGATCACGAGGATGCGCACGCCGGCCAGCTTAGGCGCCGGCCGGGGTGTTGGTCGTAACTATCGCACCGGTCGTCACATCGTTGAACGGCAGCTGAGGCTCCAGCCACGGGAACACCACCAGCAGCAGCAGCGTGACCACCGCGGCGACGAGAACCACCGCCTGCAGCACTCGTAGTGCGGGGGAGCCGGGCAGGTGGCGCCAGATCCAGCTGTACATCAGCCCCTCCTCACGCGCTGACGGCCAGCTCGGCGGGCCGTTGACCAGCGACCTTGGGATACTGAGCGACCAGGATGCCGTGCACGACGAGTCGCTGCCGGTTGGAGAACTGCGGGTGACACGTGGTCAGGGTGATCAGCTCGACGTCCCGCTTGGCGGGCTCGCCGGGCCGGCCGGGCACCGCAGCGATCACCTCGGTCTGGGAAGGCGCCACGATGGCCTTGCCCACCACGTCGGTGTAGCGACCGGTCAGCGGATCGACCTCCTGGCACTGCGGCTGGCTGCCCTTGCCGGCCTCCCAGCCGGTGGATTCACCCCGCAGCGGCAGCACCCGGTAGACGAACCAGCGGTCCACCGTCTCCACCACGATGGCGTCGCAGGACGACAGCAGATCCAGCGAGTTGAACGGCGATCCCTTGCCCACCCGATGGCCGGCCACCGCGAAATTGCCTGGTTGGCCAGGCAGTGCTGTGCTCTGGTAATGGCCTGGTCCGACCGCCAAGGTGCCGGGTTGGGTTCCCTCCAGTACGGTGAACACGAAGTCGGGACCGAACGTGGGAATGTAGATCTTGGCTAAGCCGGCGCCTTCGATCGGACGATCCACGACGCTGCGCGGGTTGCGCCAGGTGTCATCAAGCTGTGCGGTGGCCGTGCGCTGCTTCTCGGCGGACAACCAGTCGGTGACGTATGCCTCGTAACCGACGAACAGCAGCATCACCAGGCCCAACGTGATGAGCAGCTCGCCCACCGTGCGGATCGCGGTGCGGGTCGGGTCCCCGCGCCGACGTGGTGGTGGGCAACCCCGCACCGGGGACAGCACATGGGCCACGAAACCCTCCTCCAGGCAAGTCGAGCGTGACGAGACGGTAGTGGGTGTCGGGCACTGTGGGGTTAACCGGCCCCGTGGCGCGGCACCCGATGCCCGCTGTCATGACCGGATTGGGTTAACGTGTTCGCAGTGCCCCACTGGATGGCCCTGATCGAGCGGCCCGCACCCAAGGACGACCATGCCGAAGTCGAAGGTCCGGAAGAAGTCGGTCTACACCCCGCCGACCGACCAGGGCACCCCGGTGAAGGCCCGCGTCGCGGGCCCCTCGCACCCCGTCTACGTCGCCGTCATGCTGGGTTTGATGCTCCTCGGCCTGTTGTGGCTGGTGGTCAACTATCTGGCCATCGACAAGATCGCTCTGCTCAGGGAGCTCGGCAACTGGAACTTCCTGATCGGTTTCGCGCTGATGATCATCGGTCTGTTGATGACCATGCGCTGGCGCTGAGCCGGCTGGCCGAACAACACGGGTGTCATTCATCCCCACTGTGGACAACTCCTGTGGAGCAGTCAGAACTGCAGGTGCCGCGCGAGCACTCCGACCGCGATCACTGTCAGGGCGATGAGCACGGTCATTGCCTGGACTGTGATCCGCCGGTCTCTCGGTGCATAGACCAGCCCAGCCGTTACCGCGGCGCCGAACGCCAGCCCACCGAGGTGGCCGAGAATCGATATCCCCGGCACCACAAAACTGATGATCACATTCAGGGCGATGATGGTCAACGCCGGGCGGGGGCTGCGGCGCAACCGCAGCAGCACCACAGCCAGCCCACCCATCAAGCCGAACACCGCGCCGGAGGCCCCCGCGGTCATCGAGTTCTCGGCGGCCAGCAAGAAGACCGCCAGGGACCCGCCCAGCAGCGAGACCAGGTAAACCACCAAGAACCGGGCCCGGCCCAAGACCTGCTCGAGGTCACGACCGATCATCCAGAGCGCGATCATGTTGAACGCCAGGTGGACCGGCCCGAAGTGCAGAAAGCCTGAGGTGAACAGCCGCCACCAGTCACCGGCGGCCACTGCCACCGGCCACAGCCCGCACTGCTGGAAGAGCGGCGCATAGTCGTTTCTGGACAGGCTGCCGGCCTGCCACACGGTGATCGCGAAGATCAGAGTATTGATCGCGATCAGCACCGGGATGACTACCGAGCGGCCGGTCGGCTCCGCCCCGGCAATAGTGGTGGCGCGGGGTTGCGACCGAGCGCCCTGCGCGACGCAGTCCACGCATTGGTAGCCGACCGACGCCTCGCGGAGGCAGGCTGGGCAGGCGGGACGGTCACAGCGCGTGCAGCGCACCCGGGTCTCGCGGCCCGGGTGCCGCACGCACCCCGGTACGGGTCCTCCTTGGGTCATACCCCGGCCGGCTCGACCGTCACCCGCTCGATGACCACGTTGTCCACCGGACGGTCACCGTGGGTGGGAGTGCGGGCGATCGCATCGACCACCAGGCGAGACTTCTGATCGACCACCTCGCCGAAGATGGTGTGCTTGCGGTTGAGGTGCGTCGCGGCGCCCACCGTGATGAAGAACTGCGAGCCGTTGGTGTTCGGGCCCGCGTTGGCCATCGCCAGCAGGTAGGGCCGGTTGAACTGCAGCTCGGGATGGAACTCGTCGGCGAAACGGTAACCCGGCCCGCCCCGACCGGTACCGGTCGGATCGCCACCCTGGATCATGAATTTGTCGATCACGCGATGGAACAGGGAACCGTCGTAGAACGGCCCGGACAGCTGCCCCTGGGCGTTGCGCTGGGAGTACTCTTTGCTGCCCTCGGCGAGGCCCACGAAGTTCGACACGGTTTTCGGGGCGTGCAGCGCGAACAGCGTAAGCCGGATGTCGCCGGCACTGGTGTGCAGGACAGCCTGCGTCTCGTTGGTCTTGATCTCGGTCACCGAACCCATCCTGCCAGCACCGCGCCGGATCGACGAGACGGGGAGCGTCCCGGCCGGCACCGGCGGCTAGAGATCCAGGGTGGTGATCACCTGTGCGGCGATCCGGCGGGCGCTGATCGTCTGGCGCTGGTTGGTCGTGATCACGACCGCGGTGCCCCGCCGGGCCACTGCGAACACCGCCCCGTCAGCGGTCGGCTGTGACCCTCCCGACCACCCGTCGGGAAGCTCGGCCAGGTCGGACGTGGCCACGGGGGCAGCGGCGTCGACCGTTGCCCGCGCCACCGCCGGCGTGGCCACCACGATCCAGGTGCGCAGCTGCACGGTGCCGTCGCCGCGAAGAAAGAAACACGCCGGGTGCGGGCGGTCCGTCGATACCTGCACCGCGCTGACTCGCTCCCCGTTGATCGCCTCCACCGCTGCCGCGGGCAGGTAGCGGCATGGCCCGCCGATGGCTGGCTGCGGCTGCGGCGGGGCCCCTGCCACGGGCGGCGGTGTCGTCTGCGCCACCACAGCCGGACCCGGGCCCGGGGTGGGTATGGCGCCGAGGACGCCGCAGGAACTTGTCGCGATAGCCAGCAGGGCACCCGCGATGGCGATCGCGACCGGCCGGTGGGGATGCGCTGGGGACATGTCGCGGCGCAGTGAACCATGGCCGCGACGGTGCGCTCAGCGGGGGCGGTCGTCGTTCTCCGGCATCAGTGTTCAGCGGTCGGCCCACCCGGATTACCACGTAGCGTAACGAGTGTCACGGATGGCCACCTCAAGACGGCCCAGGGCTCCCCCGGTAGGGACGGGTGGGACGACTGTCCGTGTGTTTAACGGAGGAACCAGTCGAGGGGAAGATCACGTTCGGGGAATAGTCGGGGTGCTGGACGTATCTGGGTCGACTCTCACCTCGTTGAGCCGGTACCTGGACGCCAAGAGATCGATGACCGTCAGTCGGATCGGAGCGTCGAATGCCAGGTACGAGGGATCTGCGGCCACTGGAAGAGCCAGGCCGTGCCGCACCTCTCGCGGAGAGATCTCGATCGAGGAGGAACACCGGAACATGACGTCACGCACGCCCAGGAGGCACCGCCGCCTGGCTCTTATGGCCGCCGGGACGGCAGCCGCGATGGTTCTGCTGCCGGGCGCTGCCTCGGCGCAGGTGGTCAACACCGTGCAGCAGTTCACCGGCACGGCCGCTGACCCGACGGTGCCCAGCGTGCCCAGCGACGCTCCTACCCCCCCCGCTGTGCCCACTGGGCCCGACCTCCGCCAGATCCCTGGCCTGCCCAGCGACATCCTTCCCGCCCCAGGCAGTATCGGCGATCCGAGTCCGACTGGTGCCGATGACGATGTAGTGCATCGCGATGACACCCCGGACAGCGATCACCTTGATGACCCCAGGCCGCCTGACCATGCCTCGGGTGCAGTCGCCGATGTGGACCTGCTCAAAGAGCATCTTCTCGAGATCACCAAGTACGACGCCACTATCGAGGACAACGGCGAGTCGCATGCCGACTCCACGGTCCTCGGTCTGGGCGGCGACTCGATTGTTGGCTCAGAGGCGCACTCAGAGGGCAACAACAAAGACGGCGACAACCTGACCGCCGGTCTCTGCGACGCCCTCAGTGGCGTGCTCTGCTTGAGCCTGCTGTACCACGACGTCATTGCTACCGAAGACAACGACTCCTCGCTCGCCGCTGCTCGTGGTGGCGTTCTGGCGTTGTGTCTGGGTAATGACGATGATGACGACGTGACGGCCACCTACGAGTGCGATGGCCTGCTGTCGTTGGGTGTGGCCGAAGGTCTGGGTGTCGCCGAGCGGGACAAGGAACACGGTCACACCAAGGCGGAGTCCGCCAACGAACTGCTCAATCTCTGCATCGGCAAGCGCGAGAGCCTGACCGATTCCTGCGATGGCTTGGGCCTGCAGGCCGTGCACTCCGATTCCGACTCCGAGTCGAAAGAGCCGGACACCCGGCGCGGTTCTTACCTGCTCGGTATCGACAGCAGCGGTGATTCCTCTTACCTGCTCGATGAGCCAGAGGCTGTCACGCTCCTTGATGACTGTGGTGACTCGGCGATCCTGTGCTTGTTCCTCAACCAGGGCAAGTCAGTGATCTTCAAGAACCCCAAGGGTGCGGGCAGTGTTCAGGAGATGCTGCGCCTGGATGTGCTGAACCGGACTCTTCTGGTAGTGCTCGGCCAGGCTGAGACTCTCGCTCACGAGACCGACGGTCGCGACCACCACAAGAAGCTGCCGGAGTGTGAAGACAAGATTGACAACGATGGTGACGGTCGCATCGACTTCCCTGATGACAAGGGTTGCGACTCGCCGGCTGATGACTCCGAGGCCGGCGAAGGTGGCGACGGTGGCAAGGGTGATGGCGGTCAAGGCGGTGGTGGTCTTGCTGACACCGGTGCCGACATCCTGCCCTTGATGGCCGGTGGTCTGCTGCTCACCGGTATGGGTGCGCTGACCGTGGCGGCTACTCGCCGTCGTCCTGGAAGGCACACTGTGTAACACGACAGTCTCAGCGGGGGTCAGCGATCATTCGCTGGCCCCCGCTGGAATGTCTGCCAATGATCCCGCTACGATCGGCGCCCTGATGACTACTTTGATCACTCGGCTGCGTAGTCGGCCGATCATCACTCTTACCGGTGTGGTGGCATTGTTGCTGGCCGGTGTCCTCGGAGTGATCACCCTGGTGGTATCCGAAGGCGGCAACCCAGTCGATACCCGGCAGGTGGTCAACACCGCTGGCGGGTACCGCTTCGAGCTTCCCGACGGCTGGTCGACCACCCAGTCTGGTCGCACCACCACGGTGACCAGTCCGGACAGTGCCACCGTGATCACCCTCGGGCTCAGTCGCCCCGGATCGCTGCCGGTGGCCGGCACCCTGTTCTTTCAGGAGGTCGCCGGCAAGTACCGCGACGTCAAGGTGCTCCCGCCGGAAGCCAAGGAGGTGGGATCACTGCCGTCCTTGATCTATGGCGGCAACGGCACCAATGCCAAGAACATCCGCGTCCGCTTTCTGGCGATCACTGTCAAGCATGACCCCACGAACTACGGCATCACTGTCTTCACTGCCGCTGATTCGGATCCGAAGCTCGTGGTTCCGCAAGTCAACCGGGTGGTGGACACCTTCCGTGTGTTGCCGCCGGCCTGATCCGTCGAGTGTCAACCGGCAGTCATCTGGGCTGGTCGCTGAGTCCCTCCGCATCGTCGTCTGGCCGGGCCCGTGATGTCCATGCCGAGGCGTGCCACGTGGCCAACCAGGCTTCGGTGCTGATCGCTGGAAGTAGCAGGCACCAGGCTTCGTCGATCCGTTGCCACAGGTCCTCGCGGTCCCCCAAGGCGTCACAGATCTGCCGATGCCCGGCCACCAGCGCGACGACCTGTCGCGCTACCAGGGTGGGTTCGATGCCTTTTTGCAGCAGACCTGCCTGGGCGGCCTGGATCAGCAAAGCAAGTGCATCATGTTCGCCGAAGGCGTAATGGCTCGGCGCGTCGTCGGGGTGCATCGGTAGGTCGTTGAGCAGTCGCATGCCACCTCGGGCGATTGGGCTGCCGATCAACCGGATGATCACTTCATCGACCAGGGCCAGTAGGGTCGTGAGCGGATCGAGCCCCCGATCGCTCACTCGGCTGCGCAGCAGGCCCCATCGCTGCACCATCTCGGCGATGACCGCGCGCGCCAATGCCTCTTTGGAGGGAAAGTGAAAGTACAGGGCGCCCTTGGTCCCGCCGCTGTCGGCCAGTACCCGGTCCAGCGAGGTGGCGTGGTATCCGCTGCGGGCGAAGTGCTCAGCGGCTGCGGTGAGGATCGCCAGCCGGGTGGCCCTGGCTCGTGGTTGTAGCTCAGCTCGGCCTGCGGACGTGTCGCGGCCGGCGGCTCCGGGCTTTCGAGGCGCGGTGCTGGACATGGCGACTTGAAGTTACCCGTCGTACGGCAACAGGTCAGCACTAAATGGGTGGCGGTTCAAACACACTCGCTGGTATGTTTTGTCCGATGGCCTCGCCACTGTGCTGAGCGATATCGGTCTGGGTTGACTCATGTGGGGGTCCCGCGGGGGATGTGGCCGTCTGGGGCGGTGCGGTCAGCCGCTCCAGACGGCCATCACATGCCGGTCGGGTACGACGTCACAGGGGATACTTCGGGACATGAGCGTCCCGAGGAGTCTCGTAGGCATCAGCATCGTCTGCCTGGCGGCGGTTGTTCCCGGTTGTGCCAGCGCAGCGGACTCTGGGGCGACTGATTCCAGGGTGACTGGTTCTGGGGCGGCCAGTCCAGGGCCAACCGGTCCGGTGAGCGAGCCCAGTCCCGCACCCACCGATGAGACCACCGTGAGCTGGTTACGGGTGGCTCCGGGGCAGGGTGCACCGAGTTCCACGGTGTCACTGGACGTGGCATGTCTGGACAGCCTCGGCCCAGTGTGGTCGCCGGTACTCGACATCGGTCCGTTGCGGGGTGATCCCGCAGGTCACCAACCGTGGCGCCTGTCCGCTACCGCCACCGTCCGTCCGGATGCCGTTCCTGGGCATTACCCGGTATCGGCGACATGTGGCGCCGATGAGCTGGCCACTGACTTCACCGTCGTCGCGGGCCCGTCGCGGTAGCCGGGCTTCGACTCGATCGACATCTCCTCGGTGTGCAGCGACCTGGTTACGCGACCGAGCGTAATTGCGTTGAGACCGACAGCGATTATCCGGCTGCCCGAGGAATATAACGGACACATAACAGAGAATCGGTAACATTGGCGCGACGGTAACCGACGATGGGGTAGTACGGCATCGTCGAAGCGCTGGGACCGGGGCCACGATCGGCGCGCCATGATAACGCATCGATTCAGAAGGGCTGGTCCGTGAAGAACTACGACCAGGTGTTATGGGAGCGTGAACTCGCTGAGCACATGAGCCAGCATACCGACCTTCGGCATTTGCCGCCCCCGGTGGTTCCGCGACGTTTATCGATTCGTTACCTGTTCGTATTACTGGCATTGATATTGGTGACGGTATTCTTGAGCGCCCTCGCCGGCTGGTGGATCGGCTGGTATCTCATCTGACCGGCAGCGTGCCGGTCGGCCCGTGACCGGTCTGGACGACGCTACGGTGGGCGCCATGACCGCGATCCGGCTCACCCAGTACGCCCACGGCGGTGGTTGTGCCTGCAAGATCCCACCCGGTGAGCTGGAGTCGGTGGTGGCCGGGCTGCTCGGCGCCGAGGTGACCGACCCGGCAGGTGAGCTCGTCGTCGGTCTGGACGACGGCGACGACGCCGCGGTGGTGCGGATCCAGGATGGTCTCGTGGTGATCGCCACCGCGGACTTCTTCACTCCGGTGGTCGACGACCCCTACGACTGGGGCCGGATCGCCGCGGCCAACGCGCTGTCCGACGTATACGCGATGGGCGGGCGGCCGGTGGTCGCGGTGAACCTGCTCGGCTGGCCGCGGGAGGTGCTGCCCTTGGAGCTGGCCGCCGAGGTGCTGCGCGGCGGCCTGGACGTCTGCGGCAGTGCCGGCTGCCACCTGGCCGGCGGGCACAGCGTGGACGACCCGGAACCCAAGTACGGCCTGGCCGTCACCGGCATCGCCGCCCCGCAGGAGATCTTGCGCAACGACGCCGGGGTGGCGGGCACGCCGCTGTCGCTGACCAAGCCGCTCGGCGTCGGGGTGCTCAACAGCAGGCACAAGGCCACCGGCGAGGTGTTCGCGCACGCCGTGGCGGCGATGACGACGCTCAACGCGGCGGCCTCGGCGGTCGCGGTGGCGGCCGGCGTACGGTGCGCCACCGACGTCACCGGCTTCGGGCTGCTCGGCCACCTGATGAAGCTGGCCCGCGCCAGTGGGGTCTCGGCGATGCTGGACGCTGCTGCGGTCCCTTACCTGGACGGCGCCCGGCAGGCGCTGGCCGGCGGCTACGTCAGCGGGGGCACCCGGCGCAACCTGGACTGGGTGCGCCCGCACCTCACGGCGCCGGGGTCGGTCGGGGAGGACGAGTTGCTGTTGCTGGCCGACGCCCAGACCTCCGGCGGCCTGCTGGTGGCCGGCGAGCTACCCGGCGCCCCGGTGATCGGCGAGCTGGTGCCCCGAGCCGAGCACCTGATCACCGTGCGTTGATCCTCGCTGCCGCGCCATTCGGAGCCGAATGGCGGTTTCACGACCGTTGTCGACCGCTATTCGGAGCCGAATGGCGGTTCTGGCAGGGGAGACCGTGCGGGTGGTGACCAGCGCCTACTTGTGTCGAGGTTCACGTGGCGATTGTTGAGGTCGTGGCGCAAGTCCTCGGTCATGTCTCTTATCAGCAGCATCGCCGGCCGGTCCGCCTCCGGCAACTCGACGGTCTGATTCATGCCTGCACACCGATAGTTAGCACCCGAAGCGGTGATGTCTTGGCCGTAGCTGTAACGGTACGACTGGTGTCCGCAGAAGCGGGGCGGACGGATCTCAGGCTGCACCCTTCCGCAACTCAAGCCTCGAACTTCTGGTGAGGGCGGTCGTAGGTTCTCACCCTGCTGCGCTGGTCTGTCTTGGGCGGCAAGATCCGTCGGGGCATGCTCGGCACTTTTCTTGACTCGTTCCAGATTGTGCGCGATAGTGGGCGCATCATGGGCTTGCCGGGTGGGGCGCGCTCACCGCCTGCACGTCAGCGGGGCTGGTGCGGCGGATCGAGCCGGCGAGACATCCGGCTCGATTCGCGCGCCGCGTCGGCGACGACCATCATCACTCAGTGTGCCACTCGGCGCTGGACCACGGCCGACGATGACGACATGAAGTCAACCCACCACGATCAGGAGGCACGGCAGTGACGGAGACGCAGCCCAAGCCGACGACGACGGATGCCGGTATCCCGGTCGAGAGTGACGAGCACTCGCTCACCCTCGGCCCGAACGGACCGATCCTGCTGCAGGATCACTACCTCATCGAGCAGATGGCGCAGTTCAACCGGGAACGGGTGCCGGAACGCCAGCCGCATGCCAAGGGGGGTGGCGCCTTCGGCCGGTTCGAGGTGACGAACGACGTCAGCGCCTACACCAAGGCCGCGGTATTCCAGCCGAACACCACGACCGACATGCTGGTCCGGTTCTCCACGGTGGCCGGCGAGCGCGGCAGCCCCGACACCTGGCGTGACCCCCGCGGCTTCGCGCTCAAGTTCTTCACCACCGAGGGCAACTATGACATGGTCGGGAACAACACTCCGGTCTTCTTCGTCAAGGACCCGATGAAGTTCCAGCACTTCATCCGCTCGCAGAAGCGCCGCGCCGACAACCACCTGCGGGACCACGACATGCAGTGGGACTTCTGGACCCTGTCGCCGGAGTCCGCGCACCAGGTGACCTGGCTGATGGGTGACCGCGGGATCCCGCGTACCTGGCGGCACATGAACGGCTACAGCTCGCACACCTATATGTGGGTCAACGCGCAGGGCGCGAGATTCTGGGTGAAGTATCACTTCAAGACCGACCAGGGCGTCGAGTGTTTCACCCAGGACGAGGCCGATCAGATGGCTTCGGCGGATACTGATTACCACACCCGTGACCTCTACGAGCACATCGCGGATGGCGAGTTCCCGAGCTGGACCCTCAAGATGCAGATCATGCCGTTCGAGGACGCCAAGACCTACCGGTTCAATCCGTTCGACCTGACCAAGGTGTGGCCGCACGGCGACTACCCGCTCATCGAGGTCGGCCGGATGACGCTGGACCGTAACCCGACCGACTACCACACCGAGATCGAGCAGGCGGCCTTCGAACCCAACAACCTCGTGCCGGGTATCGGGCCGAGCCCGGACAAGATGCTGCTGGCTCGGCTCTTCTCCTACGCAGACGCCCACCGGTACCGCATCGGCGCGAATTACAAGCAACTGCCGGTCAATGCGCCCAAGTCGCCCGTGCACAGCTACAGCAAAGACGGCGCGATGCGGTACCACAACGTGTCGGACCCGGTGTACGCACCGAACTCCTACGGAGGCCCGAAGGCCGACACCGCACGCTACGGCGAACCGGCCGGGTGGCACACCGACGGCGACATGGTGCGAGCGGGCTATGTGCAACATGCCGAGGACGACGACTGGGGTCAGGCGGGCACCATGGTCCGCGAGGTTCTCGACGATGCGCAGCGTGGACGGCTGGTCGACAACATCGTGGGTCACCTGCTCAACGGGGTGAGCGAGCCGATCCTGCGGCGTGCCTTCGAGTACTGGCGCAACGTCGACAAGGGTCTCGGCGACAAGGTCGAGGCCGGCGTCCGCGCCAAGCAGGACGAGAAGGACCCGAAGGCTGCCGAGCAGGCGAACCCCGCCCGCGAGTCCATGCAGGCCAAAGCCTAGGAGCTGCTTGCCATGCGCGATGGCCCGGCAACCCGCCCCGGGTGCCGGGCCATCGCGCAGCCGGACCCGGTGCCGCCGTAGGGTCGGTTGCCATGGGGCTCACCGTGGTCGGCATCGGTGGTTCGATGCGGGCGGACTCGCAATCGCAGCGGGCCCTGAGCGTGGTCCTGGACAGTGCCCGGGTCGCCGGTGCCGAGACCGTCGCGATCACCGGCATGGAGCTGGTGCTGCCGTTCTATGACCCCGCAGCGGTCGAGCGCAGTGCGCTGGCGGGCCGGCTGGTGGCGGCGCTGCGCGAGGCGGACGGTGTGGTGCTGGTCTCGCCGGGGTACCACGGCACCGTCTCGGGATTGGTGAAAAACGCGCTGGACTACGTCGAGGACCTGCGTGCCGATCCGCGGCCCTACCTGGATGGGCGTGCGGTCGGTTGTGTGGCCATGGCGCTGGGTTGGCAGGCCACCGTGACCACCCTCACCGCGCTGCGCTCGATCGTGCATGCCCTGCGCGGCTGGCCTACCCCGTTGGGTGGGGCGCTGAACTCCGCCGAGGTGAGTTTCGACGCTGGTGGCGTTCCGTCCGATCCTGCGGTCGACCGAACGTTGCGCACGATCGGCGAGCAGGTGGTGCAGTTCGCGCTGGATCATCGTGCGACCCGCTGTGAGCTTTGAACCTGGGAGCTATACCACGCCGGCCTTCGCCGGTGCGCTCGCGGCGGGCTCCTCCGGTTCCACAGCGGCCCAGACGTACAGTGCGCCGCCCTCCAACCGGCCGCGTGGGCGCAGCCCAGCCCGGCGCAACAGCCTGGTCATCGAATGGTTTCCCACGGTTGAGACCGCGGTGAGCTCGGTGAACTGATTGGTTCGGGCCAGCTCGACCAGCTTGCGGGTCAGCGCAGTGCCCACCCCCCGCCCCTGCCAGGAGTCCTCCACCAGCAGCGCGACCTCGGCGGTGGCAGGTCCAGCCTGGACCAGGTTGGCCAGCCCTACCGCGGCACCGCCGGCGGTGGTCACCGCGAGCACGCTGGTGGAGCCGTCGGCGCCGACCAGCTGGGCCAGCACGGCCGCTGGTAAGGCCGGTCTGGTGGACAGCGAGCGCAGTGATCGGGTCTGTGGCGAGCACCGCGCGTGCAACGCGGCGACCAGAGGCGTGTCGGCGGCCGTTGCCGCTCGCAGCACCACCTCCGAACCGTCGGCCAGCTGCACGCTGGCCCGCGGTGGTGGCAGTCGCCGCCCACTGGAGGCACCGGCGAGCTCGAGCAGGGCCGCAGCTTGGGAGATCTCGGTAGCGGTGAACGGCCAGCCGCGGCACAGCCGCACCTTCGTGGCGCCGGTGCCGACCTCGGCTTGGTGCGCTGACGGTGCTGAGCCCGCGCTCGCCAGCTCGGCGCGCAGCAGCACCGCCACCGCCCGCGCGGCGCTGCCCGGGTCCACCGCCACGCAGTGCGCCAGCGCGAGCGCGGTGCTCACCGGATCGGCCAAGGCATGGGCGTCGGCCTGTACCACCACTGTGGCGCGGAACCCGGCGGCTTCCACGGCTTCCACCAGCGTCGGCACGGGCAGCTGCGGCGGCACCTTGACCAGCAACTCATCTGTCACCGCACCGTCGTGTGCCGGTTCGCCCACGACGTGCAGGGAGACGATGTTGGCCCCGTGGCTCCCGACCGCCGCCGCTAGCGCACCCAACCGACCGGGTTGATCGGCCACCTCGACGTGTAGCCGCCACAGGGTCACGGTGACCACCTCCTGGCCTAGCGTCCTCGAGGGGGATTACCCCCAGATTGACTAAGGGTAAAGTTCACCACCGGGCGATATCACCGCTGAACGCGTGCCGCGGAGCACCTCGCGAACGAACGCCACCTCCGCAGCGAAGTGCCGCATCGTCTCGGTCACCACCAGGGATCCGTGCCCGGCGTCGTAGCGGTGAGTGCGGCACGGCTTGCCCAACTCGGCTAGCCGGGCGAGGTAGTTGTCGATCTGGCGGATCGGGCAGCGCGGGTCGTTCTTCCCGGCCAGCACGAGAACCGGGGCGCGGACCTCTGCGGCGTAGCTGATCGGCGATGACGCTCGGTAGCTGTTCGGCAGCTCCTCGGGTGAGCCGCCGAACAGTGCCCGGTCGAATGACCGCAACGGCTCCGTCTCGTCGGCGTAGGCGGTCACGTAGTCGGCCACCGGAACCCCGGCGACTCCCGCCGCCCACCGCTGAGGCTGCGTCCCGAGGGTGAGCAAGGCCAGGTAACCACCCCACGACCAGCCCTCCACCACGCACGCGGCCGGGTCGGCGAAGCCGCTGGACACCGCCCAGTCGTGCACGGCCGCGACGTCCTCCAGCTCGGTGAGCCCCGGCCGGCCCTCGATCGCGTCTCGCCAGGCCGAGCCGTACCCGGTGGATCCGCGGTAGTTGACGTGCACCACAGCGAAGCCGGCGTCCAGCCACAGTGCCCGGACCGCGGAGAAACCGTCCACGTCGGCTGCCTGGGGTCCGCCGTGTAACAGGAACACCGTAGGCAGCGGGCCGTGGACAGCGCCGGCCGGCCGGGCCACCAGGGCGTGCACCCTCCCGTGCTGGGTTGGCACGAACTCGTCAGCCAAGGGCTCGGAGCCGGGCGCCGGCGCACCCTGGGGGCGCAGTAGCACCCGGCCGGTGCCGTCGGCGTGCAGTGCGCGGATCACCTTCGGCTGCGCAGCGCAGGACCAGGCGTATTCCACAGTGCCGTCCGGCCGGACCCCGGCACCCCCGATAGTGCCGGTCGGGATGTCGAGCGTGGTCAGCTCTGCGGTGGCCAGGTGGTAGCGGTGCAGTGTGCAGCGGGCGCGATGGTGGTGCCGGACGAGTAGCGCGGCACTGTCGGGATACCAGTCCGCGCGCACCTCGCCGGGCAGCCCCAGCTCGAGCTCGGTCTCGGTGCCGGCCGTGACATCCCACAGCAGCAGCTCGCCGCGACCGCGCCGCTCATGGGTGAGCAGCAGCCTGGCGTCGCCGGTGAGGGGGGAGAAACCCAGCACCGTCAATCCCTTGCCCCGACCGTCCCATTTCTCCGCAACTGTGGTACCCGGGCCGGCGTGCAGTACCCGGACCGCGGGATGGCGGGCGTCACCATGCTCGGAGTGCGTGATCGCGAGCAGGACCTCGTCCCGGGACAGGGCCCCCACGCCGGCGTCGTGTTCGCTGCGGTAGACGACCTCGGCGGGCCGGCCGTCCCAGGAGATCCACACCGTGGTGCCCTTGCCGGTGCAGGCTCCGACGGCCACGCTGTGCCGGCCGATGTCCAGCCCGGCGGGGTAGCCGGGTGCGATGCCTGCGACGGCCGGCTGCGGCGGTTCGCCGGCGGGCCGGCCGGCGAACGGCTCGGTCACCCAGCTGCCGAACTCGTCACCGTCGTGGTCGGCGAACCACCACACCTGCGCACCATCGGGCGTCAGGGTGCCGAGGTCGGTGCCCTGCGGTCGGTCGGTGACCTGCCGGTGCGTGCCGGTGACCCGGTCCCAGGTGTACAGCTCCCAGGTGCCCGACGCGTTGGAGGAGTACAGGCAGCGGTCCGGGGCGTCGCGGGCCCACTGCGGGCAGGTCACCTGGGCTGCGGTGAACCGGGCCCGCCAGCGGGATTCCGCAACCGGGTCGTCGAACAGGCTGTCCGGGACGGTCTGTGCTGCGCTCATCATGCCGATAGTGCCGCACCTTGCTTGCTCGGTTGCCTACCGGGTGAGCCGGCGCGCGGTGTCCTTGAGGACCTCGGTCAGGCAGCGTTGAGCCGTGCTGCCCATGCTGTTGAGCACCGCCTGCAGCTGCCGCGCGGTGTTCAGATCGATCTTGCCGATCATCGTTGCCGCGGTGCCGGTCAGGGCCAGCAGGACCCGCCGCAGATCGTCGGGGTCCGGCGATCTGCTGACCAGCCCGGCTCGGGTGAGCCGATCGACCATCGCGCAGGTGGCCGGTGGCCGGGTGCCCAAGGCTTGGGACAGCGCGATCAGCGTGACGGGGGCCTTCGCGCTGATGAAATGCAGCGCGATCAGCTGGGCCAAGGTCAGCTCGCTACCGGCCCAGGCGGCCGGGCGGGATGACACCATTCCCCGCAGGTAGCCAGCAAGCCAGCGGGCATCCTCTGTGGTCACCATCGTCAGCCTGACCTCGGCTCGCCAGTGCGGCTCGTCATCCGTTCGACCTCCGCCGTTTGCCGGTGCTTCATGGAACCAACAAAAGCGGTTGAACGCAAGAATTTGCTGATGGGAGCCCTGCTTGGGTGAGGCTGGAGACTGACCGGACGTGATCAGCGGGCTCGATAATCAGGATATATCGGGCATGGCGCCGGTGCTGTGCGGGAAGGTGGGTGAATCTGCGGTGGATGTATCACTGGAGGCGACTTCCGATGCGTCCAGACCCCCGATGGTGGGCAGTCTCGCCACGGCTGCCCCTGCCGGGGTGTGTCCCTGCCGGGTGCGGGTCGGCTTGGTGGAGTATTGCCGCGCCTGCTGCCGCCAACGCCGGACCCGGCTAAAAACCTACCTACGGATCCCACCGGATGCCGGGCCGCCACTCGCAACTCACCTATACCAGGCGGCACTATCACCCACATCCCTCACAATATCACCGTGTGCCTCGACCGACCCACCACCCCCAAGTCAATCGGCACCCGTGTACGCACCGAACCCTCGACGCCCATGATCAATTCGATGGTTGCCGCAAACCTCTCCGGATCTCTGAGGCTCCGGATGTCGCGCGGTGCCGCACTTCTCATACTGCCACTTCCCTCCGCTCGTGATCGAGTGTAAACTTCCGATTACGATCCCCATTAGTGAAACGACTGCGTTCCGAGTCTGATCGAGTGCCGGCACATTCCTCTCAGGGTTGGAGGTAGCGTTGAATGAGTTCGTCTCAGTGAATCAGGTCATCGGGGAGCCGCAGCTTGGCGGCTGGTGGGTGGGCCTGATCATCGGGTTGGTCGTGGTCGTGATCGTTGTCGTTGTTGTCGGTGCGCTCCTGGTGCTTGCATCCCGGATCAACGCGCAGGCACGCGCAGCGACTCGTGAACTCGAGGCGACGCAGCCGACCACGCAGCCGCTCGTGGAGCTGCACCGCACGAACGACACGCTCCAGAGCATCCTCAGAGGCGCTCGGGCCGCTCGACAAGCATTGGGAGGGTAACGATGGTCTTAGCTCTTGCCGCCGAGGAGATCACGTTCTGGCAGGTGATACTAGCTCTCGGGGCGGTCGTGCTAGTCGCCGTGATCGCGCTTCTCAGCCTGCTTCTGTATCTCGTCGGCGCCATTGAAGCCAGCGTGCATCGCCTGTGGGACGTGGCGCGGGGGATTGCCGGCAACACGGCCAACATCAAGGTCGCGCTCGCTGTCGCAGCCAGCCTGGATGAAATCGCGGACGAGGCGGGTCGCCACGCTCGACTTCTGGGGGTGGGAGCGCGATGAGCGTGGAACTGCTTGTCATCCTCACCGTCGTCGAGATTCTGGCCTTGGTGGTCGTGTTGGCGTTGTTCGTCATATTGATCACTCGTCGGCTGCGCTCTCTTGCCACCACCCTCGGGCAGGTGAGTGGGGGGGTCATCGGGGCGATCCAAGGGGACGTGTTTCTGGTCGGCGCCGGCGCCGCGATTCTGAACCGTAAGCTGAACGCCATCGCCAACGCGCTGCCGGCAATGGCGGAGAAGGCCGAGTCGCTTCCTTCGCGGCAGGCGCCGGCCCGGACCTCACAGCAGGCGCCGGTCCAGGTCTCCGGAACAGGCTGGCGACCCGCAATATCTCAGGATCCCGCAATAAGGCGAAATTAGGATAGGAGGCGACGATGGCACTGTGGTGGATAGGCAACACGATCTTTCTTTTCGTGGTCATACCCGTCGTGGTGGTGCTCCTGAGCCGCCTGGCGAGGTCCACTGTCGACGTCGGAAAACATATCGACACCATTCATGGTCAGGTCGGGGGTATTGTCATCGCAGTCGACGATGTGAAGGCACTATTCCCCACCCGTGACGCCGTGAAGCGGGTGGGGGCCGGCCTCACCCGCTACGTGAAGGCGGTTGCCCGCATCCTGTGAGGAGCGAATTACCATGCCGATAGCAGCCGTATTCACGATCATCCTCGCAGCGCTCACCGTGCTGGTGCTCGCTGCCTACTTGATCAGCATTGCGCTCGTTCTGCGGCGCGTCAACGCCAGGCTCCGCGCAGTCACCACCGGCCTCCACCTGGTCACCGAAAGGACCGAGCCAATCGGCTCGATCGTCGGAGAGATCAACAACGACCTTGCCGGAGCGGATAAAGCCTTGCGTGCCGTGCTCGCCAGATAGCGAGGAGAGTCGATACCCTTCCCAGCTCGTCCGTGATGATTTTCTCAGCCTTCTGGGGAAGTTGTCTTGTCCCGGATGGGGAGGGTAAGACTGGGTGATGGAGTTACTCGGTGCGCACCAGGAAGCGATGGACGGTTTCGACACCGTGCTCCGCCAGGTACGTACGGCGGAATGGGACGCTCCGACTCCATGCTCCGCATGGTCGGTCTCTGCGCTGGTAAATCATCTGGTCAGCGAACAGCTGTGGGTTCCGTCATTGCTGCGCGGTGCGACGATCGAGCAGCAGGGCAGCCGTTTCGATGGCGACAATCTCGGCGACGATCCGGTGGCAGCATGGCGGAGCGCGGCTGCGGCATCCCGAACAGCCTGGCTCGAAGCCAGTGTGCTCGAGCGGATGGTGCACTTGAGCTTCGGCACCGTCCCAGCCACGCAGTATTGTTGGCAGATGACTCTCGATCTCGCCGTGCATGCGTGGGACCTAGCCACGGGAATCGGAGCGGAATATCGCATCGCAGACGAACTGGCCGCAACCCTTCTGGACGTTTTCGCCGCGGAGATCCCCCGCTGGCACGCCAGCGGCCTGTTCGGCCCACCGGTGTTCGTACCCGAGGACGCGGACCTGCACACGCAACTAATCGCACTTCTCGGGCGCCACCCGTAGTGTCACGCGGTTTGCTGATCCAGCGTGCAGCTCTCGTTGCCAGGATTGGTCGCTGGATGCTACGTCGCGTCGGCGAGCAGTTCGGCGAGGCGGCCGATGCCGGTGCGGAGGTCGTCGTCAGCGAGGGCGTAGGAGAAGCGAAGAAAGCCGGGCGTGCCGAACGCCTCGCCGGGGACGACTGCGATCTCGGCGTGCTCGAGGATCGCGGTGGCGAGGTCGACGGTGGTCTCCGCGCGGGTGCCGCGGATCTCCTTGCCGAGAAGGTCCTGCACCGCCGGGTAGGCGTAGAACGCCCCGCGCGGGGTCGGGCACTGCACACCGGGAATCGCCGAAAGCAATTCGACGATAGTGCGCCGGCGCCGGTCGAATGCGGTGCGCATGTCCGCGACGGTGGCGTCCAACGATCCGGAAACGGCCTCCAGCGCGGCACACTGAGCGACATTGCAGACGTTGGAGCACAGATGGCTCTGTAGGTTCGTCGCGGCTTTGATCACCTCAGTAGGACCGATCATCCAGCCGACCCGCCAGCCGGTCATCGCGTAGGTTTTGGCGACGCCATTGAGCACAATGGTCCGGTCGGCGAGGTCGGGCACCGCGACGGGCATCGAGACGGCCTCGGCGCCATCGTAGAGGAGGTGTTCATAGATTTCGTCGGTAAGTACCCAGACGTCGTTCTCTACGGCCCAGCGACCGACGGCCTCGGTGAGCTCGCGGGAGGCCACCGACCCAGTCGGATTCGACGGCGAGCACCACAGCAGCGCCTTGGTCTTCTTGGTGCGCACGGCCTCCAACTGCTCGACCGAAGGCAGGTAGTCGGCCTTGGTACCGGTCTGCACGATCACCGGGACGCCACCGGCCAGGCTGATGGCCTCGGGGTAGGTGGTCCAGTACGGGGCGGGCAGGATGACCTCGTCACCGGAATCCACGATGGTGGCGAATGCTTGGTAGACCGCATGCTTACCACCATTGGTGATCAGCACCTGAGAGGCGGCGATGTCGTAGCCGGAGTCGCGTTTGGTCTTCACGGCTACGGCGTGGCGCAACTCGGGCAACCCGGCCGCGGGTGAGTATCGGTGATTCCGCGGATCGGCGCAGGCGGCTTGGGCAGCGGCAACGATCGAGTCCGGAGTGGGAAAATCGGGCTCGCCGGCGGCGAAACCGATGACTGGACGGCCCGCCGCTTTCAGCGCCTTGGCCTTTGCGTCGACCGCCAGCGTGGCGGACTCGGCGATCCCCCGCACCCGGGCGGAGATATATTCTCTGGTAGGTATCATCTGGCTCATGTGGTGGCCTCTGGTCGGTACGGGACGGGCGGGGAGCGACGGATGGCCGGTCAGCCAACAGCTCCACTCAGGAACAGGTCTGCGCCTCGCAGGGTAAGCGGCAGGCTTCGCTTAACTTGATCAAACAACCACAACTGTGGGAATTGCGAACAATGGTGGCTCGTTCGTGGTCCCAACAACTGCCAGCCGGCCGCTGCGTCATGAACTCGACACCAGCAACAATCCGCCAACGGTAAACGGCACTGGTGTCGAGTTCACGGCTCCTGACCTGCGGATTCAGACTGTCGGGGTGGCGGGATTCGAACCCACGGCCTCTTCGTCCCGAACGAAGCGCGCTACCAAGCTGCGCCACACCCCGGAAGGACGTTGCGGAGTCTACCCGACGCCGACGGCCGCCCATACACCGCGGGGTACCGGCGAACCGCTACCCCGCGGGACCAAGGTGAGCAGACTCGCTTCTGGTGGGCAGGCGAAGCGCACCGGCGCGTAGGGGGAGGTGCCCACGCCCGCCGACACATGCAGCCAGGTGTGCGCGCCCCAGCGCGATGCTCCACGGGCCCGGGAGCGGTCCAACCCGCAGTTGGTGACGATCGCGCCGTAGCCGGGCAGCCGCAGCTGGCCGCCGTGGGTGTGACCAGCCAGCACGAGGTCGTAGCCGTCGGCGGCGAAGGAGTCCAGCACCCGCGGCTCGGGGGAGTGCGCCACGCCCAGCCGCAGGTCGGCGGCGGGATCAGCTCGCCCGGCGATCCGCTGGTAGCGGTCCCGTCGCAGGTGGGGGTCGTCCACCCCGGCGACGTCGACCCGGCGGCCCGCCACGGTGAGCCGGCGGCGGGTGTTCGACAGATCAAGCCAGCCGTGCTCGACGAACGCGGCCCGCAGATCCGTCCACGGCAGCGGTGCACCACGGATGCGCTTGCCGGTGCCGGTCAGGTAGTGGACCGGGCTCTTGGGTATCGGTGCGTAGTAGTCGTTGTTCCCGAAGACGAACACCCCGGGCAGGGTCAGCAGCGGCCCGAGCCCGCGCAGCACAGCAGGTACCGCCTGCTGGTGTGCCAGGTTGTCCCCGGTGTTCACCACGAGATCGGGTTGCAACTCGACCAGGCCGGCCAGCCAGCGCTGCTTGGAGTGCTGTCCTGGGGTCATATGGAGATCGGAGATGTGCAGGATCCGTAGCGGTGCCGCCCCCACGGGGAGCACCGGCAGCGTGGCCTGGCGAAGCGTCCAGCGGCGGACCTCGACACCGGCGGAATAGGCCGTCCCGGCGGCAGCGAGCGCAGTGGCGCCGACGATGGCGCGTCCCAAGCGGTTCATGTCGTCCGAGCCTAGCGGCTCGGACG
>JBOHGE010000005.1:127507-167496 GCA_050700055.1 Pseudonocardiaceae bacterium
ACGACTCGTGAGTGGCATTCGGTGCCAGAGCACCGAATGCCACTCACGAGCTCTGTCGTAGCCTTGAGGCTATGACAGAGCTGAAAGATCGGCTGCGCGCCGACTTGTCCACCGCGATCAAGTCCCAGAGCACCGTCACGCTGGCGACCCTGCGGATGGCGCTGTCCGCGATCACCACCGAGGAGGTCGCCGGTGCTGCGGCCCGGGAGTTGTCCGACGAGGAAGTACTGGCGGTGCTGGCTCGGGAGGCCAAGAAGCGTCGGGAAGCCGCCGAGGCGTTCGCCGCGGCCGGGCGCGATGAGCTGGCGACTCGCGAGCGCGCCGAGGGCGAGGTGCTCGCCCGCTACCTCCCCGTCCAGCTGGATGACGAGGAGATCGCCGGTGTGGTCGTCGAGGCCATCGACGAGGTCGCCGGGAGCCTCGGCAAGCGCCCCGGGCTCGGGCAGTTGGGGTTGGTGATGAAGGCTGCCAAAGCCAGAGCGGGTGGGCGTGCCGAAGGCAAGCGGCTGGTCAACGCGGTTATGGCGGCCCTGCAGAGCTGATTCGCAGAGCCTGACCGGCAGAGCTGACAGTTACCGCGCTTCGAAGTCCTGCTCTTCGAGGTCGCGTTCTTCGAAGTCTCGTTCTTCGAGGTCCCGGTCACGCTCGTCTCGCCCACGGCCAGCTCCGGGATCCGCTTCCCGTGGCTGATCGTCGGCTGACTCCCGTTCTCGCCTGGGTCGCCCGGAAGGGGTCGGATCAGGCCGCGGCCCCGGGGTCGCCCTCGGTCGCGACCTGCCGGTGCTGATGAAGATGGTCACGGTGTCGCCGGGCATCGCGGCCCTGGTCGACTGGGATGCGACGGTGCCCGGCGGTCGCTCGGAGTCCGCCGTCTCGCGCTGTACCCGGAAGCCGGCCCGTTCCAGGATGAGAATCGCGCTGTTCTCGCCCTGCCCGACGACGTCGGGCACGGGTGTCGCGGCGCCGGTCACGTAGCGCGGCTCGGTGGGCGGCAACGGCGTCACGGGCAGCCCCTCGTGCAGTGGCACCATCGCGTTGAACCAGGTCCGGGCGGGCACCTTGCCGCCGAAGATGTTGCCGGTGCCGCACAGCCGGGGAGGGTCGGTATCGCAGATCGGGGCCGGGCGCGACCCGTCGGGCCAGACCAGGACGGCACCGGAGTATTGCGGCGTGGCTCCGATGAATCCGGCGGAGCGGTTGGCGGTGGTGGTGCCGGTCTTGCCGAGCATCGGGCGGGTCCACCGCGCGGCCTGCGCAGCGGCGAAGGCGGTGCCGCCGGACTGGTCGTCCTTGCTCAGCCCGACGGCCAAGGAGTTCGCCAGGCCCTCGGGAACGACCTGCTCGCACGGTGGCTGTGGCACGTCGACCGGGGCACCGTTGCGGTCCAGCACGGTATCGATCGGAGTCGGCGGGCACCACTTTCCACCGCTCATCAGGGTGGCCCCGACGTTGGCGAGGTCCAGTGGGCTGGTCGGCTCGGGTCCGAGGGTGTACGAGCCCCGTCGCTCTTTCTTGACTGCATCGGCGATGGTGCGGTCCTGCGAGTCGCGGGCCGTCAGGCTTTGCCGCATGCCCAGCTTGTAGGCCATGTCCACCACCGGGTCGATCTTGCCGATCCGATCCTCCAAGGCCACGAACGTGGTGTTCGGGGAGATCGCCAGAGCTGTTTGCAGCGAGACCGAGCCGTTGCGGTACTTGCCCGCGTTGGTGACGGTGTAGGCACCGCCGTTGTCTTTGAACACCCGCGAGGTGTAGGCATCGGTCACCGGCACCGGGTTATCGATCCCCATCCCGCGTTCCAGCATGACGGCGGCAGTGAAGATCTTGTAGATCGACCCGGCACCGAAGCCCTGCACGAGAGAGGGCAGCGCGTAGGAGGTCTGGCCGGCCTCGGCGTCGAGGCCGTAGTCGCGGTTGGCCACCAAGGCCCGGACCGCGTGCCGTTCCCGGCCCGGCTGCACGATCGCCATCGCGTTGGCGATGCCCCGGGTCTGGGTCGGCACCTCCGAGTTGGTGGCCCGCTTGGCCAGGTCACTGGCCCTGCGGTCGAGGTTGGTGCGGATCAGGTACCCGCCGCGCCGCAGCTGCTCCTCGGTGAAGCCCGCGGCGTTGAGGTAGTCCAGGGTGTACTGGCAGTAGAAGCCGTCGGCGGGACCGGCGCCGACGCAACCGTTGGTCAGGCCGGTCAGCGGGCGCTGCACACCCAGCGGCTGCGCCATGGCCGCCGCGGCCTGGTCGCGGGTGATCGACCCCACGTTGGTCATCTCGGCTATCACCAGGTTGCGCCGGGCCAATGCCTGCTCAGAGTGCTCAACCGGGTCGTAAGCGGTGGGCGACCGCACCATACCGGCCAGTAGCGCGGCCTGGGCGATGGTGAGCCGATCCGGGGTGGTGTTGAAGTAGGTTCTGGCGGCCGACGCCACCCCGTAAGCGTTATGACCGAAAAAGACAATGTTGAGGTATCGCGCCAGGATCTCGTCTTTGGAGAGTTGCTTCTCCAGCTGCAGCGCGACCCGCATCTCGCGTATCTTGCGTGCTGGGCTGCTCTCCACCGCCGCTGCTCGCTCCGCGGCGTTGCGGGCGACCGCATACAGCAGATAGTTCTTGATGTACTGCATGGTGAGAGTGGAGGCGCCCTGGCCCTCCAGCGCGCTGCCGCTGGCGGTCAGGTTGGTCGTCACCGCGCGTGCGGTGCCGCGCCAGTCCACCCCGTTGTGCTCGAAGAACCGCCGGTCCTCGATCGAGATGATCGCCGCCTTCATCGTGTCGGCGATCGCTTGGGGTGGTGTGTTGAAACGGTTCTGGTCGAACACGTAGGCGATCGGTACCCCGTCCTTGTCGGTAACGGTGCTGACCAGTGGCACCTGGCTCTGGACGAGATTGGAGGAAACACTGCTGACGGTGTCGCTGGCCTGGTTGGAGGCCAGACCGGCAGCACCCACGGCGGGTAACAACAGGCCCGCCACCAGCAGGCCGGCCAGCAGGCACAGGCCGACAGCCCGGATCAGCGCGTTGCCAATCAACACCCGGGCGAGCCTACGCGGCTGGTGTTTGTCGCAGCGACGAGGCGGGGTCGAGCTGAGCGACCGATCACTCAGCAACCGTTAGGCGCACCGAATCAACCATCTACCGGCATTTCGCCATCCGATGTATCTGCCCGGGTAGGGTCGGCGCGCGTGAGCCAACCCAGCGGGTCCGGCGACGTTGATCCCGCGTCAAGCCTTATGCACGAGTTGGAAGCTTTGATGGCCGCTCTCATGATGGGTTCCTCGCTCGCCGAGATGACCCCTACTGCGAACCGGCTCGAGGTTGCGATAGACCGCTGGGGCGGGATACCCCCGGTGGTTGTCTCCGAGCTCCGCTCAGCGGTCGACTTGATGTACGACGGTCAGTCGTGCGCCGCGGTGAGTGCTCTGTTGGCGGCCCGCGCCGAGCTCGTCGCCTCCCCGCACTGACGCCATCGCGCGGATCCGCCGGGCATGCTGGGTGCTGTGGATGACCGCGGGCTCGGCGCTGTGTTGCGGGCCGCGGTGCGGGGTGAGGTGCGAACCGACGCCGGGACTCGTGCGCTGTACGCCACCGACGCGTCGAACTACCGGGTGCCACCCCGGGCAGTGGTGCTGCCCCGCTGCATCGATGACGTGTCCGCCGTCATCGCCTGCTGCCGCGAGCACGGTGTGCCGCTCACCGCCCGGGGTGCCGGCACCTCGATCTCGGGCAACGCCATCGGCCCCGGCGTGATCCTCGACTTCTCCCGCCACCTCGACGCGGTGCTCGAGCTCGACCCGCCGGCCGGCCTGGCCCGGGTGCAGCCGGGGGTGGTGCTGGACACGGTGCAGGCCGCGGCTGCCCCGCACGGCCTGCGCTTCGGCCCGGACCCGTCCTCGCACAGCCGCGCCACACTGGGCGGGATGATCGGCAACAACGCCTGCGGGGCGCATTCGATCGCTTGGGGCACCACGGCACAGAACGTCGAGGAGCTCGTCGTGCTGTTGGCCGACGGTTCCCGGCTGGTGGTGGGTGCCGGGCACCCGCTGCCTGCCGAGCTGGCCGCGCTGGAACGTGCGCACCGCCGGCTGATCCGGACCGCTCTGCCGGACTGGCCACGCCGCGGCTCCGGCTACGCCTTGCAGCACCTGCTACCGGAGCACGGGTCGCAGCTGGCCCGGGCACTGGTCGGCACCGAGGGCACCTGTGTGGTGCTGCTCGAGGCGACTGTGCGGCTGATCACGCCACCGCCGGCGGTGGCGCTGCTGGTGCTGGGGTTTGCCGATCTCCCTGCCGCGGCCGACGCGGTCCCCGGTCTGCTGCCGCACCGTCCGCTCACCGTGGAAGGGATGGGCGTCGCGCTGATCGAGGCGTTGCGGGCCCGGGGCAGGCCGGTGGCCCAGCTACCTGACGGTGCCGCCTGGCTGCTCGTCGAGCTCGGTGCGCACACCCCGGGCGAAGCGGTGGTGGTCGCCCGGGCGGTGGCCGCCGGCGTGGCCCGTCCGCACCTGGTGGTGACCGATCCAGCGCACCGGGCGGCGCTGTGGCGGATCCGCGAGGCGGGCGCGGGTCTGCTGACCCGGCCGGCCGATGGATCGCAGGCGTGGCCGGGTTGGGAGGACGCCACGGTGCCCCCCGACCGGCTCGGTGACTACCTGCGGGGCTTCGCCGGGCTGCTTGCCGAGCACGGCAGGCAGGGCTCGGTCTACGGGCATTTCGGCGAGGGTTGTGTCCACGTGCGGATCGACGCCGACCTGCTCACGCCGGCTGGCCGTCAAGGTTTCCGGCGGTTGCTGGAGCAGGCCGCGGACCTGGTGGTGGCCCACGGTGGCTCGCTGTCCGGGGAGCACGGTGACGGGCGGGCCCGCAGCGAGCTGCTGGACCGGATGTACCCACCCGAGGTGCTCGACCTGTTCGCGCGGTTCAAGGACTTCTTCGACCCGGACCGGCTGCTCAACCCGGGGGTGCTGGTGGATCCCCGGCCGCTGGACGCCGACCTGCGCCCCGGCCGGGAGCGTGACCTGCCGGTGACTCTCGCGCTGGCCCGCGACGGGGGCAGCCTGGCCGCAGCCACCCGGCGCTGCGTCGGCGTCGGCGCCTGCCGGGCGTTGGACGGGCCCGCAGTGATGTGTCCCAGCTTCCAGGTCACCCGCGACGAGCGGCACTCCACCCGCGGGCGGGCGCACCTGCTGGCCGAGATGCTGGCCGGCGACCTGGTGACCGGCGGTTGGCAGTCGCCGGAGCTGGCTGAGGCGTTGGACCTGTGCCTGGCCTGCAAGGCGTGCGCCTCGGACTGCCCGGTCAACGTGGACATGGCCGCCTATAAGGCGGAGTTCCTGCACCAGCGCTACCGGCACCGGTTGCGACCGCGGTGGCACTACACCCTGGGCGGGTTGCCGCTGGCGGCTGTCCTGGCCGGGCTGGCGCCGGCGGTTGCCAACCGGGTCGCGCCGCTGCTGGCCAGGCTGGGTGGGGTGGCCACGGCTCGCCCGCTGCCGCGTTTCGTCCGCTACCGCGCGCCGGAGTTCCCGTCCGGGCCGGCGCCGCAGGGTGCTGTGCTGCTGTGGCCGGACACCTTCACCCGATCGTTTGACCCCCACGTGGTGCACGCCGCGGCTCGGGTCCTCACCGCGGCGGGCTTCGCCGTCCGGCTGCCGTCGAGTGTGCTGTGCTGTGGCCTGACCTGGCTGGTCACCGGGCAGCTCACCGTCGCCCGCCTGGTGCTGCGCCGGACGCTGCGGCTGCTGCGGTTCGCGATCGCCGCCCGGATCCCGGTGGTCGGGCTCGAGCCCAGCTGCGTGGCCACGCTGCGCTCCGACCTGGCCGAGCTGCTCCCTGACGATCCGGCGGCGACCGAGCTCGCTGGGTTGGCTCGCACCCTCGCCGAGGTCCTGCGCGACCGCGCGCCGGGCTGGCAGCCGCCGGTGCTTGATCGGGATGCGCTGCACCAGGTGCACTGCCACCAGCATGCGGTGCTCGGCCACGACGCCGACGACTTCTTGCTGCGCGCGGCCGGTCTCCGGGTGCGGCGGGTCTCCGGGTGCTGCGGGCTGGCCGGCAGCTTTGGTTACCAGCGCGGCCACGAAGAGCTGTCCAGTGCGCTGGCGCAACGCACCCTGGTGCCCGCAGTCCGTGCCTGCCCCGATGCGCTGGTGCTGGCCGACGGATTCAGCTGCCGGCTGCAGATCAGCCAGACGACCGGCCGGCGCGCGGTGCACCTGGCCGAGTTGCTCGACAGCGCTCGCTGAGCGCCGAAAGGTAGTCTCGCGGCTGTCTGCCGACAGTTCACCCGCGCCAATCACCCGGTGGGAGGCTGCGCTACCGGTGAGTGGTCGATAGCGTGCGGCGAGCGGTGGAGAGCCGGATACGTTGGAGCGAAGTCCAGGAGGGGCGAATGAGCCGTCTGTCGAGTACCTACCACCTCGGTCCCGAGACTGGCGCGGAACTCAGCAGTCCGTCGGTGCCCATGCAGCGCGGCCAGGATCCGCATCGCGTCACGCCCGAGCAGGTGGACCGAGCTCGCCTTTCGGTCGCGCGCTCGGCCATGGATGCTGAGGACTGCCGAATGTTGCTGGAGATGCTCGGTCTGATCGCCGGGGAGGACGGTATCCCGCCCGTGCAGCGGTGACATCGGGGTCAGGCGTAGGGGACGTGCCGGAAAGTCCAGCTCGGACGCCCCTGCGCCCGCCGCGCCGGGGTGACCGCCACCCGTTGCGCACTCGTTGCACATGGTGTCCTATGCTGGTGGTGCTCATCACGGGAGGCCGAGGTGGGCAGGTCTGGACGACCAGGTCCCCATCGTCTAGCGGCCTAGGACTCCGCCCTTTCAAGGCGGCAGCGCGGGTTCGAATCCCGTTGGGGGCACGAAAGTCGAGGCCCAGTGGCGCAGTTGGTTAGCGCGTCGCCCTGTCAAGGCGAAGGTCGCGGGTTCAAGTCCCGTCTGGGTCGCTTGTAGTACACAGCGGACCGAGTTCGGTCCGGACGGCCAGGTAGCTCAGTTGGTACGAGCGTCCGACTGAAAATCGGAAGGTCGGCGGTTCGACCCCGCCCCTGGCCACAACGTTGACCAGCTATTTCTCTCTGTAGGGTGATTGGTCCTGGCCGGGAGGGGCGCTCAAGTTCGGGTCTCACATTCTCCTTCCAGGAGTAGCTACTGAGCGTGCGGATGACCGACCGACGCCAGGCAGCGGCTCGAGTGTCTTCGGTCAGTTTCCAGCTGATGACGCGAGTGACGCAGAGGTCTGTGAGGGTCTGGGTGATCTTGGCTTCGACCTTGGCCTTGGGGCGGCGGGTCTGACCCCGGGCCAGCTCGGACAGTTTCGCGTTGGCTTTGGCGAGGGTCTGGTCGGACCCGCGGTGCTGGAGTTCAGCTGTAGCCCTTCGATAGCGCCCGCGCGGATCTCCTGGACCAAACGGCTACCAACTGGAGGCCCCAGGGCTACGGCGTAAGTCTCACCGTGTGACACGACCGCTGGGCGTGCTGGCACTACAGCGGAGGGCACCTGAGTCCTGGTAAGCGTGGCCAGTCCGGGACGCGTATGACGCTGCTAGTCTTCGAGTATGACTGTCGAGCGGATTACCGTGAGCTTGCCACCTGACGTGCTAGCCGGTGCCCGGGTCGCTATCAATGCTGGTGCGGCCGACAACCTGTCGGCGTTCGTCGCCGACGCCCTACGGGATCGTCTGAGTCGCACACATGCGCTCGCCGAGCTGGCTCGCGTACTCGATGGCCCACCGCCACTCGAGGCACGCGCAGCCGTCCGTCGAGCCTGGGGGTTGCCCGCCCCAACCGACAACGCGTGATCGGCGGACGTGTCCTCGACGCCTCAGCGCTGGTTGTATTCGCGCGCGGCACGTCAATCTACGCCGCGGCTGCGGTCTGGACCGCGGTTGAAGAGTCAATCATCCTGGTCGTGCCGTCGACTGCGGTCGCGGCAGCGTGGACCGAGCTCGCCGAGGAACACCATCCCGTGCTCGATGTCCTACTCCACCTACCGGTCACGGTCATTGACAACCTCGATGAGGCGCGCGCCCGAGCTGTCGGCCAGCTCAGAGGCCACCAAGCCGACGCACACGCAATCGCCTGCGCCCAAGAACGCGGTTGGCCGCTGCTCACCGCAAACCCAGACCGCTACGCCCCATACGAACACACCGGCGTCGATCTCGAACCGGTCATCTAGCTTGCATCGTGATCGTGTGGGGTCTCAGTTTGGGGCTCAGTTCGGGTCTGTTCGGGCCCGTCGCTGTGTTTGCTGTGGGCTGTTGACTAGCACTTATTGGAGTTGGGGAGGAGCGGTGGACGGTCTTGCCCCGGTCTGAAAATCGGAAGGTCGGCGGTTCGATCCCGCCCCTGGCCACCAGGTTTGATCAGCCTAAACGTTTGTGTCCAACGTCTTGTCCAAGGCTGTCCGTCTCAATTGTCGTCTCAGTTTGGCCTGTAGCGGGGACACCGTCGTCGGGTGTTATCCACCATTTGAAACCGGTGTCCCATATTGGTGGATTTAGACGGTGTTCGTCAGTTCGGTCGATGAGGACTTTCTGTCGGGTTTCAAGCCGGGCCGACACGGCCCGGACGCGCCGCCGCTTGCTCCGGCTTGCGCTCGCTCCCGCTCCGCGAGCGCGCCGGGCGGCTGGCGCGCGACACGGTAGACCCGACATGAAACCAGCCGGGGTTACGCCCGGGAAAGGAAGGCGCGCATTGTGCGGAGCCGCCCCCCAGCGTCGAGCCCGCTGCGCGTCCCGATCCGACCGGTCCCTCCGCGCATCCACCGTTTGGGCTGTGACCATCACTGTGGGAAGCGGGTCACGTCCGGAGGGGCCGGGCGGATCGGGAGTAAACGGCTTGACCCCGGGGCCCCACGACTCCTCGGCCGGCTAACGTCGGCAGGCCAGGGGCCTGCCGCAGTGACACACACCTCCCTTCTCTCAGCTTGCTACCGGCAGATGCTAGACGTTTGCAGAGGCCGGCAGCACCACTTCAGCACGTATTTGGATCTTACGGATGTGGAACCTTCTGGAGCTTTAAGCGTTCGTGGATTGAATCATCAACAGGCTTGCCGTCGGAGTCAAGCGTAAGCGCAACCAAATGCTCGAAATGCGTGACGAAACCTGGGGATATACCCGAGCCGCAGACTCGCCGTCTATACATTCGCTCTTTCTGAATAAACGGCTCCAGTACTCGCCATGAACTGCCAATAAGGTTCGCCGAGAAGTCGACAACGAGATTCTCAGGCACCAGTTCGTACGCAACCAGAACTCCCAAGTATTCGAAGAAATATGCGACCGCATATGCACTTTCACGCCAATCGACCGGAAGTGCTTTGAAGCCATCCTCAGGTACACTTGAGGGCGCGTCATCCCATACTCTTCGAAGATGACGTTGGAATTCTTGAGAGCGAAATTCCTTGAACGCATCGGACGCAACGGGAAGTGAATTGGACCTTTCCGCGGACGCTGCGCTTGCGCGTACTTGCCATATCGCAACTACGACTGCGACGAGGGCGATAACCAGCGATCCCGCGCCCAAGAAATCACTACTCACTGCAACTCCCTGAATCGGTTATATGAAGATTGAGCATGATGGCGGCCTAAGACCGGTGTCACTTGATCGCAGTCGAAGATGGATTTGTTACGGTCAACCGCAAGACGCCGCCTGTCACCTGCAAGGCAGTGAAGTGCGGCAACCCCTCACTCGCCGACTACCCCCAGCCCAGCCAGTGCGCATCACGTCGGTTCGCGCCGTGGGCGAGCGGCAGACGCCGTGGGACGAAGAGGCTCGCAGGAATGACTTCAAGATCGATAATCCACTTTTCCCAGGTCAGCTTGCGGAACGGCGATACCGCTCCACGGGCCGAGAAGGAACCTGCCATGAGTTGCTGACCCATCACAAGATCTCAGCTGGCCGCCGCGAGGTGTTCAAACCACGATTGGTCGACCCGCTGAAGCCCCCACCGAGGTCACCCCCGATCGACCCATGTAGCAGCCATGTAGCAACGGCCGACGACAGCAGCCATCGCCATGCAACCTCCACCACCGCATCGGTACAGCTGGGCTACGTCACTCACACCTTGGGCTCAGATAGTCATGGCGACACTGAGGTCGCCTATTATTATGCACCGCTTTGAGTACGTCAGCTCAGTACGCGGACCACGTTGTCGGGCTGATCGAGCCACACCCATTGTCGTCTGTCGCGGATCTCGAAGCCGAACCGATCGATTCCTGGTTCGTCGTGTTCGTACCACCAGTCGTAGGCGGCTTCGGCCTCGTCCCATAGTTTGCGTAGTCCGAGTTGTCGTACGGTGAACGGGGCCGGGTCATTGAGGTCGGCGTCCAGCTGTGCCCAGGATTTGGTTGCTCCGTCGTCGAGTTCCAGGTTGTGGTGGAGTGTGCCGTGTTTGTTCCATTCCACCATCAGGCAGCAGCTCGCTAGGCGCGCACCGATGGCGAACGTGCCCTTGTCCGGGTTCAGCATCCGGTCCAGGTCGCTGCCGCGGCATGGGGTGCTGCTGGTCTTCGCGTGCTCGACGTCGCTGTCGACGGGCTGCCAGCCATACAGCGCGCGACGCTGGCTTCGGACCCGCATGAAGGCCAGATCGCCGGAGAACCTGCCGGTGGCGGCGCCGTTGTCGGCCAGGGTGAGGGTCAACATGACTCCGTTGGACCAGTCCGTTCCCCAGGGGGTCACCAACCGGCCGGTGGGCTGCAACTGGTCGAGCCAGGCGTGGGGCACTACCTCGCGGATCGATGCGGTGGAGATCACCCGGTCGTAAGGGGCGCCGGCCGAGTACCCGGCCATGCCGTCTGCTGTGATCACGAGTGGGTCGTACCCGGAGTTGGTGAGTGCGCGTCGGGCATCCTCTGCGAGGCATGGATCCACTTCAATCGTGATCACACGGCCATACTCGCCGACCCGACGCGACAGCAGTGCGGTGTTCCAGCCGGTACCGGTGCCGATCTCCAACACCGATTGCCCTGGCCGCGCGCCGAGGGCGTCGAGCATGTCCGCGACGATGCTGGGCTGACTACATGAGCTGGACGGGATGCTGCCCTTCTGGCCGGGCTGCGTATCACCGAAGTCGACCTGTGTGATGACGGGCGCATTCGCCGAGACCACCGCGTGCCAGCCGTTCGGGTCGGTGTGTTTGGACAGCGCGACGAGCGCGTCACCAGAGCCGTCGTCCACCCAGACCGTGTCCGGAATGAACCATGCGCGCGGTACCTCGGCGAGCAGTGCCTCCCCGGAAGACGGCGCACCGACGGCAGTCATTTCTTATCCTTATCTCCTGTGTCGTCTTTTCCGTGTTTACCGCTGCTGGAGTCGTTCGCATCCCTGGTATTCGAGTGGTCGTAGCCATCCTTGTGCCCATCCGTGTCGGTGTTGTCCTTGTGCTTGTTCTCGGCCATCGCAACGCTCCTCCCGTCATGTGCGTAACCCACGAAATATCACAGTCAAGCTGGTAAACGCCTCGCCTGGTAGCCGCGCCCCGCCAAACTACTACTGGGAGCCTGTCCGATCATCCTACGAGCGCAAACAGATCTGTTTTATTCTACCGCACGAAGGGCTCCTGCTGTCCCGCCTGCTATGTGGATGCCCGCGGGGGATTGTAGGTGCCGGCGCTGCAAATCGACGCCCTCTGCCCAAGGCGGGGTCGCCTCCATTTCCGTCTCATTCACGTTCGTTCGCGGCCGTCTGTCAGCTATCGCGAGGTTGCTCCGACGCAGGTCATGGACGGTGCCGACCAGACGCGAACACACCACCGGAGTCCTGAAAATCGGAAATTCGACGGTTCGACCCCGTCTCTGGCCACCGTGTTTGACCTTCAAAAACGGCGATTTTCTTGACTTTTTCTTTGTGCTCCATCTCGGTTGTCGGCCAGCCACTATTCTTACCGCTCCTCGTTGAGAACGGGCCGTCGTTGACGATTTTGGCTGTCATCAATGTGTACATAGTACGACCACGTGCTGCGAGTTGCCGAACAGCCTCCATGGGGGGCAACCTAGATCATCACGCTGATTCATAACCTCATGATCGTCTGGGTTTGGGGGCGTGATCGGCGCAGATGGTGATCTTGGGTGTGGTGGTGGTCTCGATGGTGCTTGGGTGGGCGCCGGTTTCCACGGTTCGGCCGGGTGGTGCTGGTGGTCGGGATGGTGGGGGGTGTGTCAGGCGGGATGTAGGGCTTGCAGCCGGTCCCAGGCGGTGGCGAGGTCTTGGGCACAGGTCCAGCCGGATGGGATTTTCAAGATCTTGCGTCGGGCGTGGGTGACGAGGTGGGCGGGGGCGGACAGGAGCCGGAACCGCAGGGTCTTGGTCGCGGCCTTGGCCAGGTCCGCCGTCTAGGGCGAGGTGTCACAGCCAGGCGGTCAGCGAGGTGGCCAGGGCGACCGGTTGTAGCCAGGCGGTGTTGCGGTGGTAGTCGATGGAGGGCAGGTTGCGGGCGCCGCAGGCCTTGAGCTGTTTGACCCGGTCTTCCACGTGCGCCTGGGTGCGGTGGCGGGCGTCGAGCCACTGGGTTTGCCCGGTGGGCGTGTTGGTGGCGAACGCGCCGTACTCCCAGTCGGCGTCCCCGCCGAGCTTGGCCGGCTTGCCGGGGGGCCGGGGGACGCGGCGGGCGATGACTCGCAGGTCGTGGGCCAGGTGGCGAGACGGTCCCCGCCTGAGCCGGCACGCAGGATCCCGGTCAGGTCGGCCACCTGCGCCTCGGGGTCGGCGACACCGCCGGCGTCGAGCACCTGACCCCAGTCGGCGGGAGAACTCGGCGGGGATCGTCAATCAGCATGAGGTGGCGTTCGTCGGGGATCACGTGGAGTGTCTGGGTTCTGACGCCCCGATACTGGGTTAGCCTGCTGTGGTCGGTTCTGCGGGGATTCGAAGTGAGTCGGGCGTGCTGGCGTCCTGTGGGTCTGCGCTGACGAAGGAGGTCGTGTGTTCTTCCATCGTTGAGCTTCCAGTCGTGAATCCGTCCGGTCGGGCGGTTTTCCCCGTGGTCGCGGGGCCGGCGCTGGACTGGGCTGACGCCAGTGCTTGCTTTCCCCGCGATCGTCATCGATTCGTGAGGAGAGCTTTGTTGAGTTCTGATGTGCGTGCCGAGACGGTGATGGATTTTCGTCCTGGGCTGAAGTCTGCCATCGCGGAGGTGATCGCCCCAGCTGCGCCCGAAGTAGATCGCTCGGGCGTTTACCCTCAGGTGGCGCTGGACGCGCTGGCCGAGGCGGGGATCCTCGGCCTGATGAGTTCGCCTGAGGTCGGAGGTGGGGCTGGCTCGCTCGCCGATGTTGCGGAGGTGGTGGAGCACCTTGCCGCGGCCTGCGGCTCGACCGCGATGGTGGTGTTGATGCACTACGCGGCAGTGTCTGTGCTGGAGACACACGGACCCCGAGAGGTTCGTGCGGCGATCGCGCGCGGGGAGCACCTGAGCAGTCTGGCGTTTTCGGAGACGGGCTCACGAAGCCATTTCTGGGCGCCGATGAGCACCGCAACCGCCGCTGGAGACGGCGTCCGGTTGGACGCGCGCAAGAGCTGGATCACTTCGGCCGGTGAGGCGGACAGCTATGTCTGGTCAAGCCGCCCGCTGAGTGCCGAGGGTCCGATGACGCTGTGGTTGGTGCCGTCGGACACACCGGGGCTGCGCACGGCCGGCTCGTTTGATGGCATGGGGCTGCGCGGCAATGCGTCCAAGCCGGTCACCGCGGACGGCGCCGTGGTTCCCGCGGGCGCCATGCTCGGGGCGGACGGTACCGGTCTGGATATCGCGCTGTCGGTGGTGTTGCCGACGTTTTTGGTAGGCAATGCGGCGTTTTCGGTGGGGTTGATGGAGGCATTGCTGGGTGAGGCGGCGGAGCACCTGAGGCGGACCCGGCTTGAGCACCTCGGTCAGACGCTTGCCCAGCAGCCGGGCAGCAGGGCCGAGTTTGCCCGGCTTCGTACTCGCGCCGACGAAGCTCGGGCGTTTTTGAGCGATACGCTGCGAGCGCTGGAGGACGGGCGGGCCGACGCGGTGCTGCGGGTGCTTCAGGTGAAGGCGGTCGCCTCCGAAGCGGCGTCTGACGTCGCCGATGGGGTGCTGCGGTTGTGTGGTGGTGCTGCGTTTCGCAAGGAGCTCGGAGTGGAGCGGGGTTTCCGCGATGCGCTGGCCGCGCGGGTGATGGCGCCCACGACGGCGGCGCTGCGTGACTTCGCCGGTCGCGCCATCCTGGGGCTGCCGCTGTTCGACGGGGCAGGTGCCTGATGACCGAGTCGACACTGGTGATGGGAGCGGTCGCCTACGACCCCAAAGTGGTCACCATCTGGGAGGGTTTCCGCCGATGGCTGCGGGCGGCGGGCCTGCCTTTCGACTTTGTGCTGTATTCCCATTACGAGCGGCAGGTCGGCGACTTGGTCGGGGGACGGATCGACGCGGCATGGAACTCGCCGCTGGCCTGGCTGCGTGCGCAGCGCCTTACCACCGCCCGCGGCCGGTCGGTGCGCTCAGCCGTGATGCGGGACACCGACCAGGATCTGACCTCGGTGGTGGTAGTCCGCGCCGATTCGGGCTGTAGCTCGCTATCCGATCTCAAGGGCCGCGTCGTTGCGGTCGGTGCGGTGGACTCGCCGCAGTCCACCCTCATCCCGCTGTCCTACCTGCGCGCGGCCGGCCTGCGCCCGGAAGGCATCACCGTTCGTCGCTTCGACATCGGTGTGGGGCTGCACGGTGATCACATCGGCGGGGAACGCGACGCCGCCCGCGCGCTCGCTGCAGGCGAGGTCGACGCCGCGTGCATGATCGACGCCAACCACCTCCTGTTCAGTCAGGAGGGAATCCTGCCGGCCGCCGCGTCCAGGATTCTGGCTCAAACCCCGCCCTACGACCATTGCAACATGACCGTGGTGGACACCGCGCCGGGCGAGTTGGCCGACCGGTTCGTCAACCTGTTGCTGTCGATGTCTTACGACGATCCTGAGGTACGCCCACTGCTGGACCTGGAGGGCCTGCGGGTCTGGCGGCAGGGGCGCACCACCGGATACGCGTTGCTGGACACAGCGGTCGACGAGACCGCGTTCTACGACGCGACGGGCGCGGTGACGGACCCGGAATACGTCCCGTGATCGGCCCGCTCGACCTGGAGCAACTCGGTTTCACCTCCGGTGCTCACCTGCTCGTGAGCCGGGCGCTGCGCACGCTGCCCTCCGGGGAGCGGCTACGTGTGGTGGGAACCGATCCGGCGCTGGGCGTGCATCTGCGCGCGTGGTGCCGCAGCACCGGGCACGGCTTCGCCGTCGACCCAGCCGGTGGGTTCCAGGTCGAGCGGGGACGGGCCGACGAACAACGGTGGGCCGGCGCGCAGCGAGCCGGCGGACCGGGCTCGGAAGGAATCGTCCGCCGCCCACCCGCGCACTGGGGTCTCGCCGCGCGTGGCGCACTGGTGGAAGCCGGTGGACCGGCCGCATCCTTCGACCTCGACGACCGTGACGTGGTCTGGGCAGACCTAGCGCCCCGGCTCTACGCACATGCCGCCGCCAGGCAGTGGGACCCTGCCACCGCCGTGGACTGGGCAGCCACCACCGAGCTGCCGACCGAGATTGAGACAGCGGTGGTCCAGGTCATGACCTACCTGGTAGAAAACGAGCAGGCCGCGCTGGTCATCCCGGCGCGGCTACTTGCCCGCATCCACCCGCACTTCCGGGAGGTGCAGCAGCTACTCGCGGTCCAGGCCGCCGACGAGGCACGACACATCGAGATCTTCACCCGACGCGCGCTGCTGCACGGCGGTGACATGGGCACCTCCTCGGTCGGCGGGCGGGCGTCACTAACGACGTTGCTGTCCGAACCGGATTTCTCGCTCGCGTCGTTCCTGCTCTCCGTGCTCGGCGAAGGAAGCTTCCTCACCCTGCTCGCATTCCTCGACCACCACGCCCCAGACCCGATCACCCGCCAGATCACCCAGCTCGCCCGAATAGACGAGGCCCGACACGTCGCCTTCGGCCTGGCACACCTGGAGCACCAGGCCACCCTCAACCCCGCGCTCCGCGGCCGACTGCGCGCCGCCATCGAACGCCGCCACGACGCACTCATCAATACCGCGGGGCTCAACGCCGACGTCCTCGACGCACTCATCGTGATCGCGGCGGGGGAATGGACCCCAGCAGCGATCGCCCGCGGCCACCACACCGTCCAACAGCTGCACCACACAATGGACCAAGGCCGCCAGCAACGCCTAACCAGGCTCGGATTCCCACCCGACGAGGCCGCGGAACTGTCCGCCCTCCACACCCGCAACTTCATGTAAACCGGACCGTGTCCCGAAAACGGCTCGCCGAAATGCAGACCATCCGCAGGTCAACGGCATCACCTGGAACGGCAGACAGATTCCCAAGCTCGCAATCGAGCAGAGGTGCTGCTGCCGTCATGATCCCTGACCCTTATCGGAGAGACCGCGCGCGATCAACTTCGCCTCCGTCTCCGACAAAGACAGCTCCGCGGTCGCCGCTTGTCGCACAAGCCGTTGGGCCACCGGGACGGGCAAGCGGACTGGGACTGCGCGGCGATCACCTCGCCACTGGGGTCGTCTGCGAGCTGAAGGCGCGCCTCCGTAGGACACGGGACAGATCCTGTTACAAGATTGGCTCTTGGTGTGGGAGGCGCGATCGGAGGAGGGCACCATGCGCGCGGCGAGCATGATCACGTTGTCAGCTGCTACCGCCAGCTAGAAGCAGGAGGACAGCCGCCACGGTGTGCCGGGCGTCAGGTAGCCGGGCTTTCCGGACACCGGCCTCGTCGAGCACCGACCTCCACTCGTCCCGATCGCGCCGCGGGTCGATCGGTCGCCCAGTGTGCTGCGTGAAGATCCAATCGCCTTCCTGCCACACCGACCCGGTGTGCTCGCGCTTGAGTCAGCAAGGAGAGGTGATCCGCCGTGGCTCGTTGATCGCGTGGCGCGCGCTGTTGGTTCTCGAAGCGGCTGTGGTCCCCGAAGTGTCAGTCCCGGATGCGAGACTAGACGGGTGAGCGCGAGCGTTCTTGATCGTGAGATGTTCTCCGAAGCCGAAGCGGCCCGGCTGCTGCGGCTCCCGCAGAGCACCGTGAATTACTGGCTTGAGGGTGGAACTCGGCGGGGCAAGATCTACCGACCAGTGATCCGGCCGGAGCCTCGTGGCGAGCGTGCGCCGGTCACCTGGGCGGAGTTCGTGGAAGCCGGGTTGCTGCGGATGTACCGGCGTGACCGCAATGTGCCGATGGCTGAGCTTCGCGCCTTCATCGATCGGCTCCGCGACCGGTACGGGATCCCCTACCCGCTGGCGGATCGACGGCCCTTTGTCGTCGATCGCCAGCTGGTGCATGAGGCTCAGGACGCAGCTGAGCTCGATGCGGACTTCTGCCTCGTGGCGGAGGTGCGCGGTCAGTACGTCCTCACCGCTGCATCCGATGCGTACTTCAACCGAGTGACCTGGGACGATGACATCGCCGTCGGCTGGCGCCCGCACGGTGACCCGGACTCCCCGGTGCGGATGACGCCCGAGGTCCGCTTCGGTAAACCCGCCGTCGGCGGTGTCAGCACGGAGGTGATCTGGGAGCACGCTGCCGGGGGCGAGGATGAGCACGAGATCGCCGATGCCTTCGACCTAGACGTCAGCGACGTCCGCTGGGCGCTGGCCTACGAGATGTCCTTACACGCGGCGTGAGCCCATCGTCCAAACCGGCGACGGTCCGCTTTTATATCGACGCCGACGTCCTTGGCTTGGCCAAGGTGCTTGTCACACTGCGACCAGATGTGACCTATCCCGGTGATCCAGGAGGTGTTGTTCACCGTCGTGAGCGGCCCGCGTGCGTGATCACGGACCGGGCAGCGTTGGACACAGTATGGATCCCTGAGGTCGCCCGCCAGGGATGGCTCATCATCACCCGCGACAGCCGCATCCAGGAGCGCACTGCCGAGATCGATGCGGTCCGCATGAACGGGGCCCGCATGGTCGCGCTATCCAGTGCCGAGGCCAAGACGACCTGGGCGCAGCTGGAGGTCGTCATGAGCCAGTGGCGGGCGATCGAGCGTCTCATCGACGAACCCGGCCCCTTCATCTACGCGGCGACTCGGACGACTCTGCGTCGCCTGCCCATCTGAGTTCGCCGCGCCGCCCGCAATCAGACAGCTCGATGGAGAGGAACGGGAGATCGCCCCCGATGCCACTGCTGTGCCGCGGCCATCCTTTCGCCTGCTGTTGATAGTCCAGGCTGGGATGGAGCGACCGCTGTGTAGCGCTATGCGATGGCTTTTGGCCGGTCCGGGCTGCTCCATTGCAGCGAGCGCGGCATCAGGAGGGCGCCCTCAGAGTCAGATGTCACGGTAGACCTTGCCGCGGCTCGCGACCCGAACGACGATCACCACGAGGTGATCGTTCTCGATCGCGTAGACCACGCGGTAGTCCCCGGTCCGAATGCGCCATAAATCGTCAGCACCAACCAGCCGAGTGGCAACTCTCCGGCGGTCACGATCCCTGCCCCTTCTGGGAGAGCGCTTGTGCGAGCAACTCCGCCGCTGTCTCCGACAATGACGACTCTTCGGTCGCAGCGTGTTGCATGAGCCGTTCAGCCACCTGGACGGGCAAGCGAACCAGGACCGCACGCCGCTCACCTCGCCACTGGGGTCGTCTGAGACCGGAAGGGGCGCCTTCGTAGGACACGAGGCAGAACCTGTTACAGGATTCACTCTTGGTGTGGGAGGCGCGCTGGGTCCGGCGACGCCGGGCACTGGGGTCGCTGCCGCCGGCCACTCCGGCCAGTAGAATGCGATGGTGAGGTCAGCCACGCCGACCTGTGCCCGCCGCTGTAGCCGATGTGTATCCCGTAGCGTGTCCATCCGATGAGCTACTTGCTCGCGGATCTGGGTCTGCGTACGAAACGGGGGAATGCTCGGTGTCGACAGTAGTGCTCAGCGGACTCGTGTCATCTGGAGAGGCGGGGTCGTGGTGACGGCGAATGATCGGTTTCGGGCGGCGCGGGAGCGCACCGCCTCGCTTGCCTATCCGGAGGATTGCCTGTCCCGGCAGGAACTCGCCGAGCTGGTCAATGCGTGGATCTGGGACCACCACCACAAGGTGGTGGAACTCAGCGGAAACTATATCGGCAAACTCGAACAAGGTGTCATCCGCTGGCCTGGTAAAATGTATCGAGAAGCCCTTCGAGTGATCCTGGGTGTCTCCACCGATACCGCGCTGGGGTTCGTCAACACCCAACGTGCGGTAGTGAAGCTGGCAGGCGTGGACCGCAGACAGTTCCTGCACACCGCTCCGGGCGTGGGCGCGCTCGCCGCTCTGGGGCCGGTGGCGGCACTGTGGGAGGGCAGCGAGCCCACGCCGATCCCGCACCGGATCGGCGCGACTGAGATCGAACAGATCCGCACCGCCACACAGGTGTTCGAGTCGTGGAGTGCCACCTACGGTGGCGGGTTGGTCCGCGAGGCTGTCATGGGCCAGTTGCGCTGGTCGGCCCGCCTGCTAGAGGCCACCTGCCCGGACCGGCTGCGCCCCGAGCTGTACTCCGCAGTCGGCTACCTCGCCAAGATCGCTGGATACATGGCGGTGGACGCCAACGCCCAGGAGGAGGCTCGCCGAGTGTACTGCTTCGCGGTGTTCTGCGCCGAGCAGGCCCAGGACTGGCCGCTGCGCGCCGAGGCCCTGTCGAGCATGGCGGTACAGGAGATCTGGGCCGGGCATCTCGATGACGGTCTGACGCTGGCCGAACAGGCTCTGGTCCGTGCTGATCGGCTCACTCCGACCGTCCGGGCGGTGCTGCACGTCGACCGGGGCCGCGCGCTGGCCAAGATGCGTCGGGTCGGCGAGGCCCTGACCGCCATCGGCACCGCCGATGACCACTTCGCGCACTTCATCCCGGACAATGAGCCGCCGGTCATGGCCTTCTACAACACCGAACGCCATGCCCTACTCACCGGGCAATCCTTGTTCGACCTGGCGATATTGGGCCGCGATCCTGGCGAGGCCACCGATCGGTTCACGGCGGCAGTGGCCGGGTTCACCGGCACCGGTGACACCCGTTCGCAGGCGATCTGCCTGACCAAGCTGGCCAGTCTCACGATGGTCACCGGTGACCCGCTGCACGCCGCCGCCCTCGGGCACGCGGCCGTGGACCTCGCCGGTGCCATCCGTTCGCACCGCGCCGCCGAGGAACTGCGTGAGCTGTCCCGGTACGCCGCTGCGCATCAGCACCTTGACGAGGTCGCGCACCTGCGGCAACGGATCGGCACCCTGCTGGCGGGGTACCGATAGCCGGTAGGGAGGGTGCGAATCTCCCTCAATCCTCCCTTGACGTCCACGTGATCATGTGATCTCCGTGGGTGCCTGAGCCGGGAGGGTGCGGCCTCCCGGGAGCGCAGCCCCAAGCGGGCCAGCGACAACACCAGCGCCCAATCCCCCTGGCCAGCCGCCCCTCCAGGAACATCCACCGCACCAACGTCCGCAACGCCGCCGCCGCGACTGCCAATGAGCCAGCTGAACAGCTACCCGAACGCCAAACCAAGAACCGGTTCACCTCACGGATCGTCAACCCCACCAAGGTGGGCTGACACTGCTGGGCATACCAGGCCATAAATGGACGAACCTGGTTCAGATAGTTCTCCACCGTCGTTGCCGCCAGTGAACGCCCGCGACGCAAGATCATGGCCACGGTCCTTCCATCAATCCGGAAGGACCAGCATCCGCCAGCCATGCCTGATTATGCCGAACTATCCCAGCAAGCCACCACCCTGACCAGGGCCGTCACGCAGACATCGGCATAACCCGGGAATGATCCGACGGGCGCGAACCGTCGGACATCAGCCCTGCTCAGCCGCCCGTTTGATAGCCTCAAGCGTCGCGGTCATGTTCCGTTGATGCTCCTTGAGGCGGTGAGCGATGATGCTCTCTTCGAGGCCGGGCATCTCTGCGATCACGGCCGTCAGACCGGAGGGGCCGGGGCCCATGACGACCCCATAGCACACAACAGTGCCGCCGGATCCGTCGCAGCCCAGCTGGTACCGCCAGGTGGCGGAGGCGTTCGCCGGGTCGCCCACCGCCCAGGCGAAGCTGACACCAAGCTCCGACTCAATGACCACCGAGATGGTCTCCCACTCCCGGTCCTCCCGGACCTGGTGACCGAGGAAACGGACCCCGACCGCAGGACCGTCAGCTCCATCCACCCACTCGGCCCCCACACACTCGGCACCCCAGTCACCTACCCGAGTGATGTCACTGGCCAGCGCCCACACCCGCTCCGGCGGGGCGGCCACGGTGAGAGAAACCTCCACGGAGGGAAGGTCCGCCATGCGCATCCTCACCACCTTACCGACGACTCGGGGCGCGAACCGCGAGATCGTCCACACTGGGCGGCGCGATCAAGGACGACGATGCAGGTCACGAACACGAGCGGGGCTTGGCGGACCGTCGTCCCGAGCCCTGAAAATCGGAAGGTCGGCGGTTCGACCCCGCGCCTGGACACCACCTCTGACCAGCTGTTTTGCCCCGTTGGGTGCTTGGTTTGTACCGGAAGGGGCTCAGTGCGGGTCTCAATTCTCTTTCCAGAAGTAGCTACTGAGCTGGTCGGCGACGTCCCGGCGCAGCCCTTCCGTGACGTGCATGTACCGCTGCTTCATCGCGACGGTGGACCAACCCATGACGGCCCGGTGCTGGACACCTAGAAGCAGGAGGACAGTGGCTGCGGTGTGCCGGGAGTCAGGTAGCCGGGCTTCCCGGACACCGGCCTCGTCGAGCACCGACCTCCACTCGTCCCGATCCCGCCGCGGGTCGATCTGTCGACCGTTCGTTGACGAGAAAGCTCGCGACAGGCTGAGCGAGCAGCGGTTGGATATCGCTGCCCGTGCCCTCGCCGATCTCAGGCGCACAGGGCTGGAAGACTTTGCGTCCCGCTCAAGTCCCGTCGTAGAGGCACCAGAAGCTCCCAGAGGACTGGAGTTATTGGGACCAGGGGCGGGTTCGAACCGCCGACCTTCCGATTTTCAGGACTCCGGGGGATCGTCCATCTCCGGTCGGCGCCGGCCATGACCTGCGCCGAAGCGGGCTGGCGGTAACTGGCGGACGCCCGCGAACGAGACGGAATTGGTTAAACGACGGTGGGGATGTCGTGGTGACCGGATGGCCTGCCGGGCGGCCGTGGTACAGCAAGGTGATCTTGGTGGATGGCGGTCCTCGTGGTGGTGATCGCGGTTTGGGTGCCGAAAACGACAAAATTTGTCGTTTTCGGCACCCAAACCGCGATCATGGGGGTCGTGGCAGCGCGAGGACGCCGGGGATAGCTGCTCTTGATCAGTCTGGCAGCTGTGCTGCCTGCTGTGCTCGCACAGCTCTGCCAGCCGGAGACACCTAACTTAGCGACATTGATGCAGGCCCCCCGTTCTCGTCCAGCCTGGGCACGCGACGACTGCTGACGTGCGGACCTGACCGTTCGGTAAACCCCAAGTTTCTTCCCACAGAGGGCAGTATTTGTAGATTATGGGAACTCTGAAAGACTACGCCCCGTCCGAGACCGCGCTCGGAAGGGATGGCCCCTGACAGGGCAGCTCTGGAAGCGGGCGCACCCGACTCACTTGGCGTTTCGGGCCAGGTGGACACACAGCCCTCACCTACTCGCGCATTGTTTGCGTTTACGTAAGTAGACGGCACGGGCCGATCAGGTCCGGCAGCCGCCTCTCCGATGGGTCGCCCTATGGTCTCCGCGCAGGAGACGAGGTGTCTGCGTCCCTTTTGGCCTGATCTGCGACAGCCGGCGATATGGGGTTGTGCCGGCGAGCCGGCTATCTCCCTCGGCTACAGAGCGGCAGGAGCGACAGGCACCTCAAGGCGATCGCCTGGGTGTCGCCGTCGTACTCGCTCGGGTCACCTTCCAGTGCAAACGAGATCGCGTCCAGGCGCTCGCGCGGGCGTCCTCGCGAGTTGCCGTGCCGCCGCTGTTGACCTGCAGAGAAGGCACGCGGTAGGGCCAGGTGTTCGTCTCGCGTCGCGGATCCGGCATCATTGCCCACATATCGAAGTTGCCCACAGTGGGCAACTTGCTAGGAAAGGCAACTACGGTCAGATGTACCCGGCCGAAGATGCGCACTGAGCCCCGCCGAGGCTGCGTGCCCGCCCGCGGGGGGACGCAGACCGATGGCACCTGAACTGGCCCGCGGGCTGCTCACCCGACGCCGGAGCATTGTGACTTCGTGGCGGAGAATCAAGATCTCGATGTCCTTGGTTGCGGTGCTGCCGCCCCCTGCGGCACCGGTGAGTCGACGAGGCCGCGAACGCCACCCTTGACAGGGTTAGCCAAGCCTCATCTAATGTCTGTTATGGGTGTTTTGGTTCTTGAGTCGGCGTTGGCGCAGCCCACGGCCGCATCGTGGCCCGCTTGGTGGCGAGTGCTGAGCTTGTTCGCCTACTTCGTCGCCGTGGCGTTGGTCGTCGGTGGGACGTTGACCTATCTCGTGGTCGTGCGTCCGGTGCTGCGGGCGAGGGAGAGTGGGCTCGAGGACGGCGACGTCGTCGTCCTGCGGCACCGGAGTGCGACGCTGCTCGCCGCGTCCGGAATCGTGCTCGTGGTGGCTGCTTATGTCCAGCTCGCGGCTCGGGTGGCCCGTGCGGATCCGGCCACGTCGTTCGGTGCAGCGCTGGCCCCGGCCCGGATGTGGCACTTCTTCGCGCTGCCCGCGAAGGCTGGTTCCTGGGTGTCGTCGGGGACATTGATTCTGGTGCAGAACGTACTTTTCGCCGTGGTGGCCGTGCTACTCATCTCGCTATTCGTTCCAGGCGTCCGGGACCGTCTCGACAGCGTGGCCACGGTCGCCGCATTATTGGCGGTGACGGCATCGGTTGTGACTTCGTTGCCGACGAACCTGAGCACCGAGACGTTCGACCACGTGCTCGGCATCGTCATGACCCAGGCCCACATCGTCGCCGGCTGCACCTGGCTGGGTGGGCTGGCCAGCCTCGTGCTGCTGAGCCGGACCCGGGGCGCACTCGGTAAGTACGCGGGGCTGTCCTGGGCTCGCATGTGGCAACGTTTCAGCGTCCTTGCGCTCATCGCCGTGGGTGCGGTGATCCTCTCGGGTTCCTGGCTGACGTGGAAGCACGTCGGGGGTATCTCAGAGTTCGCCACCACGACATACGGGCGGTTCCTGCTCGTCAAGCTCCTCTTGGTACTCGCTGTGATGACGGCCGGCGCCTACAACCAGTTCCTGCTCACACCGCGAATCGCAAAGGCACACGCGGCCGGTGACATCGGCGAGGGTTTCGCCCTCACTTTGCGCCACTTCCCCGCCGTGGTGGCCGTCGAGACCGCACTCGGGATCTGCGTGCTGCTCATCGTGCCTTTCCTGACCGGTTCGGCCCGTGGCCAGGCCGGTTCCAGTGCGGCTCCCACCGTCGACGTCACTATCCTCGTTCTAGGACTCCTTCTCGTCGCAAGTCTGGTAGCCACTTTCTACGCGGCACACCGAGTGTCCTTACTCCTCACACGCCGCGCCGAGATATCCGGCCGTCTCCTCCCGAAAACCTGAGCAGGATCTGCTGATCCTGCAGAACCAGATACGTCAGGAGCCCCCTAACTTCGGAGCCAATTGTCCCGCGCCAGGCGCGGCACCAGGGCGCGAGTCGAGCGCACGGTCCGCGGCCGGCCAGGGCGCTTGGGCCAGGGCCGGCCGCGGGGTGGCGGGCGAGCAGGTCGCGGTGTCAGCGCAGGACAGTGTTCCGGCGCACCGGCAAACGCAACCTGGGCATCGGGATCAGGCGAGGTCGAACCGGTCGAGGTTCATGACCTTGTCCCACGCGGCCACGAAGTCACGCACGAACTTCTCCTTCGAGTCGTCGCAGGCATAGACCTCCGAGATGGCTCGCAGCTGGGAGTTCGAGCCGAAGACGAGGTCGGCGGCGGTGGCGGTCCACTTGAGCTCGCCGCTGAGCCGATCCCGACCCTCGTACACGTTCTCGGACGAGGCGGATGGTTTCCACTCCGTGCCCATGTCGAGCAGGTTCACGAAGAAGTCGTTGGTCAACGTCTCGGGTCGGTCGGTGAAGACGCCGTGGGCGGACTGACCGAAGTTGGCGTTCAGTGCCCGCAGGCCGCCGACGAGGACTGCCATCTCGGGAGCGGTCAGGGTCAGCAGGTTGGCCCGGTCCAGCAACAGGGTCTCCGCCGGCAGTTTCTCGCCGGCTCGGAGGTAGTTACGGAACCCGTCGGCGGCCGGTTCGAGCACGGCGAACGACTCCACGTCGGTCTGTTCCTGCGAGGCGTCCGTGCGCCCTGCCACGAACGGGACCGTGATGTCGTGCCCGGCGTTGCGCGCTGCTTGCTCGAGGGCCGCGCAACCGCCCAGAACGATCAGATCAGCGAGCGAGACCGGCGTTGCGCCGGATTGTGCGTTGGTGAAGTCTCGCTGGATCTGCTGGAGGGTTTGTAGCACCTTGGCCAGTTCGGTCGGGTCGTTGACCTGCCAGTCCCTTTGCGGCGCCAGGCGGATCCGTGCTCCGTTGGCCCCGCCACGCATGTCGGTGCCGCGGAAGCTTGCTGCTGATGCCCAGGCGGTGGATACCAGTTGGGAGATGGACAGCCCTGATTCGAGGATCTTGCCTTTGAGGGCGGTGATGTCCTGCTCCCCGATCAGGTCATGATCGACCGCGGGGACGGGGTCCTGCCACAGCTGCGCCTGGGGAACCCACGGGCCGAGGTAGCGCGAGACGGGTCCCATGTCGCGGTGCAACAGCTTGTACCACGCCTTGGCGAACGCTTCCGCGAGCTGGTCCGGGTTCTCGTGGAAGCGCTTCGCGATCGGCCCGTAGATCGGATCCACCTTCAGCGCCAGGTCGGTCGTCAGCATCATCGGGGCGTGTCGCTTTGACGGATCATGGGCATCCGGCACGGTGCCCTGGGCCGACGGATCCTTGGGAGTCCACTGCTTGGCACCGGCGGGGCTCGTGGTCAGCTCCCAGTCGTAGGTGAACAGGATGTTCAGGTACCCGTTGTCCCACTTCGTCGGCTCGTTGGTCCATGCGCCCTCCAGCCCGCTGGTGAGCGTGTCGCCGCCCTTGCCGCTGCCGCAGGTGTTGCGCCAGCCGAAGCCTTGCTCCTCGACGGGGCATGCCTCGGGTTCCGGACCGACATGGTCGGCGGGGACGGCACCGTGGCACTTGCCGAACGTGTGACCACCGACGATGAGCGCCACCGTCTCCTCGTCGTTCATCGCCATCCGACCGAAGGTCTCCCGGATGTCCTTGGCGGCAGCAAGCGGATCCGGGTTGCCGTTGGGCCCCTCCGGGTTCACGTAGATCAGGCCCATCTGGACGGCGCCGAGAGGACCGGTGAGCTCCCTGTCGCCGCTGTAGCGCTCATCTCCGAGCCAGGTGTCCTCAGGGCCCCAGATGATCTCGTCGGGCTCCCAGACGTCCTCCCGCCCGAAGCCGAAGCCGAACGTCGTGAGCCCCATCGATTCCAGGGCACAGTTGCCGGCGAAAACCAAAAGATCGGCCCAGGAGATCTTCCGGCCGTACTTCTGCTTGACCGGCCAGAGTAACCGGCGCGCCTTGTCGAGGCTCGCGTTGTCGGGCCAGCTGTTGAGCGGGGCGAAGCGCTGAGCGCCGGAGCCGCCACCGCCCCGGCCGTCGGCGATGCGGTACGTGCCCGCGGCATGCCAGCTCATCCGGATGAACAGCGGCCCGTAGTGGCCATAATCGGCCGGCCACCAGTCCCGCGAGGTCGTCATCACCTCGATGATGTCGCGCTTGAGCGCGTCGACGTCGAGGGTCGTGAACTCCGCTGCGTAGGTGAAGTCCTCGCCCATCGGATTGGACCGGGGCGAGTGCTGGTGGAGCACCTGCAGGTTCAGCTGGTTCGGCCACCAGTCCTGGTTCGTCCTGGGCCGGGTCGGCTTGGGGGTGGGGGAAGGGATTACTGGGTTCTCGCTCTCACTGCCGGACACGTCGGTCTTTCTCCTGTTTCGCTGTGTGCTTCTGATGGCTGGTTGCTGGTGTCGAGCACGGCGTGTCTGTGGTCAGCCGCCGGACGCGGCAGAAGTTACCGCGACACAGTCGGGACATCGGCCCCAATAGATGACCTCGGCTTCGTCGATCTTGTAGCCCGAGTCGTCGGCGGCCGTCAGGCAGGGGGTGTAGCCGACCGCGCAGTCGACATCGGCGATGGCACCGCACGACCGGCATACGACGTGGTGGTGGTTGTCCCCGACCCGCGCCTCGTAGCGCGCCACGGAGCCCGTCGGCTGGATGCGCCGCACCAGACCCGCGCCAGTCAACACGCGCAGCACGTCGTAGACGGCCTGGTGGGACACCTCACCGAGATCCGCACGCACGACACCGATGATCGAGTCGGTGTCGGCGTGCGGATGGTCGTGCACCGCGGACAGCACCGCCACCCGAGGGCGCGTCACCCGCAGCGCAACCCCGCGCAACCTGCGCTCGAGGTCCGAAGTCGTCGGCACACGCCGAAGTGTGGCCTACTTTCTGGAATCAATCAAGAACAGGCGTTGCACAGCAGCTGGATCAGCTGCTGGAGAACCCCTCCATCGACCCGGACGCGGTATGCAACGAGCGCCTCATACCTTGGTACACTAATTCGTATGAGCACTGACCGGGTCACGGTCTCCCTGCCCGAGGAGATGCTCCGCGCCGCCCAGGCTGTCGCCGAGCGGCGGGGTGTCCCGTTCTCCGCGGTCGTCGCGGAGGCGCTGGCGGCATGGCTGCGTGGACGGCTGGTTGACGCCTGGCTCGCTGAGCACCAGGCCGAGCACGGGCCGTTCGACGAGGCCGAGCTGCAAACACTTGCCGCGGAGGTCGGCGTTCCGTACCTCGGGCCGGGCCGCGCAGACGACCCGGCAGCATGAACCTGATACTCGACGCCGGAGCGCTGATCGGGATCGACCGTGACGACCGTCGCGTGGCCGGCCTCATCGAGTTGGGCCGCCGCGCCGGGGCGTCGCTCGTGACTGCGGCTCCGGTGGTGGCGCAGGCGTGGCGGGATGGCTCGCGGCAGGCCCGGCTGGCCCGCCACCTGTCGATGATCGATATCCGTGACACGCGGCTCGCCGAGGCGAAGGCAGCGGGGGAACTCCTGGCTGCTGGTGGGATGTCTGACGCCGTCGATGCACTGGTTGCGCTGTTGGCACTGCCCGGCGACCAGATCCTGACCAGTGCCGGCGAGGATCTGCGGATGCTGGTAGAGCAGCGCAGGATCCCGGTCACAGTCGTGCTCGTGTGAGGTTCTACCCGTCCGCTTACCTCATCGCCGGTCCCGCTCGTTCAGCCGGCGCATGTCGCCCAGCCGTCGCCTGCGGCTCCAGAGCTGGCCCCCCAGGGCACCCATCCGTCCTCGGCAAGGCTGGAGTCTCCGCACTCGCACAGATCATGCGGATCAGCCCGCGGGGCTGACGAGGTGGAGCTTCTCGAGTGCGCGGAAAGTGTCGGAGGCTCGCCAGGCGGGCGCTCCGGGTGCGAGTCGCCACTCGGTCAGGAGCGGCAGCAGTTGGCGCAGCATCTCCTGGGCCTCGGCTCGAGATAGGGCAGCTCCGAGGCAGAAGTGCGGTCCCGCACCGAAAGCGAGGTGCGGAGCGGGAGCTCGGGTGATGTCGAAGCACTCGGGGTCGCGGAACTGCGCCGGATCCCGGTTCGCTGCGCCGAGCAGCAGAAGCACGCGCTGGCCGGCGCGAATGGTGTGCCCGCCTAGTTCCCGGTCGATGAGGCTGGTCCGGCCGACGATCTTGGCGGGGCATTCGAAGCGGAGGATCTCTTCAATTGCCGGGGTGATCAGCGCGGGATCACGCTGGAGCAGGTGGAGTTGGTCGGGGTGTTCCATCAGGGCCAACACGCCGTTGCCGATCAGGCTGGCGGTGGTCTCGTGCCCGGCGGTGAGCAGCAGAATGCAGGTGGCGAGCACTTCGTCGAGGCCCAATGCGTTGTCGAGTGCCAGTTCGTCGTGTCCCAGCGCGTGGCCGCCGTCGTCTCCGAGGCGCAGCAGCTGACTGGCGAAATCGTCGCCGGGCCGGTGACGGCGGTCGCCGAGGATGGGCAGCAGATAAAGCGCGAGGCCGGCGATGGCCTCCTCGGCCGCGAGCACCGCGTCGGCGTCGGGATCGAACTCGAGCATTCCCACCAGCTTGGGGGTCTCGGTACGTAACAGCTGCGCGCCCTCGATGTCGATGTCGAGCAGCTCGCACATCACGGCCAGTGGGATCGGATAGCCGATGTCGGCGATGACGTCGACCGCACCCGCCGTGTCGAGCGTGGCGATGGCGGACTTGACCACTGCGGCGATCCGGGGGTGCAGCGCGTCGATGGACCGGGGGGCGAAAGCCGGGGCGAGCAGCCGCCGCAGCCGAGTGTGCTCGGGTGGGTCCATCGTCAACAGGGTTCGCAGTGCTGGGGTTCCTACTTCGGCGCGATCGAGCCGGGCGGCCAGCGCGGGGTTGCGGTTGGGGTCGCTGCTCCACCCCGGACCGCGCAGCACGATGCTCGCCTCGGCGTAGGAGCTGACCAGAAACGCGTCCAGGTCGCCGTCCCAGTACACCGGATGCTGTTCACGCAGTGCCCGATAGGCCGGGTACGGGTCACCAGTCGGGATTATCATGGTCTGAGTCCTTGCCGCACCCAATGCTCGACGTCGAGCTCGCCGATCTCGGTGGCGGGGGGCCCGTTGCAGTCCCATTCGCGGCGGATCGCCGCCCACGGACCGGTGGCGTGCAGTTCGGCCAGCAGCGCGGTGAGTCCCAGGTCGATGCGGCTGAGGAACACGTACTCGCGGGGGAGCTCGAAGCGGCGCATCACCGACCCGGCCGCGCCCTGGCGGGCGAAGATGCCCTGCACCATGGACGCCGCGTACGCCGGCGTGTAGGTGAACGGCTGCTCGGCCACCAGTGGTTGCATCTTGTCGCGGTACCACTCGAGCAGTTCCGCCGGGGTGGGCGCGTCGGAGGCGGTCAGGAAACCGATCTCCACGAAGGTGTCCCACAAGGCTGCGGCGTCATCGGCGATCGCGGCGGCGACGATCCGTTGCATCAGCGCGATCTGTGCTGCGGAGAACCGGTTGACGCAACCGAAATCCAGGAATGTCACCGCACCGTCGTCGTGGAACAGGTAATTGCCCGGATGGGGGTCGGCGTGGAACATGCGCACCAGTCGCAGGCTGCCCAGCGCGAACCGGTAGATCACCTCGCCCCACTTGTCCCGCAACCGCTGATCCGCCTGCACGGCCTGAGACCAGCGCATGCCGTCCACGAGGTCCATGGTGAGCACGCGGCGAGTCGACAGCTCCGGTACCACTTCGGGGATGCGGATGAACGGATGATCCCGGTAGGCGTCGGCGAAGTCGGTCTGGTGGGTGGCCTCGATGTGGTAGTCGATCTCCTCACCGATCCGGGCGGCCACCTCCCGGGCCAGCTCGCGCACATCGAGCCGGTTGGAGCCGGGCATGATCGCCCCGACCAGTTGCAGGAAGGTGGCCAGCAGCTCGGTGTTGTCCAGATCCGCTCGGATGGCCTGATCGACCCCGGGATACTGCACCTTGACCGCCACCCGCCGCCCGTCGGTCAGCCGGGCCGCGTGCACCTGCCCGATCGACGCCGCCGCGAACGCATGCGGGTCGAACTCCGCGAAGACCTCCTCCGGGGGCGCGCCCAGCTCGGCCTCCACCACCGCCGCGGCCAGCTCGGGAGCCATCGGCGGCGCATCGGCCTGCAGCCGGGCCATCGCCGCCTGGTAGACGCGCTGGCGTTCCGGGGGGACCAGCGACCCGAGCGCGACGAAGGACAGCACCTGCCCGGCCTTCATCAGCACGCCCTTCGAGTGGCCGAGCATGGCCGCGTAACGCTCACTGGTCCGTTCGTGGAACTCGGTGCTGTCCTGGCCGGTCAAGCGCTTGCGCAGGGCGGCGACCACCGCCTCTCCGGCGGTCCGGCCGGCCAGCCCGGCCAGGGGCATCGTGCGGGCCAGCCGACTTCGACCATGCTCGTTGAACACTGCCATCGCTACTCTCTCAGTTGACGCTTGACGTGCCTAAGTAAATACTTTGGGGTCATGGGCGATCTGTCAACCGTAACGACCCGGGACCGCATCATCGACGCGGCGATGGAGCTGTTCAGCGAGCACGGCTACCGCGGCACCAGCATCACCCGGATCGAGCAGGCCGCCGGGCTCAGCCCCGGTGCCGGCGGCATCTATCACCACTTCCCGTCCAAGGAAGCGCTGCTGACCGCCGGAGTGCAACGGCAGCTGAGCCGGCTCGCCGCGCTGCGTGACATTCGCCGGCTGTTCGCCGACCTCGGAGATCTGCGCACCGAGCTCACCATCGCCGCCCGATACATCCTGGCTGAGCTCGACCAGGAAGCCCAGCTGTTGCGGCTGCTCGCCAGCGAGGCGCGGCACGGACCGAGGATCCTCACCGACGCCGTCGCCCAGGTCGTCGAGGCGACCTACCGCGAGTTCGCTGAGTGGATCACCGACCGATCCGGACCGGTGGTATCCGCCCACCAGGCTGAGGCCATCGCGACGATCGGGCTCGGCGCCCTGATCTCCACCCGGCTGCTGCCCAACCTACTGGGCACCGCGCACAGCAGGATCGACGACAACGCCATTGTGGAGATCTGGGTGAGCGCGCTCGAGCACCTGCTGACAACGGCTCAACCCAACGTCCCGCTTCTCGCTGGTCTCCCGGAGCGACCCGCTACCGATCACTCGTGATCATGGTCGCGGTGCAGGAGCGCGACGAACGCGCGGTCCGGGTCTTTCACCACCGAGTGGATGGTGGTCGCGACCGAGCAGGGCCACCCCGACGTGCAGATCTGGCAGCTGCCGTCGGGCTGCGGCTCGTGGTCGACCAGCAATCCCCGGATCACGTCCACCAGGTCGGGGATCAGCTCACGTGCCGCGTCGACGTCGACGCTGCACCATCTCTTGTCCTTGCTCGCCAGGTACTCCGCCTTGTCGAGATGGCCGTAGAGATCCAAGTGCAGCAGGGTGAACGCGTCGATCACGACTGGTGAGATCGTGTCCATCGGTGGTTGCCTCCTGGACGGCCCGGTGAGGTCTACTCCTGCCCACGATGACGAAACCAGTTGTCCCTAGAGCACGCAATACCCGATCAGGCGACATAATGCGTGTTAGCGCCGAAATCTTCCCGCTGAGGGGTTTATGGTGTGCGGCGGGAGGTTGTCATGCAAGACCACGAACCGACGATCCGCAGCCGCGAACTCGGCGAGGGACTGCGCCGGGCGATGGAGCGGGTCGGGCTCAACGGCAAGCAGGTCGCGTACCAGCTGGGCCTGTCCCCGAGCTGGATCTCCCGGCTGCTCACCGGGAAGCGTAGCGCCAGCGCGGTGCAGGTGGCGGGGTTCCTGGCGCTGTGCCGGGTGACCGGCACCGAGCGCGACCGGCTGCTCGCCCTGTGCGACGAGCAGCACGTGCCCGGTTGGTTCCAGCAGCACGGCTCCCGGCTGCCCCCGCAGCTCGTGACGTTGATCGATCACGAGACCAAGGCGGTGGCGATCAGCGAGTTCCAGGAGCCGGGTGTGCACGGCCTGCTGCAGATCGGTGACTACGCCCGCGCGCTGATCAGCCGGTCGGGCAATGTGCCGGCCGAGGAGGTGGACGACCGGGTGGCCGCCCGGCTGGCCCGGCAGAGCCTGTTCAGCCGCCGCGACCCGCCGCGCTGCACCTTCTACCTGCACGAGTTCGTGCTGCGGCTGCCGGTGGGCGGCCCGGTGGTGATGTCCGAGCAGTTGCACCACCTGCTGCGGATGTCGATGCGCCCCTTCCTCACGCTGCGGGTGGTGCCGGCCGCGTTCGGCGCGCACGCCGCGATGACCGGCGCGTTCACCTTGATGGAGTTCGCCGATTTCAAGCCGGTGGTCTACCTGGAGAGCACCACGTCCAGCCTGTTCCTGGAGACGCTGGAGGAGATCGAGGCATACCAGAGCATCCTGGCGGCGCTGGCGGAGACCGCGCTGGGTGAGGGAGAATCGAGGGAGCTGATTGCCACCCTGGCAACCGAGCTCTATGCGGATCGAGAGGACTATGAGCACCGCACCTGAGCCGGACGGGATTGTCTGGCGCACCAGCAGCTACAGCTACGAGAACGGCGGCTGCGTCGAGGTCGGCTGGCGCACCAGCAGCTACAGCTACGAGAGCGGGAACTGTGTCGAGGTCGCGCCCGCGCCGGGCGCCGTGCTGGTCCGCGACTCCAAGAACCGCACCGGCCCCGCCCTGACCGTCCCCACCCCCGCCTGGCACACCTTCCTCACCACCCTGCCCCGCTGACCCTGCGGCGCCGGCGGCTCTAGGACTCGACGCGCACTCATCCTCGGCGGGTGAGGTCGGCGAGGGGCACGGCGGGGTCGGTGGCCGAAGGAGTTCTTCTTCGATGACGAGGTGGACACCTGGCACTATCGCGTACCCGCTGGCGGATCGGCGGCCGGGCTCGGTTCAGCCGACTCCGAGCTTCTCGGCGGCCAGCCTGGTGCCGTCGATGCGCGCCCGGATCTTCTGGAATGCGATGTCGCGGGCGAAGTCGGGCGATCCGTAGGCCGGTTTCATGTCGATGGAGAACGGCTGGAATCCGCAGTCATCGGTTGACGCGAGGCGGTTCTTCGGGATGAAATCGGCGGCCCGCACCAGCGCCTCGCAGACCTCCTGGGCTGTCTCCGGTCGAGGATTCTGGCACCAGATCACGCCGACATAGCATATCTGCGGAATTCCGTTCGCATCGTCTCGGCTGTACTCGCCGATCATCTGGTACGTCTCGTCCCGGTCCACTTCGCAGGCGGCCTGAATCGTGAAGTACCCGGCATTGATCGAGAACAGGGCCGGTAGCAGGCTGCGGTAAGGCACCTCCGCGCTGTGGTTGGAGTCCGCGTCGCTGCCGGCGCAGGTGTGGACACCGATGTTCACCCGCTCTTCGGGAGTGAACCGGTCGACCACCCGGCAGATGAGCTCGATGAAATGCGGGAGCAGGTTGGCGTCGGTCCACGGGTTGCGTGGGTCGGCCTTCAAAGCCAACCGACCCTCCGTGAAGTCGATCGTGACGCGGGCCGCTCCAGCGGCGAACGCCTTTCGGATGTCCTTCTCGCACTCGTCGACGAGATCCGACTCGAACTGCTCGCGCGGATAGTCCGGCACCTCGAGGTGCAGTGGTAGAAGCAGCGAGAGCATCGAAGGGGCGATCACGGCCTGTTTCATCGGCTTGGTCGCATACGGGAGGGCCTTCACCAGCGCGTCGGCCGCGTACTCGTTGTAGGTGAACGGGCCGCCCACCAGGCGGGGCATGGCCTTGTAGTGCCCGTCCGGAAACAAAGCGAAGGTTTGGCCGCCCGGCGCCAGCTTGGGGTTGAGGCCCGTTCCGGCCATGGTGGTCATGAACGGGTAGGTGGCGAAACTCGACCAACGTTGCTCGCCATCGGTGACGATCGGTGAACCCGTGGCCTCCATACGCTCGATCGTGTCCTTGACCGCCGCGTCCTGCTCGATTCCCAGCGCATCCCTGGTGATCTCACCTGCATCGTATGCAGCGTAGGCCCGCTGCAGGGTTTGTGGCCGGGGCAGAGATCCACACGGTTCGGTCGGAATCCCGGTATCCGCGGCCGGATCGAAACCAGTCACTGTGAGCTACCTCCTGCATTCACACCGGCCCTCCAGGCGGAAGACTGCCGGATAGACGTTCCTCGTCCGCTGTGCACTCCCCGTCTCGGCCACGTAACACCTGGGTGACCGGATTCGCATCGGCCGTGATCACGATATGGGTGCCGGAAACGACACGGGATGTCGCCGACGGCACCCAAACCGTGATCACGGGTCGGGTAGCCGGTACCGGAAGCCGGCCGCTACCCGCCGTGCCGGCCCGGAGTGAAACCCCGTGGGGACTCGACGCGCTCCATCGGACGGCGGGCGAAGGCCGGGGCGTGCTCGGGCCGCAAGCCCAGGCCGAGCAGCCGGGCCGGGAAGTACGACAGCCGCGGGAACCGGGTGAACAGTGTGATCATCGCCGGGGGTGGGCCGTTGCGCCGGCCCGCCATCACCGGGCGCAGCACGGCTCGGTGCAGGATCCGCTGCAGGCCCTGCACCAGCATCGTGGGCAGCAGGCGGCGTGACCGGATCCTCGCCAGGTCGGCCTGGGTCGGGCGGCCCCGGCGAAGCGGCCCGGCCAGCAGCGTCGCAGCGGCGACGGCGTCCTGCACGGCCAGGTTGATGCCCACCCCGCCGATCGGCGACATGGCGTGTGCCGCGTCGCCGATGCAGAGCAAGCCGTCGATGTGCCACTCGCGCAGCAGGTTCAGCCGCACGTCGAGGAACTTGACGTCGTCCATCGTCTCCAGCTCGTGCACCCGGTCGGCGAACTCGGGGCAGACCTCGGTCACGTTGGCGCGGAATCCCTCGATGCCTTCCTTGCGCAGGTCGGCGCCCTTAGGCGCGAGGTAGGCGATCTGGAAGTAGCCGGTGCGCGGCAGTGGCACGGCGAAGCGGCGGTTGCGCATCCGCGGGGTGAGCATGCCTTCGCCTTCGTCGTCGTGGCGCGACAGGCGGAACCACCAGACATCGAACGGGCAGTCGTACTCCTTGGGCTCCAGGGCCGCCTCGCGCCGGGCGAGCGACCAGCGGCCGTCGGCGGCGATCACCAGGTCCGCGCGCAGCTCGCCCCGGATGCCCTCGGCCGTCTGGTAGCAGACCCCGGCGACCCGGCCGCCTTCGCGGATCAGGCCGGTCGTCTCGGTGTCCATCCGCAGCGTGAACGTCTTCTCCTCGGTGGCACTGTCGGCGAGCAGGTTGAGGAAGTCCCACTGCGGCACCATGGCGATGTAGGGGTGCGGCACGTTCAGCCGGGTCAGGTCGATCAGCTTCAGCATGCCGCCGTCCTCGGTGGGGAACCCGCCCGCGGTGAGCACGCTGTGCGGCAGGGCGGCGAACCTCTCGCCCAGCCCCAGTTCGTCGAGCAGGGTCAGCGTGGACGGGTGCACCGTGTCGCCGCGGAAGTCCCGCAGGAAGTCGGCGTGCTTCTCCAGCACCGTCACCTCGACCCCGGCCCTGGCCAGCAGCAGCCCTGCCACCATGCCGGCCGGGCCGCCACCGACAACCACGCAGCCCGTGCGCTCGGTCATCTCGATCACCTACTTTTCATCATTTGTTGAATATATTGAGGATGCACCTGGTCCGGCCGGTACGTCAAGCACTGTGGTGACGAACACGCTGATCAGGCCCCGCTGTGGTTCGCGTGAAGGCATGCCGTAGCCCCTCGGCAGCCGATCGCCTTAAGCGCGGGTAAGGACTGCGGATGCGGGCTTGTCGACCGCGAGCCGGTGGCGGCAACGTTGACCCGTGAGCACCAAGAAGATCGACTCGAGCGGGGCGCAGCCCACCGACCCGCCCTGGGCGCGGCTGCTGTTCCTGCTCGTTCAGGGCCGCGAGGGCCAGTGGTGGCGCGCGATCCTGCTGGTGATCTCGCTGTCGCTGCTCACGATTGCGCTGGTCGTCCTCATCGACGTGATCATGATCGCCGCTCTGCCACCCCTGGGCGGCTGGATCGGCAGCGCCACCGGCGCTGGATCGCTGATCGCCGGGCTCGTCTGGTACCGGCGCCGGCGCAACACCGTCAACCGTGCAATTCCCGGTAGGCGGTGATCGCGCCGGGGTGCAACGGGATTCCGGCCGTGGCGATCAGGCTGCGCGGGTCGAGGAACTGGGTGCCCAGGGCTTGTTCCGGCACGAGTCTGGCCGCGTGGGTGACCAGTACCCGGGCCACCACGGCCGTGATCGCGGGATCGATATCGGGTCGGCAAACCAGCAGGTTCGCGATCCCGATGGTGGGGAGCTCCGGGGCGAAGCCGTAGACGTTGGCGGGCATGGTGGCCGGTTGGTAGACCGGGCCGTACGCCGACTGCAATGCGGGGAGCGCGCTGGCCAGCGACAGCAGCCGGATACCGCGGCGTGCGCTGAGCTCGGCCAGCACCGGGGTCGGCAACCCGCCGGCCCAGAGCAGGGCATCGACGCGGCCGGCTTCGAGCGCGGTGATCGCGTCGGGAAGCCGGTGGTGTTGCACGCGCACCCCGGCTGGTGGGGCGGCGGGTGCGAGCCCCGCGGCGATGAGGATCCGGTAGCCGTTCAGCCTGGCAGCAGAACCGTACGAACCCGAAGAGACTGTGCGCCCGGCCAGGTCAGCCAGGGTATGGACAGGGCTGGCAGTGAGGACGACGAGATGGAGATAGTTCTCATAGATCCGGCCGATGGCCCGCATCGGCACCAGAGCCAGCGGGCCGTCGCCGGTGGCTGCGGCTTGGGCGACGTCAGCGAGCACGAGGGCCAGATCTACCTGCCCAGCGCGCAGGTGTTGCAGGTTCTCCAGGCTGCCCTCAGAGGGTATCGCCGTGACGCGCAGTCGCAGCTCCTCGTGGCGGATCTCGGTGGCGAGCAATTCGACGAACGCCAGGTTTACCTCGCCTCGCTGGCCTGTCGCGATCCTCAGCGTGCGCTGGGGCCCGCGGTAGGTGCCCGTGCCGCAGCCGGCCGCGGTGGTGAGCCCGAGCGCCAACGCGCTCAGCACGCTCCGGCGGGGGATCTCGCTCATCGGCCGGCCTCCGGTTCCTCGGCGCGCGGCAGCACCACATGCACGGCAAGGCCACCGCAGTCGCCGGCCGCAACATGCAACGCCCCCTTGCGGGAGAGCAGCAGCCGCTCGGCGATGGCCAGACCGAGCCCGGTTCCGGCGCTGTCCCGGTGTTCGGCGGCTCGCCAGAACCGCTGGGAAGCCAGCGCCCGGTCCTGCGTCGACAGGCCCGTCCCGTCGTCGGAGACGATCATCCGCACCGTGTCGGAGTGGATCGCGGCACTCATCGTGACGGTGGCGTCGGGCCCGGCGTAGCGGATCGCGTTGTCCAGCAGGATGTCGAGTACCTGAGCGAGCTCGGAGTCGTCGCAGGCCACCGCGGCGGGCTCGGCGGGCAGGCCGTTGACCAGCCGGACCCGCGCCTGGGATGCGGCGGGGCGCCAGGCGTCGAGCCGGGTGTCGGCGACGGCCCCGGGCCGGCACCGGGCGCCATCGGCGGCTTGGAACTCGGCGGCCACCCGATCCGCGGAGGCCAACGTGAGCAGCCCATCGAGCAGCGCTTCCAACCGCTCGACCTCGGCCGCCAAAGATCGGTAGCCGGCCTGTGCGGTCGCTGGAACCCGAGGCGCCAGCGAGTCCACCCGCAGTCGCAGGGCGGCCATCGGGTTGCGCAGCTGATGGGAGGCGTCGGCGACGAGCCGGCGTTCCTGCTCCGCAGCAGCCGCCACGGCGTCGGACATCCGGTTGAACGACGTGGTGAGCGCGCGCAGCTCCGCCGGTCCACCACCGGTGACGACGTGCGCGCCGGGCGCGCCGGCCGCGACCGCGAGCACGCCCCGTTCCAACTTGGCCAGCGGACGCAGCACCCAGCGGGCCAGCACCAACGCCAGCGCCACGAAGCTCACCGCGGCGGCCAGCACACCCCCCAGGATCAGCGCCCAGCTGCTCGCGACGTCCGCAGCAGCGGAGTCGATCGACGTCCGCAGCGCCACCACCCCGGCGATGCGGGATCCGGTACCGACCGGTCGGGTCAGCACGACCTCGCCGGAGGACCACGGCCGCAGGTCGGGCAGTGGCTGACCGGGCTCCTGGTCGGGAACAGCTCGGCCTTCACGATCGCGTTGATCGAGGTATATCCACTGACGATCACCAGGCCGGTGAGCATGATGGCGAATCCACCGAGCGGGTTGTGGGTGTCCGCGAGCAGGGTGAGCAGGGGCACTGTCAGCGCGGTGCCGCTGATACCGAAGAACAGCAGCAAGGGACGGCGCCCTATCCGGTCGGAAAGCGAGCCCAGCACCGGTTGCAGCGCCACGAACACCACCAGTGCGGCAAAATTGATCAACGTGACGGTACTGTTCGGGATACCGCTGGTCAGATGCATGAATTTCTGCAGATAGGTCGTGTAGGTGTAGAACGCGACCGTTCCGCCCAGGGTCAGCCCGGCGACCAGCAGGCACTCGCGCCAATGCCCCCCCAACGCCCGCAGCTCGCCACGCCGGCCCGCTCCGCCGCCGGTTCGCTGCGCCTCGGCGCGGAAGCTCGCCGACTCATCCATGCTCCGGCGCAGGTACATCACCACCACCGCGCCCAGCCCACCGAGCCCGAACGCGATCCGCCAACCCCAGCCGGCCAGCTGCTGGTCCGTCAGCAACAGTTGCAACATGATCAACAATCCCAGCGCGACCAGCTGACCGGCGATCAAGGTGACGTACTGGAAACTGGAGTAGAAGCCACGCCGACCGGTTGATGCCACCTCGGAAAGGTACGTCGCCGAGGTGGCGTATTCGCCGCCGACCGACAATCCCTGCAGCAACCGCGCCAGCACCAGCATGATCGGCGCCGCCACACCGATCGTGTTGTAACCCGGGGTCACTGCGATCAACAGGGAACTCAGCGCCATCATCGTGACCGACCAGGTGAGCGCGGTCCGCCGCCCATACCGGTCGGCGAAGCACCCCAGCAGCCAACCGCCGATCGGCCGCATCAGAAAACCGACCGCAAAGACCGCTGCGGTGTTCAGCAACTGCACGGTCGCGTTTCCCTTCGGAAAGAACGTGGCCGCGAAGTAGATGCTGAACGCCGCGTAGGTGTACCAGTCGTACCACTCGATCAGATTGCCGATCGATCCTTTCGTCACATTGCTGATCACCCGCCGCTCACCCCGCCGAGCGAGAGTTACCGACGACGTCATCCGACCTCCCGTGCCTTGTCCCGGTCGACCCTCTCCCGTCCAGCTCGCGGCCCGCAAGAGCGCACCGGCAGTCCTTACCATCGCTTAAGCTGGACTGTCGGTGGTCGTCGCTAGCGTGCCGGGTATGCCTTCAGCTGTGCATGAGATGGTGATCGAGATGGTCCGGCAGCGCCCGTCGTTGGTGGCGGAGCTGCTGGTGGACGGGCTGGGGATGGACCTGCCCGTTTACCAGGGGGTGCGGGTGGAGTCTGGTGAGCTCACCG